>JAVKFY010000001.1:0-16233 GCA_040223615.1 Alphaproteobacteria bacterium
CCGCGGTCCGGCGCCGGGGCCGGCCGCGCGGCCAGCGCCGGGGCGTTCAGGCGCGGCGCGCTGCCGCCGCCCGGCGGGCGAAGCTGTACGCAGCCGGTATCGGCGCGACGCTCGCCGGGGATCAGCAATTGCCGGTCGTTCGGCGAGCCGAGGCCGTACACCGGGGCCAGCAGCCGGCCGTCGCGGCCGACATAGGTGCGCCCGGTGCCCGAGCCGCCGCCAATGGCCTGCATGTCGACTTCGACGCCGGCGGCGCCGTCACCGCCGATCACCACGGTGCCCTGGGCCATCGCGGCCGGCGCCGGCGCGGCAAGCACCAGGCACAACGCGCTGCGCCGCAGCACATGGCTGCGGAGAGACGTGCCGAGTAGCGGGGCCCTGCGGGTCATGAAAGCGCGGCGTCGGTCCCTGGTGAAAGGTGGCGGAAGTCGGTCGCGACGATACCGGATGGGTCGTTGCGCCGCAACGCGTTAGGCCGGTTCCTTACGCCACTTCCTTCGCCGCGGGCAGGATCGAGCCGTGGCCGGCTCATGGTCCCGACGGGCTGCGCAGCAAGGCCAGCAGCGGTTCGTGTAGCGTGGCGTTGCTGGCGACGATGTCGCCGCTTTCCATCATCCGGTCCCGACCGTCGATGTCGGAGACGAAACCGCCGGCCTCGCGTACGATCAGCAGCCCGGCAGCGATGTCCCACCGCGACAGATTGAACTCGAAGAAGGCATCGGCCCGGCCGCTGGCGACCCAGGCCAGGTCCAGCGCCGCGGCCCCGAAGCGGCGCACGGCGCCGACTTTCGGCGCCACCCGGCCCAGCATCGGCAGATAGCGCTCGGCGCGCTCGGCCAGGCCGTGCGGGATGCCGGTCATCACCATGGCGTCGCCGATCTCGGTGCGCGCCGAGACCCGCAGGCGGCGGTCGTTGAGGTAGGCGCCGATGCCCTTCTCGGCCCAGTAGAGCTCGTCGGTGACGGGGTTGTAGACCACGCCGGCCTGGATCTGGCGGTCGCGCTCCAACGCCACGGAAACCGCGAAATGCGGCACCCCATGCAGGAAGTTGGAGGTGCCGTCGAGCGGGTCGACCACCCAACGGTTGGACGTGTCCGAGCCCGGTGTCTCGCCGGATTCCTCCATCAGCAGGCCATAGGTCTCGCGCGCCTTCTGCAACTCGCGGCGCAGCGTGCGTTCGGCCTTCAGGTCGGCCTGGCTGACGAAGTCGCCCGGGCCCTTGCGGCTGACCTGGAGCTGCTCGACCTCGCCGAAGTCGCGCACCAGGCCGCGACCGGCCTTCTTGGCCGCCGCGATCATGACGTTGATAAGCGCGGATTGCCGGACGGCGGCCATGGACTGTTCCTGTGCCTCAGTCGGCGCGTTTGACGTAGCTGCCATCGGCGGTGGCGATGACCAGCTTCTCGCCGATGCCGATGAACGGCGGCACGTTGGTGCGTACGCCATTCTCCAGAACCGCCGGCTTGAACGAGTTGGCCGCGGTCTGGCCCTTCACCACCGGCTCGGTCTCGCTCACCTCAAGCACCACCTGCTCGGGCAACGAGACGCCGATCGGCTCGTCCTCGTAGGTCTCGATGGTGATGGTCATGCCGTCCTGCAGGTAGGTGGCGTCGTCGCCGATCAGCGCGGCGGCGATCTGCACCTGCTCGTAGGTCTCGGTGTTCATGAAGGTGAACAGGTCGGCGTCGGCGTAGAGGAACTGGAAGTCGCGCTGCTCCAGCCGCACTTGCTCGACACTCTCCGAGGCGCGGAAGCGCTCGTTCAGCTTGGAGCCGTCGCGCAGATTGCGCAGCTCGACCTGCATGTAGGCGCCGCCTTTGCCGGGCTGGGTGTGTTGCGTGCGCACCGCGCGCCACAGGCCGCCCTTGTGCTCGATCACGTTGCCGGGGCGGATCGAATTGCCGCTGATCTTCATCCTTGGCTCTCGTTGTATTGATGTCGTTGACGCATCGCGCACCGTCGCGGGCGCGGATGTAGCAATTCGGCGCCGGAAGGGCAATGGCGGTGCTTGTAAGCGCCGCAGGCGCCGATTACCGTCCGGCCTACGCTGCAACGAGGGAGACGACGAACATGAGCATCAAGCGACACAAGGTCAGCCCGCGCATGAGCCAGGCGGTGGAGCATGGCGACACCGTCTATCTGGCCGGCCAGGTGGCGGACGATCCGTCGGCCGACGTGACCGGCCAGACCGAGCAGATCCTGGCCAAGATCGACGCCCTGCTGGCCGCCGCCGGGACCGACAAGTCGAAGGCGCTGTCGGCCACCATCTGGCTCACCGACATGCGCTTCTTCGCCGACATGAACAAGGTCTGGGACGCCTGGGTCGCGCCGGACAACGCGCCGGCCCGCGCCTGCGTCGGTGCCCCGCTGGCCGCCCCGCCGTTCCTCGTGGAGATCGGCCTGATCGCGGCGAAGTAGGCGGCGCGCAGGGTTGCCCGGGCGCGGGTTTGCCGGCGAGAATGGCAACAATACGATCCAGGTCAGGGTCGTGGCGGGCAAAGGAGGCCGGGCATGCGCGCACAACCACCGGCGGATCAGGCGGCGCGCCTCGCCGCCTTGCATCGGTTGGGCATTCTCGACACGCCACGAGAACCGGCGTTTGACGACATCGTGGAACTGGCATCGCAGGTCTGCGAGACACCGATCGCCGTGGTCAACCTGATCGACGAGTCGCGGCAGTGGTTCAAGGCCGAGATCGGCCTTGGCGTGCGCGAGACGCCGCTGGAAACCTCGATCTGTGCGCACGTCATCCTGCAGCCGGGCCTGACCGTGATCGAGGATACGCGGGACGACCCCCGCTTCCAGGACAACCCGCTGTGCATCGGTGAGCCGGGCCTGCGCTTCTATGCCGGGGCGTTGCTGGAGACCGAGGATGGCCACCGCATCGGCACGCTTTGCGTTCTCGATCACCAGCCGCGGCAGCTCAGCGCGGCGCAGGCGCGCGCACTGACGATCCTGGCGAACCAGGTCATGGCGCAACTGCGGCTCCGCCAGTCGCTCGAGAGCGCCGAGCAGTTGCTGCAGGAGATCAATCACCGGGTGAAGAACTCGCTCGGTCTGATCGCCTCGATCCTGAGCATGCAGGGGCGCGGTATGGAAGAGGAGGCGGCGCGCCTGCAGCTGACGGCGGCACGCGACCGGGTGATGGCGGTCGCCAACCTGCACGACCAGCTACATCTGTCCGGCTCGCACGACCGGGTCGATCTGCGGGATTTCGTCGGCCGGATCGTTACCGCGCTGCGGGCGCAGACCGACGGCACGATCAAGATCGAGGCAAAGCTGGAGAGTACCGTCCAGTCGGCCGCGCGGGCGGTGAATATCGGCATCATCACCAACGAACTGGTCACCAATGCGATGCGTCACGCCTTCGCCGACGGCGGCACCGGCACCGTTGAGGTCGAACTCTTCATGAGCGACGGCCGGATCTGCCTGGAAGTACGCGATGACGGCAAGGGTCTGCCGGCGGCGTTCGCGCCGGAGGACAGCACGGGCCTCGGCATGCGTCTCACCAGCGCCATCGTGCAGCAGTTGGACGGCGACCTGAGTTTTGACGGGGCTGCTGGCGGCACCCGTTTTGTGGTCGAACTGGCGGCGTAGGCAGCCCGCGCCTATTCGGCGGCGGCTTTGGCCGGACCCAGGCCGAGGCCGCTCAGGCCGTCGATCAGCGCGCGTTCCTGCTCGGCGTCCAGGCGGCCGATGCCGGGGCGGGCGTGGCGCCAGGCGTCGTCGCCGGTCAGCCACACCAGCGCCGCCTTCAGGCTGGCGAACCAGCCGGCCGCGCGCATGATCTTCAAGGCGGCGTCGATGCGGGCCTGCCGCGCGTCGCCGTTCTCACCCTTGGGGTCGGCGAACAGGGCCAGCGTGGTCTCGGGCATGATGTTGGAGATCCCGGACATCGCCCCGCTGCCGCCGGCGCGCAAGCCGGTCAGGATCATCGAGTCGGTGCCGGCCAGCACCTCGCGGTCGGGGAAGGCAGCGCAGCGCTGGCGCAGCATCTCCGCATCGCCGCTGGAATCCTTGATGCCGACGATGTTGTCGCTGCGCGCCGCGAACAGCCGCTCGAACAGGTCAAGGCTCAGGTGCACGCCCAGGTTCGGCTGCCAGTCGTAGACGTAGAGCCGCAGGCGCGGGTCGTTCACGTCGTCGACCACGCGGGCGAAGAAGTCGACCAGCGCGTCGTCGTCCGGCGGCTTGTAGTAGAACGGCGGCTGCACGCAGACACCGCCGGCACCCAGGCCGGTCGCGTGTTGCGCCATGCGCACCGCGTCCGGCCAGGCCAGCGACGACGTGCCGATCAGCATGGTGTCCATCGGCAGGCCGGCGTCGGCCAGCGCGTCCATCATTGCGATGCGCTCGTCGACGGTCAGCGAATGCGCCTCGCCGGTCGAGCCCAGCGGCATCAGCCCGTGACAGCCGGCGTCCAGCAGCCGGCGGCAATGCGCGACGTAGCGCGGCAGGTCGACCGACAGGTCGGCCCGCATCGGCGTCATCGGCGCGGCGAAAATCCCGGACTTGGCGGTCATGGCGGCGGTCTCCGGCTATGTCTCGCGCATATTCGGGCGCCGGCGGGCGACGATCAAGCCGGCGTTAGAACTCAAGGCCTGCCTGCTCGAAGATGCGGTTGAACGCCGCCACGGCCGTGGCCGGTCCGTCGGGGTGGTCCCACACGCCTGACACGACCGCGAGGAAGTCGGCGCCGGCCCGCACCAGCGGCTCGCAGTTCGCCACCGTGATGCCGCCGATGGCGACGCAGGGGATTTCGAACACCTCCGACCACCACGCCAGCAGGTCCAGCGCGGCCTTGGACTTGGGCTGCTTGGTGGTGGTGGCGAAGAAGGCGCCGAAGGCGACGTAGTCGGCGCCGGCGTCGGCCGCTTCCATCGCCAGATGGCGCGAGTCGTGGCAGGTGACGCCGACGATGCGGTCCTCGCCCAACAGGGCGCGGGCGTCGGCGTAGGAGGCGTCCTCCTGGCCGACGTGGGTGCCGTCGGCGCCGGCCTTGGCCGCCAGGTCCGGGCGGTCGTTGACCAGCAGCGCGACGTCGTGATCGTGCGCGACCGGCAGCAAGGCCTCGCAGGCGCGCAGCACCTCGTCGTCGGGCACGTCCTTCAGGCGTAGCTGCAGGCAGGCGACGTCGCCGCCGCCCAGCGCCGCCTTCAGCGTCTCGGCAAAGGCGGCCGGCTCCAGCTTCGGTGGCGTGACCAAGTAGAGCCGGCAGCCTGGCGCGTCGTCGACGTCCGCGGCCGTGGCGCTACTCCTTGCCCTGGTAGATGCGGATGATGCGGTCGAGCATGGCGATGGCGTCCTCGCGCGGGCGCTGGAAGGTGTTGCGGCCGATGATCGAGCCGTTGCCGCCACCGTCGCGGATCGCCTTGGCCTCGTCGTAGACCGCCTCGGCGCCTTTCAGCGCGCCACCGGAGAACACCACGATGCGCCGGCCATTGAACGACGACTGCATGACGTGCTCGACCCGCTTGGCCAGCGAGGAGATATCGACCTTCTGCGCCTCGTAGACCTTCTGCGCCTCTGACTGCATCAGATGGTCGGTCGGCAGCTTCACCTTGATGATGTGCGCGCCCATCAGCGCGGCGATATGCGCCGCGTAGGCGGCCACGTCCATCGCGGTCTCGCCGTCCTTGGTGATGTCGCCGCCGCGCGGGTAGGACCAGATCACCACCGCCAGGCCGACCGCCTTGGCCTCCTCGGCCATCTCGCGGATTTCCTCCATCATGTCGTAGGAGGCTTCCGAGCCGGGGTAGATGGTGAAACCGATCGCCGAGGCGCCCAGGCGCAGGGCGTCGTTGACCGAAGCGGTGATCGCCTGGTCCTTGGCCGGCGCGGACGGGAACAGCGAGTTGGCGCTGTTGACCTTGAGGATCAGCGGGATCTGGCCGGCGAAGGTGTCGGCGCCGGCCTCCATCATGCCCAGCGGCGTGGCGAAGGCGTTCAGCCCGGCGTCAAGCGCGAGCTGGAAATGGTAGTGCGGGTCATAGGCCGGCGGGTTCGGCGCGAAGCTGCGTGCCGGCCCGTGCTCGAAACCCTGGTCGACCGGCAGGATCACCATCTTGCCGGAACCGCCCAGCTTTCCCTGCATCAGGATGCGGGCCAGGTTGGCCTTGGTGCCCGGGCAATCTGACTCATAGTTGGCCAGGATCTGGCGCACCTTGCGGGAAATCTTCATGGCGTCTCGCCCCTGTCGGTCATTGGTCTTGCCTGTCTCATAGCCGAGACGGATCGGGAAGTTCAATCGCGCGCGGCGCGCGGCGGTAAAGCGTCGCACCGAGGTCTTTGGCGATGGCCGCCACGGCCGGCGCCGCCGGGCCACGCAGCACGACGCCGCGCCAGCCGGCGTTCAACGCCTCCACGGCGACGGCGGCGTCGTCGGCACAGTCGATGATCGCGTCGACCGGCCGGCCCAGGCTTGCCAGCACCGCGCGGTAGTAGCTCTCGCCGGCGGTGAAGGCGCCGTCGGGCGGCGTGAGGAAACGGATGTCGTGACCCTGGGCCAGGGCTTCGGCGGCCTGAGCGGAGTCGCGGAGGTAAACGGTGCGGCTCATCCGGCGGCCGCCTCCAGCGCCGCGACGCCGGGCAGGGTCTTGCCCTCCAGCCATTCCAGGAAGGCGCCGCCGGCGGTCGAGACGTAGCTCAACTGGTCGCCGACGCCGGCCGCGTTCACCGCCGCCACGGTGTCGCCGCCGCCGGCAACCGAGGTCAAGCCGCCGGCCTGGGTCAGGCGGGCGGCCTCCCTGGCAATGGCCAGCGTGGCGACGTCGAAGGGCGGTGTCTCGAAGGCGCCGAGCGGGCCGTTCCAGACCAGCGTCTTGCACTGCCCCAGCCGTTCCTTCAGGTCGAGCACCGCGCGCGGACCGACGTCGAGGATCATCATCTCGTCCGGCGCCTTCTCCACCACGATGGTGGCCGTGTCGACGTTGGGCTTCAGCGCCGTGGCAACCACCACGTCGGGCGGCAGCACGATGGCGCAGCCGGCGGTCTCGGCCTTGGCCATGATCGCGCGGGCCTGATCGGCGAGGTCGGGCTCGCACAGCGAGGTGCCGACGTTGATGCCTTGCGCGTGCAGGAATGTGTTGGCCATGCCGCCGCCGATGACGAGGTGGTCGACCCGGTCGACCAGGTGGCCCAGCACGGCCAGCTTGGTGGAGACCTTGGCGCCGCCGACGATCGCCATCACCGGGCGTTTCGGATCGCCTAGCGCGGCCTGCAGCGCCTCCAGCTCGGCCTGCATGGCGCGGCCAGCCAGCGCCGGCAGGCAGCGCGCGATCGCGTCGGTCGAGGCATGGGCGCGATGTGCGCAGGAGAAGGCGTCGTTGATGTAGACGTCGCCCAGCTCGGCTAGCGCGGCGGCGAAGTCGCTGTCGTTGGCTTCCTCGCCGGCGTGGTAGCGCAGGTTCTCCAGCAGGGCGACCCCGCCAGGGCCGAGCGCGTCGACCACCGCCTTGGCCTCGGCGCCGATGCAGTCCTCGGCGAAGGTCGGCCTGGTGCCGAGCGCGGCGGCCAGCGCGTCGCGCACCGGCGCCAGGCTCATCTCCGGCACCCGCTTGCCCTTGGGCCGGCCGAAGTGCGACATCAGCACCACGCGGGCGCCGGCCTCGCGCAGCGCGCGCACGGTCGGCACCAGCCGCTCTATGCGGGTCGCATCGGTGACTACGCCATCCTTGAGCGGCACGTTGAGGTCGACGCGCACCAGCACGCGCCGGCCATCCAGCGCCATGTCGTCCAGGGTGTGGAAGCGCGCCATCGCGCGGTCAGTCCTACTTCAGCTTGCCCATGGCCACCGCCGTGTCGCTCATGCGATTGGCGAAGCCCCACTCGTTGTCATACCAGGACAGGATGCGCACGAAAGTGCCGTCGATCACCTGCGTCTGGGTCAGGTCGAAGGTCGAGCTGGACGGGTTGTGGTTGAAGTCGATGGAGACCAGCGGGCCGTCGTTGGTGGTCAGGATGCCCTTGAGCTGCTTGGTCTTGGACGCCTTGACGATGGCCTCGTTGATTTCTTCGACACTGGTCTTCTTCTTCGACTGGAAGGTCAGGTCGACGCAGGAGACGTTCGGCGTCGGCACCCGGATCGAGGTGCCGTCGAGCTTGCCGGCCAGTTCCGGCAGCACCAGGCCGACGGCGCGGGCGGCGCCGGTCGAGGTCGGGATCATCGACAGGTTGGCGGCGCGCGCCCGGCGCAGGTCGCGGTGCAGCCCGTCCTGCAACATCTGGTCCGACGTGTAGGCGTGGATCGTGGTCATGAAGCCGCGCTGGATGCCGACCGCCTTGTTCAGCACGTGCGCCACCGGCGCCAGGCAGTTGGTCGTGCACGAGGCGTTGGAGACCACCTTGTGCGACTTGCGCAGCTTGTCGGAGTTGACGCCGTGCACCACGGTCAGGTCGACGCCGGTCGCCGGCGCCGAGACCAGCACCTTCTTGGCGCCGGCCGTCAGGTGCGCGGATGCCTTCTCCTTGTCGGCGAAGATACCGGTGCATTCCAGTGCCACGTCGACCTTGAGGTCGGCCCAGGGCAGGTTGGCCGGGTCGCGCTCGGCGGTGACCTTCATGACGCCGCGGCCGATGTCGATGCCGGTCTTGGTCGCCCGCACCTTGCCGGGGAAGGGGCCGTGAACCGAGTCGTTCTGCAACAGCTGGGCGTTGATCTCGGTGCTGCCGAGGTCGTTCAGGCCGACGACCTGGATGTCCTTGCGGCTGCTCTCGTGGATCGCGCGTAGCACCAGCCGGCCGATGCGGCCGAATCCATTGATGGCGACACGTACGGGCATGTTGTTCCTCCGTGGGGTAGTTTACTGGGCACGCGCGGCGAGCAGCCGGCGTGCCTCGCTGGCGACACTTGCCGCGGTAATCCCGAAATGTTCGTAGAGCTGGCCGGCCGGCGCCGAGGCGCCGAAGCCGTCCATGCCGACAAAACCGCCATCGGTGCCGACGAAACGCTCCCAACCCATGCGCATGCCGGCCTCGACCGCCACGCGCACCGTCGTGGGGCGCAGGATCGCATCGCGATAGTCGGCCGGCTGCTGCGCAAACAGCTCCCAGCTCGGCACCGAGATGACCCGGGTCGGGTGGCCGTCGGCCTGCAGCAGGTCGCGGGCCGCGGCGGCGGTGCCGACTTCCGAACCGGTGGCGAACAGGGTCACCGCCGGCTCGCCGTCGGCGGCAATGATCTCGTAGGCGCCACGGGCGCTGCGGTTCTCCGCGAAGGGCGCGTTGCGCAGCCGCGGCACGCCCTGGCGGGTCAGCGCCAGCACCGCCGGGCCGTCGTGGTTGTTCAACGCCAGTTCCCAGCACTCGGCGACCTCGATGGCATCGGCCGGGCGGAACACGCGCAGGTTCGGGACCGCGCGCAGCGCGGCCAGGTGCTCCACCGGCTGGTGCGTCGGCCCGTCCTCGCCCAGGCCGATGGAATCGTGCGTCATCACATAGACGACGCGGATGCCCATCAGCGCGGAGAGCCGGATCGCCGGGCGGCAATAGTCGGTGAACACCAGGAAGGTGCCGCCGAACGGGATCACGCCCTTGTGCAGCGCCATGCCGTTCATCGCCGCGGCCATCGCATGCTCGCGCACGCCGTAGAACACGTAGCGGCCGCCGTAATTGTCGGCGGCCACCGGCGCGACATTCTCGGCGCGGGTCAGGTTCGAGCCGGTGAGGTCGGCGGAGCCGCCCAGCAGGGTCGGCAGCGCCGGCGCGATCTCGCTCAGCAGGTTGCCGGACGACTGCCGTGTCGCCACCGCCTTGTCGACGCTCAGCTGGGCTTCCTTGAACGCCTGCATCGGCGCCTGCAGCGCCGCGGCGACGTCGCCGGCGATGGCGTCCTGGAACGCCTGGCGCTGGTCGTCGGCGTCCAGGCGGTCCTGCCAGGCCTGGCGGTCGGCCTCGCCGCGGGCGCCGAACGCGCGCCAGGTGGCGGCGATCGGCTCGGGAATCTCGAACGGGCCGGCGCTCCAGCCGAGCGCGGCGCGGGTGCCCTCGATCTCTTCGTCGCCGAGCGGGGCGCCATGCGCGCTCGCCTTGTCCTGCTTGGTCGGCGCGCCGAATCCGATATGCGTCTTGCAGGCAATCAGGGTCGGCCGGTCGCTGCCGTGGGCGCGCCGAATCGCGGCGGCGACCGCATCCTGGTCGTGGCCGTCGACCGCGTCGGTGGCCCAGCCGTAGCTCTCGAAGCGCATGCGGGCGTCATCGGAGCAGGACAGTTCGGTGCCGCCGTCAATGGTGATGCCGTTGTCGTCGAACAGCACGATCAGCTTGTTGAGCTTCAGGTGACCCGCGAACGACGCGGCCTCGTGGCTGATGCCTTCCATCAGGCAACCGTCGCCGGCGATGACATAGGTGCGGTGATCGACCAGCGAGTCCCCGAAGCGGTGGTTCATGAGTCGCTCGGCCAGCGCCATGCCGACGGCGTTGGCGATGCCCTGGCCCAGCGGGCCGGTGGTGGTCTCGATGCCGGCGCCGTGGCCGTATTCGGGATGGCCCGCGGTCTTCGCGCCGAATTGGCGGAAGTTGCGCAACTCGTCCATCGGGAAGTCGGCGTAACCGGTCAGGTGGAGCAGCCCATAGAGCAGCATCGAGCCGTGGCCGGCCGAAAGTACGAACCGATCTCTGTCAGGCCAATCAGGGTGTTGTGCGTCGAACTTGAGAAATTTAGTGAACAACACCGTGGCCACGTCGGCCATGCCCATCGGCATGCCGGGGTGGCCGGATTTGGCGGCCTGCACGGCGTCCATGGCGAGCGCGCGCAGGGCGTTGGCGAGTTCGGCGGGGCTGGCCCGGTCCGCTGCCGTCATGCGTGGGTGTCCAAGTTCTGCTGACCGTCTCTATCGCTGGCCGGCCCGGGGGCGCGGGCGCCTGAGGTATCCTACGGAATGCGGCCGCAACATGCCGACGCGACACGCCGTCGTCAACGCCTGTCGTCCGGCGTTGCCGGCTTGGTTGACGTTGGCCCGCTTGCCGCTTTATGCTCCGCGCGAGTTGGGGCGCCTAAGTCCCGCTGAGGGCAAAGAATTTCGCGTATGGCCAAACTCGACAAAGCGACCGAGCGGCTGGCCGCGGCGATCGACCGGCTCGAAGGCGCGCTGGCCAAGCCGGCGCCGAAGAAGGGCGGCGGCGCAGCAGGACAGGCCGACCTGTTCGGCGCCGACGAATCTGCCGCGCTGCGCAAACAGCTTGACGCACTCGCCGTCGAGCGCGATGGACTGCGCGAGGAACTGGACGCGGCGAGAGCGGAAAACGGCAAGCTGCAGATACTCACTGCGGAGCTTTCCAGCGGCCTCGATTCCGCCATCGGCGAACTCAAGACGGTGCTGGACGAGTAGCATGGCGCAACTCTCAGTCAAGGTGAACGGACGCGACTATGGCATTGCCTGCGCTGACGGCGAGGAGAACCACGTCAGCCAGCTCGCGGCCTATCTCGACAGTCGGGTGAAGGAAGTCGTCGATCAGGTCGGCCAGGTCGGCGAGATGCAGATCATGCTGATGACCGCGCTGAATATCGCCGACGATCTATCCGGCGCGGTCAGCGCGCTGGAGGACATACAGAGCGCCGGCGGCGCGACGCCCGAGGCGGTGCCGGCGGCCGACGACGGCGAGGCCGCGAAGGCGCTCGATGCGCTGGCCGCGCGACTTGAGCGTATTGCCGCGAGCCTGGAGAAACCCTAAGTAGGTCGCGACGGGTTTCTGCGGAGTGCGTCAGCCATAAGCATGTCCCTGGGCCAATAACGTCTGAATGGGAGCTGTCTCTGGCAGGATCGTGGTCTTGTTACGCGGCGCCCACCTGCTTATGCAGGCCTCAGTCGACAGTTAAAGGGCAACGGCTCACGTGGTCCCGTCATCTACGCCCCCCGATCTAGTTGAAGCGAAGCGGCGGCTGCGCCTGGAGATGCGCCGGCGTCGCGAGGCGCTGGCCGAAGCTGGTGCCGGTGCCAGGGCGGCCGCCATCCTGCTGGAGACCTTTCTGCGGCCCGGCGACGTGGTCGCGGTGTTCTGGTCGATCGGCGACGAGCTCGACACCGCGCCGTTGCGCGCCGGCCTGATCGAACGCGGCCATGACATCGCGCTGCCGGTGGTGGTCGGGCGCGGCCAGCCGCTGGCGCTGCGGGCCTGGCGGCCAGGCGACGCGATGGCGTCGGGGCCGTTCGGCATCCAGGAGCCACTGGCGGCGGCGCCGGCGCTGCAACCGACGCTGATCGTGGTGCCGTTCCTGGCGGTCAACCGGCGCGGCTATCGTCTGGGCTATGGCGGCGGCTACTATGACCGGACCATCGCCGGCCTGCCGGCGGCACGGACCGTCGGCTGGGGCTATGCCGGCCAGGTCATCGACAGGTTGCCGACCGGGCCGAACGACCAGGCGGTCGACGCGGTGGTGACCGAGGCCGGCTGGTTCGTCACCGAAGAAAGGGAGAGTTGAGTGCGCGTCGTTTATTTCGGTGACATAGTCGGTCGTTCCGCGCGCGAGGCGCTGTACGACAAGCTGCCGGCGATGCGCCAGGCGCTGGGTGCCGACTTCGTAGTGGTGAACGGCGAGAACGCGGCCAAGGGCTTCGGCATCACCGCGGATATCTGCGAGAAGCTCTACAACGCCGGCACCGACGTGATCGTCACCGGCAACCACGTCTGGGGCCAGCGCGAGATCATCCCGACCATGGCGCAGGAGAAGCGGCTGCTGCGGCCGCTGAATTTCCCGCCCGGCACGCCTGGGCGCGGCGCCGGCATCTTTCCCGCCGCCGGCGGTCGCAAGGTGATGGTGCTGCAAGTGCTGGGCAACGTGTTCATGGAGCCGATGGGCGACTGCTTCGTGCATGTCGAGCATGCGCTGAAGGACATCAGGCTGGGCCGCGACGCCGACTTCATCATGGTCGACGTGCACGCCGAGGCGACCAGCGAGAAGATGACCTTCGGGCACCTGCTGGACGGCCGGGTGTCGATGGTGGTCGGCACGCATACCCACGTGCCGACGGCCGACACCATGATCCTGGCCGGCGGCACCGCCTATCAGTCCGACGTCGGCATGTGCGGCGACTACGACTCGATCATCGGGATGCAGAAGGAAGAGCCGATCCAGCGCTTCACCAAGAAGATGCCGGCCGGGCGCTTCGTGCCGGCGCTGGGCGAGGCCAGCCTGTGCGGCATCGTGGTGGAGACCGACGACGCCACCGGCCGCGCGGTGTGGGCCGAGCCGATCCGCGTCGGCGGCAAGCTCAGCCCGGCCTGGCCGAGCCGGGCCGAAGCGCTGCCCGCCTGAGTTGTCTCCGTACAAGATAACGCCCCGCGCCAGCCCGGCACGGGGCGAGAATCAAGTTATGTGATGGCGGCCGGCGAACCGGCCGTGGGTCGCCTACTTGTAGACGCCGGCGATCTGCTTGGTCAGCGCCTGGGTCTGGTCGTGCATCTGGCGCGCCAGCTTGGCCAGCTCGGTCGCGGCGCTGGCGGCGCCGGCGCCGGTCTCGGCCGTCCACAGGGTGGCTTCCAGGGTGGAGAGGCAGCCCTGCAGGCTGCTCTCGCGCAACTCGCCAAGCGCGGTCTCGGCTTCCCGGGCGGCGGTCGCCCAGTCGGAGACGCTGCGGTTGTCGGTCTCTGCCACGAAATCGCTCATCGGTCGGTGCACCGTCCTGATCCTTCCATCGCATCGGCCCAGGTGGGCTTGCGGGTCGGATCAATTGTGCGCCCGACGGCTTAAAGAGGGCTTAACGCGGCCATCCGCGCCGCAATGTTGCCATAAAGGTTGACTAGGGCTATGCCCTGCGCCGGAACACCAGATGTGGTATGGCTGCGCCTCGTCGCACGCCACACCGTCATGCGAGATCAACCCACCGACGAACCGCACGAAACAGCCAGAACCGAGTCATGGCCGGCCATTCACAATTCAAGAACATCATGTACCGCAAGGGCGCGCAGGATGCGAAGCGCGCCAAGCAGTTCACCAAGATCGCCAAGGAGATCACCGTGGCGGCCCGCCTGGGGCTGCCCGACCCGGCGGCGAATCCGCGCCTGCGTGCCGCGATCCAGGCCGGCCGCGCGATGAACATGCCGAACAACAATATCGACCGCGCGATCAAGCGCGCGATCGCCGGCGGCGATGGCGAGCAGCTTGAGGAGATTCGCTACGAGGGCTACGGGCCCGGCGGCGTGGCAGTGATCGTCGAGGCGCTGACCGACAACCGCAACCGCACCGCCTCGGAGGTGCGCACCGCGTTCAGCCGGCACGGCGGCAACCTGGGCGAGACCGGTTCGGTCGCGTTCATGTTCGACCGGGTCGGCCTGATCGAATATCCGGTCGACGTGGCCGAGCCGGACGCGATGTTCGAGGCCGCGGCGGAAGCCGGCGCCGACGACGTGGAGAGCGGCGAGGAGGTACATGCGATCTACTGCGCCGCCGACTCGCTGAACGAGGTGCGCGACGCGCTGGAGACCAAGTACGGCGAGGCGCAGACCGCGCGCCTGGAGTGGAAGCCGCAGAACCAGACCCCGGTCGACGAAGGCACGGCGGAGACGCTGTTCAAGCTGCTGGAGGTGCTGGACGACAATGACGACGTGCAGCGCGTCGCGGCCAACTTCGACGTCTCCGACGAGGTGATGGCGAAGCTGAGCGCGTGAGGCGGCAGCGTGGGTGAGGGCGCGATGCGACTGATCGGTTTCGATCCCGGCCTGCGCCGCACCGGCTGGGGCCTGATTGAAAGCCATGGCAGCCGGCTGCGCCACGTCGCGCACGGCACCGTGGTCTCCGACGGCGACCTGCCGCTGTCGGCGCGGCTGCACCAGTTGTTCGACGCGCTGACGGCGGTGCTGGCGGAATGGCGGCCGGCCGAGGCGGCGGTGGAGGAGACCTTCGTCAACAAGAATCCGACCACGACGCTGCGCCTGGGCCAGGCCCGCGCCATCGCGCTGCTGGCGCCGGACATGGTCGGGCTGCCGGTCGCGGAGTACCCGCCGAACATGGTGAAGAAGGCGGTGGTCGGCAACGGCCACGCGCAGAAGCAGCAGGTGGCGATGATGGTTGGCACGCTGCTGCCCGGCCTGGGTACGGTGTCGGAGGACGAATCGGACGCGCTCGCGGTCGCCATCTGTCACGCGCACCTGCGCCAGACCCAGAACCGTCTGGCCGCCGCCATAGAGGCGGCCTCTTGATCGCGCATCTCGCAGGCGAGGTGTCGGCGCTGCTCGACGAGGCGCTGGTGCTGGACGTGAACGGCGTCGGCTACCTGGTGTTCTGCCCGACCAGCGTGGTCGCCGGACTGTCGGTCGGCGAGCCGGCCAAGCTCTGGATCCTGACCCACGTGCGCGAGGATCACATCCACCTCTACGGCTTCCGCGACCTGGTCGAGCGCGAATGGTTCACCGCGCTGCAAAGCGTGCAGGGGGTCGGGGCCAAGGTGGCGCTGGCGCTGCTGTCGGTGATGCGCCCGGACGAACTGGGCGCGTCGGTGGCGGCGCAGGACAAGACGCTGCTGACCCGCGCGCCCGGCGTCGGCCCCCGGCTGGCGCAGCGCATCGTCGCGGAACTGAAGGACCGGGCGCCGACCGCGCTGACCATCTCGACGGCACCGCCGACCGCCGGCGCGCCGGTGGCCGGCGGCGGCAATGCGTCCGACGCGGTCTCCGCCCTGGTCAACCTCGGGTACCGCCAGCCGGAGGCGTTGCAGGCGGTACAGAAGGCGTTGCGGGCCGATGCCGATGCCGATGTATCGGCGCTGATCCGTGCCGGCCTAGGGGAGCTGGCGCGATGAATGACGCCCCCGATGCCACGGGCCGGCTGGTCGCCGCCGGCGGGCAGAGCGAGGATGTCGCCGAGGCCGGTCTGCGGCCGCAATTCCTCGACGACTTCATCGGCCAGCAGACCCAGCGCGAGAACCTGAAAGTCTACATCACCGCCGCGCGCGGCCGCGGCGAGGCGATGGATCATGTCTTGCTCTACGGTCCGCCGGGGCTGGGCAAGACCACGCTGGCGCAGATCGTCAGCCGCGAGCTGGGGGTGAACTTCCGCGCCACGTCGGGGCCGGTGATCGCGCGCGCCGGCGACCTGGCGGCGATCCTGACGCACCTGCAGGAACGCGACGTCCTGTTCATCGACGAGATCCACCGGCTGAACCCGGCGGTGGAGGAAATCCTCTATCCGGCGATGGAGGACTTCCAGCTCGACCTGGTGATCGGCGAGGGGCCGGCGGCGCGCAACGTGCGCATCGACCTGCCGCCGTTCACGCTGGTCGGCGCGACCACGCGGTCCGG
>JAVKFY010000002.1:0-70923 GCA_040223615.1 Alphaproteobacteria bacterium
TCAATGTGAGCGTGCTGCTGCGCGCTCACGGCCGTACCCAACAGGACACGGCCTGCTTCTCAATGTGAGCGTGCTGCTGCGCGCTCACGGCCGTGCCCGCTGAATTCGTCGAATCATTCCGACTTTTTACATCATGCGCGACAGTTCGCGCAGCACCGCCCAGCGCGCCGTCAGCGTCGCGATCAGGACCGCAGCCGCCGGCACCGCGACCAGCGCCAGCAGTTGCAGCGGCGCGCCGTAGGCCCGCACCGCGGCCCCGGCGCCGTCCAGCCCGAGCCAGGTGATCAGCAAGCCGGCGCCGAGCAGCAGCGTCAGCGCCAGCCCGGTGAGCGCGCCGCGCAGGCTGAGCCGCACCGCGTGAGCCTGGAACTGGCCGGCGATGTAGCCGTCGTGGGCGCCGATCAGGTGCAGCACCTCCAACACGTCGTGGTTGCTGGCCAGGGTGGCGCGCATCGCCAGCACCACCACCGCCGCCACCGCGGCGGCCAGCAGCAGCACGATCGCGCCGGCGGCGAGCTGTACCGCGCGGGCCAGCTTCAGCAGCTGCGCCAGCCAGGCCTGGTGGTCGTCCAGGATCGCCGCCGGCACCGCCCCGGCCAGCCGCACCCGCAGGTTGTCCAGGTCGGCCGGCGCGGCGGGGTCGAGCCGGACGTCGATCAGCACCGGCAGCGGCAGGTCGTCGAGCGGCGCATCGTTGCCGAGCCAGGGTGCCAGCAGCTGCGCCAGTTCGTCGCGGCGCAGCGTGCGCGCCTCGGCGATGCCGGCGGTGTCGGCCAGCACTTGAAGTGCCATGGCTTCCTGCTCGGCCAGCGGTGGCGTTGCCGCCCACGGGATCTCGATGGTGACGTTGCCGCGCACCGAACGGTCCCAGCGCCGCACCGTGTCGTTCAGCGCCAGCGCCGCCAGGGCGGCCAGCGTGGCCAGGAACACCATCAGCGCCAGCACCCAGGGCAGGAACCGCCCGGCGCCCCTTTCGTCTGGGACCAGCTTGGTCTTGGCCATGGCGTCCGGCGGCCGGGCTCAGGCCGCCGGCCGGTCGGCGCGCAGCAGGCTGAGATTGCCGTCGCGCAGGTCGAGCCGGCGGTGGCGGGTGTCGCGCACCAGCGCCTCGTTGTGGGTCGCGACGATCACCGCGGTGCCGGTCAGGTGCAGTTGCTCGAACAGCCGCACCAGGCGCTGCGCGATGTCGGCGTCGAGATTGCCGGTCGGTTCGTCGGCCAGCAGCAGCGCCGGCCGGGTGATTACCGCGCGGGCGATGGCGACGCGCTGCTGTTCGCCGCCCGACAGCGTCGGCGGCCTGGCGTTCAGCCGGTTGCCGAGCCCGACCCAGTCGAGCAGCTCCGGGACGTTGCGGCGCAGGCGCGCGTCCTTGATCCCGGCGACGTGCAGCGGCAGCTCGACATTCTCGATCACCGAAAGGTGGTTGAGCAGCCGGAAGTCCTGGAACACCAGGCCGATACGCCGCCGCAAGCCGGGGAGCGCGCGGCGCGGCGCGGTGCCGATGTCCCGCCCGAACAGCGTCACCAGGCCGCGCGTCGGCCGCATCGCCAGGTACATCAGCCGCAGCAACGACGACTTGCCGGCGCCGGACGGGCCGGTCAGGAACTGGAAACTGCCGGCCGCGACATCGAACGTGATGTCGCGCAGCACTTCCGGGCCGGGCCCATAGCGCAGCCCGACATTCTGGAACCGCACCACCAGGTCGTCGTCACTCATCGTGGCGCCGGAGAATACACGCTCCGGCAACCCGGTCCAGCGCCGCCGCCGGCGCGCGGCCTCAGGCCAGCAGCATCCAGGCGCCGCTCGCCATAAGCCCGAGCCCGACCGCGCGCGTCACCGCCTCGCCGCGCCGCACCACCTTCTCGATCAGGACATAGGCGGCGATGGCGACGATCCAGAACGGGTCCATGGTGCCGGCGACGAACAGCAGGGCCATCAATGCCCAGCAGCAGCCGACGCAGAACAGCCCGTGGCGCCAGCCCATCGTCAGGGCGCCGCGCGTACCGTCGCGCCATTCGGTCATCAGGAACGCCAGCGGCGTGCGGCAGTGCTTCAGGCAGGCTTGCTTCAGCGGCAGCCACTGGTACACCCCGGCGACGACCAGGATGGCGCCGGCGATCGGCGCCGGCCCGACCTTCATGCTCATCGCGCCGAGCCAGCCGGCCTCGATCAGCGCCGCGTGGAGCACCGTGGCGCCGATGCTGAACGCCGTCCAGGTCAGCACATAGCCGGCGGTGAACGCGGCCACCGGCCGCGCCACCGCGCCGTCCGGCGCCGCCATGCGGGCGAAGGCGAAGGTCATCGGCAGCGCCGTCGGCAGCATCATCGCCGCCTGCATCACCGTCCACATGACGAACAGGCCGGCCAGCTCGCCCGGGCTGAACGGTGCCGCGGGCATCGTCATCGGCATCGACGCCATGTCCGACATGGCGTCGATCATCACCGTCAGGTAGACCCAGGCGCCCAATGTCACCAGGCCGACGATGCCCAGCACCGTCAGCCGGTGCACGCTGGACAGACTGGCCAGCGGGGCGCCGGAGGCCAGGTTCATGGCCGTGCCCAGCTGGACACGGCCCGCCTACAAATATGAGCGTGCTGTTGCGCGCTCATGGCCGTGCCCAGCTGGACACGGCCCGCCTATGATGATGAGCGTGCCGGTGCGCGCTCATGCGTCGGCTTGGTAGGTGAACGGCGAGAAGAAGCCGGTGCGCTCGCTCAGGTTCCAGGCCTTGCCGTGGTCGGTGTAGCTGAGCCGGCTGGACTTCGCGACCGTGGCCGGCTCGCCCGGCGAGATGCACAAGGGATGCCCGGCGACGGTGATCGGGCCGCCGCCCTGGCCGTCGACGCCTTCGATCTCGACGTCGGCGATCTCCGGGATTGTAAGGCCGTAGCGCTTGCCCTCCGCGGTGAACTCGATCGGCACCGCCTTGACGCCGAGAATTTCGCCGATGTGCGAGGCCAATCGCGCCGGGTGGCCGCCGGCCTGGCCGCCGAAGATGCGAACCAGGGCGGATTGCTGGTCTTCGCTGGCGCGCGCGTCGAGATAGACCGCGGCCTGCCATTGCGTCTCGGCCATGTGCCCGGGGCTGTGCACCGCCAGCGCCACGTTGAGCCCGTCCAGCGACACCTCGCCATCATTGCCCTTGTCGATGTGCCAGCCGACCAGCACCGTGCAATCGCCTTCCGTCGGCTTGCTCAGAAACACGCACGGGCAAGCGAGATCGCAGTTGCAGCTTTCGAAATAGGTTCCGGTGAGTTGCCACGCCGCAGCCATGTCTGTCCCCTTTTCATAAGATTGGCTGAGGATCTCAGTCAATTTGCTTGACAGACAGGTACACTTTCCAAGTCAATTGCGATGTCTGTACTGGAATAGAGCGGGAAACTGTACCGGCGTTGGTGTCGAGCCAGGACCGGACCGAGGAGGCGATCGATGACGCAGATCAACCTCAGGCGCGACAACGGCCAGTCGCTGGTACAGCAGATCGTCGCCGGCATCGGCCAGCAGATCGACGAGCAGATGCTGCGGCCCGGCACCCGGCTGCCCTCGATCCGCGACTTCGCCAGCAGGCACAGCGTCAGTCGCCATACCGTCGTGGAAGCCTATGACCGGCTGGTCGCCGCCGGCTACCTGACCTCGCGGCGCGGTGCCGGATTCTTCACCCAGACCCAGAGCGGCCAGCCGCGGGCGCCGGAGCCGGCCCCCGACTATGGCCGCAACGAGGAACTGGTGTGGCTGATCCGCCGGCTCCTGGACGGGCATGGCGACAAGGTGGAGGTCGGCGGGCCGTGGTTGCCCGACGCCTGGCTGGAGGAGGCCGGTCTGCGCCGGACGCTGCGCGGCCTGGCGCAGCGCCCGAACGCCAACCTGCTCGGCTATGGCGAGGCCGCCGGCTACCGGCCTCTATGTGAACATCTGGTGCAGAGCGTCCTGGGCGTCATCGGCGTCAGTGCCACTGCCGGGCAGGTCGTGCTGACCCACGGTGCCAGCCAGGCGCTCGACCTGATCGGCCGCCAGTTGCTGCGCCGCGGCGACAAGGTGCTGGTCGAGGACCCGGGCTATTACAACCTGTTCGGCAGCCTGCGCCTGCAGGGACTCACGCTGCTGGCGGTGCCGCGCGGTCCAGACGGCCCGGACCTGGAGGCGCTGGCCGCGCTCGCCGAGGAGCATCGGCCGAAGCTGTTCTTTACCCAGTCGGTGATGCAAAACCCGACCGGCACGTCGATGAGCCCGAACAACGCCTTTCGGGTGCTGCAGCTCGCCGAGCGATTTCAGTTCCTGGTGGTCGAGGACGACGTTTTCTCCGACCTTCACGTCGGCGCCGCGACCCGGCTGGCGACCCTGGACCAGCTGCAGCGGGTGATCTACGTACGCAGCTTCTCCAAGACCCTGTCGGGCAGCCTGCGCGTCGGCATGATCGCCTGCCGCCCCGACCTGGCCCGCGAATTCACCGTGGCCAAGATGCTGACCGCGATCACCACCTCGCCGTTCGTCGAGCAGTTGATCTACCAGCTCCTGGTCGAGGGCCACTACCGGCGCTACGTCAGTCGCCTGCAACAGCGCGTGATCGAGGCACGCGCGGCGACGGTTCAGGGCCTGGAACAACTCGGTCTGGAAGTCCGCGACCCGCACGCCGCCGGCATGTTCCTGTGGGCCCGGGTGCCGGGCATCGACGACGCGTTGCCGCTGGCCGAGGGCGCGATCCGCGACGGTCTGTTGCTGGCGCCCGGCACGGTGTTCCGGCCGCACCTGGAACCGACGCCGTGGATGCGCTTCAACGTCGCGGTCTGTGCCGAGCCGGCGGTGCGGCGCGCGATCGGCGCGGCGATCGAGGGCTATCGCCTGGCGGCGTGAGGCCGCGTCGTCAGCGCGCCGAGCCGTGGCAATGCTTGTATTTCTTGCCGGAGCCGCACGGGCAGGCGGCGTTGCGCGACACCTTGCCCCAGGTCGACGGGTCGTTCGGGTTGACCTGTGGCCGGGCCGGACGTGACGGGCGCGCCGGCCGGCCGCCGCCACCGCCGCCCGCGGCGGCCAGCGCCGGCTCCTCGGCCATCTCGTCCTCGCCGGTCAGCGGGTCGATGTGGTGCTCGTGCATCTCGCTCGGCGGCTGCGGCGCGAACTGCTCCGCCGGCTGCTCCATGCGCAGCTCGACATGCGCCAGCACCCGCGTCGCGGTCTCGCGCAGCCGCCCCAGCATCACCTCGAACAGGTTGAAGGCTTCCGACTTGTACTCGTTCAGCGGGTCGCGCTGGGCGTAGGCGCGCAGGCCGATGCCGCCGCGCAGGTGGTCGAGCTGCAGCAGGTGTTCCTTCCAGAGCTGGTCGAGGATCTGCAGCAGCAGGCTCTTCTCCACCATGCGCATCACGTCGGAGCCGTAATTCGCCGCCTTCTCCGCCATCTTGCGGTCGGCCGCGTCCTGCAGCCGGTCGCGGATCTGCTCGTCGGCGATGCCCTCTTCCCTGGCCCAGTCCTCGATCGGCAGGTCGAGCCCGAAGGTCTCCTTGACCTTCTCCGCCAGCCCGGCGGCATCCCACTGCTCCGCGTAGGCCTTCTCCGGGATGTGTTCGGCGACCAGCCCTTCGATCACCTCGCGGCGCATGTCGGTGATCGTCTCCGACACGTCGTCGGTGTCCATCAGTTCCAGGCGCTGCTCGTAGATCACCTTGCGCTGGTCGTTCATCACGTCGTCGAACTTCAGCAGGTTCTTGCGGATGTCGAAATTGCGCGCCTCGACCTTCTCCTGCGCCTTCGCCAGCGCCTTGTTGACCCAGGGATGGACGATCGCCTCGCCGTCCTCCAGGCCGAGCTTGCGCAGCATGGTGTCCATCCGCTCCGACCCGAAGATGCGCATCAGGTCGTCTTGCAGCGACAGGAAGAACTTCGAGGCGCCGGGGTCGCCCTGGCGCCCGGAACGGCCGCGCAGCTGGTTGTCGATGCGCCGGCTCTCGTGCCGCTCGGTGCCGATCACGTAGAGCCCGCCGGCGGCCAGCACCTTCTGCCGCTCGGCCTCGACCTCGGCGATGATCGCCTCGGCCTTGGCCTCGTCGACGACGCCGTCGTCGCTGGTGGCCTCCAGCGCGATGCGCATCTCCGCGTTGCCGCCAAGCTGGATGTCGGTGCCGCGGCCGGCCATGTTGGTGGCGATGGTGACGGCGCCGTACTGGCCGGCCTGGCCAATGATGTAGGCCTCCTGCTCGTGGTGGCGCGCGTTCAACACCTGGTGGTCGATCTTCAGCTTCTTCAGGTGTTCCGACAGCACCTCCGATTTCTCGATCGAGGTGGTGCCGACCAGCGTCGGCTGGCCGCGCTCGTGACACTCGCGGATCAGCGTCTCGATGGCGTCGAACTTCTCCTCGACGCTGCGGTAGACCTCGTCGTCATGGTCCTTGCGCACCATGTCGCGATGGGTCGGGATCTCGACCACTTCCAGGCTGTAGATCTCGGCGAATTCGGCCGCCTCGGTGACCGCCGTGCCGGTCATGCCGGAAAGCGTCGGATAGAGCCGGAAATAGTTCTGGAAGGGGATCGAGGCCAGGGTCTGGTTTTCCGGCTGGATGGTGACCTTTTCCTTGGCCTCCAGCGCCTGGTGCAGGCCTTCCGAGTAGCGCCGGCCCTCCATCATGCGGCCGGTGAACTCGTCGATGATGACGACGCGGTCGTCCTTGACGATGTAGTCGCGGTCGCGCTGGAACAGCTTGTGCGCGCGCAGGCCCTGGTTCAGGTGGTGTACCAGGGTGACATTCTCGATGTCGTAGAGCGACTCGCTTTTCATCAGCTCGGTCTCGTCGCGCAGCACCTGCTCCATGCGCTCGGTGCCCTGGTCGGTGAAGGCGACGGTGCGCTGCTTCTCGTCCAGTTCGAAGTCGTCGTCCTCGATGTGCGGCATCAGCACGTCGATCGCGGTGTACAGCTCCGAAGAATCCTCCGACGGGCCGGAGATGATCAGCGGCGTGCGCGCCTCATCGACCAGGATCGAGTCGACCTCGTCGACGATGGCGAAGTTGAACGGCCGCTGTACCATGGCGCCGCGCTCGAACTTCATGTTGTCGCGCAGATAGTCGAAGCCGAATTCGTTGTTGGTGCCGTAGGTGACGTCGCAGGCGTATTGCGCGCGGCGCTGCTCGTCGTCCAGTCCATGCACGATGCAGCCGACGGTGAGCCCCAGGAAGCCGTAAATCTGGCCCATCCAGGCGGCGTCGCGCTGCGCCAGATAGTCGTTCACGGTAACCACGTGCACGCCCTTGCCGCCGACGGCGTTCAGGTAGACCGGCAGGGTGGCGACCAGGGTCTTGCCCTCGCCGGTCTTCATCTCGGCGATCTGGCCCTTGTGCAGCACCATGCCGCCCATCAGCTGCTCGTCGAAGTGGCGCTGGCCGAGGGTGCGCTTGCCGGCCTCGCGCACCACCGCGAAGGCTTCGGTGAGCAGCTTGTCCAGGGTTTCGCCGGCCGCGATGCGGGCACGGAACTCGTCGGTCTTGCCGCGCAGCTCGTCGTCGCTCAACGCCTCCATTGCCGGTTCCAGCGCGCCGATGGCCGCCACCGGGTCGCGCATCGACTTGACGATGCGGTCGTTGGTGGTGCCAAAAACACGCTTGGCGAGTCCGCCCAGGATGCTCATTTACTGCAACCTCTGATTGCGTCGGTCTAGAATTGCGTCGGCGCGGGTGGCGCACGCACAGGTGTACGCGGCCTCGCGAACGAAGTCGGCGCTGCGCCTGACAAATAAGCAGGCGGTCGGGGGCTGTCAACGAGGCCGCCCGCCTTGCCGCCCGCTCGCAACTCAACGATGATGCGCCGCCGCCGCCGCCGCCGGTGGCTAGTCGGAGCGAGAGGAGCCCGGAATGATCAATAGTTGGTGCCGCCGCCTCGGCCTGACCGCCATGTTGCTGACGGTGTCGGTCGCGGCGCAGGCACAGAACCAGAGCACGCCCCAGGTGCGGCCCGGCGGCGCCCAGGGGGCGGCGGCGGAGGATGCCGTTGTCGCCACCATCGACGGCGCGCCGATCCGCATGTCCGACGTCGAACTGGCTTTCCGCGGCCTGCCGGCGCAATACCGCAACCTGCCGCTGCCGATGATCTTCGGATCCTTGGTGCAGCAGCTCATCGACCGCCAGCTGGTCGCCAACGCGGCCGAGGCGGCCAACCTGGCCGACGACCCGGAAGTCGCCAACCGGCTGGCGCTGGCCCGCCGCCAGGTGCTGCAGCAGATCTACCTGGCGCGCCGGGTGAACCCCGAGCTGAGCGAAGACAAGCTGCGCGCGCGCTACGAGGCCGACATCGCCTCCAAGCCCGGTGCCGAAGAAGTGAGCGCGCGTCACATTCTCGTGGCCACCGAGGAGGAGGCCGACGCGGTCGTGACGGCGTTGAAAGAGGGCGCCGATTTCGCCGAGCAGGCCAAGGAGAAGTCGATCGGCCCATCCGGCCCGCGCGGCGGCGATCTCGGGTTCTTCAAGGCCGAGGACATGGTGCCGGAATTCTCCCAGGCCGCCTTCGCGCTGCAGGCCGGCGAAACCTCCCGTCCGGTGAAGACCGAGTTCGGCTGGCACGTGATCCGCGTCGACGAGCGCCGCGCCCAGCCGGTGCCGACCTTCGAGGAAAGCGTCGACCAGTTGCGCCAGACCATGGCGCAGGAGGTCGTCGCGGGCGTGATGGAGGATCTGCGCGGCAAGGCCGAGATCGAGACCTTCAACGCCGACGGCACGCCGCAGATCGCGCCGGCCAAAGAGTAGACCCAGCAACCGAAAACCGAGGAAATCGATGGTCGGAACCTTGCCGGTCTCGCCGCTGGCGCCAAAGCGCTTTCCGCGCCTGGCGCCGGTCGCCGGGGTGAAGCTGGCCGCCGTCGCGGCCGGCGAGCGCTATGCCAACCGCCCGGATCTGATGCTGGCCACCATGCCGGCCGGCACCACCGTCGCCGGGACGCTGACGAAAAACCGCATGCCGGGCCAGCCGGTGCTGTGGTGCCGCCGCCTGCTGCCCAAGGGCAAGGCCCGCGCGCTGCTGGTCAATGCCGGCAACGCCAACGTGTTCACCGGCGCCGCCGGCGAGCAGGTCATCGCCCAGGCGGTGGCCTCGGTCTCGCAGCAGGCGAAATGCCCGGTCGACGAGATATTCGTCGCCTCGACCGGCGTGATCGGCCAGCAGATCAAGCTGGAGAAGGTGCTGTCAGGCATCCCGCGCGCCGCCAAACGCCTGTCGGAGCAACGCTGGACCGAGGCGGCGCGGGCGATCTGCACCACCGACACCTTCCCCAAGGGCGCCACCCGCACCGCCGAAATCGGCGGCAAGACGGTGACCATCTCTGGGTTCTGCAAGGGTTCCGGCATGATCGCGCCGGACATGGCGACGATGCTGTGCTTCGTGTTCACCGACGCCAAGCTGCCGGCGCCGGTGTTGCGTGCGGCAGTGAAATCCGGCGTCGACCGTTCGTTCAACGCGATCACCGTCGACGGCGACACCTCCACCTCCGACACCGTGCTGCTGTTCGCCACCGGCAAGGCACGGCACCAGCGCATCGACAGGGCCTCCGACCCGGCGCTGGCCGGTTTCCGCGCGGCGCTGGACGACTTGCTGCTCGATCTCGCGCATCAGGTGGTGCGCGACGGCGAGGGCGCATCGAAATTCATCGAGATCAACGTGAAACGGGCCGAAAGCGCCGCCTCGGCGCGCAGAATCGGCCTCACCATCGCCAATTCACCGCTGGTGAAGACCGCGTTGGGCGCCGGCGACGCCAACTGGGGCCGTATCGTCATGGCGGTGGGCCGCGCCGGCGAGCCGGCCGACCGCGACAGGCTGTCGATCTCCATCGGCGGCGTGCCGATCGCCATCGACGGCTACCTCAACCCCGACTACCGCGAGGCGACCGTGGTGCCGCACATGAAGGGCGAGCACATCGTCATCGACGTCGATATCGGCATCGGCCGCGGCAAGGCGACGGTGTGGACCTGCGACCTGACGCACCAGTACGTCTCGATCAACGCCGACTACCGAAGTTGAGCCGCCGTTGAGCAGGATCGTCCTGGTCGCGGCGGTGGCGCTGGTCGACGCCGACGGCCGGGTGCTGATCGGTCAGCGCCCGGAAGGCAAGCACATGGCCGGCCTGTGGGAGTTTCCCGGCGGCAAGGTCGAACCCGGCGAGGCGCCCGAGGCGACGCTGATCCGCGAGCTCGACGAGGAACTCGGCATCGACGTCACCGCCGCCTGCCTGGCGCCATTCACCTTCGCCAGCCACGCCTATGACGACTTCCACCTGCTGATGCCGCTCTACGTCTGCCGGCGCTGGTCCGGCACCCCGCGACCGCTGGAACACGGCGACCTGAAATGGGTCCGCCCGGCGCGGCTGGCCGACTACCCGATGCCGCCCGCCGACAAGCCGCTGGTGGCGATGCTCAGAGATCTCTTGTAGCCTGGACGAAGCGCAGCGCAATCCGGGAAGGCCGGCGCGATCGGCGCCTCTGGCCCGGGATTTCGCTACCCGGCAACCGGGCTACGACGCCTCGCCAGGGTCTACTTGCCGAACAGGCTTCCGAACGGCATCGCGTAGGTCAGCACGAGCTGTTCCGAGCCGGGGTTGTCGTCGCCGATCGACGCGTTCGACAGGTGGTTGATCGCCAGGCCGAGCCGGCTGCGGTTGTCGAAGCGGTAGGCGATCTCGGCCTGGGAGCGGAACTCGATCACGTGGCCGAGGTCCTTGCCGCTGCCCTTCAGGTAGGCGCCCGGCGCGAAGCTGAACGAGGTCACGATGCGCCGGCCCCAGAAGATGTCCAGCATGATGCCGGCGTAGATGTAGCCCGACGCGTCCGACGTCCCCATTACCCCGACGATCGGCTTGACGTGCCAGAACTCCCAGTCCGAGCGATACTCGATCCCGGCCAGCACGGACGGGTCTTTGCGCTTGTTTATATCGAAGCCGCCGACGCCGAAGGCCAGAAAGGCGGGCTCGTCGTCGGCGCGCGCGGCCGATGTGACCATCGGCGCGGCCACGGCCAGCAACAGGGTGAGAATCAGCAAGCGGGCGGATTTCCCGCCAAGTCCATCAATATGAAAGCGCAATGGAGGACTCGTGATCACAGCGACTCGGTCGCGAAAGTGTAGGGTAATCCCGCCGCGGGACCAAGGCGGCTGGCTTGCCGGCGCGCCGGGGCTCGCCGATACTGCGGGATCGCCACTGATTTCGCCTTCGAGTCCGCCACCGAGTTACGGAGTTGGCATGCGCCTGGCGCTACTGTTGCTCGCGCTGATCTGTCTGCCTCTGGCCGCCGTGCATGCCGACCAGAGCCGGGACGAGGTGTTCGGCGCCTTCCACGCGCTGGTCATCGGGATCAACGACTACCAGCACCTGCCGAAGCTGGAGAGCGCCATTGGCGACGCCGAGGAGGTCGGCAAGGTGCTGGAGGACCGCTACGGCTACAGCGTCCGCAAGCTGATCAACCCGAACCGCTACGACCTGGTGCGCATGCTCAACACGCTGCGCCAGGAACTCGGGCCGAACGACAACCTGCTGGTCTATTACGCCGGCCACGGCATTCTCGACCGCGACACCGACCGCGGCTTCTGGCTGCCAGTCGACGCCGAGCCGGACAACGAGGCCAACTGGGTCGCCAACGAGACCATCACCTCCAACCTCGGCGCGATGCTGGCCAAGCACGTCCTGGTGGTCTCCGACAGCTGCTACTCCGGCACGCTGACCCGCTCCGTCGATGCCGAACTGAAAACCGGCTCGGAGCGCGAGGAGTGGCTGCGCCGGATGGCCGAGAAACGCTCGCGCACGGCCATGGTCTCCGGCGGCCTGGAACCGGTGTCGGACGCCGGCGGACGCGGCCACTCGGTGTTCGCGCGCGCCTTTATCGACCGCCTGAAGGAATTGAACGAGCCGGCCGACACCACCAGCCTGTTCACCGGCGTGAAGACCCAGGTGGTCGCCAACGCCGACCAGACGCCGGAATACTCCACCATTCGCAAGGCCGGCCACGAGGGCGGCGACTTCCTGTTCCTGCCCAAGAACGTGCAGATCGCGGCCGCCGCGCCGCCGTCCGCACAGACCCAGCAGCCGGTGGCGCAGACCCGCAACGGCACCGCCGCGCCGGCCAACAACGCGCTGACCGTCGAGCTGGCCTTCTGGGACGCGATCAAGGACAGCACCCAGGCGGCCGACTACCGCGCTTATCTCGACACCTATCCGCAGGGGCGGTTCGCCGCGTTGGCGCAGGTTCGCGCCCGCCAGTACGAGGTGGCTCGCGACAGCGGCGCCGATCTCACCAAGCCGAACGCCGAGGACCAGCCAGCGGCGGCAGCCAAGACCGATGAGCCGAAGACCGAAGCGGCCAAAGCCGAAGCGACCAAGGCCGACAAGCCCGTCCAGGTCGCCACGGCGCTGGCCGACTTTCAGGGCAAATGGCGCGGCGCCGGCCGGCCGACCCTGGGCAAGCCTGGCTGCGGCCTGGCCAAGATGGAGCTCACCGTGGAGGGCGACCGCTTCACCGGCCGGATGAAGATCGGCCGGCGCAACTTCAAGCTCTCCGGCGCGATCGCCGACGGTGGCGCCTTCGTCGACGCCGTCGCCCAGGGCGAGAAGGGCGTCACGCTCAAGCTTGGCGGCAAGCTCGACGCCGGCACCTGGGACAACCCGAACTGTACCGGCCAGTTCAAGCTCGCCAAGACCGACGCGTTCTAGCCCCAGCCGCGGAACCGCCGCCCCGACCCCGGCGTTGGTTCCCAATGCGGGAAGCCGGGGCGATGTACGACGAACTGCTCTCCACCACCAACATGGACCTGCCGACGATAGCGCTGCGGCTGGTCCTGGCGGCGGTGCTGGCGGGCCTTATCGGGTTGGAGCGCGAGTGGCGCGGCAAGCCCGCGGGCCTGCGCACCTACACGCTGGTCGGGCTCGGCGCGGCCGGCTTCTTCCTGCTGACGATGGAATTCATGCTGGGCCCGATGAACGAGCGCGAGGACCTGGCCCTCGATCCGACCCGCATCTTCGAGGGCGTGATCACCGGCATCGGGTTCCTCGGCGCCGGTGCCATCATCCAGGGCCAGCGCGACGTCAAGGGCCTGACCACCGGTGCCGGCATCTGGGTCGCCGGCGCCGTCGGACTCGCCTGCGGCGGCGGCTACTTCCTGCTGGCCGGCTTCATTGCCGTTCTCGCGCTGGTGGTCCTGTTTTTCCTCGGCCTGATCGAGCATCACTACATCGATCCGTCCTGAGCCGGCTCTGCTAGGCTGCGGCGATGTGCTGGATGGACCATCCCGCCGCGCCGGCGGCCGGCAGCGATCTCTGCGCGCTCGACGATATCGTCGAGCCCGGCGCGCGCGAGTTCCGCTTCGGCGAGGGGCCGGAGCAGCTTCGGCTGTTCGTGGTCCGTCACGAGGGGCTCGTGCGCGCGTACCGCAACCTTTGCCCTCACTTCCTGCTGCCGCTTAACATACGGCCCGACCAGTTCCTGGCGCCGAACGGCCGGGCGCTGATGTGCCGCAAGCATTACGCCCAGTTCGACGTGGCCACCGGCGCCAGCATTCAGGGCCCGTGCGCCGGCCAGTCGCTGGAGCCGATCCCGCTGGCGCTGGTCGACGGACGCGTGCTAATCGCCGCGGCGACAACCGACGGAGAATGAGTGAGATGACCGACGCCTTCATCTGCGACGCCACGCGCACCGCCATCGGCCGCTACGGCGGCAGCCTGGCCAAGGTCCGGCCCGACGACCTCGGCGCCGTGCCGCTGAAGGCGTTGCGGGAGCGCAATCCGAATGTCGACTGGGACAAGGTCGACGACGTGATCTTCGGCAACGCCAACGGCGCCGGCGAGGACAACCGCAACGTCGCGCGCATGTCGGCGCTGCTGGCCGGCCTGCCGGACAGCGTGCCGGGCGCCACCGTCAATCGTCTGTGTGGCTCCGGCATGGACGCCACGGGCATCGGCGCGCGCGCCATCAAGGCCGGCGAGGGCGACCTGTACGTCACCGGCGGGGTGGAGAGCATGACCCGCGCGCCGTTCGTGATGGGCAAGGCCGAGACCGCCTTCTCGCGCGCGAACCAGATGTACGACACGACCATCGGCTGGCGTTTCGTGAACCCGCTGATGAAGAAGCAGTACGGCGTCGACTCGATGCCGGAGACCGCCGAGAACGTCGCCGAGGCGTTCCAGATCAACCGCGAGGACCAGGACGCCTTCGCCTACCGCAGCCAGATGCGCGCCACCGCCGCGCAGCAGTCGGGCCGGCTGGCGCAGGAGATCACCCCGGTGACGATCCCGCAGCGCAAGGGCGACCCGGTTATCGTCGACACCGACGAGCACCCGCGCGCCGATACCTCGCTGGAGACCCTGGCCAAGCTGCCGGCGCCGTTCCGCGAGGGCGGCTCGGTCACCGCCGGCAACGCGTCGGGCGTGAACGACGGCGCCTGCGCCCTGATCCTGGCGTCGGAAGCCGGCGCCAAGGCGCACGGCCTGACCCCCCGGGCGCGCATTCTGGGCGTGGCGACCGCCGGCGTCGCACCGCGCATCATGGGCTTCGGCCCGGCGCCGGCGTCGCGCAAACTGCTCGACCGGCTCGGCCTCAAGGTCACCGACATGGACGTGATCGAGCTCAACGAGGCCTTCGCCGCGCAGGCGCTGGCGGTGACCCGCGACCTCGGCCTGCCCGACGATGCCGAGCACGTGAACCCGAACGGCGGCGCTATCGCGCTGGGCCATCCGCTTGGCATGAGCGGCGCCCGCCTGGTCACCACCGCCCTGCACGAGCTGGAGGCCCGCGACGCCCGCTACGCGCTATGCACCATGTGCATCGGCGTCGGCCAGGGCATCGCCATGGTCATCGAGCGCGTGTAGCGGCAATCGAGCCGCCCGATGACTTGGCCCGCCCACTGGCGCCAGCAATTGCCCGTCCGGCTCGGCGGGACGGTGATCGGGCTGGGGTTTCTATGCTTCGGGTTGTTCGCGGTGATCGGGCCCGGCGTGCCGGTGACCGCGGAGGCGGCGGAGAAGGCGCGCTGGTTTGGCGGCCACCTGATTTTCGCCGGCGTCACGGCGGTCGCCGTCTCCTGGTGGGCCAAGGACCTGAGCGGAATCTGGTGCCGCCGCGACCGCCGCCTGCGGCTGCCGGGCGGCCGCCGCTAGCGCCGCTTCTGGTAGATCGCCATCGCTTCCGGCAGACGCTTGTTGAGGGCGGCGATGCGGCTGTCGGGGGCCGGGTGGGTGGAGAGCATCTCCGGCGGCGCGCCCTTGCTGTTCTGCTTCATCCGCTGCCAGAAGGCGACGGCCTCGCGCGGGTCGTAGCCGGCGCGGGCCATGTAGATCAGGCCGACGTCGTCGGCCTCCGATTCCTGGCCGCGCGAGTACGGCATGATCAGCCCGTACTGCGCCCCGGCGCCCAGCACGCCGGCGATCTGGTTGGCGTAGGCGACGTTGCCGGCCTGCAGTGCCACCGCGATCGCCTGCAGGCCGAGGCCGGCGGTTTGCGCGACGCCGACCCGCTCGGCGCTGTGGTTCTCGCTCACGTGGCCGATCTCATGGCCCATCACGGCGGCGATCTGGGCGTCGTTGGCGGCCAGCTTCATCATCCCCTCGTAGAAGGCGATGTGGCCGCCGGGCAGGGCGAAGGCATTGACTTCCTCGCCCTGCAGCACCACGAAGTCCCAGTCGCGCCGGCCGAAATCGTTGGCCGCGACCAGCTGCTCGCCGACCGTCCGCAGGCGCTGCTGCCAGGCCTGGTTGGTCGAGGCCGGCCGTTCGGCGCGGATCCGCTGCCAGGTCTCGTCGCCGAGTTCGCGCGCCTGCTCGTCGGAAATCGCCAGCAGCTCGCCGCCGCGCTGCAGTTGCTGTTGCGAACAGCCGGCGAGCACCACGCTGGCCAGCGCCAGCACGATGCTACATTGCTTCATCATCATCATTATCGTGGTCCTGCGGGTTCTTAGCGTGCGGCGCCCGCGGTCAATCCGGTGGTCAGCGCCAGCAGCACCGCTTGCAGCGGCTTGTCGCGCACCATCGTGGCGAGATCATGCGACATCGCCGCCGACGGACTCATCGTCGGAACCGGACGCTGCGCGCGCCGGACCAGTTCGACCACGCCGGCCGCCGCCAGCAGCGCCAGCGCCGTCACCGCCGCGGCCGCCGCACCGCCCATGGCGCTAGCCAGCGCCATGTACAGCGCGGCGATGGCGAAACCGAGCGCCGTCAACGTGAGCCCGATCAGCGCCGCGCCATAGGCGGCGGCACGGACCAGCTTCCGGCCTTGCGCCCGCAAGGCAATCTCGGTCTGCATCGCCCTTGCCTCAATCGCGGCGCGTCATCAGCTTCGACGCGAACATGCCGATGCCGAAGGCGATCGCCAGCGCCGCGAACGGATGCGTCTGCACCTGCGCCTCGAGCGCGGCGGCGCCGGCCTGGCCCTTGGCCTTGGCCGCATCGGCAGCATGGCTGGCGGCGCTGCTGGCGTCCTTCACGGCGCCGTTCATCATGCCCTTCACGGTATCGGTCAACGCGCCGATATCCTTGCGCAGGGCGGCAAGGTCTTTCTGAAGTTGGTCCTGGTCGCTCGTGCTCTGAGCCATGCGTGGGCCATCCTGTTCATGTTGGTGCTCGAACCACTCAACGCGCGAAGCGCGTCGAGGTTCCGCCGGCTCAGCCGAGCAGCGCCGCCAGTGCGCGCGCAGCGTCCGCCGGGCCGGTGACGGTGGTGTCGACCACCGTCAGCCGGTCGCCCGCGCCGGCACGCAGCGCCGCGACGGTGGCGTCAGGATCGTAGTTGCGGCGTTCTTCCGCGACGGCGTCGAGACGACCTTTCAGATCGTCCGCGCCGATGTGGTTTGCCGCCAGCCAATCCAGCAAGTCAGGACGCTCCGCTTGCGGAATGACGCCGGAACTCCGTAGCAGATTGTCGGCCGTGGCGCGGTCGAAGCCGCCACCGACCGGTCCGCCGTCGAACGGGTCGGCACGGATCAGCAGTCGGGTCAGGCGCACCGCGTCCGGCGCCACCAGCGCGCAGAACCGGGCGTTCGGCAGGTGTTTGGCGGCGTAGTCGGCCTCGTTGGCGCCGCGAATGCCGTCGAACACGAATGGCCCGGACGCATCGGCGGGCACCGCCAGCGCGGTCAGCAGTTCGGCCATGCCGCCGGGGTGGGTTTCCCGGTAGCGCGCCGTCATCCGGAATCGTTCGGCGCGGTCGGTGACCGGCAATGCGACGCCCAGGTCGGCCGCCGCCGCCGGGATCATGATCTCGTCGGTCAGCCAGCGCCGGTTCGGCAGTTCGATGAATGGCGTGGCGCGCGCGTCGAGGCCGCCGAGCGTGGTGGTCTTGCCGACCCCGGTGAGCCCGACGACGACCACCAGCGGCCGCTCGACCAGCGTTGTCCAGCCCGCCGGCGGCGTTCCGGCGCCCAGATCCTCGGTCAATCGGCGGAAATCGGCCATCTCGTTCCCCCGCGGCCAACTATGCCCGCCGCCGCCACCGGATTGCCAGCGACTCCGCGCCCGTTTACGCTTCTTTCCGGTGCCGCCGTCTAGGTTGAGGGGACGGACGTTCCGCGGACAGGAGGCTCCGATGCGGCCCGAAGACATCCTGGCAATCCCGGCGCGCGTGCTCACCCAGGCGCAGCGCGAGGCCTATTTCGACGACGGCTATCTGGTGGTCGAAAGCGTCGTTGATCCGGTTTGGCTGGAGCGACTGAACGCCGTTGTCGACGACTATGTCGAACAGAGCCGCAAGCTGGAGCGCTCCGACGGCGTGCTCGACCTGGAGCCCGGCCACCGGCCCGACAATCCGCGGCCGCGCCGTATCTCGCAACCGGTGAACCACCACCCGATCTTCTGGGAGTTCGCCAGCCAGTCGATCATCGGCGACGTGGTGGCCGACGTGCTCGGCCCGGACGTGAAGTTCCACCACGCCAATCTGAACTTCAAATGGTCCGGCGGCGGCCAGGAAGTCACCTGGCACCAGGACATCCCGTTCTTCCCGCACACCAACTATTCGATGCTGAATATCGGCACCTATCTCCGCGACGTCGATGCCGACATGGCGCCGCTGAAGGTGATCCCCGGCTCGCACAAGGGGCCGATCCACAGCCACTATGACGCGGACGACGAGACCTGGACCGGCCAGATCGGCGCCGCCGATGTCGCCCGGCTGGACAAGGACCGCGCGGTTGCGCTGGACGGTCCGGCCGGCTCGTGCACGTTGCACCACTGCCGCACGGTGCACGCGTCGGAGCCGAACAGTTCCTCGCGGCCGCGTCCGCTGCTGATCAATGGCTTCTCGTCGGCCGATGCGATGCCCTACACCGCCTTCCCGCGGCCGTCGAAGTATAATGGCGAGCTGGTGCGCGGATCGGCGCCGCGCTACGCCCACATCGACCCCGAGCCCTGCCGCCTGCCGCCGGACTGGTCGCGCCAGGCCTACACCTCGATCTTCGCGCTGCAGCAGGACGAGGAATGGGACGACAGCCAGACCGGCGCCATCGAGGCGATCACCGCCACACAGCGGGCGGCGCGCTAGCGCTTGCGACTCCTGCCGGCGGAACGATCCAGTGCCTGGCCGATGCTGGCCCTGGCGTTGTGGGCGTTGCTGCTCGCCGGCGCCGGCGCGGTCGAGGCGCGCTATCAGTTCGTGCGCAACCAGGTCGAGCGCGTCGCCGCCGAAGCCGACCTGATCCGCACCGGCATCGAGACCTTCCTGTCCGCCGGCCTGCCGCTGGACGAGTTCCTGGGCTTCGGCGCGTTCAGCGAGGCGACCTTCGCTGCCGATCCGGCGCTGACCCACATCGAGGTGCTGGACGCGCAAGGCGACGTGTTGTTCGCCGCGCCCAGCGCCGCGCAGCACCGTGGCTGGCAACCCGCGGTCTTGTTCGCGCCGGTGCCGCGCCTGCCGGACGAGCCGCGCTGGGTGCCGGCCGATGATCTGAGCCTCGACACCGATGCCGACAGCTACCGCCTGACGCTGCCGTTGCGCAACCGGTTCGAGGCGGTGGGTCAGACCACGCTGGCGACGCCGCGAGACCTGGTGTTGACCGAGCTGCGCCCCTTGGCGGCGCTGGTCGCGGCGGCGCTGGCGTTGCTGGTGGTCGCCTATTACCCGCTGGCGCGCGGCCGGGTGGCGCGGGGCGACGCCCCCCGCGCCGGGCGCTGGAACGGCACCTTCGCCGCTCTGGCCGGCTTGATGACGGTGGTGGTGCTGGCCGCGCTGTACCAGGTCTATGCCGACTCGATGCGCGACAAGGCCAACGTGCTGGCGCGCTCGCTGGCCGAACGGCTGATCCAGTCGGTCGACCTCGGCCTCGACCTGGGCTCGTTCGACGGCATCGACCGGCTGTTCGACGAGTACCAGCGCTCCAATCCCGACGTCGGCTTCGTCACCCTGGTGGTCGGCAACATCGTCACCCTGCATACCGACGAAGGCGCCGACCGCGGCCGCTGGCGCCTGCCCGACGACAGCTTCACAGCCGTGGTCGAGGTGCAGCCGCGCCGGGTGTTCTCGTCCCAGGTTCGCGTCGCGCTCGGCATCGACAAGGCGCTGGTCTACCGCGAGGTCGCCTACTCCGCCGCGCGCCTGGTCCTCGGCGCGGTCCTGCTGGCGGCGGTGTGGATCGTGCTGCTGAACGGCGTACTGGCGCTGCGGCGAACCGCGCCGGTCAAGGAGCCGGTCGAGGCATAGTCCTCAATCCGCGTCGCGGATGTGGTAGACCGGCTGGTCGCCGAAATTCTTCGCCAGTTCCAGCACGCCGACATATTCCGCGACCACCGGCGAGCGCCAGTCCTGGCCGGCGGCCTCGGCTTCGTTGCGCAGCGCGCTTTCCTCCGACGTCAGCAGCGCCACGAATTGCTGCGTCGCGTAGACGTGGCCGGGCACCGTCACCGGCTCCAGCCGCGCCGCGCGGTTGATGTGTGCGCCGTAGTAGTTGAGCCGGCTGTGGAACGGATCGTTGCCCTCGAACACCGGGCCGGCATGCAGCGAGATGCGCACGTTCATCGGTTGCGCGAAGCCGTGCTCCGGCCCGCTCAGCGCCGGCACGCTGGCCTTCAGCCGCAGCGCGTAGTCGACCAGGTCGACCGCCTTGGGCATCACCGCGACGATGGCGTCGCCCCAGGTGTTGATCATCGGCGGCTCGATTCCCTTGGCCAGTTCGTCCTTCAGCCGCGCCAGGAAATCCATGTAGGCCGGGATGCGCTCCTCGCCGAGCTTCGAGAAACCCACCAGGTCGGCGAACAGGATGCCGCGGATATGCCGCTCGCGCCCGGTCTTGGCGAGCGTGTCCGCCGCCGCGGCCGCCGCCTTGGGCGCCGGCTTCGGCGCGACGCGGGTCAGCACGTCGTCGAGGTCGATGATCGACAGCCGCATGATGTCGGCCCACTGGTCGATGAAGTCGGCGGCGCCGCCGGGCAGCGAGCCCTCGTCCATGTCCCACACCGCCAGCAGGTGCGGCTCGGTCTCCAGGAAGCGCGCCCGCATCGTTGCCATGCCGTGCAGCATCTGGTTGGCGAAGCGGAACAGGTTGTCGTGCCCGAGATAGTGCTCGGTGGTGGCGTAGGTCACCGAGTTGGCCAGCTTCAGGGCGTTGCGGAAGCGCATCTCCCAGCGCGGCCCGGCATAGCGCACCGACGCGGCGATGTAGTCCTCCTGGTCGAACGGCAGGATCACGTTGACCTCGCCGCCTCGGTCCAGCATCGCCTCAACGAACAGCAGGTCGGAGCCGCAGGCCGCCGAGCTGTAGCCGACCCGCGCGTCCATGCGCTCCAGCCGCTCGTCGATCTCCGCCCGTAGCGCCGCCTCCAGTGCCGCCGGGAACCGCGCCGGGCGCTGGTCCGGCCGGTCCAGCGGGTGGCCGGTGAACACCACCACGCGCGGCGGCTTCAGCGTCTCCAGCAGGCCGACGGGTAGCTTCACGCCGGCCGCTTCCAGTTGCCGGACCTGGCGCAGCAGCGGCACCACCGCGTCGGCGCCGATATTCACGTCGGTGATCGCCTGCGCATACATGTCCTGCGCGCGCGTCGGCTGGTTCAGCATCAGGTGCGCGGCGCCGGCCATGCCGGTATTCCAGAACCGCTGCACGGCGTCCGACATGTCTGCCAGTTCGGCATGCTGCGCCAGCACCGCTTCGGCCAGCTTGCGCGCTTCCGAGCGCCGCCGCAGTTGCCAGCTCGCCACCGCCGCGCCAATGCCGGGCCGCAGCCGTCCGGTGCGCTCGAACGCCGCGCGGTGCATCGCCGACGCCAGTTCAAGGTGCTCGCGTCCGCCCGATTGCGCCCAGGCTTCGTCGTAGACCCGGCCGAGCAGTTCCAGCGAGTCGGCGTCCAGCGACTGCACCAGCTGCCGCTTGCCGCGCAGCTCGTCCAGCGCCTCGGCCAGTTCGGCGACGTTCTTGGTGGCCCGCTTGCCGCCGCGCCCGTCGATCAGCTTGTCCAGCGCCGTGGCCGCGCGCTTGTACGGCGCATCGTCGATCACGAAGCGCGCCAGCAGCGGTTCCAGCGTCGACAACGCGTCGGCCAGTGCGCCGGTCCGGGTCAGCGCCCCGGCGCGCAGGATGCGCAGGCGGTCGCTGTCGGGAAAGTCGCTGAGGCCCTGTTCGGCCAGGTCCTGCGCCAGGAAGGTCTGCCCGGCGTCGAGCAGGTCGGCGACCTCGCGCTCCCACTCGGTCTGGCTGTCGCGGTCCGCCATCGCCGCCCGGCCTACCAGCCGGCGCCGATATTCTGCCCGAACGACCGCACCAGCTTGCCGTCATAGTCATAGACGAAGGTCGCGCTCTCGAAGAAGGCGAACGGCAGTTGCAGGCCGATGCGCCGGGCGACGCGGAAGTTGATGGCGATGTCCGGCGGCGTCACCCGCCCGACCGGCAGCCGGCCCGGCCTGGCCCGGCCTTCGAGAATCTCCAGCGCGTAGATCGTCGCCAGGTGGGTGTTGGTGCGCTCGTCGACGCCGATCGCCAGCACCGCGGAATCCTCGCCCTCGCGCACCACGTTGGGCAGCACCGAGATCACCGGCACGTTGCCGGCATATTGGTTCACGGTGGCGATATTCTGGAACACGGCGGTCGAGCCGGTGATCCAGAACACGCTGCCGTCGAGCGTCGGATCGGTCTTGCGCATCTCTTCGATCGCCGCCGGCATCGCCTGCTTCAGGTCGCCGACCGCGGCCTTGGCGCCGTCGACCGCGACGTGCAGGACCTGGAAGTCGTCGGACTTGGCGGCTTCGTCCAGCGGCTCGACCTGCGTGACCACCGCGGACTGGTTCCGCTTGTCGTACAACACGCCGATATTCTTCAGGTTCGGCCGCACCTGGCGCAGGTAGGCGATCTGGGTGTCCATCGGCATGTTCAGCGAGGTGAAGGCGATGTTGGTGCCGCTGCCGCGCACGTAGCCGTCGATCTGGCCCATCAGCACCGGGTCCTTGGACACCGCCGAGACCACCGGCAGCTTGCCGCCGCTGTAATTGTCGTGGACGAAGGCGGTGGCGTCGGAGCCGATGGAGAAGATCAGCTGCACCTCGTTGGCCTCCGCCCATCGCAACGCCTGCTGCCCCAGCGCCGCGTCGTTGCCGAAGTTGATCACGTCGATGACGGTGCCGAGCTCCTTCTCCGCCAGCACCTCCATGATCTTCGACAGCGCCACGCCGTAGCTGCGCGACGGTTTCGGCATCAGCGCCAGCAGGCGATAGCGTGGGGCGCTGTCCTTGGCCCACTGCGAGACATACTGCCGCCGGCCCGACTCGCCCTCGTCCGCCGCCTGGGTCCAGTCGGCCAGCGCGGTCTCCGACAGCACCAGCCAGTCCAGGCTCGGCGCATCCGCCGTCGCCGTGCGCGCCAGAGCGAACGCGAACAGCAGCGCCAGCAGGCTCCGGATCGCTAGCTTGCTCGTCATTGTCGCCCCTCGTAGCCGCCGTCATGATGGTCCGGCGCGGCTAAGCCCGCGTTAACCGCCGGCGCCGACCATGGAGACCGCGACTTGCGCCGCCGTCTACGCCGGGCCGATAATTCCAGAACCGCAAGATTCTGCAAAGAGCAATGAACTTTTTCCGCCGGTACAACAGGATCGTCGGCAGCGCCTATGTTGTGCTGCTGCTGGTATCGGCCGCGTTCTTTTATGTCCAGATCGAGGAATCCTACGATCGCGAGTTGCTGGTTATTGAGGATCGACTGGTCGACCACGGTCTGGTCCTCGATTTCATTACCCGCGCCACCACTTCGTCGGTGCAGTCGTTGCAGGGCTGGGCCGAAGCCGCGATCGTCAGCCCCGAGCTGCGCGCCGGCGCCGGCGCCTCGCCGCTGTTCGCGCGGCTGAGCGATGCCGCCGACGGCGGCTACTTCCACCTCGACGACATCGGCCCGCCGATCAGCCAGCGCCAGGTCGGCAACCTGACCGGCCAGGGCCGACTGGCGGATCTGACGCCGCAGGCGCGGGTCGAGGTCGAGATGGCGCTGCGGCTGAACGACCTGTTCGCCGACACCGCCGAGCATTTGCCCAACGTGGCCGGCGCCTTCTACCTGTCGGTGCGGGCGTTCCGGAACGCCTATCCCTGGCGGCCGTCGACCGCCAGCCGGTTCCAGATGGCGCAGCTCGACCAGCCGTTCTTCCGCCTCGGCGCGCCGGGCGTGAACAAGGCGCGCACGGTCTACTGGACCGAGCCGACCCCCGGCGACGACCGGCGCGAGCTGGTGGTCGCTTCGGCGGCACCGGTCTACGAGGACCAGGATTTCCGCGGCGTCGTCGGCATCGAGCTGACGCTCGACTACCTGAACCGGGTAAATGCCAATTTCGACTATGACGCCGGCGAGGTGCTGGTGCTGGCATCGGGCGGCAGCGATGTGCTCGCCCACCCGGACCTGCTGTGGCAGGCGATGACCGAGCGGGTCGCGCCCGACGAGGTGCTCGACGCCACCCGCGTCCGCCTGCTGCGCAAGCTGCTGGACGGCCCGGCCCGGACGATGCGCGACCTCGGCGACGTCCTCGCCTTTCACCAGGGCCTGGAATTCGCGCCCTGGCGGCTGGTCTACTTCGTCGACAAGTCGGAGATCGTCGCGGCGCTGATCTGGCAGCGCGCGCCGCAGCTGGCGCTGCTGTTCGTCGGTCTCACCGTGTTGTTGCTGGTCACCGTGCGGCTGACCCGCCAGGAATTCATCGAGCCGGCCAGCAAGCTGGTCGCCCACATCGACCGCCACGGCACCGGCGAGGAGATCGAGATGCCGCGCGTGCCGCCGGGCTGGCGGCCGTGGTTCGCGCAGATTTCCGAGACCTTCGAGGAAAATGCCGAGCTCGCCGGTATCCGCCAGGAGCTCGACGTGGCGCACCGCATGCAGCTCTCGATCCTGCCGACCGACTTCCCCGACCGGCCGGAGATGGCGCTGTTCGGCCAGATGCGCGCCGCCAAGTCGGTCGGCGGCGATTTCTACGATTTCTTCGAGCTGCCCGACGGCCGCTGGGGATTCGTCATCGCCGACGTCTCCGGCAAGGGCGTGCCGGCTGCCCTTTTCATGATGATCAGCCGCACGTTGCTGAAGGCGACGGCGCTGGCGGTGCCGGCGCCGGGCGAGTGCGCGCGCCGCGTCAACGACCTGCTGTGCCAGGAGAACGACGCGATGATGTTCGTGACCCTGTTCTACGGCGTCCTCGATGCCGGCACCGGCGAACTGGTCTACGCCAATGCCGGCCACAATCCGCCCTGCGTGATGCGCAGCGACGGGCAGGTGGAGATGCTGCCCGGCACCGAAGGCGTCGCCCTGGGGGTGATGGACGATCTGGACTATGCCGAGAGCCGGATGCGACTGGCACCGGGCGACACCTTGTTCTGCTATACCGACGGCGTGACCGAGGCGATCAATCCGGGCCAGGAGGAATATGCCGAGCATCGCCTGCTCGGCGTGCTTGACGGCGCCGGCGCGCTGTCGGCGCGCGATCTGGCGAACCGGGTGGTCGACGACGTGGAACGGTTTGCCGAATCGGAGCCGCAGGCCGACGACATCACCTGCCTGGTGCTGAAATACCGCCCCACCGCCGTCGCGAGTGAAGCGGCATGAGTGTTGCGAAACTCGACCTGCGCATCCGCAACGACCTGGGCGAGATCACCGGCGTGGCGGAGACCATCGAGCGTTTCCTGGACGAGGCCGGCGCCGACGGCACGGTGGTGTTCAAGGTCAACCTGTGCCTCGACGAGCTGCTCACCAACGTCATCAGCTACGGCTTTCAGGACGGTGGCGAGCACCACATCGACCTGCGCCTGTCCGTCGATGGCGGCGTCCTGAAGATCGAGCTGGAGGACGACGCCCGCGCCTTCAACCCGCTCGACATGCCGCCGCCCGACCTGGAAAGCGGCCTGGAGGCGCGCGAGGTTGGCGGCCTGGGCATTCATTTCGTACGCGAGAGCATGGACCGCGTCGCCTATCGCCGCGCCGGCGACCGCAACCTGCTGACCATGCAGCGCGGTATCGCCGAGGCGGCGGGCGACGACGATGGGGGAGGTTGACGACCGATGGAGATCAACGAGCTGAGCGAGGGCAAGGCGACCGTGCTGGCGCTGGCCGGCCGGCTGGACAGCAACACCTGCGGCGAGCTGGAAAGCCGCCTGCTCGGCACCATCGATGCCGGCGCCGGCGCGGTGGTGGTCGACTTCGCCGACCTGGCCTATGTCAGCAGCGCCGGCCTGCGCGTGCTGCTGATGGCGGCCAAGCGGCTGCGTGCGACCAGTGGCAAGCTGGCGCTATGCGGCCTGAACGACAATATCCGCGAGGTCTTCTCGATGAGCGGCTTCGACAAGATATTGACCATCACCGGCAGCCGCGCCGAGGCGGTCGACGCGGTCGGCTGAACCGCCGATCGTGCCCGCAAACACGCCGCCGATGCGACGGCTACTCGACCGACTGCCGATGCTGCTGGTGCTGGCGGCGTCGCTGACCTTGCTGGTCACCGTCGGGCTGGGCGAGGCGCACCGGGTCAATCCGCGCCTGCAGCTGGAGAAGCTGGCGGTGCAGGGCGAGGTGATCCGTGACCCGATCGACACGTTCCTGCAGGCCGGCCAGCCGCTGGAGCAGTTCATCGGCTTCGAGACCCGCGCCCGCGGCCTGATCGCATCGGACCCGCATATCGTCGCCATCGAACTGGTCGGCGCCGCCGGCGGCACCATCGCCGAGGTCCAGGGCGCCGAGGCACCGCCGCAGAACTACGCGCCGGCGCCGATCCGGCTGACCAATACCTCGCTGGAGGTGTTGCAGTCCGATGCGCGGCTGCAGGTGCGCCTGCCGCTGTCGAACCGGTTTCAGCGGGTCGGCGAGCTGCGCCTGTCGATCGCGCGCGCCGACGTCAACGAGCGCGTCGACCGCGCCTTCGTGCCGGCGATGGTCGCCGCCGCCGTCTGCCTGGCCCTGTTCGCCGCGCTCCAGCTCGTCGCCGGTGGGCGCCGGCTGCTCACCGAAGCCGGCTTCTTCGGCGCCTTCCTGATCGTCGCCGCGGCGGTGATGGCGGTGATGTTCCAGCTCTTCGCCGATGGCGTGCAGGATCGCACCAAGGCGCTGGCCGGGGCGCTGGCGGAGCGGTTGTCCGGCGCGGTGCGCCTGCGCCTGGAACTGGCCGACTTCACCGGCATCGACCGGGCCTTCGCGGAGTACCGCCGGCTCAACCAGGATATCCGCACCATCGCCCTAATCCGCGCCGGCGAGGCGCTGATCCACACCGACCCTGGCCAGGTCGGCATCAGCTACAGCGCCGACGACGACGCCTACGAGTTCACCCAGGCATTGAGCGGCGCCGACGACGCGCCGACGTTGCGCGTCGCGGTGTCGGTGCCGGTCAGTGTCGTGCTGAGCGAGATCTGGCGCGCCGGCAAGAACTTCCTGGTGCTGATGGTCGCCACCGCCATCGTCGCCTTCCTGTTCCTCGACGTCGGCAGCGTGTTGCAGCGCCGCCAGTCCCAGGTCCAGGCGCAGGCACCGCCGCCGGCGGCCGACGTCGGCGACCGCCTGACCCTGATCCGGCCAGCCTATTTCCTGGTCGTGTTCCTGGACATGCTGTGCATCTCCTTCCTGCCGCAATACGCCGCCGCCGAGGCCGCCGCCGCCGGGCTGCCGGCGGGCTGGGCGTCGTGGCCGTTCACGGTCTATTTCATCGCCTTCGCGGCGGTGCTGATCCCGGCCGGGCGTTATGCCGAGGGCGGCGACTTGAAGCGCCTGATTGCCGGCGGCGCCGCGTGCGCGCTGGCCGGCATGCTGGTGCTGGCGGCCGGACCTGGATTCTGGTCGGTTCTGGTCGGTCGCGGGGTCAGCGGCCTGGGCCAGGGCCTGCTGCTGATCGGTATCCAGTCCTACCTGCTTTCCGTGGTGCCGCCGGAGCGCCGCACCCAGGGCCAGGCGGTGCAGGTCATCGGCTACAACGGCGCGCTGATCTCCGGCAGCGCCATCGGCGCCCTGCTGGCGGTGTTCATCGGCCAGCGCGAGGTCTTCGTCGTCGCCGCCGCGATCGGCGCGCTGGCGCTGGTCTACCTGTGGCGGCTGGTGCCGGCGACCCGGCTGGCGCCCAGCGCCGAACCGGCCGCCGCCGAGACCGGCGCCTTCGCCGGCCTGCTGCGGACCCTGGCCGACTGGCGCTTCACTCGCCTGCTGCTGCTGATCGGGATCTTCTCCAAGCTGGTGCTGTCGGGGGTGATCATGTTCGCGATTCCCCTGGTGCTGGCCGGCGGCGCCTTTGCCCAGGAGGACATCGGCCAGCTCTTGATGCTGTACGCGGCCGCCACCCTGGTCTCGACCTTCTTCGCCGCCCGCCTGGTCGACCGGCTGGGCAGCGCGCGGTGGGTGCTGGCCACCGGGTCGATCAGCGCCGGGTTCGGCATGATCCTGGTCGGCCTGGTCACCGCCGGGTTCGACCCGATCGTCGCGCCGGGGCCGGTCGGCGCCGCCATCGGCTGGCTGGCGCCGCTGGCGTCGCTGGTCGATGCGTGGCTGGTGACCAGCGGCGTGCCGTTCCTGCCGATTGTGGTGATGGTCCTGGGCATGGTCTTGATCGGCGTCTCGCACGGCCTGATCGCGGCCCCGGTGGTCACCCTGGTCGGCGATACCGCGGCGGCGGCCCGGCTCGGCCGCGCCCGCGTCACTGCCAGTTACCGCTTCCTGGAACGGATCGGGCACGTTGCCGGGCCGCTGCTGGTCGGCCACATGCTGCTGGCCAGCGGCGACAGCCCGCTGACGATCGGCCTGTTCGGACTGGCCTCGATCGTCTGCGCCCTGCTGTTCCTGCCCGGACGCACCGCCGCGCGACATTAGCGGAAGGTTGCGTCGCGGCGCCGATCACACCATCATTTGCCCAACTATTGACCGGCGGTCAGGCAACAAGACCGCGGCATCACAGGGAGACGAGAGACATGTCCATCACTGGCAATCGACTTGGCCGGCTTGCGGTGTCGGCACTGGCGCTTATCGGTCTCGGCCTCGCCGCCGCGCCCGCCGAAGCCGCCGGCAAGACCCTGACCATCGGTATCGAGCAGGAGCCGACCGGTTTCGACGCGGTCAAGGGCCGGGTGCTGGGCGAGGCGCCGGCCTCGGTCATGGTGACCATGGTCGACCGGCTGATGGAGCCGCCCTTCGACAACCCGAAACCGGCGCTGGCGACCGCGATCAAGGTCTCCGACGACGGCAAGACGGTGACCTACACGTTGCGCAAGGGCGTGACGTTCCACGACGGCACGCCGTTCAACGCCGACGCGGTGGTCGCCCACTTCACCCGTATCCTGAATCCGAAGAACCGCTATATCGGCCTGCTGTTCATCAGCCCGATGCAGTCGGTTGAGAAGGTCGACGACCACACCGTGCGGGTGAACCACAAGCACGCCTGGCTACCGGGCCGCCAGGGCTTGTCGCCGTTCTCCCTGTGCTGCTTTATCCCCTCGCCCAAGGCGGTGGCGGACGACACCATGAACCGGCATCCGGTCGGCACCGGCCCCTACATGTTCAAGGAATGGAAGGGCGGCGACCGCATCGTCGTGGTGCGCAATCCGGACTACTGGGACCGTGACGCGAAGGTCCATTTCGACGAGATCGTTTTCCGCCTGATCCCGGACCAGCAGACCCGCTTCGCCGCCGTGCAGTCCGGCGAGATCGACGCCACCTGGACCGACCGCGGCCTGTCCATCGTGCAGGCCAGGAAGGATGACAGCCTGACGGTGCACTCGCGCGAGGGCGAGGGCGGCGGCATCATGTTCCTCAACAACACCAAGCCGCCGCTGGACGATGTGCGCGTGCGCCGCGCCATTTCCATGGCCTGGAGCCAGAAGCACTCGGTCGAGAAGATCAATCACGGCGTCGCGCCGGTGACCGAGCATGGCATGCTGCCGAGCGTGAGTTGCGATGCCGACTACTTCAAGGACGGCGACATCGCCGGCGCCAAGAAGCTGGTGGAAGAGATCGGCACGCCGATCTCGGTCGAACTGATGCACACCGCGACGCAGCGCGGCCGCGATTTCGGCCTGCTGATGCAGCAGCTCACCAAACGTTCCGGCATCACCATGACGCTGCGTCCGATCGACCAGCTTTCCTTCGTGCAGACGGTGTTCAAGAACGACTACCAGATCGCCGGCTGGCGCATCGCCGACGCCGGCCAGATCGGCGCCCAGCTGTTCGCCCTGCTGCACTCCAAGAGCCCGTACAACCTCGCCCACTACAAGGACGAGGAGATGGACAAGCTGCTGGTCGCGATGCGTACCGCGGAGACCCCGGAAGCGCGCGAGAAGGCGCAGTGCGCGGCGACCCGCAAAATGAACCAGGACGCGCCGATCCTGTGGACCTCGGGCCGTACCCACCACGCCATCGCCAAGAAGTCGCTGATGGGTGTCGCCCCGCTGTACCAGGGCGTGCTGGACGTGCGCTTCGCGTATTTCGAGAACTAAGCCCGCTTACCTAGTCAGCCCCTGGTCCGCCCATGCGGTTTCTGGGTCGTAAGCTATTGAGGTTGGTCTTTGTCGTCATCGCGGTGACGACGTTGACCTTCCTCTTGGTCAGCCTGTTACCGGGCGACGTCGCCTACCTGATCGCCGGGCTGGACGCGTCGCCGGCCGAGATCGACGCGATTCGCGCCGAGCTCGGTCTCGACCAGCCGCTGCACCTGCGCTACCTGGACTGGGTGGCCGGGCTGCTGCAGGGCGACCTCGGCATCTCGCTGCGCACCAGCGAGCCGGTCGGCGAGGCGATCCTGAGCCGGCTGCCGGTGACCCTGGAGCTGATGTTCCTGGCGCAGGTGATCGCGGTCGGCGTCGCGGTGCCGCTGGGCGTGCTGTGCGCCTACCGGCAGAACCGCTGGGTCGACCAGGCGGTGACGCTGCTCGGCTTCGCGATGATCTCGATCCCGCCCTTCGTGATGGCGCTGATCCTGATCTTCTTCTTCGCGCTGCGGCTCGGCATCCTGCCGGCGACCGGCTACACGCCGTTGTCGGAGGGCCTGTGGGACAACCTGCGGACCTTCATCCTGCCGGCCCTGTCGATCGCGCTGATCGAGTGGGTCACGCTGATGCGCCTGCTGCGCAACGACATGATCGTGACCTTGCAGGAGGACTACATCGCCATGGCCCGGGCCAAGGGCCTGCCGACCTGGCACATCCTGCTGCGCCACGCCCTGCGGCCGTCGTCCTTCAGCCTGATCACCATCCTGGGCATCCAGGTCGGCGCGCTGATCGGCGGCACGCTGATCATCGAGACGCTGTTCGCGTTGCCCGGCGTCGGCCGGTTGCTGCTGATCGGTATCTTCAGCCGCGACTACGTCGTGGTGCAGGGCTGCATCCTGTTCATCGCGGTCTCCTACGTGATGATCAACTTCCTGGTCGACCTGACCTACAGCATGCTGGACCCGCGCATCCGGGTGGAGGGGCGCGGTGGTTGACGCGGCCCTGCAGCGCGCCCGGGTGACGGCCGAAGACGACGCCGAGGGCCTGGCCCGGCGACGCCGGCGCGGCCGCCTGGGCTTGCGCTTCTGGCTGCCGGTGGGCTGGATCGGCCTTGTCCTGTTCTTCGCCATCACCGCCGACCTGTGGCCGCTGCCGGCGCCGGACACCATGGACTTCCTGTCCACGGCGGCGCCCCCGGGCACGGTCGGCGAGATCGAGATGGCTGGCGGCGACGGCAAGTTCGCCGAGTTCCGCTATCTCCTGGGCACCGACAATCTCGGCCGCGACATCCTCACGCGCCTGATCCACGGCGCCCGGGTGTCGCTGACCATCGGCCTGGTCTCGCCGTTGATCGGCTTGCTGCTCGGCGGTGCGCTGGGCGTGCTGGCCGGCTACTACCGCGGCCGGGTGGAGAGCGTCGTGGTGGCGGCGATGGACATCGTGCTGGCCTTCCCGGCGCTGGCGCTGCTGCTGGCGATCACCTTCTATCTCGGCCCGACCCTGCTGAACCTGATCCTGGCGCTGGGTTTCCTGTCGATCCCGGCCTCGGCGCGCGTGGCACGGGCCAACACGCTGAGCCTGGCCAACCGCGAATTCGTGCTCGCCGCCAAAGCGATGGGCGCCTCCGACCTCTACATCCTGGTGCGCGAGATCGTGCCCAACGTGGTGATGCCGCTGATCGTCTTCGCCATGCTGCTGGTCGCCGTGCTGATCGTCGCGGAAGGCACGCTCAGCTTCCTCGGCCTTTCGGTGCCGCCGCCGACCGCGAGCTGGGGCACGATGATCGAGGAGGGCCGCGAGCGGCTCGACGACACGCCGCACATCACCATGATCCCGGCCGCGGCGATGTGCCTGACGGTGCTGTCCTTCAACCTGATCGGCGACCGCCTGCGCGGCCTGATCGACCCGCGCGAGGGCAAGCTGTGAGCGCGCAACGGCACGCTGGCGTCGATGGACAGGCGCTGAGCAGCGAGCCGCTGCTGCGGGTCGGCGACCTGCATACGCATTTCGAGACGCCGCGCGGCCGGGTGCGCGCCGTCGACGGCGTCTCCTTCGCGATCCGGCGCGGTCAGACGCTGGGCATCGTCGGCGAGTCCGGCTGCGGCAAGTCGGTGCTGTCGCGCACCATCATGGGCCTGCTGCCGTCGACCGCGCGGGTGCCGGCGGAGACCAGCATTCGTTTCGACGGCCAGGAATTGCGCGGCCTGTCGGAACGGGCGCTGCGCCAGGTCCGTGGCCGCCACATGGCGATGATCTTCCAGGACCCGATGACCTCGCTGAACCCGGTGATGACCTGCGGCGCGCAGCTCGTCGAGTCGCTGACCCACCACCTTCGGCTGGGCCGGCGCCAGGCCCGCGACCGCGCCATCGAGCTGTTCGCCGCCGTCGGCATCCCCGAGCCCGAGCGCCGCGTCGACCACTACCCGCACCAGCTCTCCGGCGGCATGCGCCAGCGCGTCGCCATCGCCATCGCGCTGGCCTGCGAGCCGGCGCTGCTGATCGCCGACGAGCCGACCACGGCGCTCGACGTGACCGTGCAGGCGGAGATCCTCGACCTGCTGAAACTCCAGCAGCGCGAGCGCAACATGGCGCTGATCCTGATCACCCACGACCTCGGCGTGGTCGCCGGGCGCACCGACGAGGTTGCGGTGATGTATGCCGGCCGCATCGTCGAGCGCGCCGATACCGGGACGCTGTTCGCCGAGACCCGGATGCCCTACACCGCCGCCCTGCTGCGCTCGATCCCGCGGCTGTCCGATCCGGCCCACACTCGGCTGGAAACCATCGCCGGCCGGCCGCCGGAGCTGATCGACCCGCCGCCGGGCTGCCGCTTCGCGCCGCGCTGCCGCTATGCCGCCGACGACTGCCGCGGCGCCGCCCCGGCGTTGGTCGGCGCCGACGTCGATGGCGGCCATGCCTATGCCTGCTGGCATCCGCTGGGGTCGGGCGCGTGAGCCAGCCGCTGCTGAGCGTGCGCGACCTGACGGTGCGCTTCCGGGTGCCGAATGGCCGCGCGGTGCAGGCGGTCTCCGGCGTCGACTTCGACATCGCCGCCGGCGAGACCCTGGGGCTGGTCGGTGAGTCCGGCTGCGGCAAGTCGTCGGCGGCCCGGGCGCTGATGCAGCTACCGCCGCCGACCGCCGGCGAGATCCACTTCGAGGACACCGACATCGCCGGCCTGGAGGGCAAGGCGCTGCGCCGCGTGCGGCCCCGGATGCAGATGATCTTCCAGGACCCGATCGCCTCGCTGAACCCGCGCCGCAAGATCGCCGACATCGTCGGCGCGCCGCTGAAGGTCAACACCGACCTGGCCGACGCCGAGGTCCGCGCCCGGGTCGACGCCATGCTGGAAGCGGTCGGCCTCGACCCCAGGCTCGCCGCCGACCGCCGGCCGCATGAATTCTCCGGCGGCCAGTGTCAGCGCATCTCGATCGCCCGCGCGGTGATCCTGGAGCCGGCGTTGCTGATCTGCGACGAGCCGGTCTCCGCGCTCGACGTCTCGGTCCAGGCGCAGATCCTGAACCTGCTGGAGGAGATGAAGCAGCGGCTCGGCCTGACCATGCTGTTCATCAGCCACGACCTCGCGGTGGTGAAGAACGTGTCCGACCGCGTCGCGGTGATGTATCTCGGCCGGCTCTGCGAAGTGGCGCCGTCGGACGCGCTCTATGCCGCGCCGATGCACCCCTACACGGCGGCCCTGCTGAGCGCGATTCCGGTGCCCGACCCGAGCGCGCCGGTGCGCGAGGTGGCGCTTACCGCCTCCGACCTGCCCTCGCCGATGGACCCGCCCAGCGGCTGCCGCTTCCGCACCCGCTGTCCCTATGCGCAGGCCAGGTGCGCGCAGGAAGTGCCGGAGCTGACCGAATTGGCGCCGGACCACCGCGTGGCCTGCCACTTCCCGCTGACGGCTTGAACGGGGCTCAAGCCTGCGCCACCCTGCGGCGATGGTCGATCCGTCGCCGCAACTGCCGCCCTTCGCCGCCCTGCGCGCGTTTCACGCCGCCGCCTTGCACGACCGTTTCCGCGATGCCGCCGCCAGCCTCGGCGTGACCGAGTCGGCGATCAGCCACCAGGTCCGCCGGCTGGAGGATTTCCTGCGCGTGTCGTTGTTCGAGCGGGCCGGCGGCGGCATGCGGCTGACCGCCGCCGGGCGTCAGTATCTGGCCCAGATCGACCCGGCGATCCGCCAGATCCAGACCGCGACCGAGGCGATCCTGCGCCCCGCCGGCCGCTCCGTCCTGCGCCTGACCATGCCGCCGTCGCTGGCCGCGACCTGGCTGATCCCGCAACTCGGCGGCTTCGAGCGCGAGCAGCCCGACGTCGACCTGCAGCTGGTCACGACGACGCGCGTGGTCGACCTGCGCCGCGACCAGATCGACCTGGCGATCCGCCACGGCAAGGGCACCTGGCCCGGCATGGTCGCGACCTTCCTGCTGGAGGAGGCGGCGCTGCCGGTCTGCGCGCCGGGTTATCTCGACCTGAAGCCGGGCGACGACCCGGCGGCGGCATTGGCCCGCGCCCGCCTTATCGTGCACACGCAGTTTCCCGATGAGTGGGAGGAATGGGCCCGCGCCCGCGGCCTGGCGCCGCCGTCGCTGGCCGGCGCCGTGACCATGGAGGCGATGGAGCAGACCCTGCAGCTTGCCGAGGCCGGTCACGGCCTGGCGTTGGGCCGCCGCCCGGTGGTCGACGAGCGTCTGGCGCGCGGCACGCTGGTGGCGCCGTTCGGCGCCGCCGATCCCACAGGCGCCGCCTATTACCTGTGCCGGCCGGCCGATATCGAGCCGACGGCGCCGGCCAAGCGCCTGGCCCGCTGGCTGGAGGCGCTGGCGGCGCAGTGGCGCGCGAGTTGAACATCATTCAAGTTGACCTGAGCCGAATGGGCTGGCGGCTGGGGTCGCATCGCCCCACCTTTCTCCTCAACAGGCTTTCAATGACGAGGAACCGACCGATGTCGACCGCCGCCGCCCTGAACGAACCGCTGCCCGAGACCGACGTGTATGCCGCGTTGACCTTCATCAAGCGGCAGAAGGACAAGCCCTATTTCAAGTCCAGCGCGCTGACCGGCGGCGCGCCGGAGGTGTTCTTCGAGACCGAGGAGCACGTGGTGCCGGTCTATGACATGCGCGAGGTCGCCGAGGACCTCTCCATCGAGCGCGAGGGCTTCGAGCTGCTGCGCCACGTCACCGCCGTCGAGGACCTCTACGACGACGACGCCGTCGACAATGTCTACTACCCGGAGCTGCAGGAGCTGTTGAAGCGCCGCTTCGGTGCCAGCCAGGTGGTGATCTTCGATGCCACGCGTCGCTCCGACGGCGGCGCCGGCGCGCCCAATCGCGACGGTCAGCGCGGCCCGGCGACACGCGTCCATGTCGACTACACCGTGAAGAGCGGCCCGCAGCGGCTGCGCGACGTGGTCGGTGACGAAGAAGCCGAACGCCTGGAAAAGGCCGGCGCCCGCATCGTCCAGGTCAACGTCTGGCGCCCGATCAAGGGGCCGGTGCAGCGCTCGCCGCTGGCGCTGGCCGACGCGTCCAGCATCCCCGCCGAGGACCTGATCGCCACCGACCAGGTGTTCCCCGACCGCGTCGGCGAGATCTACCAGCTCGCCATGGGCGAGGGACACCGCTGGTACTACGCCTCGCAAATGACGCCCGACGAGGTGGTGCTGATCAAGGGCTGGGACAGCCTCGACGACGGCCGCGCCCGCTTCGCCCCGCACGGCGCCTTCGAGCTGGAAGGCTCGGAAAACGCGCCGGCGCGCGAAAGCATCGAGGTCCGCACGCTGGTGATCATCGAGTAGCCTCGACCTGCGCGGCCCGGCGGTTGGTCCCGCCGGGCCGCAGCTTTTCTCACTTGCTGGTCAGCACGTTGACGCCGTCCCAGTCGTCCGGGGGCGGCGTTTCCATGTAGCGCTGCGCACGGTCGGCCATCAGGTGCGCGACCGCGTCGTGCGGCAGCGTCGCCCAGGTCTCGGCCGCTTCCTTGAACCGGCGCGCGCGGTAGTGCGCCAGACCGGCCTCGTAGGCGGCGGCATCGTCGCGCTGCTGGTCGGTGGCGGCCAGGTCGTGCGCGATCGGCTCGAAGATCGCCAGCGGCTTGGACCGGCCCTTGACCGCGATGTAGTCGATCTCGCGCAGCAGGAAGTCGCCGCGTACCGCGTCCGCGGTGCGGTCGCCGACCACGATCGGGCATTCGTAGATCGACGGCAGGCTTTCCAGCCGCGCCGCCACGTTCACCGTCTCGCCGACGGCGGTGTAGTTGAAGCGCCGTTCCGAGCCGACATTGCCGACGATCGCCGGGCCGGAATAGACGCCGACCTTCACGCCATAGCCGCGATGGCCGGCGGCGATGTCCTTCTTCGCCTCCTCGGCGACCAGCTCGACGATGCGCAATGCCGCGACCATGGCCTTCTCCGCATGATGCGCGTCGGCCACCGGAGCGCCCCAGAAGCCCATCACCGCGTCGCCAATGAACTTGTCGACATAGCCGTCAGTGCGATCGACCTCGTCGGCGATCAGCGCCAGGTAGCGGTTGGTGGTCTCCACCAGCTCAGTCGCCGAGACCTGCGTCGACAGCGCGGTGAAGCCGGACAGGTCGGCGAACATGACCGACAGCTCGGCATCCTCGCCGCCCAGCGACAGGTCGAGTTGCTCGTGCGTCAGTTTCTCCACCAGCGAGGGCGCCAGGAACTTGCCGAAGGCGTTCTGCACCCGCCGCCGGCGCCGCTCCTCCAGCAGGTAGCGCACCACGTAGCCGACGACGACCGACAGCAGCAGCGCCACCATGGCGCCGGCGGTCGGCAGCCAGGTGAGTTGCCCCAGCGCCAGCACCTGGACCGCCCACAGCGCCAGCAGCCCCGCCACCGTGGCGATCACCGTCAGCCACGGCGCCAGCGTCAGGCCGATCGCCGCGCCGACCACCGCGCCCGCCGCCGCCGCCGCGAGCCGCCAGGTGAGCGGGCTGGCCACCACCACCTCGCCGGTCAGCACCGCCGCCGCCGCGCCGGCGTGGATGTAGACTCCCGGCCGCGTGCGCGAGCCCGGCAGCGAGGCCGCCTGCGGCACCAGCGAGCAACCATCGGCGCTGGCCGGCACCTGCGAGCGCGGCAGCGGCCGGAACAGCCGGTCCGGGGTGAACTTGCGGTCTTCCTCCGGCAGCGTGGAGCCGACGAACACCACCTTGCCGCCAAGCGCCTCGGCCAGCTTGTCCGGGTCGGCCTCGGCACAGTTCAGCACGTCGATCAGCGCGTAGGTCGGGATCCGGGCTTCCAGGTTGCCGTGCGGGGCCAGCCGCACGGTGGCCGGCATCTCGACGCCCGCTCGCGCCAGTGCCTGGCGCGACAGGCCCGGCAGCGCCTGGCCGTCCTGGGTCGCGTAGGCGCGCTGCACCTGGCGGTAGACGCCATCGCCGTCGGCGATCAGTTCCAGCAGGCCGAGCGCGGCCTGGTCGTTGCGCAGCGCCGCCAGCAAATGCGGCGGCGGCACCGTGGTGCTCGACCGGCCCAGCACCACTTCCTCGCGGTGCCGGAACAGTTGCTGCAGCAGCGGCCGGTCCCAGTTCTTGCTGAGCGCGTTGCCGTTGAACGAGAACAGGAAGTCGAAGGCGACCACTTTGGCGCCGGCTGCGGTGCTGTAGTCGATCACCTCGGCCCAGACCGGCGAGAAGATCGCCCGCGGCATGCTCGCCAGCCGCTCTGCCTCCAGGCTGCGGTCGTCGACGGCGATCACCACCACCGGTGTGTCGGCAGGCGCGGCGTCCTCGATCTCCGCCCGGGCCACCACCGCCAGATCATGCAGCGGGCCGTCGAACACGCTGGGCGAGGGATCGATCGCGGTGCTGGCCACCGCCGCCGCGGCGCAGACGCCGATGGTTACCAGCGATATGCGCTGCGTCAGGCGCATCGACGCCTAGCCCCCCTCGCCAACAGCCGACGGTCAGTTCACCTCGATCAACGCCAGGCCCTGCTCGCCCTCGCGCACCTCGAAGTCGATCGGCTCGCCGCTTTCACCGCTGCCGCGCATCAGGCTGAGGCTATAGCCGCGCCCCGGCGACAACGCGTCGCCGGACCACACCAGCTTGGCGCCCTGCATCTTCTGGCGGCCGACTTCCTTGCCGTCGTGCATCAGCACCACCTCGGTGACGCCCTCGCGGCCGGTCCCGGTCAGCACGAAGCTCGGCTTGGTGTTCAGCTTCAGCCCGGCGCTGCCGGCTCGCAGTCGCACGCCGCCGGTCCGCGCCTCGCCGGCCAAGGCCACCTTCTTCGGGCACTTGGCGCGCGTTACCGAGACGATCTTGCCCTTCTGCGACAGGTAGTTGCGCTCGGTCAGCACCAGCACGCCGCCCTCCACCACGACTTCCTCGCAGGTGCCGTAGTGCAGGAAGGTGATGCTGGCGCCGTCGGCCAGGGTGACGCTGTCATTCGCCGCCATCTCGCTGAACGGCTCCAGCTCCGGCTTGGCGCCGCCATTGAGGTCGAGAATCAGCGCCACGGCGCGCGCCGCCTGGGCCGGCCCGGCGAACAGCATGCCACAAGCGAGCAGCGTGGCGATCAGGGCGGGAAATTTCCCCATGCGCATCCGATCGTTCCTTCTATCGCCAAATTGTCGATTGCCGGCAGCCTAGCGCAAAGCGGACCTTGCGTCGCCTCGGCTGACGATCTGGATGAAGAGTCTGCCACATCGCGCCGCGCCTTGCCGGTGACGACGCTCACCGTTGGCCGACCGGGAACGGCGTGCTAACACCGGCGCATGAGGGGAAGCGGCAACGGCCTGCTGGCGCTGGCGGGGCTCTTGGTCGGGATTTCCGGCGTGGCGGCGAAGGCCGACGACGGCGGCGGTGCCTATGGCGCCGTGCGCTTCATCTCCGGCGGCTCCTGGCTCGACGGGATCGAGCGCACCGGCAATCCGCCCGGCACCTTCGAGGTCACCCACGGCGACGACCTGGAATATGTCGGCATCGGCGCCCTGGCGGTGGGTTATTCCTTCGCCGACCGGGGCCTGCCGGTCCGTATCGAACTGGAATACCAGCATCGGCTGCGCTTCGACTTCGACAGCCGGGTGATCGTGGTCCCGGCGCCGGTCCTGTCGACCATCGACTATGCCGTGAACCTGTCCAGCAACGTGCTGATGCTGAACGGCTACTACGACGTGGTGACGGGGACGCCGTGGCAGCCTTACGCGGGCGCCGGCATCGGCTATGCCCGCCACGACGCCGACACCAAGCGCCCGAACCTGACCCGCACCTCGGAGGAGGAGGCGACGGCGCATAGCGACAATCTTGCCGCCGCCGCGATGCTCGGCTTGCGGGTGCGGATTTCCGCCAACTGGGTCGGCGAACTCGGCTACCGCTTCACCTGGCTCGGCGCGGTCGAGACCCCGACCTTCGCCGGCGGCGACCAGGTGACGGCCGACAACTACTACAGTCACGACCTGGTGCTGGGTCTCAGCTACCTGTTCTGACGCCCATCCTGCCAAGGCCGTTGAACCCCCACCTCACCTGTCCTCTCCGCCCCCGGAGGCGGAGAGGGACGCAATGGCGATGACGTTGCCGCTCCCTCTCCGCACTTCAGGGGGAGAGGGTTGGGGTGAGGTGGGTGAACGTCATTGAAGACCGCTCAGACATCCGACATGTCCACACGATGCGCCACCAGCAGCCCGTCCTCGCGGGTCACCGGCATGGCGAAGTCGAAGCGGTCGATGGCGACGGCGCGGTCCAGGTCGCCCGGCGTCTTGAAGCCGATCGCCGGGTCCAGCGCCCACTGCCCGGACGGGCTGTCGATCACCGCCTGGCGGATCTCGTCCCGGGCCACCGGCACGCCGGCGAACAGGCTGGCCATGTAGCGCTGGCAGGCGACGTCCTCCGGCCCGTCCGGCCCGTTGCGGCTGCCCATCGCCAGGATCGTCACCAGCGGCCGGTCTTGCAGCGCGCGTACCGTGGCGGACGCGACCACCAGGCTGCCGAGCCAGATCGCCTCGGCGCCGGTGGCGCCGACCACGCCCTGGGTGCCCGACGACGACCGCAATACGATCGTCTTGCCCGTCAGATCCATCGCCTCGACCGCTTCGGGCGAGTTGCCGACGTCGAATCCCGCGATCTGCCGGCCGCCGTCCTCGCCGACCAGCACCGCATCCGGCCAGCGTGCCTTCAGCGCGAAACCCTCAGCCGGATCGCCGACCAGCACGATCCGCGCAGCGCCGGCGTCGAAGGCATAGGCGGCGGTGGTGAAGGCGCGCAGCACATCGATCACGATGACGGTGCCGCGCGCCACCGCCGCCGCGTCGACGCCATAGGTGTTCGCGATCCGCATGCGTGCAACCTATCCGGCCCGCCGTCGTTGGTCTGCCACCATGTTTCGTTTTTTCGCCCGCAACCGCGATAGGCGCCGCGGCGGCGCGCTCGAATCGGCGATCTTCCTGCTGCGGCTGGCGCGGCGCGAGATCGTCCTGCTGGCGGTGCTGCTGGTCGTCGGCGCCGCCATCCTGGGCTTCGCCGAAATCGCCGAGGAGATGGTCGAAGGCGATACCCGGGCGCTCGACGAGGCGATCCTGTTGGCGCTGCGCACCGCGGGCGACCTCGGCACGCCGATCGGCCCGCCGTGGCTGGCCAAGGCGGCGCGCGACGTCACCGCACTCGGCGGCTACACGATCCTGACCTTCATGACCCTGGCGGTGATCGGCTACCAGTTCCTCATCGGCCACCGTCGTGGCGCGCTGCTGGTGGCGGTGTCGATCGGCGGCGGGGTGTTGCTGAGCAACGCGCTGAAGAGCTTTTACGGCCGCCCGCGCCCCGACCTGGTACCGCACGCGGTGGATGTGGTCTCACTCAGCTTCCCCAGCGGCCACGCGATGCTGTCGACGGTCACCTACCTCACATTGGGGGCGCTGCTGGTGCGGTTGCAGCCGCGCTGGCGCACCAAGGCCTACCTGCTGGGCTGCGCTCTGCTGCTGACCGCGGCGATCGGCGCCAGCCGCGTGTTCCTCGGCGTGCACTATCCCTCCGACGTGCTGGCCGGCTGGTGTGTCGGTGCTGCCTGGGCGATGTTGTGGTGGGCGGTGGCGTTGTGGCTGCAACGCCGTGGCGAGGTCGAGACCGACCCGGTGGACGCCACCGGGCCGGCCTCGCAGCGGCTCAGTGCTGCGGTGTCGGCACCGGCGGCAACGCGCGCAGGTAGGCGATGATCGCCTTCATGTCGTCGGCGGCGATGTTCTTGTAGTAGTGGACGCCCATCGGCGGCATCAGGCGGCTGCCGTCCGGGCGTAAACCGGTTCTGACCACCTGCTCGATCTCGGCGTCGGTGTATTCGGCGATGCCGTCCTCGTGCGGCGTGATGTTGGCCGCGACCGACACGCCCCAGGGGCCGGGGAACTGGAATCCGCCGGCGCCCTTTTGGTTCGCGAAGTCGAACCGGCCCTTGACCATCGGCGTGTGGCACTCGTTGCAGTGCCCGAGCGCCTCGGCGACATAGGTGCCGTAGGCCGGCAGGTCGGCCTTGTCCGGCGTCGTTACACCGGTCACCGGCGGGCCCCAGGCCGGCGGCAGCGGGATGTTGTAGACCGACTTAGGCACGGTGTTCGTCACCGGCTTCACGGTGCGCAGGTAGACGACGATCGCCTGCACGTCGCGGTCCGACATGTGGCGGTACTGCTCGAACGGCATCGGCGGGCCGATCAGGCTGCCGTCGGGGCGCGTGCCCTCGCGGATCGCGGTGATGATCTGGGCATCGGTCCAGGTGCCGATGCCGGTTTCCCTGTCCTGGGTGATATTTGGCGCGTAGGCCGTCATCGTCGGGTCCTCGAACACCTTCTGGCCGGCCAGTTCCATCCCCGGGGCCGGTCCATCCGGCGTCTGCGGCGTGTGGCAGTTGCCGCAGGCGACGATCGAGTTCATCAGGTAGGTGCCGCGCGCCAGCAGCGACTCGGCTGCTGCCGCGCTCGACCAGGCCAGCGCCGCGACGAGCGCGAGGCCAGTGACGTTCTTCATGGCTTGATTTCCTAGCAGAACCGGTCCGAAACCGGCGCCGGATTTTATCATGGCGCCACGACGCGGGAACTGGCGAAAGTGAGCCATGGCGCTGGCAATACGGCGCAAAGGCCATACTATCGCGGCGCCATGACCGATCTTCTGCTGGACCGTATCGCGGACCTGCCGCCGGCCTTCGATGCCGACGCGGCGACCCGTGCGCGCGACGACCTGCGCGCGGGCGCCGGCGATCATGCCGACGCGGTCGAGAGCCTGCTGTCGGACGGGGTCGGCGGCCCGCTGGTCGATGGGCTGGCCGGCAACAGCCCGTTCCTGGCCCGCTGCCTGTCCCGCGATCCGGCCTTCGTGTCCGACCTGCTCGGCAAGCCGCCCGAAGCGATCCTGGAAGCCTTGCTGACGCCGCCGGCGCTGGATCTACCGCTGGCCGAGCTGACCACGAACCTGCGCCGCACCCGGCGCCGCGTCGCACTGCTGCTGGCGGCTTGCGACGTCGGCCAGGTCTGGCCGCTGGAGGCGATCACCCGGGCGCTGAGCGACCTCGCCGACTGGGCCTTGCAGGCCGGCGTGCGGCACTTCCTGCTGCAGGCGCAGCCGCGCGACTTCGAACTGCCCGACCTGCAGCACCCCGAACGCGGCACCGGCCTGATCGTGCTCGGCATGGGCAAGCTGGGCAGCCACGAGCTGAACTACTCCTCCGACATCGACTTCGTGGTGTTCTTCGACCCCGACGGCTTGCCCTATATCGGCCGCCACACCTTGCAGCACAGCTTCATCCGCCTGACCCAGGGCCTGGTGAAGCTGTTGCAGGAGCCGACGGCGGACGGCTACGTGTTCCGCACCGACCTGCGCCTGCGCCCCGATCCGGGCGTGACGCCGGTGGCGGTGTCGGTCGACGCGGCGGCCAGCTACTACGAGAGCCTGGGCCAGAACTGGGAGCGCGCGGCGATGATCAAGGCGCGCGCCTGTGCCGGCGACATCGCCGCCGGCGAGGCCTTCCTGGCTGAGATGCAGCCGTTCATCTGGCGCCGCAACCTCGACTTCGCCTCGATCGAGGACGTGCATTCGATCAAGCGCCAGATCCATGGGCACCGCGGCCACGACGAGATCGCCATCGATGGCCATAACATCAAGCTCGGCCGCGGCGGCATCCGCGACATCGAGTTCTTCGTGCAGACGCAGCAGCTCATCGCCGGCGGCCGCGACCCGTCATTGCGCGACCCCACCACCTGCGGTGGCCTGCGCGCGCTGGCCGCCGCCAGGTGGATCGACGAGGCCGCCGCCGACGAGCTGATCGCCGCCTATCGCTACCACCGCACGGTGGAGCACCGGTTGCAGATGATCCACGACGAGCAGACCCAGACCCTGCCGAAAGACGGCGAAGGCATCCGCCACCTGGCCTGCTTCATGGGCCAGCGCGACCCGGAGGCGTTCCGCGCCGAGCTGCGCCGGTACATGGAGGTGGTGCAGCGTCACTACGCGGCGCTGTTCGAAAGCTCCGCGCCGCTGGGCGACGAGGGCAACCTGGTGTTCACCGGCACCGAGGACGACCCCGACACCCTGGCGACGCTGGCGAAGCTCGGCTACGCCGATCCGTCGGCCGCCGTCGCCCACGTGCGCGGCTGGCACCATGGCCGTTACCGCTGCACCCGGACCGCGCGCGCCCGGGCGTTGCTGACCGAGCTGGTGCCGGGCCTGTTGCAGGCCTTCGCCGCCACTGGCGATGCCGACGCCACCGTGCGCCGCTTCGACAAGTTCCTGTGGGGGCTGCCGACCGGCGTGCAGCTATTTTCGCTGCTGCACGCGCACCCGAACCTGCTCGATCTGCTGGCGCGGCTGATGAGCGGCGGGCCGCGCCTGGCCGACTATCTGGCGCGCAACGCCGCCGTGTTCGACGCGGTGATCGGCGGCGACTTCTTCGACGACCTTCCGGACCACGCGGAGCTGGCCAAGAGCCTGGCTGGCGGCCTGGCCACTGCGCGCGACTACGAGGAGGCGCTCGACCTGGCCCGGCGCTTCGTCAAGGAGCGGCGTTTCCAGGTCGGTGCCCAGGTGCTGCTCGGCGAAACCGCTGCCGATGAAGCCGGCGCGGCTTACGCTCGGCTCGCCGACGTCGCCATCGACGCCGTGCTGAACGCCACGACGACGTCGTTCGCGCAGGCGCACGGCCGTATCGCCGACAGCGATTTCGCCGTCCTCGGCATGGGCAAGCTCGGCGGCGAGGAGATGAACGAGGCCTCCGACCTCGATCTGGTGATGTGCTATCGGGTCGACGACGATCACGCCAAGTCGGACGGTAAGCGGGCGCTGGTCGGCCCGCACTATTTCGGCCGCTTCAGCCAGCGCCTGATCAACGCGATAACCGCGCCGACCGCGCAAGGCACGCTGTACGAAGTCGACATGCGGCTGCGCCCGTCCGGCAACAAGGGGCCGGTGGTGACCCGCGTCGACAGCTTCATCGAGTATCAGCGCACCGAGGCCTGGACCTGGGAGCACATGGCACTGACCCGGCTGCGCTTCGTCGCCGGACCCGACGCAATGCGCGAGCGCGTCGACAGCGCGGTGCGCGAGGTCCTGACCCGGCCGCGCGAGCGGACGGCGATCATGACCGACGTGGTCGAGATGCGTGCCCGCATCGCCGGCGCCAAGCCGACTGTCGATCCTTGGGAAATGAAGCAGGTGCGCGGCGGCCTGGTCGACCAGGAGTTCATCGCCCAGGCGCTGCAACTGGTGCACGCGCACAAGCACCCGCAGGTGCTGCATCCCAATACCTGCCAGGCGCTGGCCGCGCTGGCCGAGGCCGGCGTGCTGGCGGCCGACAAGGCGGAGACGCTGATCGCGGCCTCACGCCTGATGCGGGGCCTGCTGGGCGTGTTGCGGGTTGCCTGGGATGGTCCGTTCGCGCCGGCCGAGGCGCCGGCCGGCCTGGCCCGCGCGCTGTGCCGCGAAGCCGGCGTCGACGACCTGGAGGCCGTCGACGCCAAGCTCCGTTCGGTGCAGGCGGAGGTGAAGCGGCTGTTCGAGGAACTGGTCGGCTAGCGCGGACCTCGCCGCGCGCGATAGACGCATCGTCGAAGATCGCCGGATGCAGCTCACGTCTGTTCGGTTAAGCTTGCGGTGAACGTCCGTTTCCCAATGCCGCTCAGGCGGTTGCGTCGCTTCGGGCGGCACCGGACGGAAGAACCGCGACTGATTGGTCCAGCTTCTGGACGTGGATGCCCCGGACAAGCGGCAAGTGTGTACTTGACTGAACGCCATGACGAAACCATCTGAAAAACGACAGGCCAGCGCAGAGGTTACCCCTGAGATGATTCGGGCGGGAGCGAGTATCGTTCAGGGCTTTGACCCTGAGCGCGACGCAGCCGCCGTTGTAGCGCGCGAGGTATTCGCGGTTATGTGGGCTGCGCGTCCCGCCAGCGAGAATAGTCGCTCATCTGCTGACTGAGTTTCGCTCTCAATCCGAAACACGCGGCTGTCTGCTGGTCGATTTCAGCCGCAGAGAAGTCCTTGTGCTGGAAATGAAACTTTGCATCAGTGCGGGTGCGTATCTTTTGCCAAGAACCGCTATTGGGCTGGTATGCGCCCCACTGGTCGTGCACCAGCCAATTGCGGTAGGCGTTCATGTCTCTGATGGCGGTCACGGTCTCACATAGGTTGGCCTCCATCCCAGGCTCCATCCTCATGCCCTTCACTAGGGACTCCAGAATGTTGAGCCGGGTGCTGACATTGATGATCGCCCCGGTCAGCAACTGGCCGACCATACTTGTCGGCAGCCGCAAAAAGACCCAGATCGCATGGTCCGCTTGCGCCTCTAGCGCGGCGAATGTCATGGTGAACTTGCCGATGGCAAGCCCGAGCTTGTCGCGCGCCTCGTCTATCAGGCGCAGATGCTCAGTAAGTTCTTTTTGCAGGTCTTCCTGACTCATGGACGACTCCAAGCGTAAGGACGAGGGGGAGCGGCCTGCCGACGAGGCCAAGGATCGCTTCGAGAAGGCCGTCGAGCGAATGGTGAACACACCACCGAAGCCGCACAAGCCGAAGCCTGACTCCAAGGACAAAGATTAGCTATAGCGAGTTTCCGCCGCCGTGGGCTAGGCTTGGCGCATGGTGACGCGCGACGAGGTTCTCCGGTTCTTTGAGGCCAAGGGCATCCCACCGGAGTGCCCTGCCTGCGGCAAGAATGATTGGTATCTTCCGGGGTCGGAGGAAGACTTTTCGGCGGCGTTGCTCATGCCCAGATTGCAGGGCGATCCACTTAAGAACTTCAGGGGCCATATCCCGGTTGTTCACATGATCTGTGTCAATTGCGGTCATGTCCGGATGCACGCAAAGGCGGTGGTGCTCCGCTTTACTAGGGCGCAGCAAAACCAAAGGTCCGTTGACGATGGTGGGTAGCGCATCGAGCAACGGGGGAATCCGGGCCGCGAGTGACGACCAGGGGATTCTCGTTCGCCGAGATCACCAGACCAATGGCAACGAAGGCGTGCAAGATGTGATCGTGTTCCGTGAGCGGCTGGCGACATTGGAGGGCAAGTGGGGCGTCGCGGCTGTCTCTGCGGGTATCGTTGTTGCCATGTTGGGCATCTTGGTCGCGGTTGCGATCTTTCAGGTTCAGGATATTAAGACACAGATATCAGAAGCTGAGTCTCGAATACGAGACAGCGCACAACAGTCTGCTGTGAACAGCTACCAATCTGAGAAAAGAACCGAAGATCGGCTGGAGTCCATAGCGAGCAGGATTGACGGGCTAGCGCACAAGGTCGACGAACTGCCCGACCGCTTGCTTGGCATCGCCAACGTACTATCGAACGCGATCAACGCCGCCGGTACGCGGCCCCAGCCGCTGCCGGCGCCGCCCCCGGAGCCGGCGCCTAAGGACTAGGGTCAAGCAAGCGGCGCAACATCTTGCGAAACTGGCGGCGGGTCAGTCCCGGCTTAGACGTTCGCCCGGTCGTCAGACCGCCGATAGGTGAGGCGCTTACCCTCGATGCCGCGAAGGGCCTTCACCGTGCGGGCTTCGTCATCAACGCCACGGCCTTCTCGGTTCGTGTAGCGAAAATCGAACTCGTGCAAGTAGCGCTGTAGGTGCTGTTCGGAAACCGCATGGTACACGCCGTTGATGCCGCGCTTGAGGATGCTGAAATAGTTTTCGGCTGAGTTCACATGGGCGTCGCCGCGAACGTACTCGTCGCGCTTATGGTTGACCTTGCCGTGGCTGGCGTACTGCTTGCCTATGTAGCGATACACGCCGCTCTCGTCAGTCATGAGATGCGACTTGCGGCTGGCGTTCTCTTTCAGCACCAGACGGACGGTCTTGCCGGTCACGTTCGGGACGTGCACAGAACGAACGCGGCCGTCACGCTCGACTAGCGAGACGACGGGCTTCTTACCGTAGGCGCTGGCCTTGTTGCCGCGCTTGTTCTTGTGGCGGTTGGTTTCTTTGCCGCCAACGTAGGTCTCGTCGGCTTCTATCGTCTTGCCGGGACCGCCTAGAAAAGAATGCGGTGACGGCTTCATGGCCTCGCGGATACGATGTGCCATGAACCAAGCCGTCTTGTAGGACACGCCCAACATGCGCTCGATCTGCTTGGCGCTGACGCCCTTCTTGGACGACGCCATGAGCCACGTCGCAAAGAGCCACTGGTGCAGCGGAACCTTGGAGCGTTCGTAGACGGTGCCGACGCGAACGGTGAACTTCTTGCGACAGTCCTGACAGTGGTACCAGCCCGGCCCCATGGAGCCCTTGGCCGGCAGAGACTTCACGCGGTCAGTGACACCGCAGAACGGGCAATACGGACCATCGGGCCAGCGCAGCTCTTCCAGATATCGGCGGGCCGCAGTCTCGTCGTGGAATATTTTGTCGCTGGGTTTCATGGTCTGTAACTCCCGTAACCTCTATGTGGGGAGGCGACCTTGTGCAGTCAAGTACATACTTGCCGGACAAGCCGGGGCATGACGATGTTACTGATAATCATGGAAAACCCGTCATGGCCCGGCGTGTCCGGGCCATCCACGTCCCTGAGCCTGCAAGAGCGTCGAGGATTGGGCGCAGGCCCGGGCGGGCTTACCCGGACACCCGTGGGCTTGCCTTAGCGCTGGCCGTTCAGCGGCTTCCAGAATGGGCGGCTGGCTTCCCAGGCCGCCTGGTCGGTGGAGATGCCGGCGTCGCGCAGTTCGCGCGGGTCCAGCGTCGCCAGTTCCCGGCGCGCGCGGCGGCGCTGGCGCCACTCGCCGATCATGATGTGCAGGTTCATAGTGGCCGTCCCCGACGCTTGCCGGTGACCAGGCGGCCGACGACCTGCGACATGCCCGCGATCGCCCAGGCGACCGCCTCGGCCCGGTGCCGTTCGGCGGCGGCCCGGTGGTGGGCCAGGTCGACATAGCTGAGCGGCGCGGCCGCGTTCGGGATCGTCGAGATCCGTTTCGTCTTACCCATCAGATACTCCTTCGCCCTATCCGGGCTGCGAGTGTTGCGTTGCGAAGGAGCGTAAGTATCTGGAATAATTGAGACTATGGATGATTTTGCATCGCAGCACAGACAATGTTGCATAGCACAATAATTTGGCAAAAGGTCAGCATTACTGCCTTAAAGCCGGGCGCGCGAGAACGCCAAAACGCGGCCTTCGCCGTCCTGCTGCCCATTTTCGAGTCGCCACGGTCGGCGCGATGGGCAGCGCCGGTCAGCCCGCCTTGTCGCCGGATTTGTGCTCCACGGTGCCGAGCGCGTCAGCCAGGCGCGCATTGGCGCTGCCGCGCCGCGCCGGTTTCGGCTGCGTGGCCGACGGTCCCCAGCCCGAGGCGTAGAGCACCTGGAAGGTCGCCGGCACCCGCCCGTCGGCACCCGCGAAGCGCTCGTGATAGGTCCGCGCGGCGGCCAGCAGCAGCCCGCGCGGCGTCGGCGTGGCGCGGCGCAGGCTGACCGCGTTGGCCTCGCCCATGCCGCGCAGTTCGCGCATCAGGCGCAGCGGGTCGCCGTAGGTGACTGTCAGCATGTCGGCGTCGGCCACCGGCAGCGCGAAGCCGGCGCGTTGCAGCAGACCGGCCACGTCGCCCAGGTCGGCGAATGGCGACACCCGCGGGCTGGCGCCGCCGGCCTCGGCCTCCGCCGCCAGCCATGACTGCCGCAACTCGGTCAATGTCGCGCCGCCCAGCAGCCCGGCCAGGAACAGTCCGTCCGGCTTCAGCGCCCGCCGGATCTGGATCAGCGCACCGGGCAGGTCGTTGACCCAGTGCAGCGCCAGGCACGAGACCACCAGGTCGAACTGGCCGTCGGCGAACGGAAACCACTCCTCGTCCGCGACCGCGCGGGCCCCCGTCGCCGGCAGCATCGCCGGGGCCAGGTCGGTCTGCACCACGGTCGGGATGCCGAAGCCGGCGAGTGCCTCGGCCACACGCCCGCCATGCGCGCCGAGGATCAGCGCCGACGCGAAATCGCGCTTCACGTCGGCCAGTCGTTCCGCCAGCCGCGCCGCGACCTCGCGCACCAGGAAGTCGTGCTGCTCGAACGACGCGGCCGCGCGCGCGCGATGCCGGCGCACCAGCGTCCGGTCGAACACCGCCGCGTCATCTGTCATCGCTAGGTCGCCGACATGCCGCTCTCGACCGGAATGATCGCGCCGGTCATCAGCCGGCTGTCGTCGCTGGCCAAAAACAGGGCGACGTCGGCGATGTCCTCCGCCTTGCCCATCCCCAGCAGGTGGCGGTGCGCGAATGGATTGTCTTGCACCGGACCCTGGATCATGCCGACGACGCGGTCGGTCAGGATCATGCCCGGCGCCACCGCGTTGACCCGGATGTCCGGCGCCCATTGCAGCGCCAGTGTACGAGTGAGGGCGAGCACGCCACCCTTCGCCGACGTGTAGGCGTCGGCGCCGGCGGTGCCGACCAGCGCCCGGATCGAGGTGGTGTTGATCACCGAGCCGCCGCCGCTGGCCCGCATCGCCGGCAGGCCGAAGCGGCAGAACAGGAACGTCCCGAACAGGTCAACCTTGATGGTGCGCCAGAACTCGTCGAGCGGCAGGTCGGTGACCTTGCCGTCGCGCGGGTTGCCGCCGCCGGCATTGTTGTAGAGCACGTCGAGCCCGCCCAGCATCTCCGTCGCCTGCTGCATCGTCGACTTCACGGCCGTTTCGTCGGCGACGTCGCATTTGTAGAAAGTGGCGCCGGTCTCATCGGCGAGCGCCTTGCCGAGGTCGTGCGCAATGTCGCAGAACGCGACCTTGGCGCCCTCCGCCGTGAAGCGCCGTACCCCGGCCCGGCCGATGCCGTTGGCGCCGCCGGTGATGAAGGCCCGCTTGTCCGCCAGTCTTGCGCTCATCGTCTTCCCCATGCTTGCGATTGCGGCGACTATAGCGCCATGACCGTGCTGGCGGACATCGAGGCGGGCTTGCGGCGCACGCCGGGCAGGCTGCTCGACCTGCTGCTGCCGCCGCGCTGCCTGGGTTGCGGCGCGGAAGTCGGCGGGCCGGGGCAGCTCTGCGGCGACTGCTGGGGCGGGCTCGCCTTCATCGCAGACCCGTGCTGCGGCCGCTGCGGCCGGCCGTTCCATGCCGCCCGCGATGCCGCGCCCTTCTGCGCCGACTGCCTGCGCGACCCGCCGCCCTACGACCGCGCCCGCGCTGCGCTGGTCTACGACGATGCCAGCCGCGACCTGATCCTGGCGTTCAAGCATGGCGACCGCACCGACGCCGCACCGACCTATGCCAACTGGCTGGCGCGCGCCGCCGGGCCGCTGCTGGAGCGCGGCGTCGACCTGGTGGTGCCGGTGCCGCTGCACCGCTGGCGCCTGCTGCGGCGGCGCTACAACCAGTCGGCGCTGCTGGCCCAGGCGCTGGCGCGCCAGACCGGCGTGCCGTTCCGCCCGGCGGCCCTGTCGCGCGTGCGGCCGACGCGAAGCCAGGGCCGGATGTCCGCCGCCGGCCGCGCCCGCAACGTGCGCGGCGCCTTCGCCGCCCGGCCGGAACTGGTCAACGGCAAGTCGGTGCTGCTGGTCGACGACGTGCTGACCTCGGGCGCCACGCTGTCGGCCTGTGCCCGAACCCTGAAACGGGCCGGCGCGCGCGCCGTCGGCGCGGTCACCCTGGCCCGGGTTGTGCGCGGCGGCGGCTGACCTATATCTTGGCGCTCCGGTTGCTGATGGAGTGTTCCGCCGATGGCGAAGGTCGAAATCTATTCGACGATCTGGTGCGGCTTCTGCGCCCGCGCCAAGGGTCTGCTGAACGCCAAGGGCGTGCAGTTCCGAGACATCGACATCGAGACCACGGCCGGCGCCCGCGACGAGATGCTGGCGCGTTCCGGCGGCCGGACCTCGGTGCCGCAGATCTTCATCGACGGTCACCATGTCGGCGGCTCCGACGACTTGATCGCGCTGGAACGCGCCGGCAAGCTCGATCCGATGCTGCGGTCGGAGGCCTAGACGATGGCGACGTTCAAGGCCGCGTGCGTCCAGAACACCGCCTCCAACGACATCGAGCGCAATATCGAGAAGCTCGGCATCCAGGTGCGCCGGGCGCGCGATGCTGGCGCCGACTTCATTACCACCCCGGAAGTCTGCCTGATGATCGAACAGGGGGCGAAGCGGACCCGCGAGAAGGCGGTTGCCGAAGCCGCGCACCCCGGCCTGGCAGCGTTCCGCGAATGGGCCCGGGAGACTGGCGCATGGCTGCTGGCCGGCTCGCTCACCGTCCTGCGCGACGACGACAAGCTGGCCAACCGGTCCTACCTGCTGGACCCGGCCGGCAAGGTGGTCGCGACCTATTCCAAGATCCACATGTTCGACGTGACCCTGCCGAACGGCGAGCAGTATCGCGAGAGCAACGCCTACACGGCGGGCGAGGACGCGGTGCTGGCCGACCTGCCCTGGGGCCGGCTCGGCATGACCATCTGCTACGACATGCGTTTTCCGCACCTCTATCGCGACCTGGCCAAGCAGGGCGCCGACATCCTGACCGTGCCGTCCGCCTTCACCCGGCCGACCGGTCGGGCGCACTGGGAAGTGCTGCTGCGCGCGCGGGCCATCGAGACCGGCTGTTTCGTGCTCGCGGCGGCGCAGTGCGGCGAGCATGCCGGCGGCCGCAAGACCTACGGCCACTCGCTGATCGTCGCGCCCTGGGGCGAGGTGCTGGCCGAGGGCGGCGAACTGCCCGGCGTGGTCACCGCCGAGATCGACCTCGACCGCGTCGCCGAGGCGCGCCAGCGCGTGCCCTCGCTGCAGCACGACCGACCGTATTCCGGCCCGACCTTGGCCAACCCGGCCGAGCAGGCAGCCGAGTAGTTCTACTTATTTTGCGTAGGAACCGTATCGCCTAGCCTCCCTGCAACCATCCTCCACCCAAGAAGGGGATGCTTGCGGGGCGTAGGCAGGGGCGATGCCTCTGCATATGGAGGCGAGATGATGTCATTCACGGCCACATTGACGAACGTGGCGCTTGGCGCCGCACTTCTGTCGTTCCTGGCGGCCACGCCGCGACCGGCGTCGGCAATCGAGATTCTGCCCTCGGCGCAGGGCACGATCGGTGACAACAGCCCGGACGTCCTGGATGGCGTAGCGGATTTCGTTTCGGCGCCCAATCTCCTGGTGGTCAGCCTGACGGACAACGGCAGGGTGGCAGGCGACAATTTCGAACAGCGCGGCATTGTCGAGTTCGACCTGTCGTCGATCTCCGGATTTGTCCTGTCGGCCACCCTGGAGATGTCGCTGCATGGCGGCGGCGGTGGTGCTGACACCAGTTTCACCGTCGACATCCTGACTTACGAGGGCGATGGCGTGGCCGGACTCGACGACTACGGCGCCGGCGCCTTCTTCAAGGCCGAGGAATACCAGAGCAACGAGTGTTGCGATCCCGCGACCGACCACTTCATCGACGTGACCTTGGCGATCCGCGACCTCGTCGACAACGCCGCCGGCTTCGCTGGCTTCAATGTGCAGCGGCCGTCGCTGCGCCGCGCCGACGACCGGGGTACGATCACCGCGCAATTCGGCGCGAGCTTCATCAACTCGGCATCGCCGCTGCTGATCGTCGAGGTTGGCGATGCACCGCCGACCGACGCACCGGAACCGGGCACGCTGGCGCTGCTATTCGCCGGACTGGTCGGGCTCGGACTCTATCGACGGCGCTAGGCCAGCACCGGGGCGCCGCGGATCGCGCAGATCCGCTGGCGCATCGCCGGGCCGCCTGTTCCCGAAACTCGCTCGTCCAGGCCCTGCTCGAAGGCGATCGCCGTGAGCTCGCCAACCGCGTCGAACAGCTCGTTCTCGCGCAGCAGGAAATCCGGGTTCGACGGCTTGCCGAACCGCCCGTTGCCGGCCATGAAGGTCTCGTAGATCAGCACCCCGTCCGGCTCCACCGCCGCCACGATCGCCGGGAACAGCGGCCGGTGCAGGTAGTTGGTGACCACCACGCCGGCGAATTGGCGCCCGGCCAGCGGCCAGGGCGCGCCGTCCTCCAGGTCGGCCTCGATAGCTTCGACGCCGTCCAGGTCGGCAACGCCGGACACGTCGCGGTCGACGGCGATCACCGGATGGCCGCGCTGGCGCAGCAACCGGGTGTGCCGACCGTTGCCGCAGGCCAGGTCAAGCACCGGCCCGCCGCCGGAAATCAGGGCCGCGAACCGCGCCACCCAGGGCGATGGTGAGGGCATCGTCAATGGCACTCCCCTTGGCAAAGTACCGGTAGGGTGCCATTTAGTTCGCATGAACGCGTTTCGGGCATAGTCCACCGATGATCGTCTTCGACCTGATCTGTTCGCAAGAGCACACCTTCGAGTCCTGGTTCAAGGATTCGTCGGCGTTCGACAAGCAGCGCAAGCGCAAGCTGATCGAATGCCCGGTCTGTGGCGACACCAAGGTGGAAAAAGCGCTGATGGCGCCGGCCGTCGCGACCGGCCGCAAGAAGGACGCCGCGCGCGAGAAGATGGTGATGGCCCAGGCCTTCAAGGCGCTGTCGGACATGCGCAAGAAGGTCGAGGATAATTGCGAGTATGTCGGCGACAAGTTCGCCGACGAGGCGCTGAAGATTCACCACGGCGAGACCGAGAAGCGCGACATCTACGGCGAGGCCACCGAGGATGACGCGGAACGCCTGGAAGAAGAGGGCGTCGAGTTCGGCCGCATCCCCTGGCTGCCCCGCGCGGATAATTAGCGCGCCCCAAGACGCGTCATCGCGGACTTGATCCGGGATCCATGTCGATCCCACGCGTATCCTCGAAATGGACCCCGGCTCAGGGCCGCGCAGGTGATTATGTGGCCTTCACCGCCGTCAGCAGGTAGTTGATCGGCGTGCGCCGCGTCAGCACCCACTCGTCGCTGATCGGGCGGTAGTTCAGGCCGGACAACGTACGCGGCTCGGCGCCGGCCTGGCGCAGCCAATCCTTCAACTCCCGGGGCCGGACGAAGCGGCGCCAGTCGTGCGTGCCGCGCGGCAGCAGGCCGACGACGTATTCCGCCCCGATCACCGCGAAGGCCAGCGCCGGCGCGGTCCGGTTCAAGGTCGACAGCGCCAGCAGCCCGCCCGGTTTGGCCAACGCCACGCACTCGGCGATCAGGCCGGGCTGGTCCGGCACATGTTCGATCACCTCCATGCACACCACCAGGTCGAAGCCGCGCTCCTCGGCGGCGAGGTCCGCGGCGGTCGCCTGGCGGTAGTCGATATCGAGCCCGGCGGCCTCGGCATGCCGGCGCGCGGCGGCGATATTCTCGCCCGCCGCGTCGATCGCCGTGACCTCGGCGCCGAGCCGGGCCAGCGGCTCCGACAACAGCCCGGCGCCGCAGCCGACGTCGACCGCGCTCAGCCCCTGCAGCGGCCGTAGCGAGGTCGTATCGCAGCCGAAATGAGCCTCGGCTTCCTGCCGCAGGAATCCCAGGCGCGCCGGGTTCAGGCGATGCAGCGGCGCCATCGGCCCGCGCTCGTCCCACCATTGCGCCGCCAGCGCGTCAAACCGCGCGATCTCGTCCGGATCGATCGTGCCGGTCGCGCTCATGGCGGTGCCCAGTGGGACACGGCCCGCTTATCATCATGTGCGTGCTGTTGCGCGCTCATCGCCTGACTTCCTCCGCTTGTGTCCGTTGGCCTCGCGCAGTATCTATGCGCGCCCGTCGGGGGACAGCGCGCGGGCGGAACCGGATATTGTCGTCTGTCATGGTGCCGCCTTTTCGAGGCGGGCGCCGCAAGAGGTTGTCGTGGCCCGCATCGTGATGAAATTCGGCGGCACGTCGGTCGCCGATGTCGAACGTATCAAGGCCGTGGCCGGCAAGGTCAAGGCCGAGGTCGAGGCTGGCAACGAGGTCGCGGTCGCGGTATCCGCCATGGCCGGCACCACCAACCAGCTCATCGCCTTTACGCGCGAGACCAGCGTGCTGCACGACGCGCGCGAGTATGACGTGGTGGTTTCCGCCGGTGAGCAGATCACCTGCGGCCTGTTGGCCATGGCGCTGCAGGCGATCGGCGTCAACGCGCGCTCCTGGCTCGGCTGGCAGCTTCCGCTGCAGACTGACGGCACGCATGGTAGTGCCCGGATTCAGGCGATCCCGGCCGACGAGGTGGTTCGCCGCTTCGGCGACGGCCAGGTGGCGGTGGTCGCCGGCTTCCAGGGCATCGGCACCGACAATCGCGTCACTACGCTGGGCCGTGGCGGTTCCGACACCACTGCGGTGGCGCTGGCGGCCGCGATCCAGGCCGACCGGTGCGATATCTACACCGACGTCGACGGCGTCTACACGGCCGATCCGCGGATCGTGCCGCAGGCCCGCAAGCTCGACAAGGTAACCTACGAAGAGATGCTGGAGATGGCCTCGCAGGGCGCCAAGGTGCTTCAGACCCGCTCGGTGGAGCTGGCGATGAACCACCGCGTGCGCGTGCAGGTGCTGTCCAGCTTCTCCGACGAACCCGGCACATTGGTAGTAGACGAGGACGAGATCGTGGAACACGCGGTCGTCAGCGGCATTGCCTATTCGAGCAATGAAGCCAAGATTACCATCCTGCGCGTCGCCGACCGGCCCGGCATCGCGGCCACCGTCTTCGGCCGCCTGGCCGACGCGCAGATCAACGTCGACATGATCGTGCAGTCCGCTTCGGCCGACGGCGCGGCCACCGACATGACCTTCACCATCCAGCGCCCGGACCTGGAGCGCGCCATGGTGGTGCTGGAGGGTCTGAAGGAGGAGGTCGGCTTCCAGGACGTCATCGCCGACGGCAACGTCGTCAAGGTGTCGGTGATCGGCGTCGGCATGCGCAGCCACGCCGGCGTCGCCCAGCGCATGTTCCAGGCGCTCAGCGACAAGGGCATCAACATCCACGTGATCTCCACCTCCGAGATCAAGATCTCGGTGATTATCTCGGCCGACTATACCGAGCTGGCGGTGCGCGCCCTGCACGCCGCCTACGGGTTGGATGCGACCTGATCCGGGCAGGGCACTAAACAGATGAGCGTCCGTCGCCAGACCGGGCCGCGCACCCTGCTGCGCCAGTTGCGCGAGCTGATGGCCGCGCCCGGCGAGGCGCAGCATCGGTTGAACCAGGTCGTCCAGGTGGTCGCCGCCAACATGGTGGCCGAGGTCTGCTCGGTCTACCTGATCCGCGACGGCCTGCTGGAGCTGTTCGCCACCGAGGGCCTCAACGCCGAGGCCGTGCACAACACCAAGATGCGCCTCGACGAGGGCCTGGTCGGCCTGATCGCGCGCGAGGCGCGGCCGATCTCGCTGGCCGACGCGCAGTCGCACAGCCGGTTCTCCTACCGCCCGGAAACCGGCGAGGAGATCTACTCCTCGCTGATGGGCGTGCCGGTGGTCCGGGCCGGCCGCGTCGTCGGCGTGCTGGTGGTACAGAACCGCACCCGGCGCCAGTACACCGAGGACGAGACCGAGGCGATGCAGACCATCGCCATGGTGCTGGCCGAAATGGTCGAGGCGCTGCTCGCCGAGACCGCCGGGGGCGGCACCGCGAACCTGGTCCCGGCGCGGCTGGAAGGCTCCGCATTGGCTGAAGGACTGGCCAGCGGCATCGCCGTGCTGCACCGGCCGCGCCTGGTGGTCGAGCGCCACGTCGCCGACGACGTCGCAGTCGAATACGACCGGCTCGACACCGCCGTCGCCGAGCTGCGCCGCGAGGTCGACCGCATGCTGCAATCGTCCGGCGGCGCCAGCACCGGCGAGTCGCGAGAGATCCTCGAGGCCTACCGCATGTTCGCCTACGACCGCGGCTGGTTTAACCGCATGCAGGCCGGCATCACCTCGGGCCTGACCGCCGAGGCGGCGGTGGAGCGGGTGCAGATCGAGACCCGGGCGCGGATGACCGAGATCCACGACCCCTACTTGCGCGAACGCCTGCTCGACATCGAGGATCTGGCCAACCGGTTGCTGCGGATCCTGCTCGGCGCCACCGACGCGCCGGGCGCGCGCGAGCTGCCGCCCGACGCGGTGGTGGTGGCACGCCACCTCGGGCCGGCCGAGCTGCTGGACTACGACCAGACCGGCCTGAAGGCGCTGGTGCTGGAGGAGGGCGCGCCGACCAGCCATGTCGCCATCGTCGCGCGCGCGCTGCAGATCCCGGTGGTCGGCCGCGTCGATGGGTTGCTGGAGCAGGTCGAGCCCGGCGATCCGGTGGTGGTCGACGGCGACCGCGGCCTGGTGCTGCTGCGCCCCACCGCCGACGTCGCCGAGGCGATGGGCGCGGCGATCCTGCTGCGCGAGGCCCGGGTGGCCGAGTATGCCGCGCTGAAGGACGAGCCTGCGGTGACGCTGGATGGCACCCGTATCGAGCTCAACATCAACGCCGGCCTGCTCGCCGACCTGGTGCAGCTCGACAAGACCGGCGCCGACGGCGTCGGCCTGTATCGCACCGAACTGCACTTCATGGTGCGTTCCACGCTGCCGCACGTGGCCACCCAGACCGAGTTCTACAGCCAGGTGGTGAACGATGCCGGCGACCATCCGGTGATGTTCCGCACTGTCGATATCGGCGGCGACAAGGTGCTGCCCTACATGCGCGGCTACGAGGAAGAGAATCCGGCGATGGGCTGGCGCGCGATCCGGCTGGCCCTGGACCGGCCGGCGCTGCTGCGCATGCAGTTCCGGGCGCTGCTGAACGCGACCGCCGGGCGCACGCTGAACCTGATGTTCCCGATGATCGCCGAGGTCGCCGAGTTCGACGCCGCCCGCGAGCTGCTGGACCGCGACATCGCCCGCCAGCGCCGTGCCGGCCTGCCGATGCCTTCCGAAATCAACGTCGGCACCATGCTGGAGGTGCCGAGCCTGGTGTGGCAACTCCCGGCGTTGCTGCGCCGCGTCGACTTCATCTCCATCGGTTCCAACGACCTGCTGCAGTTCCTGTTCGCGTCCGACCGTGGCAACAGCCGGCTGGAGGGCCGCTACGAAATCCTGAGCCCGGCGGCGCTGAGCCTGCTGCGCCAGGTGGTGAGCGGTTGCGATGCCGCCGGCGTGAAGGTCAGCCTGTGCGGCGAGGCCGCCGGCCGGCCGCTGGAGGCGATGGCGCTGCTCGGCCTCGGCCTGCGCTCGATCTCGATGTCGGCCGGCTCGATCGGCCCGGTCAAGCAGATGCTGCGCGGCCTTGATCTGCCGACGCTAAACGCCTTCATGTCGCCACTATTGGATGGCGACATGTCGAACCTGCGCGAACCGTTGACTCAATTCGCGCAAGACCACGGTATCGCGATCTAGGCAATTGAAGTCACAGCCCGATTTTGGTCTAGTTGCACCGCAGCGCGACGTTGCCGCGAGGGGACGCGCAACATCGCGCGTAGTGGTTAACAGATTAGTAATCATTGGGCATCAACTTTGCAGTCCGGTAAATCCAATCAGGTCGCGACCTGGACGGCGGCCTGAATCGACAGAGAAGCGACGGCATGCTTGACCGACGCCAATACAGAGATCGCAACGAACCCACTGTCGAGCCGCGGCTGACGGTGGTCGACGAACCGTCGCTCTTCGAAAACGCCCTGCCCAGTGTCGGCCGCGACCTGCGTCTGGCCCGCGAGGCCACCGGCGCCACCGTTGAAGACATTGCCGCGCACCTGCGCATCCGCACCGACTACATCGTCGCGATCGAGGCCGAGGACTTCGACAAGCTGCCGGCGCCGGCCTATGTCAGCGGCTTCCTGCGCACCTACGCCAACTGTGTCGGACTCGACCCCGACCGGGTGATCGCCGCCTACAAGACCGAGCTGGCGCCGGGTTCGAGCAAGGCCGCGCTGGTCTTCCCGACGCCGCTCGACGAGCCGCGCCGGCCGCGCGGCCTGATCATGGTCGGTGCCTTCCTGGTGGCGCTGATGATCTACGGCGCCTGGAGCTACGTCCAGACCCGCGACCGCCTGGCGCTCGACTACGTGCCGGCGCCGCCGGCCCGGTTGACGGCACTGATCGGTACCACGCCGGTGATCGAGGCGGTATCCGCGATCCGGCCGCAAGCCGCGCCGGTAAGCATCGTCACGCCGGAGCCGATGGGCGGGGCGCTGGCCGCCGCGGTCGATCAGGCGGCGATGGCCGACGACACCGCCGGTGCCTTCGACGCGTCGCTGGTATCGTTGGCCGAGGCCCGCCCGGCCGCGGCCGAGGAGGTCGACGCCGCGCCGACCCGTCCGGCCAACGAGCAGGCGATGCTGGCCTACCTGGCCCCGGTCACCGCCAGCCCGGAACGCCGCCTGCCGGAAACGCCCGTGGTGGCGCCGGTCGATGTTCAGGCCGAGATCGCCCCGGAAATCCCGGCGGACACGCCCGCGCCAACCCCGGTCGCCAACGCCGAGAACGACGACGAGGCGGCCCGGCCAGCCAATGACCTGCAAGTGGCGATGACCGCGCCGGCCGCCAGCCCGGTGCAGACCCCGCCGGCGCCGATCGCCGTCGCGGCGCCGGAACCGCCGACGGTGCCGCGTGTCGGCAGCGGCGGCTACGCGCCGCAGACCTACGGCCTGGCCAATGCCAATGCCCGCGTGCAACTGCGCGCGCTGGCCGACTCCTGGGTCCAGGTCCAGGGTCCCGACAACGAGCTGCTGCTGACCCGCATCCTGCGCTCCGGCGACACCTACCGCGCGCCGAACCGCCCGGACATCGTGATGATGACCGGCAATGCCGGCGCGCTGGAGGTCATCGTCGACGGCCGCCCGCTCGGCCCGCTGGGCGGCGAGGGCCAGGTCAGGCGCAACGTCCCGCTGGCCGCCGAACAACTCGTCGCGCTGGTCGCCAGCGTCGCCGACTGAGCCTCCCCGCCCCCGGGCTTGACAGCGGGCGGTATCCGTCCGACACGTCCGGTCATGTGCGAGCCTGAGGGTGCGCGCAAGCCTGGGAGCCCGACTGCATGAGCGTGCGACCGTATCGCGACATTCACCGCCGCAAGAGCCGCCAGATCCACGTCGGGCGGGTGCCGGTCGGCGGCGACGCACCGATCACGGTGCAGACCATGACCAACACCCTGACCAGCGATGCCGCGGCCACCATTGCCCAGGTGCAGGCCGCCGAGCGCGCCGGCGTCGACATCGTGCGCGTGTCCTGCCCGGACAAGGAGAGCACGGCGGCGCTGAAAGAGATCGTGCGCGCCGCCTCGGTGCCGATCGTCGCCGACATCCATTTCCACTACAAACGCGCCATCGAGGCGGCCGAGGCCGGCGCTGCCTGCCTGCGCATCAACCCCGGCAATATCGGCTCGATGGACCGGGTGCGCGAGGTGGTGAAGGCGGCCAAAGACCACGGCTGCTCGATGCGCATCGGCGTCAACGCCGGCAGCTTGGAGCGCGAGCTGCTGGAGCGCTACGGCGAGCCGTGTCCGGAGGCGATGGTCGAGAGCGCGCTGAACCACGCCAAGGTGCTGGAAGACGCCGATTTCTTCGAGTTCAAGATCTCGGTCAAAGCGTCCGACGTGTTCCTGGCGGTGGCCGCCTACCAGGGCCTGGCCGAGGCCTGCGACTATCCCCTGCACCTCGGCATCACCGAGGCCGGCGGCTTCCGCACCGGGTCGGTGAAGTCGTCGATCGGCATGGGCATGCTGCTGTGGTCGGGCATCGGCGACACCATCCGCGTGTCGCTGTCGGCCGACCCGGTGGAAGAGGTCAAGGTCGGCTTCGACATCCTGAAGTCGCTCGGCTTGCGCCACCGCGGCGTCAACATCATCTCCTGCCCGTCCTGCGCGCGTCAGGCCTTCCCGGTGATCAAGACCGTCGAGGTCCTTGAGGAGCGGTTGGCGCATATCACCACGCCGATGACGGTCTCGATCATCGGCTGCGTGGTGAACGGCCCGGGCGAGGCGCGCGAGACCGACATCGGGCTTACCGGTGGCGGCCAGGGCCATCACATGGTCTACCTCAACGGCATGACCGACCACCGCATTGACGACGCCGGCCTGGTCGAGCACATCGTCGAACTGGTCGAGGCCAAGGCGGCCGAGATCGACGCCCGCACCGCCGTCGCCGCCGAGTAGAATGCCGAGATGAGCAACAAGCTGCAGCCGGTGCGCGGCACCCACGACCTCGTCGGCGCGGACTATCGCCGCCACCGCCACGTGATCGAGACCGCTCGCGCGGTTGCCGCCCGTTACGGGATGGAAGGCGTCGACACGCCGATCTTCGAGTTCACGCCGGTCTTCGCGCGCACCATGGGCGAGGGTTCCGACGTCGTGCGCAAGGAGATGTACACCTTCGCCGACCGCGGCGGCGAGGAGCTGACCCTGCGCCCGGAATTCACCGCCGGCATCTGCCGCGCCGTGATCTCCGGCGGCATGCAGCAGAACCTTCCGGTGAAGTTCTTCGCGCACGGCCCGGCCTTTCGCTACGAGCGGCCGCAGAAGGGCCGCCAGCGCCAGTTCCACCAGATCGACGCCGAGATCATCGGCGTCGCCGAACCGCAGGCCGACATCGAGATCATCGCGCTCGGCGCCGACATCCTGCGCGAGCTCGGCGTGCTGGACAGTTGCACGCTGGAAATCAACACCCTGGGCGACCCGGAAAGCCGCGCCGCCTACCGCGAGGCCCTGGTGACCTACTTCGCCGGCCACAAGGACAAGCTGTCGGCGGACAGCGTCGACCGGCTGCAGCGCAATCCGCTGCGCATTCTCGATTCGAAAGACCAGGGCGACCGCGCGTTGATCCCCGACGCGCCGCGGATGGCAGATTTCCTGAACGACCACAGCCGCGATTTCTTCACCGCGGTGAAGGACGGCCTGTCGGCACTCGGCGTCGCCTTCAACGTCAACGAGCGGCTGGTGCGCGGCCTGGACTACTACACCCACACCGCCTTCGAGTTCGTCACCGACGCGCTGGGCGCGCAGGGCGCGGTGATCGCCGGCGGCCGCTACGACGGCCTGATCGAGACGCTGGGCGGTCCGCCGACGCCCGGCATCGGCTGGGCCGGCGGCATCGAGCGGCTGGCGATGCTGGCGCAGACCGCGCCTGACCCGGTCCGGCCCGTTGCCATCGTGCCGATCGGCGCCGAGGCGGAGACCATCGCGCTGCCGCTGGCGCACCGTTTGCGCCGGGCTGGCTTCGTGGTCGAGCACACCTATCGCGGCAATGTCGGTCGCCGCATGAAGCGCGCGGATCGCGTCAACGCCCGCGTCGCGCTGCTGATCGGCGAGGACGAACTGGCCCAGCAGGTCGCGACGTTGCGCGACCTGGACGGCGGCGACCAGCGCACCGTGCCCCTGGCCGAGCTGGAAGTCGCGCTCGCTCAGTACCGTTAGGGCGACCGTCGATGATCGCAGAGCATCGCATAGAGCAGATTCTGCGCCGTTTCGAGGAACTCGAGGCGGCGATGGCGGCTGGCGACCTGGGCGGTGACGAGTTCACCAAGGTCTCCAAGGAGTATGCCGAGCTGACTCCGGTGGCACGCGCCGCCGGCAGCCTGAAGGACTTGCAGCAACAGCTCGCCGACGCGCGGGAGATGCGCGCCGATCCGGAGATGCGTGACCTGGCCGACGCCGAGGCGGCGGAGCTGTCCGACAAGGTCGAATCGGCGGAGCAGGAGCTGAAGGTCCTGCTGCTGCCGCGCGACGAGGCCGACGAGCGCTCCGCCATCCTGGAGATCCGGGCTGGCACCGGCGGCGAGGAAGCGGCGCTGTTCGCCGGCGACCTGCTGAAGATGTACCAGCGCTATGCCGAGGCGCATGGCTGGCGCTTCGAGGTCATGAGCCTGTCGGAGAGCGACATGGGCGGCATGCGCGAGGCGGTCGTCTCGATCACCGGCCGTGGCGTGTTCGCCCGGTTGAAATACGAGAGCGGCGTGCACCGGGTGCAGCGCGTGCCGGAGACCGAGGCGCAGGGCCGCATACACACTTCGGCCGCCACCGTCGCGGTGCTGCCCGAGGCGGAGGAGATCGACGTCTCCATCGACCCGAAGGACCTGCGCGTCGACACCTACCGCAGCCAGGGCGCCGGCGGTCAGCACGTCAACACCACCGACTCCGCGATCCGCATCACCCACATGCCGTCAGGCATCGTCGTCGCCTGCCAGGACGAGAAGTCGCAGCACAAGAACCGCGCCAAGGCGATGAAGATCCTGCTCGCCCGGCTGTACGAGACCGAGCGCGAGGCCCGCGACACCGAACGCGCCGAGTCGCGCCGCAGCCAGGTCGGCAGCGGCGACCGGTCAGAGCGCATCCGCACTTACAACTTCCCGCAGAACCGCATCACCGACCACCGCGTCGAGCTCACCCTCTACAAGCTCGACAAGTTCATCACCGGCGAGGCGGTCGACGAGGTGGTCGACGCGCTCGCCACCGAGGACCAGGCGCAGCGGCTGGCCGCGCTGGAGGCCGAGGGCATGGCATGAGCCTCGGCGAGACGCTCGATACCGCCGTCTCCCGGCTCACCGAGGCCGGCGTGCCGGATGCGCGGCTCGATGCCGAGCTGCTGCTGGCGCACGTACTGGGCGACGAGCGCTGGCGTCTGCGGTTTCGCCGCGACGAGCCGATGTCGGCCGATCGGCGGGAACGGTTCGACGCGTTGATCGACGGCCGCGCCGCGCGCCGGCCGGTCTCGCGCCTCCTCGGCGCCCGCGAGTTCTGGAGCCTGGACTTCGCGGTCGACGACGCCGTGCTCGACCCGCGCCCGGATTCGGAAGTTCTGGTCCAGGCCGCGCTGGCCGCGATCGGCGACCACCAGGCAGCGCTGCGCATCGTCGACCTCGGCGTCGGGTCGGGTTGCCTGCTGCTGGCGTTGCTGAGCGAACTGCCGAACGCGACCGGCCTCGGCATCGACCGCTCTAGCGCCGCAACTCGGACCGCGCGGGCCAACGCGGCAGCTCTGGGATTGTCGCACCGGGCCAGCTTCGTGGTTGGCGACTGGGGCGCGGCGCTGACCCCTGGCGGCTTTGACCTTGCGGTAACCAATCCGCCCTACATTGCCGGCGACGAATTCACCGGCCTGATGCCGGAGGTGGCGCGGGGCGATCCGCGCCTGGCGCTGGATGGCGGCGCCGATGGCCTGGAAGCCTATCGTGCCCTGGCGCCACAGCTTGTCCGCCTGTTGCGCGCGCAGGGCAGCGTCGTGGTCGAGCACGGCACCGGCCAGTCGGACGCGGTTAGGCGTTTGCTCGACCTGGCGGGGCTTGATGTCGCCGAACCGGTCCACGATCTGGCCGGTCACAAGCGTTGCCTGGTGGCAACGCCGCGATGCAGAGATGCAATAGATGGCAAGATTACGCTTGGAATGCGGCCCCAGGCCGGCTAGTTTCGCACTGCATCACAGCAGGATGTTTCCGGGTTTCTCGCCCTCGCGACGCGTCAAGTCGCTTGCGCACCCGTTGTTCCTGCGCCGCTGAATGATCGAGGAACTTCAGTCGGGCGGGGTGGTGCATGTCTGACAGATACGATTCTGACAGCAGGTCTAAACAACACAAAAGCGAGTTGGCATGAGACAAGGGTCAGCGCCCAAAAGAGGTCGCGGTCGGTCCGGCGGTGGTGGTGGACGAAGGGGGTATGTGAACGCCGCCAATCGCTCCTACGACAGCAATGGGCCGGACGTGAAGGTTCGCGGCACCGCCGCGCACATCTACGACAAGTACCAGGCTTTGGCGCGCGATGCGTCGTCGTCTGGCGACCGCATTGCGGCCGAGAACTATCTGCAGCACGCCGAGCACTATTTTCGCCTGATGGCGGCGCATGCGGCGGCGCAACAGTTGCAGCAACAGCAGCAGCAGCCGAATGGGCAGCAGCCTGGCAACGGGCAGCAGTCGCGGGCTAACGGCCAGGCTTCCGATCACGTCGCCGACGGCGACGGCGAGCAAATCGCTGCCGGCGGCGGCAACAACGGCCGTCGTTCCAGGCAGCGTGACGAAGACGACACCACCGCCACGGCCGACAACGACACCGCCAGCAGCGAAGAGAGCGCGGCGGAAAACGACGAAAAGACCGAGGAAGTGACCGCGTAGGCTGTCCGGCTAGGCGACCAGCGCGTCGCCGACCCTGACCTCGCCGCCGGTCGTGATCGCCGCGTAGACACCCATGTCGACGTGGCCGAAGGCGCTGTTCAACAGTCGCGGCAGGTTCATGTCGCGCGCGCCGCTGGCCGGGTCGACGTTGACCGCGGCGCAGCGCTCGATCCGCGCCACCACCTTCGCCTTTACCTGATCGCCGAGTGCGATTTCCTGGCCGAGCCAGCCGAATTCGGCCCATGCCGGCAACCCGTCGAGATACAGGTTGCCGCGAAACCGCATCGGATCGACGTCGGTGCCGGCCACGCGCGACAGTTCCGCCACGCTGGCCCGGTTGATCAGCGAGACCAGCGGCTGCGGCACGTCGGCGAAGTGGTGTCCGGGCGCGCTGACGATGCGCACCGGCCCGCGGATCTCGTCTTTCAGGTAGGCGTCGAGGAACTGCTCGATCAGCTTGCGTCCGACCGGCTGGTCCAGCCGGCCACGCGACACCTGCCGCCCGTCGCGCTCGATCACCAGCGTCGCGTCGTCGTCCTCCAGCCGCGTGCTCAGCGTCGCCAGGCGCTCGTTCTCCATCAATTGCAGGAACTTGCGCTTCGACATCGGCTGCGGAGCGGCGGGATCGAAATCTGTACTGCCATGGGCCACGGCGAAGGCCCGGTCCAGCGCCAGCGTGCCGCCGGCGGCGACCGCCGCGACGTCCAGCGGTTCCGGGCTCAATCCCTTCACCGGGTAGCGGTAGATCGCGTCGATAACGGCCATGACGGGAACCTGTGAGGAAGCGCGTCGCACGCTCTTGTGTGGCTTTCGCGCAACATTATCTATGGATCAGCCCCTCGCTCAGGCGAGGAGGGGCGTCGTTTGCCTCGCGTTAGTAGAGGCTTGAACATAGGCGTTGCAAGAGGTGACGACGGTGCCTCGGCAAGCGTGCTGAATAAGGGGTTCGTCGATGGACTTCCAGAACTACACCGAACGTGCGCGCGGTTTCGTGCAGTCGGCCCAGGGCCTTGCCCAACGCGAGGGCCACCAGCAGTTTTCCCCCGAACACCTCCTCAAGGTCCTGTTGGAGGACGAGGAGGGGCTTTGCGCCAACCTGATCGGCGCCGCCGGCGGCGACGCGAACGCCGCGTTGCAGGCCGTCGACCTCGAACTCGGAAAACGCCCGAAGGTCGAGGGGCCGGGCGCCGGGCAGATCTACCTGGCGCCGGAACTGGCGCGGCTGTTCGACCAGGCCGAGGAGATCGCCAAGAAAGCCGGTGACAGCTTCGTCACCGTGGAGCGCCTGTTGCTGGCGCTGTCGATGGCGACCGGCACCACGGCGGCCGACGCGCTGGCCAAGGCCGGTATCAATCCGCAGGCGCTGAACGGCGCCATCAACGCGCTGCGCAAGGGGCGCACCGCCGACAGCGCCACGGCGGAGAACGCCTACGACGCGCTGAACAAGTATGCCCGCGACCTGACCGAGGCGGCGCGCGACGGCAAGCTCGATCCCGTCATCGGCCGCGACGAGGAAATCCGCCGCACCATCCAGGTGCTCTCGCGCCGGACCAAGAACAATCCCGTGCTGATCGGCGAGCCCGGCGTCGGCAAGACCGCCATCGTCGAAGGTCTCGCCAACCGCATCGTCAACGGCGACGTGCCGGAGGGCCTGAAGAACAAGCGGCTGATGTCGCTGGACCTCGGCGCACTGGTCGCCGGCGCCAAGTTCCGTGGCGAGTTCGAGGAGCGGCTGAAGGCGGTGCTGTCGGAGATCGAGGCGGCGGCCGGCGAGATCGTGCTGTTCATCGACGAGTTGCATACGCTGGTCGGCGCCGGCGCTGCGGAAGGCGCGATGGACGCGTCGAACCTGCTGAAGCCCGCGCTGGCGCGCGGCGAACTGCACTGCGTCGGCGCCACCACGCTGGACGAGTATCGCAAGCGGGTGGAGAAGGACGCGGCCCTGGCGCGGCGCTTCCAGCCGGTCCTGGTCTCCGAGCCGACCGTGCCGGACACCATCTCGATCCTGCGCGGCCTGAAGGAGAAGTACGAGCTGCACCATGGCGTGCGCATCACCGACGGCGCCATCGTCGCCGCCGCGACGCTGTCCAACCGCTACATCACCGACCGCTTCCTGCCCGACAAGGCGATCGATCTCGTGGACGAGGCGGCCAGCCGCCTGCGCATGGAGGTCGACAGCAAGCCGGAGGACATCGACGAGCTCGACCGCCGCATCATTCAGCTCAAGATCGAGCGCGAGGCGCTGAAGAAGGAAGACGACGCGGCCAGCCGCGAGCGCCTCGGCAAGCTGGAAACCGAGCTGGCCGACTTGGAGCAGCAGTCGGCGACGCTGACCGCGCGCTGGCAGGAGGAGAAGGACAAGCTCGCCGGCAGCCAGAAGCTGAAGGAGGAGCTCGACCACGCCCGCTCCGAGCTGGAGATCGCCCAGCGCAACGGCGACCTGGCGCGCGCCGGCGAACTCGCCTACGGCGTCATTCCCGGCCTGGAGAAACGTCTCGGCGATGCCGAGGCCGCCGGCGCCGAGCACATGCTGCGCGAGGCGGTCACCGACCAGGACATCGCCGGCGTCGTGTCGCGCTGGACCGGCGTGCCGGTGGAGAAGATGCTCGAGGGCGAGCGCGACAAGCTGCTGGCCATGGAGAGCCTGCTGCGCGGACGCGTGATCGGCCAGGACGAGGCGCTGACCGCCGTCGCCAACGCCGTGCGCCGCAGCCGCGTCGGCCTGCAGGAAGGCCAGAAGCCGATCGGCTCATTCCTGTTCCTGGGCCCGACCGGCGTCGGCAAGACCGAGCTGTGCAAGGCGCTGGCCGAGTTCCTGTTCGACGACGAGACCGCGATGGCCCGCATCGACATGTCGGAATACATGGAGAAGCATGCCGTCGCCCGCCTGATCGGCGCCCCGCCCGGCTATGTCGGCTACGAGGAGGGCGGCGCGCTGACCGAGGTGGTCCGCCGCCGGCCGTACCAGGTGATCCTGTTCGACGAGGTCGAGAAGGCGCACCACGACGTCTTCAACGTGCTGCTGCAGGTGCTGGACGACGGCCGCCTGACCGATGGCCAGGGCCGCACCATCGACTTCTCCAACACCATCATCGTGCTGACGTCGAACCTCGGCGCGGAACACCTGGCGGCACTGCCCGACGGTGCCGACTCCAGCCAGGCGCGCGACCAGGTGATGGCCGTGGTGCGCAGCCACTTCCGGCCGGAATTCCTGAACCGGCTGGACGAGATCATCCTGTTCCACCGCCTGGCGCAGTCGGACATGGACGGCATCGTCGACATCCAGGTCGTGCATCTGCGCGACCTGCTGGCCGACCGCAAGCTGACGCTGCAACTGGATGGCCAGGCCAGGGCGTGGCTGGCCAAGGCCGGCTACGACCCGGTCTACGGCGCTCGCCCGCTGAAGCGGGTAATCCAGCGTCAGTTGGCCAACCCGCTGGCGACGATGATCCTGGAGGGCGCGGTGCGCGACGGCGACCAGGTCATGGTCTCCGCCAACGACGTCGGCCTGACCATCAACGACCGCCTGGTCGAGGCCGCATAGACGGCGCTTCGCGTCGCCTCCCCCCGCCTCACCGCGCCCTCGTTCCCTCTCCGCCCTTCAGGGGGGAGAGGGGCAGGGTGAGGGGGGCGTCGATGCCGGGATGGACGTCGCTCTGACGGCAAAGGGCGCGGCCTCGGCCGCGCCCTTTTCGTCGGTATCGTTGACGGTGCCTACTGCGTCGACTTCTGCGCCACCTGGGTCGCCAGCGGCTGCTGCTGGATGTGGCTGTCCAGTGCCACGCGCATGCCCTGGAACTGCGCCAGTTCCTTGCCCTTCAGCGTCCGCCCGGTCGGCAGCTTCAGCCCCAGCGGGTTGATCTGCTTGCCGCCGGAGTGCACCTCGTAGTGCAGGTGCGGCCCGGTCGACCGGCCGGTGGTGCCGACATAGCCGATGATCTGGCCCTGGTGCACGCGCTTGCCCTTGCCGACGCCGCGCGCGAATTTCGACATGTGCGCGTAGGCGGTCTTGTACTCGCCGTTGTGGCGGATGCGGATATACTTGCCGTAGCCGCCCTTGCGCCCGGCATATTCGATGGTGCCCTTGCCGGCCGCCATGATCGGCGTGCCCGACGGCGCCGCGAAGTCGATGCCGGTATGCTTGCGCGAATAGCCGAGGATCGGGTGCTTGCGCATGCCGAAGCGCGACGACAGCCGCGCCCCGTCGATCGGCGTGCGCATCAGCGCCTTGCGGACGCTTTCGCCCTTGGCGTTGTAGTAGTCGACCTCGCCATCCGCGGTCTCGAAGCGATAGAGCGGCAGCGACTTGCCGCCGACCTGCAGGCGCGCGAACTGGATCGGGCCCTGCTTCACGATCTTGCCGGTCTCGTCGGCTAGGCCCTCGTAGTAGAGCTCGAAATCGTCGCCCGGTTGGATGTCGCGCTGGAAGTCGATGTCGAAGCTGTAGAGGCGGATCAGCTCGATCACCACCTTGTCCGGCACCAGCGCCCGCGTCGCCGCCAGGTACAAGCTGTCGTCGATCCGGCCCGCGGCGCGCTGCGGCCGGGCCTCCAGCTCGCGGGCGATCTCCTGCGCGCTGAACCCATCATCGTCGCCCCGGCTGGCGACCACGCGGCGGTCGACGTCGGCGGCGAGCTCGACATTTGCCAGCATTGGTTCGGCCTCGACGCCGGCATCGTTGAACACCAGCGTGATTTCCTGGCCGGGACGCAGCCGGCGCGGATCGTAGTGTTGCTTCAGCGCCTGGATCGCGTTGTGCGCGTCGCCGCGCTGGGCGCCGGCGCGCAGCAACAGGTCCATCAGCGTGTCGCCGCGGGCCACGGCCATGGTGCGCTCGATGCGCGGCGGCGCCAGCGCCGCGGCCAGCGCCTGCGGGTCGATCGGGTCGCTGAACTCCGGCACCGCCAGCTTTGCCAGCTGCACCGGTACCGGCGCCGTCGTGCTCGCGGTCTCGGCGACCTGCGCGGTCTGAGCCATGCCCTGCAGGCTGGCCAGCCATTGTCCGGCGGTCGCGGTGGCGACGGGGCCGAAAGTGAAGCCTGCCGCGGTCAGCGCCGCGCCGCAGGCAGCGCCGATCAGGAGCGCTCGATGGTCGAATCGTTTATGGCTGCTCGATGACGTAATCGGCCTGTCCACGTGGTTCGCCTTGTACCCTCGACCCGCTGGCGGGCCTGCCCTCTGATGCGCGCTGGTCCATTGCGGACCGGTGGCTATGTGACTCGTCGTTAACGTTAACGTAGGTTTGCAGGCGCAATCCTGCCGGGACAGTGGTTAAACTCGGGTTACCGCCGTGTCCGCCTGTCGGATGAAGCTGCGACGGCCGCTGCGGTGCCGCCGGTATTCGTTCGCGCTGCCCACCGCGCGAAGTCGATCCGACGGCCCGCGAACAGTGCCGAAGGGGCATGACTCTGTCAACGGTTTAAGCAGTCGAATCAAGCCGCTCGCCGGCCGCCTTCAGACCGCGGGCAAAGTTATCCACAAGTTCCTGCCGACGCCGAGGCGGAAATGCGCCGCGCGCCGGCGAAAAGGCGTTGACGGGCCGGCGCCAGGCTCCTATACAGCCGTCCGCCGCGCCGCTTGGGCCGGCCCCGATCGGTTCGCCGGCGGGCGTTATTTGACAATTTGGTTATCTGAGAAGGGAATCGTGGGCGGCGGTTTGGCTTGGTCTTTGGGTTGGTTTTTCCGGGACCTGGTTTGATCGCGGTTCGGCGGTGGTGCTTTCGGGCGCTGTTGCCGTTCCGGTCTTA
>JAVKFY010000003.1:0-44604 GCA_040223615.1 Alphaproteobacteria bacterium
GCGGCCAGCACGGTCGACAGCCGATGCGCGATCACCAGCGAGGTGCGGCCGGCCATCAGCCGGTCCAGCGCCGCCTGGACCTGTTTCTCGGATTCGCTGTCGAGCGAGGACGTCGCCTCGTCGAGCAGCAGGATCGGCGCCTGGCGCACCATCGCGCGGGCGATCGCCAGGCGCTGGCGCTGGCCGCCGGAGAGCGTCTGGCCGTGCTCGCCCAACGGGGTGTCGTAGCCCTGCGGCAGCGCGGAGATGAAGGCGTGCGCGCCGGCGGCGGTGGCGGCGGCGACGATCTCCTCGTCGCTGGCGTCGGGCTTGCCGTAGGCGATGTTGGCGCGCGCGGTGTCGTCGAACAGGATGATGTCCTGGCTGACCAGGGCCATGGCGCCGCGCAGCGAGGCCAGAGTCAGCCCGCGCAGGTCCTGGCCGTCGATCTCGATGCCGCCGTGGTCGGGGTCGTAAAAGCGCAGCAGCAGGTTCAGCACCGTCGACTTGCCGGCACCGGACGGCCCGACCAGGGCGACCCGCCTGCCGGCCGGTATCTCGATGTCGATGCCGTGCAGCGCCGGCCGGTCGGCGCCGTAGTGGAACGAGACCTCGCGGAAGCGTATGGCGCCGGACTGGATAGCCAGCGGCGCGGCGTCCGCGGCTTCGGCGACACGGTTGCGCAGGTCGATCACGGCGAAGATGCGTTGCGCGGCGGAGAGCCCTTCCTGGAGCGCGGTGTGCAGGCTGGCGAGGCTCTTGATCGGCTGGTAGGCCATCATCATCGCGCCCATGAAGGAGGTGAAGGCGCCCAGCGTCAGCGTCCCGCTCTGGGCCTGCCAGCCGCCGTAGAAGATGGCGGTGGCGACGGCGACGCCGGTGATGGTCTCGGTCGCCGGCGCGGAAGCGGCGCGGGTGCGAATCTGCTTCATGATATGAACCAGCCGGCGGTCGACCGCCACCTTGGCGCGGGCGATCTCGTAGTCCTCCATGCCGTAGGCCTTGACCATGCGGGCGCCGTCCAGCGTCTCGGTCAGGTGGTTGGAGAGCTTGCCGGTCTCTTCCTGGGTCTGGGTCGAGGCCTTGCGCATGCGCTTGCCGAGCCGGCGCAGCAGCACCGCGGCGACCGGCAGCACCACGGTGGCGACCAGCGCCAGCTTCCAGTCCTGGATGAACATCACCGCGATCAGCGCGATCACCGTCAGCACGTCCTTCACCGCGCCGGTCACCGCGCGCCCGACCGCCTCGCGCAGCAGGTGTACATCGTAGAGGAACGAGGACAGGAGCTGGCCGGTGTGCATCTTCTGCAGGTCGGCGAGGTCGGCGGTGATCACGCGGCGGTAGAGCCGCATCTGCACCTCGGCCAGGATGTGCTGGGCGACGTCGCTCATCAGCACGTTCTGGCCATAGGTGGCGGCGCCCTTGACGATGACCACCGCCAGCACCGCCAGCGGCACCATCCACAGCATCTGTTCATCGCGCGCGATGAACACCTTGTCGATCGCCGGTTCCAGCAGCCAGGCCATCAGCGCGGTGGTGCCGGCGACCACAGCCATGCACAGCGCGGCCATGATCAGGCGCCGGATATAGGGCCGCATATGCTCGGCCATCAGCCGCCCGAACAGCTTGTGGCTGGCCAGCGGCGGCGCGGCGGACTGGGTGGCGTCAGTCATCAAGCGGTTACGTACCATGCCGGCCGAACTCGATCCAAACCCGTGGCGCCTGTTGGCTTGCGCCAGTGGCCCTTGCGGTTGTCGGCCCGGTGTCGGAATAATCGCCGCTTGCAGGAGAGTCCATGATGAATGCGCCGACCGCCAAGCCGGAAATGTTCCACAGCGTGTGTCCGCACGACTGCCCGTCGACCTGCGCGCTGGAGATCGAGCGCCTCGACGCACACACCATCGGGCGGGTGCGCGGAGCCGCCGACAACACGTACACGGCCGGCGTGGTCTGCGCCAAGGTCGCGCGCTACGCCGAACGCGCCCACCATCCCGACCGCCTGCTGCACCCGCAGCGCCGGGTCGGGGCCAAGGGCGAGGGCCGGTTCGAGCGGATTTCCTGGGACGACGCGCTGGACGAGGTCGCCGAGGCGTTCCTGAAGGCGGAGCAGAAGCTCGGCGCCGAGACGGTCTGGCCGTATTTCTATGCCGGCACCATGGGCCTGGTGATGCGCGACGGGATCGAGCGGCTGCGCCACGCCAAGAAATACAGCCGCATGTACGCGACCTTCTGCACCACGCTCAGTTTCGGCGGGTTCATCGCCGGGACCGGCAAGCTGGCCGGGGCCGATCCGCGCGAGATGGCGAAGTCGGACCTGGTGGTGATCTGGGGCACGAATCCGGTGCACACCCAGGTCAACGTGATGACGCACGCGATGCGCGCCCGCAAGGAGCGCGGCGCCAAGATCGCGGTGGTCGACGTCTACGACAACCCGAGCGCGCAGCAGGCCGACCTGTTCGTCTGCGTCCGCCCGGGCACCGACGGGGCGCTGGCCTGCGCGGTGATGCACGTGCTGTTCCGCGACGGCTACGCCGACTGGGATTACCTGAACCGGTACACCGACCGGCCGAAGGAGCTGGAAGCGCATCTGAAGACGCGCGGGCCGGACTGGGCCTCGAAAATCACCGGCGCGCCGGTGGCGGAGATCGAGGCCTTCGCCAAGCTGATCGGCGAGACCGAGCGGACGTTCCTGCGGCTGGGCTATGGCTTCACGCGCTCGCGCAACGGCGCGGTGAACATGCACGCGGCCAGCTCGATCGCCGCCGTGACCGGTGCCTGGCAACACGAGGGCGGCGGCGCGTTCCACAATAACGGCGCCATCTATCACTGGGACAAGACGCTGATCGAAGGGCTCGACGTCCGCGATCTGAATACGCGGATGCTCGATCAGGCGCGCATCGGCCATGTGCTGACCGGCGATCGCCGCGACCTCGGCGACGGTCCGCCGGTCACGGCGATGATCCTGCAGAACACCAACCCGGCGCTGGTGGCGCCGAACCAGAACCTGGTGCGCGAGGGTTTCGGCCGCGACGACCTGTTCACCTGCGTGCACGAGCAGTTTCCGACCGAGACGGCGGCCTATGCCGACATCCTGCTGCCCGCCACGATGTTCGTGGAGCATGACGACCTGTACCAGGGCGGCGGTCACCAGCACATCCAGATCGGTCCGAAGATCATCGAGGCGCCGGGCGAATGCCGGTCCAACCACGAGGTGATCTGCGCCCTGGCCAAGCGGCTGGGCGCCGAGCATCGCGGCTTCGACATGTCGGTCATGGAGATCATCGACGAGACGCTGAAGCTCTCCGGCTGGCCCGACGCGGAAACGGTCAAGCGCGAGCACTGGATCGACGTCCAGCCCGACTTCCGCACCGCGCACTATCTCGACGGTTTCGCGCACGCCGACGGCAAGTTCCACTTCAGCCCCGACTGGTCCAAGGTCGGCCCGACCCGGATGGGCCGCGAGGGCGTGGAAATGCCGAGCTTCCCGGATCACCTGGAGATCATCGAGGAGGCCACCGACGAGATGCCGTTCCGGTTGGTCACCTCGCCGGCGCGCAACTACCTGAACTCGTCCTTCACCGAGACCCCGACGTCGAAAAGCCGCGAGACGCGGCCGCGGGTGAAGCTGCACCCGGACGACGCCGCGGCACTGGGCGTCGGTGACGGCGACCGGGTGCGCCTGGGCAACGACCGCGGCAGCGTCGTCGTGGCCGCCGAGCTCTATCCGGGGCTGCGGCGCGGCGTGCTGGTGGTGGAGGGCATCTGGCCCAGCGAGGGCTTCGAGGAAGGCATTGGAATCAATGCCCTGACCGGCGCCGACCCTGGCGCGCCGATCGGCGGTGCCTGTTTCCACGACAACCGCGTGTGGGCGCGCGTGGCGTAGAGGCAACAGCACACGTGGATTTGTAGCGCCAGCGCCACATCGCCGTTGGCCACAGCCGACCACGACGTTACGGTTTATCCACAACCGCCGTGCGGGGGGTGCAACCCAAATGCGCGGCGGAAGGGGATGCGACACCATCGAAGCATGGTTGAAACCTGGCGCGCGGCTGGCACGGCGGCGTTGCGCATATGAGCGAGTAACACATGGATAGAACCAGTCTGCGGCGCTGGATGGCGGGCACGTCCGTTCTCGCGCTGGCCACCGGCATGGCGATGCCGGCGGCGGCGGCCGACAAGATCAGCCTCGGTCTCGGCGGCTACTTCCAGTTTTTCGGCGTCGTCGCCGACCAGGACGACGGCGCGGGCGAGCCCGGCGCGGGCGTGCGCGAGCACGGCGTGGCGCGCGAAAGCGAGATCCACTTCTCCGGCAAGACGACGCTGGACAACGGCATCGAGGTCGGCGTGCGGGTCGAGCTGGAGGGGGAGACCGTCGGCGACCAGATCGACGAGTCCTACATCTGGTTCGAGGGCGGCTTCGGGCGTGTCGAACTGGGCTCGGAAGATCCGGCCGCGGACGCCATGTTCTACGGCGCGCCGACCCCGATCGCCGGCCATGGCGTGAACTCGCCGAACATGTTCCATGCGTCGAGCGGCGCCAACGCGGTCGGCACCTCGACCACGTTTGTCGGTATCGCGGGCGATTCCGACAAGGTCACCTACTTCACGCCACGTTTCCACGGCTTCCAGTTCGGCATCTCCTACACGCCGGACGCGACCCAGGAGATCGGCGCGGGCCTGCGCCCGGACGTGACCCCGGCCGGCGCCACGCCGCAGCAGTCGGAGGCCTTCGAGGGCGCGGTGAACTGGGAAGGCACCATCGTCGGCGTCGATATCGGCGCCTACGCGGCCTACTCGGTCGCCGATGTCGAGGGCGCGGCGCCGGGCACCGGACCGCTGGTCGGCTTCGAGGACCAGGAGATGTGGGGCGCCGGCGCGTCCTTGAGCTACATGGGCTTCACGCTGGGCGGCTCCTACCGCTGGACCGACCAGGGCCTGTCCGGTTCCAACACCGACCGCTGGGACGCCAATATCGGCCTGGTCTACGCCTGGAGCGCGTGGTCGCTTGGTGCCGCCTACGGCCACGGCGAGGTCGAGGTCGGCCCGGGCGCCGGCGAGGACGAACTCGACATGATCGAGGTCGGCTTCATCTACAATCTCGGCCCGGGCATCGATATCTCCGGCGGTGTCCAGTTCGTCGACTACGACAGCGACACCGGCGGACCGGCGGCGGAGAACGACGCGGTTCTCGGCCTGCTGGGCACGTCGATCTCGTTCTAGCCCTGTGCGGCGAAACCACGAGGGCCCGCGGCGTCTCGGCGTCGCGGGCCCTTGCTTTTGGGCCGCCATGCGACAGTTGCGGATCGGCAACGACTTTGAAAAGAAACATGGATGACCCCACGCATTCATCCACGAGTGGTACCCGTCGGCTGACTTAGCCGGCGGCGCCCGCTCCGTGCCCCGGCGGTTTCATTTGGGACACGGAGAGGGTGCAACCATGTATCGTATTCTGCTCGGATCGACGGCGATGGCGATGGTCTTCGGCGCGCCGCTTGCGGCAGCGGCGGCCGACAAGATCAGCCTGTCGCTCGGCGGCTACTACCGCTTCTTCGGTGTCGTCGGCAGCCAGGACGACGGCGTCGGCGAGCCCGGCGCTGGCATCCGCGAGCACGGCGTGGCGCGCGAGGGCGAGGTCTACTTCCAGGGTAAGACCAGGCTCGACAACGGCATCACCGTTGGCGTCACGGTGCAGTTGGAGGCCGAGACCAGCGGCGACCAGATCGACGAGTCCTACATCTGGTTCGATGGCTTTTTCGGCCGACTGGAGTTGGGCTCGGAGGACGACGCTACCGAGCAGATGCTGTACGGCGCGCCGACCCCGATCGACGGCCATGGCGTGAACTCGCCGACGCTGTTCCATGCCGCCAGCGGCGCCAACGCGATCGGCACCACGGCGACCTTCATCACCTTCGGCGACCGCGACAAGATCATCTACTTCACGCCCCGGTTCTCCGGCTTCCAGCTCGGCGTGTCGTACGCGCCGGACAACAGCGAGGAGCTCGGCGCCGGCCTGCGGCCCGACATCACGCCCGGCCAACAGTCGGAGATACTCACCGCCGGCATCAACTATGTGAACTCGTTCGGCGACTTCGACGTCGCGATCTATGCCGGCTACGGCCAGGCCGACCTGGAGACCACTACCGCGACGGCGACCGAAGACCTGGAGGCGTACGGCTTCGGCGCCGAGTTCGGCTATATGGGTTTCACGCTGGGCGGCAGCTACCGCAAGATCGACGACGCTGCGGCCCTGCCCGATACCGACCGGCACGACTGGAATATAGGCCTCGCCTACAGCACTGGGCCCTGGACCATCGCCGGCGCCTACGGGCATGGCGAGATCGATGCCGGCGTCGGCATCCCGGGCGAGGACGAGATCGACCATTTCGAGGCGGGCGTGACCTACGCCCTGGGGCCGGGGATCAAGGTCATCGCGGGCCTGCAGTGGATCGAGTTCGAGGACAATCTCGGCGCCCCCGCGGCGGAGAACGAGGCGGTCATCGGACTGCTCGGTACCAAGCTGAGCTTCTGAACCGGCTTGGCGGCGGCGGCGGTTGCCGCCGCTGACGCTTCACGGCATGGTGGCCGGCACCTGAATCGCTGGCCGGGGGGCCTCTTCACCATGCGGCGGCTATTGCTGAGCACCACGGCGCTGGCCCTGCTGTCGGTGCCCCATGCGGCCTGTGCGGCGGACAAGATATCGTTGACGCTGGGCGGCTACTTCCGGTTCTTCGGCGTTGCCGGCACGATGGACGACGATACCGGCGATGCCGCGGCCGGCTTTCGCGGTCACGGCGTGGCGCGCGAGAGCGAGGTCTACTTCTTCGGCTCGACTGCGCTCGACAACGGCATGAAGGTCGGCGTCACCATCCAGCTCGAAGGCGAGACCTCAGGCGACCAGATTGACGAGTCCTACGTGTGGTTCGAGGGCAGCTTCGGGCGCCTGGAGCTCGGCGCGCAGGACCCGCCCGGCGAACAGCGGCTGGTCGGCGCGCCCGGCGCCATCGACGGCCACGGCGTGAACTCGCCGACCTTCTTCCACGTGCCGGGCGGCGCCAACGCGGTCGGCACCACGTCGACCTATGTCACCCTGACCTTCGACCGCGACAAGGTGATCTATTTCACGCCGCGTTTCGCCGGGTTCCAGTTCGGCGTGTCCTACACGCCCGACCGCACCGAGGAACTGGGATTCGCGCTTCGGCCCGACACCACGCCGGCGCAGCAGTCGGAGGCCGTCGAGGTCGCCGCGCACTGGCAGGGGTCGGTTGGCGAGGCCGACCTGGAGGCCTTCGGCGCCTACAGCGAGGCCGATGTCGAGGCGCCGCCGCCGGGCTTCAAGGACCAGGTGATGTGGGGCGTCGGCGCCGAGGCCGCCTGGGCCGGCTTCACCGTCGGCGCCAGCTACCGGTTCACCAATCGCGGGCTGAACGGGCCGAATGCCGACCGGCGCGACTGGAATGTCGGGATCGCCTACGCCTGGTCGGTGTGGCGGATCGCAGCCGCGTGGGGCCACGGCGAGGTCGAGGCCGGCCTGGCCGGCGGCGAGGACGAGCTGGATCAGATCGAAGTCGGCTTGCGTTACCAGGCCGGGCCGGGCGTACACCTGTTTGTCGGCGGCCAGCACGTCGACTACGACGACAATCTGTCGGCGCCGGGGGCCGAGAACGAGGCCTTCATCGCCATCGCGGGCACGCGGCTGTCGTTCTAGCCGACGTCGCCGACCTGGGCTAATGTCCGCCGCGATGGTGCACCCACGAACACTCCTGACCACGGCCAGCATTGCCGCGCTGCTGGCCGCGCCGGCCGCGGCGGCCGATGGCCTCAACCTGGAACTGGCCGGATTCTACCGCCTGTTCTTCGTCGCCGGTGCTCAGGACACCGATCCGGGCGAGGCCGGCGCCGGCTTCCGCAACCACGGCATCGGGCGCGGCTCGGAGATCTTCTTCCTGGCCGACACGACCCTGCCCAATGGCATCTCGGTCGGGGTCAACATCCAGCTCGAGGGCGAGACCAACCCGGACCAGATCGACGAGAGCTACGTCTTCTTCGAGGGCATGTTCGGCAAGGTCATCCTCGGCTCCGAAGACCCGGCGACCGACGCAATGCTGTTCGGCGCGCCGGTGCCGCTGCCGGGCCACGGCGTCAACTCGCCGCAGCAGTTTCACGTCGCCGCCGGCACCAACCTGGTCGGCACCTCGCTCACCTTCGTCAACATGAGCTTCGATTCCGACAAGGTCACCTGGTTCACGCCGCGCTGGCAGGGCTTCCAGCTCGGCGGCTCCTACACGCCGGACAATACCGAAGAACTCGGCGCTGCCCTGCGGCCCGACATCACGCCGTTGCAGGTGTCCGAGGTGGTCGAGGTCGGCGGCAACTGGATCGGTCGGATCGGCGCCTTCGATGTCGGCGTGCACGCCGGCTACGGCCATGGCGAGCGCGAAGTCGGCGGCCCGGGGCTGGGCGATCGCGAGCAGTGGGGCTTCGGCGGCCAGCTCGGCTGGCGCGGCCTGGTGGTGGGCGCGAGCTACCGCTACGACGACCTGGGCGCGGCCGGGCTGGAGCGGCGCGACTGGAACGCCGGCGCGTCCTATCGCTGGCGCGCCTGGACGCTGGCGGCGGCCTACGCGCATGGCGAGGTCGAGATGGCCGGCACCGACGATACGCTGGACCATTACGAGATCGGGCTGCGCTACCTGCTGGGGCCGGGCCTGGAACTGGCCGGCGGCATCCAGCGCGTCGAGTTCGACAGCGCCCTGCCCTCCGGACGCAACCAGGCCCTGCTCGGCCTGATCGGCACGCAGATCAGCTTCTGAGCCATGGCCGGGATCATCTGGCTCGCGTCCTATCCGAAGTCCGGCAACACCTGGACGCGCGCATTCCTGCACAACCTGCTGCGCAACCCCCCCAAGCCGGCCAGCGTCAACGAACTGGACCGCTTCTGCTTCGGCGAGTCGGCGGCGGTCTGGTACGAGAAGATCGGCAAGCGCAAGCCGACCGAGATGACCAACAAGGAGATTGCCGACCTGCGCCCGAAGGTGCACGCGGCCTTCACCCGCTCCTCGCCGGATTCCGTGTTCGTGAAGACGCACTGCGCCATGGTCGAGACCGAAGGCGTGCCGCTGATCACGATGGCGGCCAGCGCCGGCGCGATCTACGTGGTGCGCAATCCGCTCGACGTGGTGATTTCGCTGGCCGACCACTACGGTCTCGATATCGACGGTGCGATCGAGATGATGGCCAGCCCGACCGGCGCCAGCCCGACCGACGAGCGCAACGTGTTCGAGATCTACGGGCCCTGGCACCGCCACGTGGAAAGCTGGACGCGCGCCGGCCACCGCGTGCTGCACGTGATGCGCTACGAGGACATGCTCGACAAGCCGTTCGGTACCTTCGGGGCGCTGGCCGGCTTTCTCGGCCTGAAGCCGCCGCGCCAGCGGCTCGACCGGGCGATTAAGTTTTCCTCGTTCAAGGTGTTGCAGCAGCAGGAGCGCAAGGACGGCTTCCGCGAGCGCAGCGCCAACTCGGAGAAGTTTTTCCGGGTCGGCCGGTCCGGGCAGTGGCGCGATACGCTGAACGATGACCAGATTGGCCGCATCGTCGCGGCGCACCGCGAGCAGATGCAAAAGTTCGACTACGTGCCGGCGGGGTTCTGATGCGGATTCCGGGCGCCGACTATGCCCGCGTCGAGGTCGACGGACTGGGCCTGAACGTGGCGACGATGGGCGCCGGGCCGCCGCTATTGCTGCTGCACGGCTATCCGCAGACGCACCTGATCTGGCGCAAGGTCGCGCCGGAACTGGCGCAACGGTTCACGCTGGTGATGCCGGACCTGCCGGGCTACGGTGCCAGCGAGGGACCCGAACCCGATGGCGGCCAGGCGAACTACGCCAAGCGTGAGATCGCGGGCCGGCTGGTGGCGCTGATGCGCCGGCTCGGCCACGAAAGGTTCCATGTCTGCGGGCACGACCGCGGCGGGCGCGTCGCCTACCGCATGGCGCTGGACATGGCTGACGCCGTAGATCGTCTGGTGCTGCTCGACATCATCCCGACCGGCGAACAGTTCGCGCGGATGCAGGCCAAGGGCGCGATGCGCGGCTTCCACTGGCTGTTCCTGGCGCAGCCGGCGCCGCTGCCCGAGCAAGTGATCGGCGCCGATCCGGAGGCCTTCGTTGGCGGCCTGCTGGACCGCTGGGCCGGCCATCGCGAGGCGCTGGCCGACGCGCGCGCCGCCTATGTCGAGCAGTACGACAACCCGAACGTCGTCCAGGCGAGCTGCGAAGACTACCGCGCCGGCTGGCACACAGATCGGGTGCGAGACGAGGAAGATCGCGCCGCCGGCCGCAAGATCGCCGCCAAGACGCTGGTGCTATGGGCGACGCGCTACCTGGCCGACCCGGAGCCGGTGTGGCGCGAGTGGTGCGAGGACGTAACGGTGCAATCGCTCGACTGCGGCCACTTCCTCGCCGAGGAAAAATCCGACGACGTGGCGGCGGCGATGGTGGGGTTCCTCAAGTAACTCGTCATGCCGGGCCTAACCCGGCATCTACGCGGGATAACGACAGTCGCCGCCTACCAGGTCGCCCCGTCGGGGCGCGGTACGGTGGCGATGAAGCGCATCAGGCGGTCGTGCATGGCGTCGCCGCCGAGGATCAGCGAGTAGTGCTTCGGGATCGCCGTGTTGTAGGTGAAGCTGTCACCGGACGTGGTGGTGACCTTGCCGCCGGCCTCCAGCACCAGCAGCTCGGCCGCCGCGATGTCCCAGTCGGACTTGCCGTTCAGCGACACGCAGCCGTCGAACCGGCCGCAGGCAACCAGCGCCATGCGGTAGGCGATCGAGTTGATCGACTTGAACTCCAGGCCCACCGGCGGCTCGGCGTAGCCGGCGCGCTGGAACATGCGCCAGCCGGAGAGCAGCTTGGCGCCCTCGAACTCGGGCTGGTGGGTGACTGACATGATCTCGCCGTTGAGTCGCGCGCCGCCGCCGGTGACGGCGTCGAACAGCTCGTCGGTGGCCGGGTTGTAAACCGCCGCCACCACCGGACGGCCGTCCTCGACCAGGGCGATGCAGACGGTGAACTCGGGCAGGTCCTTGAGATAGGCGCGGGTGCCGTCGATCGGATCGACCACCCAGACCCGGCGCCGGTCCAGACGCGAGGGATCGTCTTCGGTCTCCTCCGACAGCCAACCATAGTCCGGGCGCGCGCCGGTCAACGCCTCGCGCAGCAGGTTGTCGACGTCCTTGTCGGCCTGGCTGACCCAGTCGTCCGGGTTCTTCTCCCACTTCTTCACGCCGGTGCGCCAGTGCTTCAGCGCCAGCGCGCCGCCCGCCCGTACCGCCTCGATCGCCAGTTTGTGGTCGCGAGCCAACGCACTCACTGGCCAGCCACCGTCATTCCCTCGATGCGTAAGGTAGGTGCGTCGACGCCGTAGCGCAGCTTCAGGTCGCTGGCAGGCGTGAGCTGGCGGAACATGTCCTTCAGGTTGCCGGCGACGGTCATCTCCGAGACTGGGTGGGCGAGCTTGCCATTCTCGATGCGAAAGCCGGCGGCGCCGCGGCTGTAGTCGCCGGTGACGCCGTTCACGCCCATGCCCATCATCTCGGTGACGTAGAAGCCTTCCTTGATGTCGGCCATCAGGTCGTCAGGGCTGAGCGCGCCGGGCTGCAGCCAGACGTTGGTCGAGCCGGGCGAGGGCGGGCCGCCGGTACCGCGGCTGGCGTGGCCGGTGGTGGTCAGGCCGAGCTGGCGCGCCGAGGCACTGTCGAGCAGCCAGGTGGTGAGCCGGCCGTCGTCGATCAGCACGGTGCGGCCATTGGCGACGCCCTCGCCGTCGAACGGCTTGGAGCGCATGCCGCGCTTGCGGTGCGGGTCGTCGACGATCTCGATGCCGTCGGCAAAGACCGCCTCGCCCATCCGGTCTTTCAGGAAGCTGGTGCCGCGCGCCACCGACGGGCCGGTGATCGCGCCCAGGAAGTGGCCGAGCAGCGAGCGCGAGACGCGCGGATCGAACAGCACCGGCATCGCCTTGGTCGGCAGCTTCTTCGGCTTCAGGCGGCGCACGGCGCGCTCGCCGGCCTCGCGCCCCACCGTGGCGGCGTCATCCAGGTCGGCGGCGAAGTGCGCGGAGGTGTATTCGTAGTCGCGCTCCATGCCAGTGCCCTCGCCGGCCAGGACCGCCGCGTAGAGCGAGTGCGAGGTGCTCGAATAGCTGCCGGCGAAGCCGGTCGAGGTGGCCAGCGCGATGCGATGCCGGCCCCAGCCGGCGCCGGCTTCCTCGGAGTTGGTCACGCCGTCGACGGCGAGCGCGGCGGCCTCGCAGGTCGCGGCGGCCTGGTACATCGCGTCGGGCGTCGGCTCGGCATCGTCGGCCAGGTCGAGGTCGGGGAACTCCTTGGCCAGCAGGTTGGCGTCGGCCAGGCCGCAATATTTGTCATCCGGCATCGCCTTGGCCATGGCGACGGCGCGCTCGACCAGCTCGTCCATGGCGCGGGCGGAGAAGTCGGTTGACGAGACGCTGGCCTGCTGCTTGCCGATGAACACGCGCAGCCCGAGGTCGGCTTCGTCGGAGCGCTCCAGGTCTTCCGGGTTGCCCAGGCGGTGCGAGACGCTGACCGAAGTGGCGTCGATCAACACCGCGTCGGCGGCCTCGGCGCCGGCTTTCCGGGCGCGGCCGATCAGGTCGGTCAGCAGGTTCAGCGGGTCGGTCTTGAAGGTCGGGGTATCGGACATGGGCGCTCCTGGCTCATCCCGATATCGGCCGGGGCGCCGTCTGCGTCAACCCGCCGACCAGTCGACGCGGCGGAACTGCTTGGAGAGTGCCAGGGTCTGGCGCTGGTAGTTGGAGCCCATGTCGGGGCCGTAGAGCCGCTCCGGTTGGGCGGTCATCTTCTCGTACAGCAGCCGGCCGACGATCTGGCCGTGCTCCAGCAGGAACGGGACCTCGTGGCTGCGGATTTCCAGCACCGCGCGGGTGCCCTGTCCGCCGGCCGGCGCGTAGCCGAAGCCGGGATCGAAGAAGCCGGCATAGTGCACCCGGAATTCGCCGACCAGGGTGTCGTAGGGCACCATCTCGGCGGCATGGTCGGGCGGGATGGTCACCGCCTCGCGGCTGGCCAGGATGTAGAAGTCGTCCGGGTTCAGGATCAGCCCCTCGTCGCCGCGCGCGTAGAGCGGCTCCCAGAAATCCAGCGGGTCGTAATGCGCCGCCTTCTGCACGTCGATCAGCGCGGTGTTCGGCCGCGCCTTGAAGCCGATCAACTTGTCGCGGGCCGCGCCCAGCAGGACGCGGCCATCCTTTGATTCGGCGGCGTGCTGTTGCGCGCCGCCGCCCGCGCCCAGCAGGACGCGGCCATCCTTTGTTTCGGCGGCGTGCTTTTGCGCGTCGCCGCCGGCGCCGTGCAGGTCGACCGAGATGGCGATGCCCTCGGCGATGTCGTCGGCACTCGCGCCGTGCACCAGAGGCACGCGCTCGTGCAGGCGGCGCAGCTCGACATCGGTGCAGCGCGAGCGGCCTTTGCGCAGGCGGAGCTGCGACAGCCGGGTGCCGGACTTCACCAGGACGGAAAAGGTGCGCGGCGCGATCTCGGCGTAGAGCGGGCCCTCGTAGCCGCTGTCGATGCGATCGAAAGCGATAGCGCGGTCGGTGATCAGGCGAGTGAAGATGTCGAGCCGGCCGGAGGAACTCTTCGGGTTGGCGACGCCGGCGACGCGCGGCGGCAGCTTCAGCCGCTCCATCAACGGCACGATGTAGACGCAGCCGCGTTCCAGCACCGCGCCGTCGGCCAGGTCGATGGTGTGCATGCCCAGGCGGTCGAGCTGCTGCGCCACGGTGCGTTCGGCGCCGGGCAGGAAGCTGGCGCGCACCCGGTGCGCTACCCGGCCGAGCCGCAGGTCGATGCTGGCCGGCTGGACCTGGTCGTCGTCGAAGTCGGTGTCGGCCGCGATCGCACCGTCGCGCAGGTAGGCGCGCAGGCTCTGCATCGGCAGGATGCCGTTCAGCTCGGTGGTGGCGGTCTCGGGCATCGTCATGTCGTTGGCCATTGCCCGCTACTAATCACGATTCGGCCGGCTTGGAGTCGCTGAATCGGAGTTATCCCCGCAATTCACAGCACCCGACCGGCGACGATACCGGCGAACAGCAGCAGCCCGAACAGGTTGTTGGACCTGAAGGTGCCAAGGCAGCTTGCCGGGCTGTCCAGGCGTACCGTCGCGGCCTGCCAGGCAAGCTGCGCGCCGGCCACGGCCAGGAACGGACCGACCCAGATCGCCGGCGCGGTCAGCCAGATGGCGACGACGAACAACGCCAGCGCCGCGCCGTAGAAGAACAGCAGCGCCGGCCGCGTCTCGCTGCCGAGGCGCCGGGCCGAGGACTTGATGCCGACCAGGGCGTCGTCCTCCTTGTCCTGGTGCGCGTAGATCGTGTCGTAGCCCAGCGTCCAGAAGATGCCGCCGACATAGAGCAGGATCGCCGGCCAGCCGATCTCGCCGCGCACCGCCGCCCAGCCGAGCAGCGCGCCCCAGTTGAACGCCAGGCCGAGAAAGAACTGCGGCCACCAGGTGAAGCGCTTCATGAACGGATAGATCGCCACCGTCGCCAGCGAGGCGACGCCGACGGCAATCGCGAACGCATTGAAGGTCAGCAGGATGGCGAAGGCGAGCAGCGCCAGCAGCACCATGCAGCCGACCGCCTGCCTCACAGTCAACTCACCGGCGGGGATCGGCCGCGTCGCGGTGCGCTCCACCAGCCCGTCGATGTCGCGGTCGGCGATGTCGTTCCAGCAGCATCCCGCGCCACGCATCAACAGCGCGCCGACGCCGAACAGCGCCAGCAGGACCGGATCGGGCCAGCCATCCGCCGCCAATGCCAGCGACCACCAGCATGGCCACAGCAGCAGCCAGGTGCCGATCGGCCGGTCCAGCCGCGCCAGCCGCAGGTACGGCCGCGCCCACGCCGGCGCACGCGCCACCCACCCGGTCTCCGGGATATCGGTGAAGCGGCGGGCGGGATTGGGCTGCATGTCCTCGACCTGCTGGCGTCACCCCGGGCGAAACGCGAAGCGTGCAGACCCGGGGTCCATGTCCACGCAAGGAACCGTGTTTGGCATGGACCCCGGATCAAGTCCGGGGTGACGTATGGTATCTGGGCTTTAGCGAGTCGACGGCGAGGACTCAATGGCGATCCGGCTTTATGTGGAGGCGGACCTGGCGGCGGGGGCGGGCGTGACGCTGGCCGGCGGGCAGGCGCACTACCTGCGCCAGGTGATGCGCAAGGGCGCCGGCGCCGAGGTGTTGCTGTTCAACGGCCGCGACGGCGAGTGGCGGTGCACCGTCGCCGAGCTCGACCGTCACGGCGGACGGGTCGAGGTTGGCGAGCAGCGCTGTTCGCAGGTGGCGACGGTCGGGCCGGCGTTGCTGTTCGCGCCGGTGAAGAAGGACCGGGTCGACTTCCTGCTGGAGAAGGCGACGGAGCTGGGCGCGACGGCGCTGCGCCCGGTGATCACCCAGCGCACGGTGGTGGAGCGGGTCAACCTTGATCGCTACCGCGCGATCTGCGTCGAGGCGGCGGAGCAGTGCGGCCGGCTCGACCTGCCGGACCTGTCGGAGCCGGCGCCGCTGCGCCAGGTGCTGGACGCGTGGCCGGCGGACGCGCGGCTGCTGTTCGCCGACACCGAGGGCGGCACGCCGATCGCCGGTCTGGCAGCGGCGACGGACGCCATTCTGATCGGCCCGGAAGGCGGGTTTTCCGAACCGGAGCGAACCTTGCTGGCCACGGCGACGGCGATCTCGCTGGGACCAAGAATCCTGCGCGCGGAGACCGCGGCGGCGGCGGCGCTGGCGCAATGGCAGGCGCGGTTCGGCAGCTCGGAAACGGTCTAATCCCGACTCATTCCGTCGGACTTGTCAGGGCGGCGCTCTTGCGCCTAGGTTCGCGGCAACTTACGTGCAGTTACGCCTAGGTCGGTCGACCGGCGAACGGAGAACCATAATCGCATGTCCGGCGCTTCCAACATGGTCGACACGACTGGCGGCCCGCTGACCAGGGACGACCTGATCGGCTATCTCGAACAGGGCTGTAAGCCGCCCGAGCAGTGGCGGATCGGCACCGAGCACGAGAAGTTCGGCTATCACCTCGACGATCTCCGCCCGCTCGAATATGACGGCCCGCGCGGCATCAGGGCGATGCTGGAGGGCTTGCAACGCTTCGGCTGGGATCCGGTGATCGAGAAGGGCAACGTGATCGCGCTGAGCTCGGCGGAGGGCGGCTCGGTCACGCTGGAGCCGGGCGGGCAGTTCGAGTTGTCCGGCGCACCGCTGGAGACCCTGCACCAGACCTGCGCCGAGGTGAACGAGCATCTCCGCCAGGTCAAGGAAGTGGCGCACGAGATCGGCGCCGGATTCCTCGGACTCGGCTTCAACCCGAAGTGGACCCGCGCCGATACGCCGGTGATGCCGAAGGGCCGCTACGGCATCATGCGGCGCTACATGCCGACCAAGGGCGACCACGGCCTCGACATGATGCTGCGCAGCTGTACCGTGCAGGTGAACCTGGACTTCGCGTCGGAAGCCGACATGGTGAAGAAGTTCCGGGCCAGCCTGGCGCTGCAGCCGATCGTCACCGCAATGTTTGCCAACTCGCCCTTCGTGGAGGGCAAGCCGTCGGGCTACATGAGCTACCGCAGCTTCGTGTGGACCGACACCGACCCGGACCGCTGCGGCATGCTGCCATTCGTGTTCGACGACGGTTTCGGGTTCGAGGCCTATGCCGAGCACGCGCTGAACGTGCCGATGTATTTCGTTTATCGCGACGGCAAGTATATCGACGCGGCGGGGCAATCCTTCCGCGACTTCATGGCCGGCAAGCTGCCGGCCTATCCCGGCCATACGCCGACCATGAACGACTGGGTCGATCACCTGACGACGCTGTTCCCGGAGGTGCGGATGAAGCGCTTCCTGGAGATGCGCGGCGCCGATGGCGGGCCGTGGGGCCGGCTGTGCGCGCTGCCGGCGGTGTGGGTCGGGCTGTTGTATGACGACACCGCGCTGGATGCCGCGTGGGATCTGGCCAAGGGCTGGTCGATTGACCAGCGCGAGACGCTGCGCCGGGAAACGCCGCGCACCGGCCTGACTGGCGAGATCGAGGGCCTGAATGTGCTCGACCTGGCCCGCGAGGTGGTGAAGATCGCCGATGCCGGCTTAAAGGCGCGCGGCCGTCATGGAGCGATCTCGGACGACGAGACCGAATACCTGCTGCCGCTGAAGCAGATCGTCGAGGACGGCCGCTCGCCGGCCCAGGCGCTGCTCGACGCCTACGAGAGCCGCTGGGGCGGGTCGGTCGATCCGGTGTTCACCGAGCAGGCCTACTGAACATTGCCGGCCACCCCGATCCTGGATGTCGCGGAACCCTTCGCGGCGGAGATGCCCGGCTACACCATCGTCGGCTACGCGTGGCGCGACCGGCCGGCGGACAAGCCGGCGCTGCTGTTCAGCCACGCCAACGGCTTCAACGCGGAATGCTACGTGCCGTTCCTGGCGCGGCTTGCCGACGAGTTCCAGATCTTCAGCTTCGATCTGCGCGGACACGGCCGCTCCACCGGGCCGGAAGCGGCGACGCACGAGACCTACAGCCTGGATGACATGGGTCACGACCTGGCCGCGGTCGCGGCGCAGATGCATGAGCGCATCGGGCCGCAGACGGCGGCGCATTTCGTGTCGCACTCGGTCGGCGGCCACATCGCCATCCTGCAGCAGGCGCATAGCGAGCCGGTGCCGTGGGCGACGATGACGCTGTTCGAGCCGCCGCTACACCCGCCGCGCGATCATCCGCTGCACGAACATTCCAGCGCGCACGCCGACGTGTTCCAGAACTGGGCCCGACGCCGGTCGCCTGAATATGACGACATGGCGGCCTGGGAGAAGGGCAGCCGGGCGGGCATGTTCGCCGCCTTCTCCGACGAGATGCGCGCGCAGTACCTGTTCGCCGGCGTCGAGCCGCTGCGCGACGGCCGGCTGCGGTTGCGCTGCCGCGGCGAGGTCGAGGCGGCGATCTACGAGGCCTGCGATCACACCAATTCCACCGTGGTGGCCAAGCGCCTGACGATGCCGTCGATGATCTATGCCAACGATCCGCGTGAGGGTCGCGGCCGGGCCTGGCTCACCCGGATGCTGGGCGAGGTGGCGGCGGATTCGCCGCTGGGCCAGGGCCGGGTGATGGTCCGCCATGGCCACCTGATGGTGCAGGAAGATCCCGACCTGTGCGCCGAGGCCGTTCGCGCCCACGTCTACCGCAACCAGCCGGTCGCCGCCTCGATGGCGATCCCGGAACTGCTGGCGTACTTAGATGTAGACTGCGGGTGACGTGGTTTGGCGAGTACAAAGATAGGCTAGGTTCGGGCTATGCCAAACGGTACGCCGCTCAGCGAGGAAGATGCGCGAGCGATAATGGCCGGCGGGTTCGCCGACGCATGTAGAGAAATTCTTAGTGGGGCCTGCGCGGCCATTTTTTGGTTTGCGCAGGACGATGCCGATCGTCCAATTCTTGGTAACGGTTCAGTCACATTCCTCCAGACTCCAGAGCGGCTACTTGGGGTAACTGCTGCGCACGTTATACGCGGCTATCAAGCTGTCCGTGACGTTCGGCCGGTGACGCTTCAGATTGGTGACGAAATATTCGAGAAACTGAGAACCATCGCGATCTCGGATCGTCTTGATATCGCGACTTTCGAATTAACTGCGCGCACGCTTGCCGGCAACGGAAAGCCCATTGTGCCTTTTGCAAGTTGGCCTCCGGTCGCTCCTCTCGAAGGCTTTGGCATAATGGTTGCCGGCTACCCCGGAGGCGAGCGACGTATTGAAGGCCGCTTGGAGGTGAACTTCGGACTGTTCACCGGTCTCGGAATTGCTCGGCGGGTCACAGTTGATCAGGTAACGTGGCTGATCGAACGTGAATATTGTATGGAGGGCGGCCCTGTCCCTGCTATGCCACCCAACTACGATCTTGGGGGGATAAGTGGTGGGCCTTTGGTCGCGCTTTGGGAAAGCGCTGCCGGGCTAGTCACGTACCGCTTGGCTGCGATTGTTTCAGAAGCCAATGCAGGCCTGGAACACATTGTTGGAAAGCGAGCAGAGTACATACAACCTGACGGCAGTATCGACGAGCCAGTCGGAATTTAGAGCCTCGCTGTCAGGCCGCGGTGCCGCCGACCGTGAGGCCGTCGAGCAGCAGGGTCGGCTGGCCGACGCCGACCGGGACGCCCTGGCCGTTCTTGCCGCAGGTGCCGATGCCCGGGTCGAGCGCCATGTCGTTGCCAATGGCCCGCACCCGGGTCAACGCGTCCGGACCGTTGCCGATCAGGGTGGCGCCCTTCACCGGCGCGCCGATCTTGCCGTCCTCGATGCGGTAGGCCTCGGTGCAGGAGAACACGAACTTGCCGGAGACGATGTCGACCTGGCCGCCGCCGAAGTTGACCGCGAACAGGCCGTTCTTCACCCCGGCGAGGATCTCGGCGGGATCGCGGTCGCCGGCGAGCATCACGGTGTTGGTCATGCGCGGCATCGGCATGTGGGCGTAGGACTGGCGCCGGCCGTTGCCGGTCGCGGCCATGCCCATCAGCCGGGCGTTCAGCCGGTCCTGCATGTAGCCCTTCAGGATGCCGTCCTCGATCAGCACGGTGCGGCTGGTCGGCGTGCCCTCGTCGTCGACGGTCAGGCTGCCGCGGCGGTCGCGCATGGTGCCATCGTCGACCACGGTGACGCCGGGGCTGGCGACCCGCTCGCCCAGCAGCCCGGAGAAGGCCGAGGTCTTCTTGCGGTTGAAGTCGCCCTCCAGGCCGTGGCCGATGGCCTCGTGCAGCAGGATGCCGGGCCAGCCGGGGCCCAGCACCACCGCCATCTCGCCGGCCGGCGCCGGTTCGGAGCGCAGGTTGACGTCGGCCTGGCGCAGCGCCTCGTCGACGTCGGCCTGCCAGGCGTCGGGCTGGATATACTCGGCATAGCCGACGCGGCCGCCGGTGCCGTGGCTGCCGGTCTCCTGCCGGTCGCCCTCGCCCAGCACCACCGACACATTGAGGCGCACCAGCGGGCGGATGTCGCGGACCCGGCGGCCGTCGGCGCGGACGATCTCGACCGCCTGCCACTGACCGTTCAGCGAGGCCGAGACCTGGCGCACGCGGCTGTCCCTGGCGCGGGCGTACGCGTCGATATCGGCCAGCAGCTTCACCTTGGCCGCGAATTCGACCTCGGTCAGCGGGTTGTCGGCGGCATAGAGCGCCTGGTTGGTGCCCTGCGGCGCCATCGCCAGTTCGCCCTCATGGCCGCGTCGGACCGCCTGGACCGCGTCGCCGGCGCGTCTCAGCGCCTGCTCGGTCAACTCGTTGGCGTGCGCGTAGCCGGTCGATTCGGCGGCCACGGCGCGCAGGCCGAACCCCTGTGAAGTATCGAAGCTGGCGTTCTTCAGCCGGCCGTCGTCGAAGGCGAAGCTCTCCGACTGGCGGTATTCGAGGAACAGCTCGCCATCGTCGCTGCCGGACAGCGCCTCGCCGACCAGTCTCTCGACCCGGCCCTCGTCGAGGCCGGTGGCGTCGTAGAACAGGCGACGGGTGGTATCGGCATCGGCCATGGCGGACTCCCTGGGACTGGCGGCGGTACGACTCAATATAGGCACGCTTGGCCCGGGTGCGACAGCAACGCCCGCCGGCATCCGATTCAGGCAGGTGCACCCGACGATGCGACATTAGGTCACGGCCGTCGATGTACAGTCGCGCAGTCGGTTGTAACTACCTGAATTCATTGAGTAGAACGCCCGTCTCGCGGACCGCCCGAAGTGGCTTTCAACGGGGTGAGCCTTGTTCGCGATTTGGCCGGTGGTATAGATACCATCGAGCGACGGTGGCGCCCCTCGACGGACGTCACGGCCGTGCGTGCCCGCAGACGTTTAGGATCGACATGCCAATGGGTTGGTTCCGCACTCTCACCCTCGCCGCCGGCGCCACCGGCCTGGCGGGCGGCTCCGCCGCAGCGCAGGACGGTATCGCCAAGGACTGGCAACTCGGTCTGCAGGAACCGGCCTCGCCGGTGATGCACGAGGTCATCTGGTTTCACGACATCCTGCTGATGCCGATCATCACGGTGATCACGCTGTTCGTGCTGGCGCTGCTGCTCTACATCATGTTCCGGTTCCGCGAGTCGGCGAACCCGACGCCGTCGAAGACCACGCACAACACGCTGCTGGAAGTGATCTGGACGGCGGTGCCGATCCTGATCCTGGTGGTCATCGCGATCCCGTCCTTCAAGCTGCTGTACATGCAGGACAAGGCGGTCGACGCCGACATGACGATCAAGGCGATCGGCAACCAGTGGTACTGGACCTACGAATATCCCGACCACGGCAACTTCGTGTTCGATGCCAACATGATCCCCGAGGCCGACCTGAAGGATGGCCAGCCGCGGCTGCTGGCGACCGACAATGAAGTGGTGGTGCCGGTCAACAAGACGATCCGGATGCTGCTCACTGCCACCGACGTGATCCACAACTGGGCGATCCCGGCCTTCTCGGTGAAGCTGGACGCGGTGCCCGGCCGAACCAACGAGACCTGGTTCCTGGCCGAGCGCGAGGGCGTCTATTACGGCCAGTGCTCGGAGCTCTGCGGCGTTCGTCACGGCTTCATGCCGATCACCGTCCGGGTGGTGTCGGAGGCCGCGTTCGCAACTTGGGTGGCGCAGGCGCAGGAACGCTTCGCCGCCGTCGAGACCGCGCCGCGCCATCTCGCCGCCATTCGTGATCAAGGAAAGTAACCGACATGAGTGACAGCCACGCCCACGACGAGCACGGCGCGGACGCGCACGGCCACGATCACGACCACCACACGCCGACCGGCTGGCGCCGGTTCGTGTACTCCACGAACCACAAGGACATCGGCACGATGTACCTGGTGTTCGCGGTGGTCGCGGGCATCATCGGCGCCACCTTCTCGGTGCTGATGCGCATCGAACTGGCCAGCCCGGGCGACGGCATCCTGGGCGGCGACTATCACATGTTCAACGTGCTGGTCACCGCGCACGGCCTGATCATGGTGTTCTTCATGGTCATGCCGGCGATGATCGGCGGCTTCGGCAACTGGATCGTGCCGCTGATGATCGGGGCGCCGGACATGGCGTTCCCGCGGATGAACAACATCTCGTTCTGGCTGTTGCCGCCGTCCTTCCTGCTGCTGCTGATCTCCCCGTTCGTCGAGGGACCTCCCGGCAATACCGGCGTCGGCGGCGGCTGGACGATCTACGCGCCGCTATCGACCTCGGGCCAGCCCGGGCCGGCGATGGACCTGGCGATCTTCAGCCTGCACCTGGCCGGCGCCTCGTCGATCCTGGGCGCGATCAACTTCATCACCACGATCTTCAACATGCGCGCGCCGGGCATGACGCTGCACCGGATGCCGCTGTTCGTGTGGTCGATCCTGGTGACCGCGTTCCTGCTGCTGCTGTCGCTGCCGGTGCTGGCCGGCGCGATCACCATGCTGCTGACCGACCGCAACTTCGGCACCGCATTCTTCGACGCATCGAAGGGCGGCGATCCGGTGCTGTACCAGCATCTGTTCTGGTTCTTCGGGCACCCGGAGGTCTACATCCTGATCCTGCCGGGCTTCGGCATGATCAGCCACGTGATCTCGACCTTCTCCAAGAAGCCGATCTTCGGCTATCTCGGCATGGCCTACGCCATGGTGGCGATCGGCGTGATCGGCTTCATCGTGTGGGCGCACCACATGTACCGGGCCGGCCTGGACATCGACACCCAGGCCTACTTCACCGCCGCGACCATGGTCATCGCGGTGCCGACCGGCATCAAGATCTTCTCCTGGATCGCGACGATGTGGGGCGGCTCGATCCGCTTCGACACGCCGATGCTGTGGGCGACGGGCTTCATCTTCCTGTTCACGCTCGGCGGCGTGACCGGCGTGGTGCTGGCCAATGCCGGCGTCGACTCGGCGCTGCACGACACCTATTACGTCGTCGCGCACTTCCACTACGTGCTGTCGCTGGGCGCGGTGTTCGCGATCTTCGCCGGGTTCTACTACTGGATCGGCAAGATGTCGGGCCGGCGCTATCCGGAGGCGCTCGGGAAGCTGCACTTCTGGGTCACCTTCATCGGCGTGAACCTGATCTTCTTCCCGCAGCATTTCCTCGGCCTGGCCGGCATGCCGCGGCGTATCCCGGACTATCCGGACGCCTATGCCGACTGGAACATGATCTCGTCGATCGGCTCCTACATCTCGTTCGCGGGCATGCTGATCTTCCTGTTCGTGTGCTACCGAACCTTCACCTCCGGCGAGAAGGTTGGCGACAACCAGTGGGGCGAGGGCGCCACGACGCTGGAATGGACGGTGTCGTCGCCGCCGCCGTTCCATACCTTCGAGGAACTGCCGCAGATTTCCGGCGGCGACCATCACTAGGCCGACGGTCGGGGTAGGACAGTGAGCGACAGCGCCACCGTCAGCGGTCGCGTCGGCGAGCAGGTTTCTGCCGGCACGGCGGCCGACTTCGCCGCGCTGCTGAAGCCGCGGGTGATGAGCCTGGTGGTGTTCACCGCCGCCGTCGGCATGGCCCTGGCGCCGGGCGATCTGCATCCGGTGCTGGCGATCGCGGCGCTGGTCTGCATCGCCGTCGGCGCCGGCGCGTCGGGCGCCATCAACATGTGGTACGACGCCGACATCGACCGGGTCATGCAGCGCACCGCCGCGCGGCCGATCCCGGCCGGCCGGGTGGCGCCGGGCGAGGCGCTGGGCTTCGGCGTGACGCTGGCGGTCGGCTCGGTGCTGACCATGGGCCTGTTCGTGAACGTCGCGGCGGCCGCGCTGCTGGCGCTCACCATCGCGTTCTACGTTTTCGTCTACACCATGTGGCTGAAGCGCCGCACGCCGCAGAATATCGTCATCGGCGGCGCCGCCGGCGCGTTCCCACCGATGATCGGCTGGGCCGCGGTGAACGGTGAGGTGGCGCTCGGCTCGGTGGTGTTGTTCGCGATCATCTTCATGTGGACGCCGCCGCATTTCTGGGCGCTGTCGCTGTACAAGGCCGGCGAGTATGCCCGCGCCGGGGTGCCGATGCTGCCGGTGGTCGCCGGCGAGCGCGAGACCCGGCGGCAGATCCTGATCTACAGCCTGCTGCTGACCCCGCTGGCGGTGCTGCCGAGCTTCATCGGCATGGCCTCGCCGGCGTATGGCGCGGTGGCGGCGGCACTCGGCCTGATCTTCCTGGTCGCCGCATTCGCGGTCTCGCGTGCCGGCGCCGGCGACTACCGGGCGGCGCGGCGGCTGTTCGGCTACTCGATCTTCTATCTGGCGGCGATTTTCGCCGGCCTGCTGGCGGACCGGCTGTGGCTGGGGCTGTGAGAGCGATGCCGCTCAGCGATCGTCACCGTCAGAAGCGCGGCCGCAACTTCGCGCTGGCCGGCGTGCTGGTATTGCTGGTGGTGCTGTTCTTCGTGGTCTCGATCGTGAAGATGGGCGGCGCGCCATGAAGCTGCGCCTGCGCAACCGGGTGGTCGCTCTGGGCGGCGTGGCGGTGGTCGCCGGCATGCTCGGCCTGAGCTACGCTGCGGTGCCGCTTTACCAGCTGTTCTGTCAGGTCACCGGCTATGGTGGCACGCCGCAGCAGGCCGACGTAGCGCCGGATCAGGTTCTGGACCGCACCATCACCGTGCGCTTCAACGCCGACACCATGCCGGAACTGCCGTGGCGGTTTCGCCCGGCGCAGCGCCAGGTGACGCTGAAGGTCGGCGAGCAGGGTCTGGCGTTCTATGTCGCGGAGAACCTCAGCAAGCGTCCGGTGACCGGCCAGGCGGCGTTCAACGTCACGCCGGAAAAGGCCGGGCGCTACTTCACCAAGGTGGAATGCTTCTGCTTCACCGAACAGACCCTGGCCGCCGGCCAGCAGGTCGACATGCCGGTCAGCTTCTACGTCGACCCGGCGATCGCCGACGACCGCGACCTTGACGAGGTGAAAACCATTACCTTGTCCTATACTTTCTTTCGCGCCGACGATCCGGCGCCCACGACGATCGGCCAGGCCGCGCCCGCGCCCGGCGGCCGGGTGAATTGATTTTGATGGAGAGCCTGAGCCATGGCTGACGCACACGCCAAGGGGCATGACTACCACCTCGTCGACCCGAGCCCGTGGCCGGCACTGGGGGCGACCGGCGGCCTGGTGCTGACGCTGGGCATGGTGTGGTTCATGCACGATGGCCCGCCATGGGTCGCGATCATCGGTTTGGCCATCATCCTGTACACGATGTTCGTGTGGTGGCGCGACGTGATCCGCGAGGCGGTGCACGAAGGGCACCACACGCCGGTGGTGCAGCTTCACATGCGCTACGGCATGGTGCTGTTCATCGCCTCGGAAGTGATGTTCTTCGTCGCCTGGTTCTGGGCCTACTTCAACGCGGCGCTCTACCCGACGGAGCAGATGGGCGCGGTGTGGCCGCCGGAGGGCGTGTTCACCTTCGATCCGTACCACCTGCCGCTGATGAACACGCTGATCCTGCTGACCTCGTCGTGCACCGTGACCTGGGCGCACCACGCGGTGATCGAGGGCGACCAGAAGGGCGCGGTGCAGGGCCTGCTGCTGACCGTGATTCTGGGTGCCTTCTTCACTTTCGTGCAGGGCGTCGAGTACGTCACCGCGCCGTTCACCTTCACCGGCGGCATCTACGGCTCGACCTTCTTCATGGCCACCGGCTTCCACGGCGCGCACGTGCTGATCGGCACGCTGTTCCTGCTGGTCTGCCTGTTCCGGGCGATGAAGGGTCATTTCAAGCCGGACCATCACTTCGGCCTGGAGGCGGCGGCCTGGTACTGGCACTTCGTCGATGTGGTCTGGCTCTTCCTGTTCTTCTGCATCTACATCTGGGGCGCGGGTCCGGTCGCGCCGCACTAGATGGCCGAGTATTTCGGCGAGGTCTCACCGCTCAAGGCCGGCTTCCTGTGCCGCTGCCCACGTTGCGGTCAGGGCAAGCTGTACCGCGGCCTGCTGACCGTCGCCCCGGTCTGCAACGTCTGCCAGCTCGATATGGCGGCGGAGGATAGCGGCGACGGCGCGGCCGCCTTCGTGATCTTGATCGTCGGCGCCATCGCGGTGCTGATCGCCTTCGTGGTGGAGACGTCGTTCTCGCCCTCGCCGCTGCTGCATCTGGTGATCCAGATCCCGCTGGTGATCGGCCTGTCGATCCTGCTGCTGCGACCGTTCAAGGCGACGCTGATCGCGATGCAGTACCGGCACAAGGCCGCTGGTTTCGAGTAGTCCGATGGTTGGATTTCGCCCGCGTTTGTGGCCGACGGTGGCGACCGTGCCGGCGCTGGCGATCCTGGTCGCGCTGGGCACCTGGCAGATGCAGCGTCTGGCCTGGAAGACCGACCTGCTGGCCGCGCGCGACGCTGCGCTGGCGGCGCCACCGGTCCCGCTCGATGCCGGCACGTCGCCGGACGACCTGCGCTTCCGGCGCGGCGAGGTCACGGGCACCTTCGACCATGCGCACGAGCTTTACCTGGGCCCGCGGGTCTACGACCACCATCCCGGCGTCCATGTGCTGACGCCGCTGCGGCTGGCCGACGGCGCGGTGCTGCTGGTCAATCGCGGCTGGGTGCCGCAGGACCTGCGCGACGCGGCGCGCCGTCCCGCCGGGCAGGTCGAGGGCGTGCAGACGGTGCGCGGCGTGGTGCTGACGCCCGGCCCGCGCGGCACCTACACGCCGGACAACGAGCCGGCGAACAATCAATGGTTCTACGTCGACCTCGACGCGATGGGCCGGGCGATCGGCGCCGAGCTGCTGCCCTTCGTGCTGGCGTCGGACGACACCGACGTGCCCGGCGGCGTGCCGATCGGCGGCCAGGGCCGGCTGCACATCAAGAACGACCACCTGCAATACGCACTCACCTGGTATTCGCTGGCGGTGGTGCTGCTGGTGATCTACGTCCTGTTCCACCGCCGGTCACGGAGCAACGAGCCATGACCGCCTACCAGCGTCTGCAGGCCCGGTTCCGGCGTTGGCAGGCGCTGGGCGATGCCGAGGCGATGCTGCACTGGGACAGTGCCACCATGATGCCGGCCGGCGGTGCCGGGGCGCGCAAGACCCAGATCGCGACGCTGCGGCTGCTGCGCCATGAACTGCTGACCGATCCGGCGGCGGCCGACGATCTGGCGGCGGCCACGACCGACACCGACTGGGACCGCGCCAATCTGCGCGAGATGGGCCGCCGCTGGCACCATGCGACGGCGCTGCCGGCCGACCTGGTCGAGGCAATGGCGCATGCGACGGCCGACTGCGAGATGGCGTGGCGCACGGCGCGCGCGGCCGATGACTTTGCTGGCGTGGCGCCGTTGCTGGCCGACGTGGTGCGGCTGACCCGAGAGAGCGCCGCCGCCAAGGCCGAGGCGCTGGACCTGGCGCCCTACGACGCGTTGCTCGACACCTACGAAGGCGGGCTGGTCGCAGCGACGGTGGCGCCGGTCTTCGACGAGCTGGCCGGCTTCCTGCCGGAATTTCTCGACGCGGCGGTGGAACGACAGGCGGCGGCGGCGGCGTTGCCGGGGCCGTTCCCGATCGTCAAGCAGCAGGCGCTGGCCCGGCGGTTGATGCTGGCGGCCGGGTTCGACTTCGCGCACGGCCGGCTCGACGAGAGCCACCATCCGTTCACCGGCGGCGTGCCGGACGACGTGCGCATCACCACGCGCTACGACGAGGACTCGTGCCTTGAGGCGCTGCTCGCGGTGCTGCACGAGACCGGGCATGCGCTCTACTCACGCCATCTGCCGGCGGATTGGCGCGACCAGCCGGTCGGCTCGTCGATGGGCATGGCGGTGCACGAAAGCCAGTCGCTGATCGTGGAGATGCAGGCCGCCCGCACCGACGCTTATCTCGGCTATCTCGCCGGCGCGCTGCGCGAAGCGTTCGGGGCCGAGGGCACGGCATGGTCGGTCGGCAACGTGGCGGCGCTGGCGCGCCGGGTCGAACGCGGTTTGATCCGCGTCGACGCTGACGAGATCAGCTACCCGCTGCACATCCTGTTGCGCTTCCGGCTGGAGCAGGCGCTGCTGGCCGGCGATCTCGACGTCGGCGACCTGTCCGGCGCTTGGCGCGAGGGCATGCGCGACCTGGTCGGCATCGCGCCCGACGACGACAAGGACGGCTGCCTGCAGGACATCCACTGGTATTCCGGCGCCTTCGGTTACTTCCCGACCTATACGCTGGGCGCGATCGGCGCGGCGCAACTGTTCGAGACGGTGGCCGCCGAGGTCGACCTGGACCCGTCGCTGGCGCAAGGCGACCTGCGGCCGCTGACCGCGTGGCTGGCGGAAAAGATACACGGCCGGGGGCGGCTGTTCGCGACGGCGGAGGAACTGCTGACCGACGTCACCGGGCGCGGATTCGATGTCGGCTGTTTCCGGCGGCATCTGGAACGGCGCTACGGGGTGGGGTAAGGAACGCCATGCGCTACATCTCCACCCGCGGGCAGGCGCCCGATGCTTCGTTCACCGATGCGTTGATGGCCGGCATGGCCAGCGACGGCGGGCTCTACGTGCCGGAGACCTGGCCCCGGATCACCGCGCCGGACCTCGACCGGTGGGCGGCGCTGCCGTATGCCGACTTGGCCTACGACGTGATGGCGCCCTATGCGAGCGACGTGCCGGAAGACGTGCTGCGCCGGGTGCTGGGCGAGGCCTACGCGACTTTCGATCACGCCGCCGTCGCGCCGCTGACCCAGATCGACCGCGACCTGTGGCTGCTGGAGCTGTTTCACGGGCCGACCCTGGCGTTCAAGGACCTGGCGATGCAGGTGCTGAGCCGGCTGTTCGACTGGGCGCTGAACCAGCGTGGCGAGAGCGTCACCATCGTCGGCGCCACCTCCGGCGATACCGGCGCGGCGGCGATCCAGGCCTGTCGCGACCGGCCGACCATGCGGGTTTTCATCCTGTACCCGCACGGCCGCATCTCCGAGGTGCAGCGCCGGCAGATGACCACGACCGGGGCGCGCAACATCTTTCCGATCGCCATCGACGGCACCTTCGACGATTGCCAGGCGCTGCTGAAGGCAATGTTCGCCGACCCGGCGTTCCGCGATGAGATGCGGCTGTCGGCGGTGAACTCGATCAACTGGGCGCGCATCCTGCCGCAGGTGGTGTACTACGTCGCTTCCGCGATCCGGCTCGGCCGGCCGGCGAGCTTCGCGGTGCCGACCGGTAATTTCGGCGACATCTACGCCGGCTACATCGCGCGGCGCATGGGCGTGCCGATCGAGCGGCTGGTGCTGGCGACCAACGCCAACGACATCCTGCACCGCTTCCTGAAGACTGGCGTCTACGAGATCGACCAGGTAACGCCGACGCAGAGCCCGTCGATGGACATCCAGGTCGCCAGCAATTTCGAGCGCTTCCTGTTCGACCTCGGCGGGCGCGACGACGCCTGGCTGCGCGGGCGCATGGGCGAACTGACGCAGGCGCGGCGGTTCGAGGTCGCGCCCGAGCTGGCGAATACCGCGCGGCGCTGGTTCGACAGCGCGGCGGTCGACGAGGCGACCACCACCGCGAAGATCGCCGACATGCGGCGGCGCACCGGCCGGCTGCTCGATCCGCACACCTGCGTCGGGCTTGCGGCGGCCGAAGCGGCGGCGAACCCACCGACGCCGATGGTCGCGCTGGCGACTGCGCACGCCGCCAAGTTTCCCGACGCGGTCGAGGCCGCCACCGGCGAGCGACCGTCACTGCCAGCGTCGATGGCTGGCATGATGGACCGGCCGGAACAGGTCGAGCGGCTGGCGAACGATCTCGGTACGGTGCAGGCGTACATGCGCGGGCTGACCGCCGGACACTGATCTCACGGCCACGTGGCTGGACATTCGGACCAGACATTCCAGAATGACCGTGACAACTTCAATTCGCAGAGAGGAACCACGACATGGCTGAAAGACTGTCGCGCGGGATGGCATTCCCGGCGACGACGATCACGCTGTCCGGCGGCGGCACGATGACCCTGCCGAACGACATGGGCGAGGGCTACAAGCTCGTCCTGATCTATCGCGGCATGTTTTGACCGTACTGTCGACGTCAGTTGGGCGGCTTCAGTGAGAGTCTCGGCAAGCTTCAGGAGCTGAACGTCGCCGTCGTGGCGGCGAGCGCAGATACGCCGGAGAAAGCGGCGGAAATGGCGGCCACGGTCGACTTCCCGGTCGGCCACGGCATCGACCAGGCGACGATCGAGCGCCTGGGCGGCTACTGGGAGGCGCAGCGGACCTTCGCGCAGCCCCTGGAGGTGCTGATCACGCCGGAAGGCAAGATCGCCCAGCTTTCGGTCAGCGACGGTCCGCTCGGCCGGACCGACGCGGCCGACGTGATCAAGATGGTGACCTTCATCGAGAGCCAGAAGAAGTAGCCGGCGCGAGAACGGGAACGCCCCGCCTGGAAAATTCCGGGCGGGGCGAATTTCGTCGCGGCTACAGCCGCGAGACCTCGGTCTCCTTGCAGGTGATGAACTCCAGCAGTGCCGGCATGCCGTTCTTCGTTTGCTCGATGCCGCGCTTGATCGCCGGGATGATTTCCGACGGCTCGGTGACGCGTTCGCCATAGCCGCCGAAGGCGCGGGCCATCGCCGCGTAGTCGCCGGAGATGTCGGTGGAGCGGTACTTTTCGGTCGAGGTCGGCATCACCTTGAGCTCGATCGCCATGGAGAAATTGTTCAGCAGGATCGAGAGGATCGGGATGCGCTCGCGCACCGCGGTCTCGAAGTCCATGCCCGTGAAGCCGATCGCGGCGTCGCCCCAGACGTTGATGCACAGCGCGTCCGGCCGCGCCAGCTTGGCGCCCATGGCCAGGCCCAGGCCATAGCCCAGCTGAGTCGTCTTGCCCCAGCCGATGTAGCTGAGCGGCGTGGTCGAGCGCCAGAATGGCGTGAGCTGGTCGCGCGGCGAGCCGGCGTCGTGGGTGATCACCGTGTTGTCCTTGTCGACGGTGTTCTGCAGATCCCACAGTACGCGGTAAGGCGACAGCGGCGCCTCGTCGGAGGTCAGCTTCGGCTTCCACTTGGCGAACCACTCCTCGTGGATCGCGGCGATCTTCTGGCTGACCGCGGTGGCGTCGCGCTGCTTCGGTTCACGCTGCGCGATGGCGGCGTTCAGCGCGTCCAGCGTCAGCGCGGCGTCGCCCAGCAGGCCAAACTCGATCGGCATGTCCTTGTTCAGGTCGATCGGGTCCAGCGTCGACTGGATGATGCGCTTGCCCTGGGGCAGGGTGATGTTGAAGTTGGTCTCGGTCAGGCTGGCGCCGATGGCGAAGATCAGGTCGGCCTCGTCGAGGAAGGTGCGGACCTGCTGCGGGCTGGCCAGGCCGCCGGAGCCGAGCGAGAGCGGATGGGTCTCGTCGAAGGCGCTCTTGCCGGGCAGCGACGTGGTCACCGGAATCGCCTGGTGCTCGGCGAGCTGCTTCAGTTGCGGCCAGGCCTCGGCGTAATGGACGCCCTGGCCGGCCCAGATCACCGGCTTCTTGGCGGCGATCAGCGCCTCGGCGGCCTTGTCGATGTCGGCCTGTTCCGGGCCGTAGCGGGTGGCGCCGACCGGCGTGTAGCTCAGTTCGCCGGACAGCTCCTCGTTCATCACGTCGGTCGGGATCTCGACCACGACCGGGCCGCCGCGCCCGGTGCGCAGGCGCGAGAAGGCGCGGCGCATGATGTTCGCCACCTCGTCGGCCGAGGTCACCGGCTCGGTGGTCTTGGCGACATGTTTCATCGCCTCGGTGGAGTTGAAGTTCGGCCGGATGTGGGCGATGCGCCGGGCATAGCCCATCGGCAGCACCAGCATCGGCACGCCCTCCGCGAAGGCCTGCGCGACGCCGCCATAGGCGTTCTCCGAGCCCGGCCCGTGCTGCATGGCGAAGACGCCGATCTTGTTGCCCGAGGTCATCCGCGACAGCGCATCGGCCATGTGCAGGCCGATGCGTTCCTGGCGCACGATGATCGGCCGGATGTCCCAGCGTGCCGCGTATTCCAGAACATGGTTCACCGGATAGCCGAAGACGATTTCCACGCCCTCGCGCTTCATGATCTCGACGATGGCTTCCACCGCTTTCATGGCGCCGTTCCCTCCTGTTGGCAGGTCGCCAGCGTGCCTTGCCCGGCCCGGGCGGCGCAAGTAGGCTGCGGCGACGGCGCGCGAGAGGGGTTCCGCTTGACGGTCGAACGTATCAGCCAGGCCGACGCGCGCGAGGGCGCTGCGCCGGACCGTATCGTGATCCGTGGCCTGCGCCTGGAGACCTTCGTCGGCGTCTACGATTTCGAGCACAAGCGGCGCCAGACGGTGCAGTTCGACGTCGAGATCGATACCGTGCCGGGCTATGCCGGGATCGTGCGCCGGACCGGCCGGTACGTCTCCTACGAGGACACGGTGACCTTCATCCAGGCCAAGGCCGCGTCGGACGAGCATGTCGAGCTGGTCGAGATCTGGGCGGAGGAGATCGCCGCCTTCGTGCTGGAGAACGACCTGGTCGCGGCGGTGCGGGTGTCGGTGCAGAAGCCGAAGATCTTCAACGCCGCCGACGGTGTCGGCGTGGTGATCGAGCGCGTGCGATAGCGATGACGCGGTGCCTGATCGCGATGGGCTCGAACCTGGGTGACCGGCTGGCGCACCTGACCGGCGCGGTTGCCGCGATCGCTGACGACCCGGCGATGCAGGTCCTGGCGGTGTCGGCGCTTTACGAGACCGCGCCGGTCGGCGGGCCCGGCGGCCAGGACGCGTTTCTGAACACCGCGCTGCTGGCCGAGACCGAGGCCGGACCGTCGGCGGTACTGAGCATGTTGCAGCGGATCGAGCAGGATCACGCGCGCGAACGGTCGGTACACTGGGGGCCACGCACCCTGGATCTCGACCTGCTGACCTATGGCGGCACGTTGAGCGACGAGGCGGATCTTGAGTTGCCGCATCCGCGCATGCACGAGCGGCGCTTCGTGATGGTGCCGGTTTGCGACCTGGCGCCGGAGATGGTGCATCCACGACTGGGGCGGACGATGCGAGACCTGCTTGAAGCCTTGCCGGCGGCGGAGGGCGATCTGGTGGAGTCTGCGCACGATTGGGTCGAGTTGCGCACCGTGCGGGCGGCGGCCCTATGATCCCGGAACGCCTGCTGGAACTGTGGACGACGTATGGCGATGCGCTGTCGCATCCGGTGCGGACCTTTTCGTTCCCGCAGTTCGACATGACGTTCGAGGACGCGCCCTACCAGATGGGCGTGATCAACCTGTCGCGCGACTCGTCCTACCGCGAGAGCATCTGCCACACGCCGGATATGGCGCGCTATCGCGCCCGGCGGATGACGGTGGAGGGCGCGGTGATGATCGACGTCGGCGCGGAGTCGACCGGCGACGACACCGACCTGGTCGACGTGACCCGCCAGATCGACACGCTAAGGCCGGTGCTCGACGTGCTGGTCGAGGACAACATGATGGTCTCGATCGAGACCTATCACGCCGAGGTCGCGGCGGCGGTGCTGGAGGCCGGCGCCGGCGTCATCAATCTCACCGGACGGATCGACGACCGGGCGTTCTATGAAGACATCGCGCGACACCAGGCCGGGCTGGTGATGTGCTACACGCCGGGCGAGAACGCGCGGTCCGGCGATGCGTTGCCGTCGCCGGACAAGCTGGTCGACGACCAGCTTGAGTTCTTTGCCGAGCGGGTGGCACTGGCCATCGGGGCGGGTGTCGAGCGCTTGTGGCTCGATCCGGGGTTCGGCTTCGCGCTGGGCCTGCGCGACGGGCCGGAGCGGGTGCGCTACCAGACCGAGAGCATGTTCCAGGCGTTCCGCCTGCGCGAACTGGGCTGGCCGGTCTGCGTGACGCTGGCCTCGTCGGTCTACCTGTTCCGCGACGAGGTGCGAACCGCGGAGACCAGCTCGGCGACGCTGGCCCTGCTGTCCAAGGCCAACCTGATCAGAAGCCACGAAGTCGCGCGCGTCCAGCCGGTGCTGGACATGGTGGCGATGTTGTGAGCGCGGCGCTGGTCACCGGCGCCGGACGACGGCTTGGCCGGGCCATCGCGCTCGGCCTGGCCGCCGACGGATACGCGGTCGGCGTGCACCACCACGTGTCGGCCGCGGGCGCGGCGGAGGTGGTCGCCGAGATCGAGGCCGGCGGCGGCCGCGCGGTGGCGCTGCCCTACGACCTGACCGATGCGACCGGTTGCGGTGTGTTGGTCGAGCGCGCGGTCGCGGCGCTGGGCCCGCTGTCGGTTCTGGTCAACTCGGCATCCGACTTCGGCAAGGACTCGCTGGGCGGCCTCACCGCTGAAAGCTGGCGCCGGCTGGTCGATGTGAACCTGACCGCGCCGGTGTTCCTGATGCAGGCTTTCGCAGCGCAGGAGCCGGTCCCGGACGGCGCCGCGATCGTGAACCTGCTGGACACGCAGACGACCTCGCCGTCGCCGATCCGGTTCAGTTACTTCACCGGCAAGTTCGGACTGGAGGGGGCGACGCGGCTGGCCGCCGTCGATCTCGCCGCCGAGGGCATCCGGGTCAACGCGGTGGCGCCGGGATTGGTCCTGCCGAGCGAGCAATCGCCGCGGACATTCGCCGCGCGCCAGCAGCTCACGCCGCTCGGCGAGGGGTTGGGCACCGATGACGTGGTCGATGCGGTGCGCTACCTGATCGGCGCGAAGCAGGTCACCGGCCAGGTGCTCGTCGTCGATGCCGGCCAGCGGCTGATGGGCTTCGGCAACACGCCCGCGGGCTGACCTTGCTCCGGCGACGGCCGGGCAAGTAGGGTGCCGCGTTGGATTTGTGAAAGGGTATTTCTTGGCAGTTGAAGTCACCACGCTTGCCAATGGCCTGCGCGTCGTCAGCGACGCCATGCCGCATCTGGAGAGCGCGTCGGTCGGCGTCTGGGTCGACGTCGGCGCGCGCTACGAGACCGCGGAGATCAACGGCGTCGCCCACTTGCTGGAGCACATGGCGTTCAAGGGCACCAAGCGCCGCGACGCGCGCGCCATCGCCACCGAGATCGAGGCCGTTGGCGGCCACCTCAACGCCTATACCGGGCGCGAGCACACCGCCTACTACGCCCGCGTGCTGAAGGACGACATGCCGCTGGCCGTCGATATTCTCGGCGACATCCTGCAGCACTCGGTGTTCGACCCGACCGAGCTGGAGCGCGAGCGCCATGTGGTGCTGCAGGAGATCGGCCAGGCGGAGGACACGCCCGACGACATCATCTTCGACCACCTGCAGGCGGCCTCATATCCGGACCAGCCGATGGGCTGGTCGATCCTGGGCACCGACGAGACCGTGGGCGGCATGACCCGTGATGCGCTGGCCGGGTTCATGGGCCATCACTACCGCGCCGAGCGCATGGTGCTGGTCGCCGCCGGGGCGGTCGAGCATGATGCCGTGGTGCGGCTGGCCGAGGACACCTTCGGCGGCCTGGCGCGGGCGGAACAGAACGGCTACCAGCCGGCGCGCTATGTCGGCGGTGAGATCCGGCTGGAACGCGACCTGGAGCAGGTGCACGTCGCCCTGGCGCTGCCCGGCGTGCCCTATGACGACCCGGACTTCTATGCCTGCCAGGTGCTGTCGACGGTGGCAGGCGGCGGCATGTCGAGCCGGCTGTTCCAGGAACTGCGCGAGGTCCGGGGGCTGTGCTATTCGATCTTCACCTTCGCCTCGTCCTACGTCGATGGCGGCAGCTTCGGGCTGTACGCCGGGACCGGCGAGGACCAGATCGCGGAACTGGTGCCGGTGGCCTGCGACGAGCTGGCCCGGATCGCGAGCGATGCCGACGAGGACGAGGTGGCGCGCGCCCGCGCCCAGCTCAAGGCCGGCATGCTGATGTCGCTGGAAAGCAGCGCGTCGCGCACCGAACAGCTCGCCCGGCAGATGCTGATCTACGGCCGGCCGTTGTCGGTGGAGGAGATCGTCGCGCGGGTCGATCAGGTCGACGCGGACGCCGTGCGCCGGGTGACGGCGCGGCTGCTGGCGGGCAAGCCGTCGCTGGCGGCGCTCGGGCCGGTGGCGCAGCTTGCCTCGTTCGCGGACATCGCGGCAAAATTCAACGGTCATTCCGTCTAGGCGAGCCGTAAGGGAGGGACGCCGGTGTCGGCATTCCTGCGCAATCCACCATGGACCGGTGCACCGCCGGTTTTGCGCGGCGGGCGCGTGTATCTGCGCGCACCGCAGGTCAGCGACTGGTCCGGTTGGGCGCGGCTGCGCGCATCGAGCCGCGAGTTCCTGACCCCCTGGGAGCCGACCTGGACCGCCGACGAACTGACCCGGCTGGCCTACCGTCGCCGGCTGCGCCGCTATCAGCGCGACGCGCGCGACGGCTACGGCTATGCCTTCTTCATCTTCCGCACCGCCGACGAGGAGCAGGTCGGCGGCCTGACGCTGTCGAACGTGCGCCGCGGCGTCACCCAGTCCTGCTCGCTCGGCTACTGGATGGGCAAGCCGTACGCCGGACATGGCATGATGCAGGACGCGGTCCGCACCCTGCTGCCGTTCGTGTTCGACGACCTGGGCCTGCATCGGCTGGAGGCCGCGTGCCTGCCGTCGAACGAGCCCTCGAAGGCGGTGCTGCGCGGTACCGGCTTCGTCGAAGAGGGCTACGCGCGCGAGTATCTGCGCATCAACGGCGTGTGGCGCGACCATGTGCTGTTCTCGCTGCTCGCCAAGGACGCGAGGCGCAACGCACAGTGAGCGGCAATTGGCTGAACGGCGTGCCGATCCTGCCGACGACGGTGGTCGGCAGCTACCCGCAGCCCGGCTGGTTGGTGGATCAGGAGGCGCTGCGTCAGGCTGGCGTGCCGCGGGTGCGCGCCCGCGACATCTGGCGCCTGGGCGGCGACGCGCTGGCCGAGGGACAGCACGACGCGGCGGTGCTGGCGCTGCATGACATGGCGCGCGCCGGGGTCGATATCGTCGGCGACGGCGAGGCCGAGCGCGAAAGCTACTCCAACCTGTTCGCCACGGCGCTGGACGGCATCGATCTGGTGAAGCCGGGCAACACGTTCGGGCGCGGCAACCGGGCGACGCCGGTGCCGCGCGTGATCGGGCCGGTGAAGCGCACGCGGCCGGTGGTCACCGACACCGTACGTTTCGTTCGCGCGCAGACCGACCTGGCGCTGAAGGTGACGTTGCCCGGCCCGTTCACCATGGCGCAGCAGGCGGCGAACGAATTCTATGACGACGATGCCGACCTGGCCTTCGCCTATGCCGAGGCGGTGAACGCGGAGATGAAGGACGCCTTCGCCGCCGGCGCCGACATCGTGCAGCTCGACGAGCCGTGGATGCAGGCCCGCCCGGAGGTCGCCGCGCGCTATGCCGTCGACGCGATCAACAAGGCGCTGGCCGGCGCGCCGGGGCCGACGGCGGTGCACATGTGCATGGGCTATGCGGCGATGGTGAAGGACAAGCCGACCGGCTACACCTTCCTGCCCGAGCTCGACGCGACCACGGCCGACGTGATCTCGATCGAGGCGGCGCAGCCCGGCCTCGACGTGGAGAACCTGGCGGGCCTGCCGCACAAGAAGATCATGCTCGGGGTGATCGACCTCGACAATCCCGAGGCGGAAACCCAGGAGACGGTCGCCGAACGGCTTCGCGCCGCGCTGCAGGTGCTGCCGGCTGAACGCATCGTGGTGGCGCCGGACTGCGGCATGAAGTACATCCCGCGCGCCGTCGCCTTCGCCAAGCTGAAGGCGATGGTCGACGGCACCAGGATCGTCCGCGCGGAGATCGGCTAGAGCGTTTCATGTTTAGTCGGCACCAGCCCGCTGGTGCCGGTTCCGCGAAAGCGGGAAACACTCTAGGCCGCTCTACCCCCGCCCGGACGGGAACGCCGTGACGCCAATCGCCTCGCGCATGTCCGTGGTGCTCTCGGCCTTCCAGTCCTCCAGCGGGATGCCGATCGCGTCGGCGACCCGGTCGATGGCGTTGAACAGACCGACCACGGCGGCGGAGTCCACCAGCGCTTCGGCGCCGAGCGTGTTGACGATGCCGGTGCGCACGTCGCGCAGTTCAGCCGGATCGCCGCTGACCACGGCCTCGGCGAAGTTCGCCAGCAGGGCGCCATGCGGAATGTTGCCGTCGGCCTCGCCGCCGTTCACCAACCCCAGATCGTAGTCCCGACCGTCATGTTTGCCGCTCGCACGGAGCAGTTGCGCATGGCTGGTCGTTCAATAGGCGCACTGGTTGATGGCCGAGACGCGCCCGGCGAGCAACTCGATCTGCGCGTGCGTGATGGCGCGGTACTCGTTGTCGAAGTCGTTCATCGCCGGGCCGGGCAGGTATTGCACCTCGACGAGATTGAAGAAGCCGCGAACCTCGTTCGGCACCAGGCTCATGGCACGGCGGATGTTCGCCGGCGGTCGGCCGCTCGGGTAGAGCCCCTCGTCCTCGCCCTCCGCGTCGGCCGGATCCAGCGTCGCGACCCAGGCCAGCCCGTGCTTGGCGCCGGGGGTGACACGCCGCGTCGGCTCGCCGGATACCGGTTCCGGCAGGGTGCGCCACGGCTCGCCAAGGCCGCTGGCGAAGGTGTCGATGGCGGTGAGCTGGGCGATCACGCCGACGGTTTCGACGTAGACCGATTCGTCCAGCCCGAGCCCGTTCTGCCAGCTCTCGGTGAGGCGGCCGGGGTCGGTGGCGATGCGGTGGATCGCCTCGACCTGGGCGGCCGGCAGGTCGCTCTTCGTGTCATGCGCCCCGTCGACCGAACTCGGCGACAACGCCTCCTTGCGCGCCTTGCAGAGCGCGCACGCCGTGCGGGCGTGGCGTGTCTCGGCCGCGATCGCCACCCGCTGCGCCCCGGTGAGCCAGGTGCCGGGCCGGGCGATGCGGTCCCAGGCGGCGGCGTGCGCCTGGCGGATATCCTCGCGCACCGGAAACGGTGCGTTGACGTACCAGGTTGCGGGCATGGGCGATCCTCCTTCGTTTCACCGGCGTCATGGTGCGCTATGATCGGACGGGCGACAACCGAAGGAGACCGACCATGGCGACCGCGGCGGAGCGGCTGAACCGACCGGCGTTGCTGATCGTCGACATGCAGAACGATTTCGTGCGGCCGGGCGCGCCGCTGGAAGTGGCGGACGCGCGCGTAACCATCGCCGCGCATCAACGCCTGATCGCCTGCTTTCGGGAGAAGCTGCGGCCGATCGTGTACACCAAGTTCATCACCACGCCGTATCGCAGCCTGCTGTGGAACTGGTCGCCGGAATGCGAGCCGCCGACCAAGTGTTGCTGGAAGAACCACAAGCGGCGCTACCAGGATTTCACCGAAGAGCTCGAGGTCACCGAGATCGTGCCGGAGCTGAAGCCGCATCCGAAGGACATGATCGTGGAGAAGTTCGGCTACGGCGCCTTCCACGGCACCGCGCTGGCCGACATGCTGCACAGCCACGGCGTGGAGGCGCTGGTGGTGACCGGCACGGTGACGCAGATATGCGTGGAGGAAACCGCGCGCCAGGCCTTCCACCACGGCTTCAAGACGACCATGGTGTCGGACGCGGTGTCGTCGTTCGACCCGGACCTGCATGCCGCGACCTTGAAGAATTTCGAGATGAAGTTCGGCTGGGTGCGAACCGCCGACGAAGTGATCGAGGACATGAGCTGGTCGTCGCGACGGCCAGCCCGATAGGGAGTGTGGAGATGGCGAAGGGTATCAAGGACTACATGGCCGAAGCCAAGGGGATGATCCAGGAGATCGACGTGGCGGAGGCCAAGGAGCTGGTAGCCGACCCCGGCGTCGTATTTCTGGACGTCCGAGAGCCGCCGGAGCTGGCCAATACCGGGCACATTCCCGGTGCCGTGCACGTGCCCCGTGGCCTGCTCGAGTTCCAGGCCGATCCCGAGGCGCCGACCCACAAGGCCGAGCTCGATCCGTCGAAGAAGATCGTCATCAACTGCGCCAGCGGGGGGCGCTCCGCCCTGGCGGCCAAGACGCTGACGGAGATGGGCTACACCGATGTGGTCAACCTGATCGGCGGCATGACGGCGTGGCTGGAGGCCGGCGGGCCGACCGAGAAGTAGCTACGGCCGGGGCAGGGCCGCTTCGATCGCGGCGGTCAGTTTCGGGTCGGTCGGCTTCACCTGGGTCGGGAAGAAGGCGACCGGGCGACCGTCGGCGGCGATCAGGTACTTGTGGAAGTTCCAGCGTGGCGTCGATGCCGCGCCCAGTTCCGCCGCCAGCCAGCGGTAGAGCGGATGCGCGCCGGCGCCCTTGACCACCGCCTTGTCGGTGAGCGGGAAGTCGACGTCGTAGTTGACCTCGCAGAACGCCTTGATGGTTTGCGCGCTGCCCGGCTCCTGGCCGCCGAAGTCGTTGGACGGCACGCCAAGCACGATCAGCCCGCGCTCGCGGTAGCTGCGCCAGATCGTCACCAGATCGGCATACTGGTGCGTGTAGCCGCAGAACGACGCCGTGTTCACCACCAGCAGTGCCTTGCCACGGAAATCGCTGAGCGGCAGTGGCGCCCCGTCGATGGCGTCGAAGCGGAAGTCGTAGGCGGTCTCGGCCCGCGCCGGCAGGGCCAGGGCAAGCAGGATCAGCAGGGCGCGGAATATCGGCATGCGATGGATATGGGCCGCGATGCGCCGCCGTCCAGTCAGTTCAGCCCGACGTAGTGGCCCGGCATCGGGCCGCTGTCGACGCTCATCGCGAGGATGCGGCTGATGTGGGTCAGCGGCCGGCCGCTCTCCTCATGCCACTGGTTGCAGGCGGCCTGGACTTTGGCCATGTCGCGCTTGCCGGACGGGCGCTTGTCGACCACGCCTTCGCGGATCAGCGCGGTGACCATGTCGCCGGAGGTGATGAAGCTGTCCTTGCCCATGCCGCGCAACAGGAACATGCCGGTGGCCCCGCCCAACCGGCTGCCGCGCTTTTTCAGCAGGTCCAGCAGGCCGACATAGTCGTCGTCGGGCCAGGCGGCGAAGAACATCGCGGCCGAGCCATGCTCGCGCGCCAGATCGGTGACGAAAACGGCATTCTCGCGCACCGAGCGCAGCTTGGCTCCGTTGCGGATCACGTCTGGGTTCTTCAGCAGTGCCTCGATCTCCTCGTCCGGCATCATCGCGCAGCGGTTCGGGTCGAAGCCGTGGAAAGCGGCCTCGAAGCCGGGCCACTTGTTCTCCACCACCTTCCAGCTGAAGCCGGCCTGGAACACGCGCTTGGCCATCGCCGACAACCAGCGGTCATCGCCGATCCCGGCCAGTTGCTTGGCGGATGCTACCGGCGGCAGCAACTTCGCGAGCGCCTTCGGCCCGCCCTTGCGGTCGGCGGCGAGCTTCTCGATGTCCTTGAAGGGGCGCATGCCCACCTCCCTGGTGTTCTTGTTTCATGCTGGCGAGGATCGGGCGTTCAGGCAAGCGAGCGGCGGCGTGGCGCGGCCAACAGTTGCGCGAGCGCGGCGGCGACCGCCGGGGCCTCGTCCTCGGCCATGCCGGCGACGGTGAGGCGGACCGCCGCCGGGCTGCGATGGCGAAAGCGTTCGCCAGCCTGGATCGCCCAGCCGGCGGCGGCCATGCCGGCCACGGCCGGCGCCTCGGCCGGCACCGGCACCCAGACGTTGAGGCCGGAATCGCCGGTGGCCTCGATGCCATGGCCGATCAGCGCGTCGATCACCGCCCGGCGCCGGCGCGCGTAGCTGCGCGCCGCCTTGTGCCACAGGTCCGGTGTCGCCGGATCGGCCAGCAGCATCTCCACCACCTGTTGCAGCAGGTGGCTGACCCAGCCGGTGCCAAGCCGCTGGCGGCCTTCGATCCGCGCGATGGTCAGCGCGTCGCCGGCCACGAAGGCCAATCGCAGGTCCGGGGCCAGCGGCTTCGACATCGATCGCAAGGTGGCCCAGCGGCGCCGGCCGGGGTGCGCCGTGGTGAAGGCGGCGGCACCGGCGACCGGACCGGCATGGTCGTCCTCCAGCACCAGGAGGTCGGGATGGGCATCGAACAGATCGGACAGCGCGGCGGCGCGGGCGGCGTCGAGGGCGGCGCCGGTCGGGTTCTGGGCCCTTGGCGTGACCAGCACGGCCGCGACATGGCCCAGCCGCGGCGCCAGCGCGTCGGGCCGCAGTCCGTAGGCGTCCAGCGCGATCGGTTCCGGCACAAGGCCGAGCGCGGCCAGCAGGTCGAACAGGGGCGGGTAGCCGGGATCCTCGACCGCGATCCGGTCGCCGGGTCGCAGATGAGCCTGCAAGGCGCGCTCGATCCCGTCCAGCGCGCCGCCGGTGATCGCAAGGTGCTGTGCCGGGATGCCGTCGTGCGCGAACAGGTCGGCGGCCCTTGCCAGCAGGCTCGGCCGGTTGCCGACCCCGCCGTAAAGCTGGGGTGTCGGCTCCAGTCGGTGCAACACGGTCCGCAGGTCGGCCAGCAGGGCAACGTCCGGATTGCCGCCGGCCAGGTTGCGCAGGGCGGCGGCGGGCGCACTGTCGAACGACCCGGCCAGTGGCGGGCGCGGGCTCACGGTGGTGCCGTTGCGGCCGTGCGTGGCAACCAGGCCGCGCTGGCGCAGCGTGCGGTAGGCGGCTGCCGCCGTGGTCGGGCTGACGCCGGCCTCCCGGCTCAGTGTCCGGACCGTCGGCAGCAGGTCGCCGGGCGCCAGCGCGCCCTCGACGATGGCGCGCTCGATCCCCACCGCCAGGGCGGTTGCGGTGCGGCCAAGTTCGGCATATTGTACCGTCATGTTATCAGTATTGTACTGTAACAAAATGGTCGATACAAGCGGAAACGAGCGATGAGCACGATCGAGATGACCAGGCGGACCAAGCTGAAGCGGACGGCGGATCGCGGCAGCTATGACCGAGACGTGGTGAACGCGATCATCGACGAGGCCTACATCTGCCATGTCGGATTCGTGGTCGACGGCCAGCCCTTCGTGGTGCCGACGATCCATGCCCGGATCGACGACCAGCTCTACCTGCACGGCTCGGCGGCCAGCCGTATGCTGCGCACGTTGCGCAGCGAAGGCGTGCCCGTGTGCGTCACGGTCAGCATCGTGGACGCGCTGGTGATGGCGCGCTCCGGCATGCACCACTCGATGAACTACCGTTCCGTGATGGTGCTGGGCCAGGCGGTGCAGGTGACCGACGACGCGGAAAAGATGCTGGCGCTGGAGGCGGTGGTCGAGCAGGTGATGAAGGGGCGGTGGGACGACACCCGCTGGCCGAACCGTTCGGAGATGAAGCAGACCATGGTCCTGCGTTTGCCGATCGAGGAGGCGTCGGCGAAGATGCGTACCGGGATGCCGAAGGACGACGAGGACGACATGGACCTGCCGCACTGGGCCGGCCTGGTGCCGTTGCGCCTGGTCCCGGGGACGCCGATCGCGGACCCGCTGCAACCCGCCGGCCGGCCGCTGCCGGGCTACATGAAGGACCTGAACCGCTGAGCGGGGCCGATTTCCGCGCGGCGACGGTCGATGACCTGCCGGCGATCGTCGCGTTGCTGGCCGACGATGCGCTGGGCAGCGGGCGCGAGGATGCCTCGCTGCCGCTGGACCGGCGCTATGGCGCGGCCTTCGAGAACATGGCGGCTGATCCGAACCAGTTGCTGCTGGTGGCGGTGGCGGACGAGACGGTGGTTGGTTGCCTGCAGCTGACCTTCATTCCGGGCCTGTCGCGGCTCGGCATGTGGCGTGGGCAGATCGAGAGCGTGCGCATCGCCGACGGCCAGCGTGGCAGCGGGCTCGGCCGGCGGATGATCGAGCATGCCATCGGTCTGTGCCGGGAGCGCGGTTGCGGCCTGGTGCAGCTCACCAGCGACAAGAGCCGGGCCGACGCGATCCGCTTCTACGAGCAACTGGGCTTCCAGCCCAGTCATGAAGGCATGAAACTGTCGCTCTGACTTCGGGAGGGACAGAGAGATGGCCGACGCGCCGTTCACGCTCGCCGACGCCGACGGGTTCGTCGGCCGGCAACTTGCCGTCACCGACTGGGTGATGATCGATCAGGTGCAGACCAACGTATTCGGCGAAGTCACGCGCTGGCCGACCTGGATGCATTGCGATCCCGAGCGCTGCAAGACCGAGAGCCCCTACGGCGGTACGCTGCTGCACGGCTTCATGGCGGTGTCGCTGCTGACCCATTTCGTCGACGTGATCCGGCCGCCGGACGGGCGCTACTCGCTGAATTACGGGCTCGACAAGGTGCGGGTGCTGCGCCCGGTGATGATCGGCGATGGCGTGCGATTGCGCGACCGCATCATCCTGCTGGCCGCCACCGACAAGGGCGAAGGCCGGAAGCTGCTGAAGACCGAGCATTTGATCGAAGCCGACGACGGGCCCGATCCGGCAGTCTATGCAGAGTATCTGAACTATTGGTATCCGACATCGTGAACGATTTGCAGTGAAACTTCAGTCGATCTTCGGCGTTTCCTCCTCAGGTCAGTTGAGTCGAGGGCGAGATGCAAATCGACGACGATTACAGCTACGACGCGGCGCTGCGCAGGCTGATCGACCTGCGGTTCGCCGAAGACAGATCGGAAGCCAGCGACGCCGAGGTCCAGCGCCTCGAAGCGGCTATTCACGCGATGGTCAAGCGCCAGGACAACCCGGCACCGTCAGGAAACAAAAGCTAGAGTGTTTCCCGCTTTCGCGGAACCGGCACCAGCGGGCTGGTGCCGACTAAACATG
>JAVKFY010000004.1:0-37231 GCA_040223615.1 Alphaproteobacteria bacterium
TCCCTTTTTCTTATTTTTATATAATTTTTTATAATTGCCCCCCCCCCACCCCAACCGGGGCCGGGCGGTGGCGGGGCCCCGGTCCGGAGCGTTGTGCAAGTGGCGCCGCGGCGCTACTCGACCATGAACTTCTCGGCGGCCATCTTGTCGCCCATCATCGAGGGCGTATCGACCGCGGTCGAGCTATCGCCAAAGTCGTAGGTGTTGTTGCCGTTGGTCTCGTCGTGCAGCATGACGACATAGTCCTTGCCGGAGCTGGCGCCGCCCTCGATCCGGACCATCACATTGATATTCTCGCCCGCCTTCACCGAGGTGTGGCCGATCGAGCCCGGCACCACAGGCTTACCGTCGGAACCGACGGCGTGAATCACCAGATAGCCGTCCTTGGCCGCCATCACCTTGGCGAAGACGAAGCTCTCGCCATCGATGGAGACATTCTTGGTGTCGATCATCGGGCCGCCGGCGTGGCTCGCGGCCTGCGCGTTGGCGGCCAGGACCAGCCCACCGGCCAGCGCGCCGGCGGCGATCAGAGCGTTACGAAACATGCTTATCCTTTCAAGCGGGCACTCGTGGCGCCCGCGGTAGCGATGCACCGATGCGGTGCGGACACGGCTTTATCTAGCGCGGCCCCGTGACCGAAACAGGTCTGCGATGCATGACATTTTTTCGCGTTCAGGTGTCGGCGAGCACTGACTTGCGTCCAGCCGGCAGCGCCTCGACCACCCCGCCCTCGCCCAGCGACATGTTGGCCAGCGTGCGTTCATGGTGCGCCATCCGCCAGCTCAGCAGCGCCTGGGCGCAACGCAGCACGTCGGCGCTTCGCGTCGGGTCGGTGGCCAGATCGCGCAACTCGTCCGGGTCGGCGGCGAGGTCGAAATAGAGCGGCGGCAGGCCCGCGAAATGCACGTACTTCTCACTCGCGGAGCGGATCGCCGTGAGGTTGCATAACTCCGGCGGCAGGCCGAAATGCCGTTCCGCCGCGGCCTCGCGCGGGTCGCGGAAATCGAACTCCCAGTGTGCCGCGTCGCGCCAGCCACCGGGCCGCTCGCCGCGCAGCCACGGCAGCAGCGAGCATCCGTCGACCTGGGTCGGCACCGCCAGGCCGATGTACGCCAACAAGGTCGGCATCACGTCGACCGACTCGGTGAAGGCGTCGACCGCGCCGCGCGCCACACCCGGACCGCGCACGATCAGCGGGATGTGGAACGCCTGGTCGAAATAGCCGGCCTTGCCCATCAGGTGATGGTCGCCCAGCATCTCGCCGTGATCGGACGTCACGACGACGAGGGTTTCGTCGAGGTCGACGGCGCCGAACAGCCGCGCCAGTTCCGCGTCGACCTTCTCGATCAGGCCGTAGTAGGTCGCGCGCGCCTGCGCCACGTCGGCGTCGCACAATTCGGCGACCGGGCCGTCGGCGGCGAAGAAGTCGCGACAGTCGCGCCGGGCCAGCAGCGCCATCAGCAACGGGTGTTGCTCGCCTTCCACCGCCGCCGATTCCGCCCGGCGCGGCGGCGGACATGCCGCCGGATCGTGGGCGGTGTTGTAGGGCTCGGGCGCGATCCACGGCGGATGCGGTCGCAGCAGCGACAGATGCACGAACCAGCCCCTCTCGCGCCCGCGCAGCCAGTCGATGGTCGCGTCGACCAGGAACCGGGTCGGCGAGTGCGCCGCCGGATAGATCGGCGGCCGGTTGTCGAGCTTGCGGCCGGCCGGCAGGTCGCCCGGCACCGGATCGAAAACACGCGGATAGCTGAGCTCGCCGGTCGGATAGCCCTTGGCCGCGAGCCATTCCAGCCACGGCGCGCTGGCTTCGTCGAGCTGTAACCCGACGTCGAAGCCCGGCAGCAAGCCTTCGTAGGTCGTCAGGCGCGGGTCGGCGGGGTCGAGCCCGCGTGGGTCGATCGAGGTGTCGGTGTACCCGAACAGCACCGGCCGATATCCGGCGTGCCGCACCTCCTTGGCCAGATTGGTGAATCGTGCGTCCAGCGGCGTGCCGTTGGTCACCGAACGGTGGTTGCAGGCATACATGCCGGTCAGCAGCGAGGCCCGCGACGGCCCGCACGGCGACGCCACCGCATAGTGCCGCCGGAACCGCACGCCGCCGGCAGCCAGCCGGTCGACGGTCGGCGTCCGCAGCACCGGGTGCCCGGCGACGCCGAGACAGTCGGCGCGCCACTGGTCGACGGTGATCAGCAAGATGTTCTGCTTCGGCATGGCACTTCAGTCTATTCGCCCGACATGTAGACCGGATGAAGCGTCAGCGTAATCCGGGAGTTCCGGTGCTACGTAGCACCACCCGGCCCGGATTTCGCGTTGCTCCATCCAGGCTACAATTCGTGATAGTGATGCCGCCATGACCAGATCCGCCGCCATCGCCATCGCCGAGGCATATTTCGACAGTGGCCAGTTCGTCGCCGACCTGGCCCGCCGCGTCGCCATTCCGTCGACCAGCCAGGAACCGGATTTCCGCCCCGCGCTGTACGAGTATCTCGACCAGGAAATGCGCTCGACGCTGGAGGCGATGGGCTACACCTGCACCCTGCACGAGAACCCGGTTCCCGCCGGCGGCCCGGTGCTGATCGCCGAACGGCACGAGGGCGACGATCTGCCGACCGTGCTGACCTACGGGCATGCAGATACCGTTCGCGGCCTGGACGAGCAGTGGCGCGAGGGCCTGAAGCCCTGGGAACTGGTGCAGGAGGGCGACCGGCTCTACGGCCGGGGCACCGCCGACAACAAGGGCCAGCACTCGATCAACATCGCCGCGATCAACGCCGTGCTGCAGGCGCGCGGATCGCTCGGCTTCAACTCGCGCATCTTCCTGGAGACGTCGGAGGAGACCGGCAGCCGGGGCCTGCGCGAGACCGCCGAAACACACCGCGAGGCGCTCGCCGCCGACGTGCTGATCGGCTCCGACGGGCCGCGCCTGGTGCCGGAAGAACCGACCATCTTCATGGGCACGCGCGGCGCGATGAACTTCACGCTGTCGCTCAGCTTGCGCGACGGTGGCCACCATTCCGGCAACTGGGGCGGGCTGCTGGCCAATCCCGGCGTGATCCTGATGCATGCCATCGCCACCATCATCGACCGCCACGGCGCCGTGCAGGTGCCGGGCATCATGCCGGAGAGCATGCCCAACTCGGTACGCATGGCGCTGGCGAATGTCCGCGTCGACGGCGGCCCGGACGCGCCGGAGATCGACCCGAACTGGGGCCAGCCCGGCCTGACCCCGGAGGAGCGCGTGTTCGGCTGGAACACGTTCGAGGTCCTCGCCTTCAAGACCGGCAATCCGGACAAGGTGGTGAACGCCATCCCGCCCAGCGCCACCGCGTGGTGCCAGATCCGCTTCACCGTCGACCGCGATCCCGACACCTTCCTGCCGGCGATCCGCCAGCATCTGGCCGACAAGGGCTTCCCGGAGATCGTGGTCGAGGCCGGCGAGGACGATTTCATCATGCGCGCCACCCGCCTGCTGCCCGACCATCCCTGGGCGCAGTGGGCCAAGGCATCGATCACCGAGACCATGGGCCGGCCGCCGATGATGGTGCCGAATCTCGGCGGCTCGCTGCCCAACGACGTCTTTGCCGAGACCATCGGTGTCCCGACCTTGTGGTTCCCGCACTCCTATTCCGCCTGCTCGCAGCACGCGCCGAACGAGCACCTCCTCGCCAGCATCGCGCGCGAGGGCCTACGCATCATGGCCGGCGTGTTCTGGGACGTCGGCGAGCCCGGCACGCCGCGATGACGCAGCGCGTTCTACGGCTCGGCCGGCCCTCCTCCCCTGTCCCCTCCCCCCTCGAGGGCGGAGGGCGACCCGGTGGCGGCGAAACGCACGCCCTCTCCGCCCCTTTGGGGGGCAGAGAGTTGCGGTGAGGTGCGGAAGCCATGTCGAAGACAATCACCATCGGTAATCGCACGGTCGGCGGCGGCGCCAAGGGCTACGTCATCGCCGAGGTCGGCCAGGCGCATGACGGCAGCCTCGGGCAGGCGCATGCCTTCCTCGACGCGGCCGCCGACGCCGGCGCCGACGCGATCAAGTTCCAGACCCACATCGCCGACGCCGAGAGCACCCTGGACGAACCGTTCCGGGTCAAGTTCTCGCGCCAGGACGAGACCCGCTACGCCTACTGGCGGCGCATGGAGTTCACCGAGGAAGGCTGGGCCGGGCTGGCCGACCACGCCAGGCAGCGCGGCATCCAGTTTCTCAGCTCGGCCTTCTCGGCCCGCGCCGTCGACCTGCTCGACCGGCTCGGCATGCCGGCCTGGAAGATCGGCTCCGGCGAGTACAAGTCGGCCGAGCTGATGGCGGCGATGGCCAGGACCGGCAAGCCGATCCTGCTCTCCACCGGCATGAGCACCTGGGCCGAGATCGCCGCCGGCGTCGCCGGCATCCGCAAGCTCGGCGTGGCGCCGGCGCTGTTCCAGTGCACCACGCGCTATCCCACGCCGTTCAACCAGGTCGGCCTCAACGTCATCGACCGGCTGAAGGCCGAGCACGATTGCCCGGTCGGCCTGTCGGATCATTCAGGCTCGCCGTTGCCGGCGCTGGCGGCGCTGGCGCGCGGCGCCGACATGACCGAAACCCACGTGGTGTTCGACCGGCGCATGTTCGGCCCCGACTCGCCGGCCTCGCTGACCTTCGAGGAACTGGCCCAGGTCTGCGCCGCGCGCGATGCCTTCGCCGAGATGCTGGCCAGCCCGGTCGACAAGGACTCGATGGCCGAGGAACTGGCGACCATGCGCGGCCTGTTCACCAAGTCCGTCGCCCCGACCCGCGCGCTGGCCGCCGGCACCGTGCTGACCGCCGACATGCTGACCGCCAAGAAACCCGGCACCGGTATCCCGTCGTCCGAACTCGACGGCCTGGTCGGTCGGCGTCTCAATACCGACGTTGCCGCCGACCGCCTGCTGCGGCGCGAGGACCTGGATGACTAAGCGCGTCTGCATCGTCGTCAACAGCCGCGCCAACTACGGCCGCATCAAGTCGGTGATGCGCGCGGTACAAAACCACCCCGAGCTGGAGCTGGTGCTGATCGTCGGTGCCTCGGCGCTGCTCTACCGCTTCGGCAACGCGGTCGACGTGATCCGCCGCGACGGCTTCGAGCCGGCCGCCACCGTCTACTCCATCGTCGAGGGCGAGAACCCGACGACGATGGCGAAGTCCACCGGCATGGCGATCCTCGACTTGGCGACGCAGTTCGAGAACCTGAAGCCCGACGTGGTGCTGACCGTCGCCGACCGCTTCGAGACCATGGCGACGGCGATCGCCGCCAGCTACATGAACATACCGCTGGCCCATACCCAGGGCGGCGAGACCACCGGCTCGATCGACGAGAGCGTGCGCCACGCGGTCAGCAAGCTGGCGCACATCCACTTCCCCGCGACCCGGCGCGCTGCCGAGGTGCTGATCCAACTCGGCGAGGACCCGGCGACGGTGCACCTCACCGGCTGCCCGTCCATCGACCTGATCGCCGATCTCGACCTGGCGATGCCGGCCGATCTTTTCCGGCGCTACAAGGGCGTCGGCGCCGACCTCGACCCGAGCGAACCGTACATCGTCGTGTTGCAGCATCCGGTGACGACCGAATATGGCGAGGGCTTTGCGCAGGTGAACGCGACGCTGGAGGCGGTGCTGGCGCTGGACCTGCCGACGGCGTGGTTGTGGCCGAACGTGGATGCCGGCTCCGACGACGTGTCGAAGGGCCTGCGCATGCACCGCGAGAATTATGGCGACGGCAAGCTGCACTTCTACCGCAACTTCACGCCGGAGGATTACGCGCGGCTGATCGGCAACGCCGTCTGCCTGATCGGCAACTCATCCAGCGGCCTGCGCGAGGGCGCTTACCTGGGCACCCCGACCGTCGACGTCGGCACCCGACAGGCCAGCCGCGAGCGCGGCGCGAACGTCGTGCACGCGCCTTACGATGGCGCCGCGATCCTCAAGGCCGCACGGGCGCAGATCGGGCACGGCCGCTACCAACGTTCCACCCTGTTCGGCGACGGCACGGCGGGCCAGCGCATCGCCGACCTGCTGGCCACGACCGAGATCAGCATCCAGAAACGGCTGCACCTGCCGTGACCAAGATCGTCTATGTCGGCGCGCCGGAAGGCTTCGACAGCCTGCGCGAGGTCGCGGGCAGCATTGCGTGCGTTCACGCCGAGGCCGAGCCGGCGACGCTCGCCGCCGCGCTGGCCGATGCCGACGCGCTGCTCGACGCCTCCATGAAGGTGCGCATCACCGACGAGATGGTCGCCGCCGCGCCGGCGCTGAAGATCGTCTCCTGCGCCACCACCGGCGCCGATCACATCGCCCGCGGCGAGCTCGGCAGGCGCGGCGCGCCGGTTCGGACGTTACGCGAGGATGGCGAGCTGCTGCGCAACATCACGCCCGCCGCCGAGCTTTCGTTCGGGCTGGTGCTGGCCTGCGCGCGCAAGCTGGTCCCGGCCGTGGCGCACACCCGCGCCGGCCAGTGGGTGCGCGAGGATTTCCCCGCCATGATGCTGCACGGCCGCACGCTCGGCCTGGTCGGCTGCGGCCGTATCGGCCAGTGGATGGCGCGATACGGCACCGCCTTCGGAATGCGCTGCATCGGCCACGACCCGCACGTCGAGCCCTGGCCCGAGACCATCGTACGGACGCCGATTGAAGACCTCGTCGCCGAGGCCGACGTGATCAGCGTCCACGTCCATCTCTCCGACGAGACCCGCGGCCTGCTCTCGGCCGACCTGCTGGCCAGGGCCAGGCCCGGCGTCATCGTCATCAACACTTCGCGCGGCGGCATCGTCAGCGAGCACGCCCTGCTCGCCGGGTTGGAGAGCGGCCGCATCGGCGCCGCCGGTCTCGACGTGCTCGACGGTGAACCCGACATCGCGGCGCACCCACTGGTCCACTATGCGCAAACCCACGACAACCTGCTGATCACCCCGCACTGCGGCGGCTTCAGCCCCGACGCCGTCCGCGTCGTCTGCCGCCGCGCGGCGGAGAAGATCGTGGACCACTTGGGGTTGGCATGAGCATCGCCGCGCTCGCCGACGCCATCGCCAAGCGCGGCGCGCGACGCCTCTATGGCGTGCCGGGCAGCGGCGCCAGCCTGGAGCTGATCGACGCGCTGGAGGGCCATGGCGTCGGCTTCTGGTCGACGGCGTTCGAGGGCGCCGCCGCGATCATGGCCGGCACCGCCGGTCGCATGACCGGCCGCGCCGGCTACGCGCTTTCGATCAAGGGTCCGGGGCTGGCCAATCAGGTGCCGGGGCTGGCGGCCTGCGCGCTGGAGGGCTGGCCGATGGTGGCGCTGGCCGAGGCCTACGCACCGAACCTGCCGCCGGCGAAGGCGCACAAGCGGCTCGACCAGGGCGCGCTGGTCTCCGGCGTCGCCAAGGGCCACCGCTACTGGGATGGCGAGCCGGCGAGCCTCGACGGCCTGGCGTCCTGGGCCGAGCGCGAGGCGCCGGGCCCGGTGCTGCTGGAGCTGGCCGGCACGATCCCCGACGAGCCGCCGCCGGCACCCGATGCCAGCCCGTCCGATCCGCTGGCCGGCCATATCGCGAAGGCCGAGCGGCCCGTCGTCATCGCCGGCACGCTGGCGATCCGCATGGATTGGGCCGAGCAACTCAAGAACCTCCAGGTACCGGTGTTCACCACCGCCGCCGCCAAGGGCGCGGTCGACGAGTGGCTGCCGCACGCCGCCGGGGTCTATACCGGCGTCGGCCTCGATCTGACGCCGGAGAAAGCGCTGCTCGCGGACGCCGACCTCGTGGTCGGGCTGGGGCTGCGCGCCGGGGAAGTGCTGAACGCCGCGCCATTCGATTGCGCGTCGCTGAACCTGGATGCGATCCACGCGCCCGGCGCCGACGGATTCCAGTTCAAGGCACAAGGCGCCGACGTCGACGCGACCTTCGCCGCGCTGGCCGAGAAATCCTGGGGCATGGACGAAGCCCGCAATGCCGTCGCCGACCTCGACGCCACCATGCTCGCCCGGCCGTTCGGCCCGGCGCACGTCTACCGCGCCGTCGCCGGCACCTGGCGCGACAGCCGGCTGGTGGTCGACACCGGCTACTTCTGCACCATCGCCGAGCATGCCTGGCATGCCCCCCGCGCCGACCTGTGCCTCAGTTCGGGCAGCGGGCGCTACATGGGCATCGCGCTGCCGCAATCGCTGGCTGCAGCCGACCTTGACCCGACCGTGGTGACGGTGCTGGCGACCGGCGACGGCGGCCTGCCGCCGTTCGTCGCCGAGGCGCGGCTGGCGGCAATCCATGAACTTCCGCTGGTGGTGCTGCACCTGTCGGACGGCGGCTACGGCTCGGTCCGCACGCGGGCCATCAACGACCGGCTGACGCAACGCCCGCTGCTCACCAGCGGCTCATGGCGCGCCACCTTCGACGGTTTCGGCTACCAGACCCGCTCGGCCCACGACGAAGAGAGCATGTACCGGGCGATGGAATCGTGGGACCCGAGATTCGGCCCGCTGTTCATCGACGTGTCGTTCGATCCGGATCACTATCAGGCGATGGTGAGAGGTATCCGATGAACCGAAGGGTCTTGATCGTCGGCGCCGGCAGTGTCGGCAAGCGCCACGCCAACAACCTGAAGGCGCTCGGCATGGAGGTCGCCGCGGTCGACCCGCGCGAGGACCGGCGCGACGAGTTCCCGGCGGACATCGCCTACCCGACCCTCGATGCCGCGCTGACGCAGCGCTTCGACGCCGTCGCCGTGTGCTCGCCGACCGCCTTCCACGTCGACCAGGCGCTGGCGGCGCTCGACAGCGGCGCGGCGGTGCTACTGGAGAAGCCGGTGGCGATGACGCTGGCCGATGCCGAGCGGCTGGCCGACCGAGCCGCCGAAACTGGCGCACCGCCGGTCCTGCTCGGCTACACGTGGCGCTGGTGGCCGCCGCTGCAGCGCCTGCGCGAGTTGATCAAGGCCGAGGCGGTCGGGCCGATCCGCTTCGCCCAGTTCGTGATGTCGGCGCACCTGGCCGACTGGCACCCCTACGAGCCGCTGGCAGACTTCTTCATGTCATCGGCAAGGCTCGGCGGCGGCGCTTTGCTCGACGAGAGCCACTGGATCGACCTGTCGGCCTGGCTATTCGGCATGCCGAAGGACCTGATGGCCGACGTCGACAAGATTTCGTCGCTCGACATCACCGCCGACGACAATGTCGACATGATCCTGCGCTACGACGGCGGCCTGCGGGTGCAGATCCACCTCGACCTCCACGGCCGGCCGCACCAGAAGACCATCCGCTGCCTCGGCGAGACCGGCTCGCTGCTGTGGTCGGAACACCCCAACCGCGTCGCCATCGCGCGCGGCGCCGAGGAGCATTGGGAAGACGAGGTGTTCTCCTGCGGCCGCAACGACATGTTCATGGCCGTGGCGCAGGAATTCCTGCACGTCCTCGACGGCGAGACGCACATGACCTGCACGCTGGCCGACGGCCTGAACGCCATGCGCCTGATCGAAGCCGTGCGCCGGTCGACCGCCGACGGCCGGCGCATCGAGATCGGACCGTGATCCGGGGGCTGTCGGTCCTGGCGGTGGTCCCGGCGCGCGGCGGTTCGAAGTCGATACCGCGCAAGAACCTGGCCCAGGTCGGCGGCATGTCGCTGGTCGGCCGCGCCGCCGCGCTGGCCAAGGGCATCGCCTGGATCGACCGCGTCATCGTTTCCACCGACGACCAGGAGATTGCCGACGAGGCCGTGCGCCACGGCGCCGAGGCCCCGTTCCTGCGCCCCGAGGCGCTATCGAGCGATACCGCCAGTTCCAAGGACATGTGGCGCCACGCCTGGGATGCGGCCGAAACCCACTACGGCCAGGCCTTCGACCTGTCGGTGCTGCTGGAACCGACCAGCCCGCTGCGCCGCGCGGCGGATATCGACCGCACCGTCGCGACGATGCTGGACCAGGACGCGGCGGCGGCCGCCACGGTGAGCCGCACGCCGGCGCACTACACGCCGCACAAGACGCTCACCGCCGACGACGGCACCATCGGCTTCTACCTGCCGAACGGCGCGCAACACAGCCTGCGCCAGACCATCCCGGCCTACTATCACCGCAACGGCGCCTGCTATGCGCTGCGCCGCGCCACCCTGTTCGAGCACGACGCGATCATCGAGCGCGACTGCCGCGCCGTCGTCATCGACCGCCACCTGGTCAATATCGACGACACCTTCGAGCTCGAGCTCGCGGCGTGGCTGCTGGCGCGCGACTCAGAATAGCTGCGGCCGGCCCGGCACCTTCACCCGTACGCGGTAGAGCGAGGTCGAGGCGGTGATGAACAGGCTCATCATGTCGTCGTCGCCCCAGCAGAAGTTCGCCGTCCGCTCCGGGGTCAGGATCACGCCCAGGCAGGTGGCGTCCGCGTCGAACACATGGATGCCGCCCGGTCCGGTGGTGAACAGGTTGCCGGCGCTGTCGATCTTCATGCCATCGGGCGCGCCGTCGCCATCGCCGGTGGTCTCGCACCACACGCGGCTGTTCCCGACCGTGCCGTCGGCCGCCACGTCGAACACCCGCACGTGCTGGCGGTCGGTGTCGTTCACGAAGAGCTGTTTCTCATCGCGCGAGAAGCACAGGCCGTTCGGTTGCGCGAAGTCGTCGACCAGCAGGGTCAGCGCCCTGGTCTCAGGGTTCACCCGGTAGACGCCGCGGAAGTCCAGCTCGCATTCGCGCTCCACCCCGAACACCGGCATCCGCCCGTAGGTCGGGTCGGAGAAATAGATGTCGTTGTTGGAATGGACGATGATGTCGTTCGGGCTGTTCAGTTCCTTGTCGCCGTGATGCGTCGCCAGAACCGTGTCGGGACCGTCCGGTTCCATCCGTACCACCCGGCTGGTGGCGTGCTCGCAGACCAGCACCCGGCCCTGGCGGTCGAAGGTCATGCCGTTCGACTTGTTGCAGGGCTGGCGCACCGTCTCGGTGCCGCCGGCCGCCGACCAGCGCCGCATGTGGTCGCCCGGCATGTCGGAGAACAGCAGGTCGCGCCGCGCCGGGTGCCAGATCGGGCCCTCGGTGAACTTGAAGCCGGTGCCGAGCCGTTCGAACTCGACGTCGGCGCCGACGACCTGCGCGAAACGCGGGTCGCGGACCTCCACGTTGCTCATGTGCCGCCGGTGCCGGTCGACTTGGCGGCCTGCTTCTGCAACTCGGCCACCGGCGTGGCGCCGACATACCAGTCCTCGGCCTCGACGTCCTCGAACACCACCCACACGGCTTCCTTGGGCAGTTCGGCGAGTTCGGCGATGGCGTCGGTGACGCGGCGCGAGATCTCGTCCTTGCGGCTCTGTGGATGGCCCTTGAGAATACGGATGTTCACGAATGGCATGGCATCGCCCTCCCGGTATTTTTCGTATCATGCGCCGAACCGGGGCCGGGCGCCAGCCGGCGGAACCGCCATTGATCTGATGCGTTTGCACCCTTAGTTAGTTTGCACCCTCAGTTAATTGCGGACCGCCCGCTGCCGGGCGACAGGAGAATTTTCGATGTACACCCGACGCCAGTTCACCGGGGCGGCGCTGACCGCCGTTGCCGCCGCTGGCCTGCCCACGGCCGCCTGGGCCGCCAACGACGAGCAGGCCCTGATCGACGACGCGGTGCGCACCCTTGCGAATTTCGAGGGCGACCCGGACATGGGCTGGTACCGCCAATACGTACCGCGGGCGCGCGGCATCCTGATCGTCCCGCAGCTCCTGAAGGCCGGTTTCATCATCGGCGGCGAAGGCGGCAGCGGCGTGCTGCTCGGCCGCGACCCGAAGAGCGGTGCCTGGAGCCCGCCAGCCTTCTACACCATGGGCGCCGGTTCGATCGGCTTCCAGATCGGCGCCGAGGCCCAGGAGGTCATCCTGGTGATCATGACCGACAAGGGCGTCAACAGCCTGCTGGAGTCGAATGTGAAGCTGGGCGCCGAGGCGTCGGTCTCGGTCGGCCCGAAGGGCGCCGGCGTGGAGGCCGCGACGGCGCCGAACCTGTCGGCCGACATCGTCTCCTTCGCCCGCTCCAAGGGCCTGTATGGCGGCATCTCGCTGGAAGGCGCGGTGGTCGCAACCCGCAAGGAATGGAACACCGCCTACTACGGCAAGCCGGTGACCTCGACCGATATCATCGTGCGACGCGAGGTCGACAATGCCGGCACCGCCGCGCTGAAGGCCGCGGTGGCCAAGGCCACGTCGAAGAAAATGTAGGTTGCGTCAGCCGCGTTCGGCGGCGGCGATCAGCAGCCGCTCGATCTGCGCCGAACGCCGCTCGCGCGCGTAGTCCAGCGCCGTGCGGCCGGTGAAGTCGGCCAGGTCGATGCGCGCGTGTGCCTCCAGCAGCGCCCGCACCGTGTTGGCATGGCCGCCGCGAACCGCGCGCATCAGCGCGGTCTCGCCGGCGCGGTTCTCGCGGTCCTTGTCGGCCCCGGCACTGATCAGTACCTGGGTAATGCCGGTATGGCCCTGGCCGGCGGCATAGTGCAGCGCGGTATTGCCCTGAGTGTCCTTCAGATCGGCGAAGGCGCCTTCGCGCAGCAGCAACGCGGCGATGCGGTCGGCGCCGGTCACCGCCGCGTGCATCAACGCGGTGCGGCCCTTGCGATCGCGGATGTTCGGGTTGGTGCCCTTGATCAGCAGTTCGTTGACGGCTTCGAAGTCGCTGACCTGAGCCGCCTCGATGATCGGATCGGCGGAAAATAGCTGGGCCCGCGCCGGGACCGGTCCGGACGCCGCCAGGAGCAGCAGCCCGAAGAATATGAGAGTGGTTCGCAACATTGCCGGCGTTTCTACCATGTCTCGTTGCCGTAGCCCAGCCGAGGTAGTGGTGGCCACCTTGCCCAGTGCCTATATTGCGGTCAGATGGCTAGGCAACGCAACGGATGACCGCGCGCCGACTGAGCCTGCTCGCCGCCGTGGTGGCGGCGGTGGTGGCGCTCAGCGTCATGGTCCTGTCGCTAATCCCGTTTGGCGACGAGAAGGGCGCCGGCGTCGCCCTGATCGGCGGCCCGTACGAACTGGTCGACCAGACCGGCCGGGTGGTCACCGAGCAGACCGACGCCGGCAAGCTGCGGCTGATCTACTTCGGGTACACCTATTGCCCCGACGTCTGCCCGACCGAACTGTCGGTGATGAGCCAGGCGCTCGACCTGCTGGGCGAGGACGCCGCCGAGGTCCAGCCGATTTTCATCACCATCGACCCGCAGCGCGATACGCCTGCGCAGATGGCCGAATATGTGCAGCATTTCTACCCCTCCATGCTCGGCCTGACCGGCTCGCCCGAGCAGGTCGCCGCCGCTGCCAAGACCTATCGCGTGTACTACGCCAAGGGCCCGGGCGATGATGAAGACTATCTGATGGACCATTCCAGCTTCATCTACGTGATGGGCCGGGACGGCAGCTATCTGGCGCATTTCGGGCCCAACACCGCGCCGGAAACGATGGCTGAGCAGCTCCGCAAGCTGCTTTAGGCCGTACGACAAAAGTCCGCGTCGGGGTTGACCTTATCTCGCAAGCGCAACAACTTCGTTGCAACGCATTCAAGATTCGCCACCTAAGTTTGTCATAACGTTGCATGGCGGCACGGTCCGGCGGCCACGGGAGTAACGCCAGCGTATGTTGTATCAGTTGCACGAGGCCCAGCGCGCCATGGCGCTCCCGCTGCGTTTCGCGGCCGAGGCCAACCAGCATCTCTTCCGCCACCCGCTGAACCCGATGTCCTACACGCCGCAGGGCCGGGCGCTGGCCGCCGCCAGCGAATTGGTGCATTCGCAGTTGCAGGCGCACGTGAAGCCCGCCTTCGGGCTGGCGCACACGACGATCGACGGCAACGCGGTGGCGGTGCGCGAGCGCGTCGTGCTCGACACCCCGTTCTGCCAGCTCCTGCATTTCCAGCGCGAAACCGCGCCGGCACAGCCCCGGGTCCTGATGGTGGCGCCGATGTCGGGGCATTTCGCGACCCTGCTGCGCGGCACGGTCGAGGCGCTGCTGCCGCATGCCGACATCTACATCACCGACTGGCGCGACGCCCGTGACGTACGCCTGTCCGCTGGGCCGTTCGACCTCGACGACTATGTCGACCTGATCATCCGCTTCCTGCGCCATCTCGGTCCGAACACCCACACGGTGGCGGTGTGCCAGCCCTCGGTGCCGGTGCTGGCCGCGGCCGCGCTGATGAACGCCGACGGCGATAACTGCGCGCCGGCCTCGATGACGCTGATGGGCGGGCCGATCGATACCCGCCACAACCCGACGACGCCGAACAAGCTGGCCAAGTCGCGCTCGCTCGACTGGTTCGAGCGCTCCGTGATCAGCCGCGTGCCGGTGATGTATCCGGGTTTCATGCGCGCGGTCTATCCCGGCTTCCTGCAGCTCGGCGGCTTCATGAGCATGAACCTGGACCGGCACGTCAGCGCCCACGTGCGCCACTACTTCCACCTGGTCCGCGGCGACGGCGACAGCGCCGCGGCACATCGCGCGTTCTACGAGGAATACCGCGCGGTGATGGACCTGCCGGCGGAATACTACCTGCAGACCATCGAGCGGGTGTTCCAGCAGCACCAGCTCGCCGCCGGCACCTTCCGCCACCGCGGCCGCCTGGTCGATCCGGCCGCGATCACCCGCACCGCGCTGATGACCGTGGAGGGCGGCAGGGACGACATTTCCGGCGTCGGCCAGACCAAGGCGGCGCACAACCTGCTGAAGGACCTGCCGGCCAACCTGCACCGGCATTACGAGCAGCCCGACGTTGGCCACTATGGCGTGTTCAACGGCCGCCGCTGGCGCGAGCAGATCGCGCCGCGCGTGGTCGAGTTCCTCACCGCCCACGACGACGCCTGACACCGCCGGAACGAGCCGCTAGAATAGCCGGGCCTGAGGGGGTGCGGCGCGAACCGAAGTAGGCATGCTCGTGCGGCTTATCATTTCAATTCTCTGTCTTGTCCTGTGGGCTGGCGCCGCGCGCGCGCAACCCAATCAGGTCGGCGCCGTGCGCGAATGCACCACGGCGAACCAGACCAACTGCGAACAGGCGCTGGTGGTCACCGACGGCCAATGTCGCGCCATCGCCGGCGATCCTGGCGCCACCTGGTCGGCCGCCGACATCGACCGCTTTACCAACGCCTGCTGGACCTGCGCCGATCTGGACATGGATTTCCGCTTCGGCGAGAGCCTCGGCTTCTTCCGTTGCCAGAAGCGCTTCGTCGCCGCGGCGCAACCGCGGCCACCCGAACCGGCGTGGCAGCAGCGCGAGTGCACGCGCTACGCCCTGTCGCGCGACACGCCCGACAGCGTCACCTTGCACATCCACAATCTGTGCGGTTACGAGATCGAGGTGAATGCCTGCGCCAGCTGGTATGGCGGCCGCGAACGGGCCTCGCTGACGAGTGTGGCCCCGCACGACGAGGAGACCGCGCTGACCTGGCCGGTCGAGCGCTACACCACGGCCAACGTCATCTGGAATTTCTGCGCCATCGGCGCCGAGGTTCCCTGTCCTGCCAGCTGCTCGCGCTAGAGCCGCCGGAACATCACGTAAACGTCGACCTCGCCCTCGGTCGGGTGCAAGAACGCGCGGGGCAAGGTGCCGACGATGTCGAAGCCCATGCCACGCCACAGCGCCACCGCCCGCGTGTTGGTCGAGACCACGAAGTTGAACTGCATCGCCCGGAAGCCCAGCCGCCGCGCCTCGTCGAGCGCGTGCGCGCACATCGCCCGCGCCACCCCCCGCCCGGCCGCCGACGGCGCCGTCATGAAGCCGCAGTTCGAGACGTGCGCGCCGCCGCCCGCCTGGTTCGCGTGCAGCATGTAGGTGCCCAGCACCTCGGCCCCCTCAACTGCCACGTACACCGAGTTTCCGGGTCCGCCCCAGAAGGCCAGTGCGTCGTCGCGGCTCATGTCGCGTGGCAGCGCGTAGGTCTCCCCGGCGGCGATGATCGGCGCCATGATCGCCCAGACGGCGTCGGCGTCGGCCGGCGTGGCGGCGCGTATCTGCATCGGCGGCTCCTTCCGCACAAGCATATCGCCGCGGCGCGCGAATCCGTTTAGGTTTCGCCGTCATGAGCGAATTCTGGCGCGAGAAGAGCCTGGCGGAGATGACGTCCAAGGAGTGGGAGTCGCTCTGCGACGGCTGCGGCAAATGCTGCCTGCACAAGCTGGAGGACGCCGACACCGGCGAGATCTTCCCGACCAACCTGGCCTGCCGCCTGCTCGACCTGCGCCGGTGCCAGTGCACCCGCTATCCGGAGCGCAAGAAACTGGTGCCGGACTGCATCGTGCTGACGCCGGACAACGTCGGCGACCTGAGCTGGATGCCGACGACCTGCGCCTACCGGCTGCTGGCCGAGGGCAAGGACCTGCCGTGGTGGCACCCGCTGGTCTGTGGCGACCCGGAAGAGGTGCACAAGGTCGGCGTCTCGGTACGCGGCCGCGCGGTCTCCGAACGCCGCGCCCGCGGCCCGCTGGAACACTATCTTGTCGATTGGGAATTGTAGGAGGGAACCCGAATGGCACATGCCCTGAAAGGCGCCTGGGTCGCCGCGCTGACCCCGCTGAACGAGGACCTGTCGGCCGACCTGCCGGCGATGATCGCGCACTACCGCTGGCTGCTCGGCAACGGCTGCGACGGCATCGCCGTGCTCGGCACCACCGGCGAGGCCAATTCATTCACCGTGGCCGAGCGCCGCCAGGTGATCGACGCGGTCAGCGAGTCGGGCCTGGCCGGCGACGCGGTGATGATCGGCACCGGCTGCTGCGCCTTCCCGGACACGGTGGAGCTGACCAAGGCGGTGCTCGGCGCCGGCTACGACAACGTGCTGATGCTGCCGCCGTTCTACTACAAGGGCGTCTCCGCCGACGGCCTGTTCGCCAGCTACGCCGAAGTGATCCAGCGCGTCGGCGACAGCCGCCTGCGCATCTACGTCTACGACTTCCCGCAGATGACCGGGCTGGAGATCGATGCCGAGCTGCTCGCCCGGCTGCACGAGGCCTATCCCGACACCGTCGTCGGCGTGAAGGACAGTTCCGGCCGCGTCGACGACATGCTGGCGACCTGCGAACGCATCCCCGGCTTCGGCACCTTCGCCGGGACCGAGCAGTACCTGACCGACGTGGTCCGCGCCGGCGGGGCGGGTTGCATCTCCGCCACCGCCAACGCCACCGCGCCGTTCTGCGGCGCGGTCTGGCGCGCGCTGCAGGCGGACGGCCCCGCCACCGACGAGGCGCAGGCGCGCCTGACCGAGCTGCGCCTGATGTTGCAGGCCTATCCGGCGGTGCCGAGCCTGAAGGCGCTGATGGCCGACCACACCGGCCGCGCCGCCTGGAACCGGGTGCGCCCGCCGATGCTGCCGCTGGACGCCGAGCGCACCAAGAAGCTGCTCGCCGAAGCGACCAGCCTGGACCTGGCCTTGCCGGAAGCCGCCTAGGCGGCCGGGTGAACGACCCGGTCCAGCTTCTGGCCGCCGACGGCGAGCCGATTCCGCTCGCCTGGCGGGTGAACCGGCGCGCTCGACGCATCTCGCTGAAGGTCGACAACGCGTCGGGCCAGGCGGTGCTGGTGCTGCCGACCAGGCGCGCGCTGGCCGAGGGCCTGCGTTTTGCCGAGACCCAGGTCGACTGGCTGCGCCGTCACCTGGACCAGCTCGGCACCCGGCAGCCGTTCCGCGACGGCGCCACCGTCCCGGTCGAGGGCATGCTGGTGCGGATCGCCGCCACCGCCGGGCGCCGCCGCGAGCTGCTCGCCGACGACGTGCTGCACGTCCCGGCCGAAGATCCCGAGCTGACCGCGCTGCGCGTGCGGCGCTGGCTGAAGCTGCGCGCCGGTGTCCGCCTGCGCGAGCGGGTCGCCGCGCATGCCGAGCAACTCGACGTCGGCTACGGCCGGGTGACCATGCGCGACCAGCGCACCCGCTGGGGCAGTTGCTCGCAGAACGGCGCGCTGTCTTTCTCCTGGCGTCTGATCCTGGCCCCGCCGGCGGTGCTGGACTACGTCGCCGCCCACGAGGTCGCCCACCTGCGCGAGATGAACCACAGCCGCGCCTTCTGGAACCACGTGGCGAAGCTGTGCCCCGACCACGCCCGCCAGCGCCACTGGCTGCGCCAGCACGGCCCGGATTTGCATCGCTACGGCTAGAAAGCTTCCTGTTTGCATGGAGCCAAGCAACCCCGTCACCCCGGACCTGAACCGCGGTGACGCGTGTGTCCATGAGAACGCAAGCCGTTCTACGCCGGCTGCGCTTCCGCTTCCCGCACGGTCTCGTGGGCGCTTAGCACGAAGCCCCGGTAGCCATCGGCGGCGATCTGCTCGCATAGCGCCGAGTAGCGGTCGAAGCCGCCGAAATACGGCATGTAGACGCGCTTCTTGCCCGGGATATTGGCGCCGACATACCAGGAGTCGGCGCGCGGCATCAGCGTCGCCTCGGCCACTTCGGCGGTGTGGTCGACCCATTCTTCCTGCGCCTGCGGGTCGGCCTCGACCCGGTCCAGGCCGGCCTCGCGGAGATGGTCGAGCAGGCCCATCAGCCAGTCGGTGTGTTGCTCGATGGCGACGATCATGTTCGCCTTCACCGACGGGCTGCCGGGACCGTTGATCATGAACAGGTTCGGCAGGCCAGCTACCGCCAGCCCGAGATACGACTTCGGCCCGTCCGCCCACGCGTCTCTCAGCGTGGCACCGTTCGGTCCCTGGATGTCGATGGCCAGCAGCGTGCCGGTCATCGCGTCGAACCCGGTGGCGAAGATGATCGCGTCGAGCTCGTGGAGCGCCTCGGCGGTCTCCAGCCCGTCCGCCGTGATCCGCTGGATCGGCGCCTCGCGCACATTCACCAGCGTGACGTTGTCGCGGTTGTAGGTATCGTAGTAGTCGGTGTCGATCGGCGGCCGCTTGGAACCGATCGGCAGGTCCAGCGGCGGCGACAGCAGGTCCGCCACCGCCTGGTCCTCGACGATCTCGTGGATCTTGTCGCGCACGAAGTCGGCGACGGCGCGGTTTGCCTCCTCGTCAATGGCGACGCCCTTGTAGGCCGACAGCAACGACTGCGGCATGCCGCCCTCTTCCCAGCGACGCTCCAGATAGGCGCGGCGTTGCGCCGGCGAATCCTCTGCCGGGAACCTGGTCGGCAGCGGGTAGCCGGTCATGGCCGCGAAGGTTTGCTTGACCTCGCCGCGCCACTTGTCGTGCTCGGCGAAGAAGGCGCTCTGCTCGTCGGCGTCCAGCGGCCGGTTGCGCGCCGGCGCGGTGTAGTTCGGCGTGCGCTGGAACACGGTCAGATGTTTTGCCTGCGCCGCGACCACCGGGATCGCCTGGATGCCGGTCGAGCCGGTGCCGACGATGCCGACCCGCTTGCCGGTGAAGTCGACCTCTTCGTGCGGCCAGGTCGCGGTGTGGTACCAGTCGCCCCGGAAGTCCTCCAGACCGGGGAACGGCGGCTTGTACGGCTTCGACAGGCTGCCGGTCGCCATGATGCAGTAGCGTGCCGAGGCGACGTCGCCCTTGTCGGTGCGCAGCGTCCACAGGTTGGCGTCGTCGTCGAAGGTCGCCGAGGTCACGCGGGTCTCGAACTTTACGTCGCGGCGCAGGTCGAACCGGTCGGCAACGTAGTTGACGTAGCGCAGCAGCTCCGGCTGGGCGGCGAACTTCTCGGTCCACTGCCACTCCTTCACCAGCTCGTCGGAGAAGTGGTAGCAATATTGCACGCTCTCCACGTCGACCCGGGCGCCGGGATAGCGATTCCAGTACCAGGTCCCGCCGACGCCGCTGCCGGCCTCGTAGCATCGTGCCGTGAGTCCCCGCTGGCGCAGGCAATGCAGGATGTAGAGCCCGGCCAGTCCGGCGCCGACCACCAGCACGTCGACATGTTCGTGCGCTGCATCACTGTCCGGACGCTTCATTCCGTCCTCCTTCAAGCCATCGATGTCGCTTGCACCCATGGTACCGAACCCCTCGGCGCCGGCGCGCCTCAGGCCGCGGTCGGCTCGTCCTCCAGGACGCGGTCGGGCGGGCGGTGGCCGTCGACGAAGGTCTTGATGTTGATGACGACCTTCTGGCCCATGTCGATGCGGCCCTCGATGGTGGCCGAGCCCATGTGCGGCAGCAGGACGACATTCTCCAGCGCCATCAGCTTCGGGTTCACCGCCGGTTCGTGCTCGAAGACGTCCAGGCCGGCGCCGGCGAGATCGCCCTTGAGCAGCATCTGGGTCAGCGCATTCTCGTCGATCACCACGCCGCGCGAGGTGTTGACGATATAGGCGTGGTTCTGCAGCCGCGACAGCCGGCGCGCCGACAGCAGGTGATACGTCGCCGGCGTATGCGGGCAGTTCACCGAGATGATGTCCATGTGCGCCAGCATCTGGTCCAGGCTCTCCCAGAAGGTCGCCTCCAGCTCGGCCTCGGTGTCCTCGTGCACGCGGTTGCGGTTGTGATAGTGGATCGACATGCCGCAGGCCCGCGCGCGGCGCGCCACCGCGGTGCCGATCCGGCCCATGCCGATGATGCCGAGCCGCTTGCCCCAGATCCGGTGGCCCAGCATCCAGGTCGGCGCCCAGCCGTGCCACTTGCCGGCGCGCAGCACCCGCTCGCCCTCGGCCAGCCGGCGCGGCACCGCCAGGATCAGCGCCATGGTCATGTCGGCGGTGTCCTCGGTCAGCACGCCCGGCGTGTTGGTCACGGTGATGCCGCGGGCGCGGGCGGCGGCCAGGTCGATATGGTCGACACCGGTGCCGAGCGAGGCGATCAGGCGCAGGTTCGGCCCGGCCTGCTGCATCACGTCGCCATCGATCCGGTCGGTCACCGTCGGCACCAGCACGTCGGCGACCTTCACCGCCTCGATCAGCGCGGCCTGGTCCATCGGCTCGTCGTCGACGTTCAGCCGGGTCTCGAACAGCTCCATCATCCGCGTCTCGATGACGTCGGGAAGCTTGCGGGTGACAATTACGAGCGGTTTTCGGTTCGGCATGGTCTGGCGTCTCCCGGTACCTGGGGTCGCTCTGCCGGCGACGTCTGCATTGCTCTACCAGAGTTGGATGACGTCGACAACGTGAGGCGGTTGCCCGGCCGCGACGGCGCTGGCATAACCCGACGGTGCGTCTCCTTGCTGTCATCGTTGCCGCGTACGCGCTCGCCGGTGCCCCGGCGGCGATCGCCGACGACGGCGCGATCGGCGCCAGCGGCTTGAAACTGCCGCGCTTCGTCACCCTGGGCTCCGACGAGGTCAATCTGCGCACCGGCCCCGGCACGCGCTACCCGAAAAGCTGGGTATTCCGACGCGCCGGACTGCCGGTGATGATCACTGCGGAGCACGAATACTGGCGCAAGGTACGCGACGTCGACGGCGCCGAGGGCTGGGTGCATCGGAGCTTGTTGAGCGGCCGGCGCGGCGGCCTGGTGGTCGGCGACATCGCCACGCTGCGCGCCGCCCCGGACGCCGGCGCCGCGCCGGTGCTCCGTGCCGAGGCCGGCGTCGTCGGTCGCCTGCAATCCTGCCGCGTGGCCTGGTGCGAGATCGAAATCGCCGGCCGCCAGGGCTGGCTGCCGCGCGACGCGATCTTCGGCGTGCTGCCGGGCGAGGTCTTCGAGTAGCCGTTTCGAGAGCGGATGGCGCTAGCCGAGCTGCACGTGCTCGAATAGCGGCCCGGCGCCGAACGAGGCGCCCAGGCTGGCGGCGCGGTGGGCGTGCTGCGGGGTGGCGATGCCGGTGATCAACGCCGAGACCCCGACGCCGCGCCAGACCGAGAGCAGCCGGGTCAGCATTTCCTCGCCACCGGTTTCCTGCACCAGCAGGTTCACCTGCCGCATCGGCACCTCGACGAAGCCGGCATCGCCGCCGGCCAGGTGGCCGATCCCGTCCAGCGCGGCGCGCACGTCGGCGACGCAGATCCGCAGGCCCGCCCGCAATAGCGGCGACAGCGCCGTCAACGACTTGCCGGGATTACCCCGCCGGCTCAGCGCCGGAACCCGCAGCAGCGCATCGGCCGGCCGCAAGCCGCGCGCCGTCAGCAGCGCCGGCAGGCCCTCGGCGAAGGCGCGGACCGTCAGGCTCTCCGGGCGGATGTCGAGCACGAAGACGTGCCCGCCGCCATCGCTTGACAGGGCAGTGAAATCGGCCGCCGCGGCGACCCGGGCGCTGTCCAGTGCCGCCACGTCGTCGGGTTCGAGTTGCGCCAAGGCCTCGTCGAGGCTGCCGATGTCGTTGTCGACCGGCGGCGGCGCCAGCACCAGGCGGCGGGCCACGCTGACATGGCGGTGCAGATCCAGGATCGGGCGCGACGCGACCGCCGCCCGCCCGGCGAGCAGGGCCTCGATTGCCCGGTCGATCCGGCGGCGGGCCAACGTGCGCGCCTGGTCGCGCCCCTCCGACAGGCACCGCAGCCCGATGGCGTGGCCAGCGGCGGCAACGAAGCCGTGGATGATCTGGCGCAGGGCGCCGCGCAACTGTTCCGGTGCCAGGTCACGGCTGTCCATCGGCAACGTCGCGCGGTCCAGGGCGAACCCGGCCGCTTCGATGCCCCGAGCGCCGGCCGCGGCGCGCATGCCGTCGAGCAGGCGTTCCGGATCGCGGTCGCGGCCGTGCAGGACGCCGAACGCGCCATCGTCGAGCCGACCGGCCGGCGCTCCGGCGGCCCAGTCCCGCACCGCCCCGTCGAGTGCCCGCAGCAACGCCTCGCCGTCCTTGGCGCCGGACAGCGCTTGCACGCGGATCAGGGTCAGGTCGAGATCGTCATCGCTGGCCGCGACGGCATCGGTCAGTCGCGCCAACAGCCCTTCGGGATCGGGCGCCGGGACCGCGGGCGCGGTCGGTGACGCGAACAGCGGCTGAAAATCGCTCGACATAGCCCACACAACAAGCAAGCGGGGCCAGCGGAGCGCCCCGTACAGCTTCAGGTTGTATGAATAGGGGCTAAATTCTCGTTAAGCGTCGTCCGCGGTCAGGTCGCCGGCCAGCGCCGCGCGGGTCGCCGGCGACAGCACCGCCATATGGCCGTATTCAGGATGCGAGATCGCCAGCATCACTTCGCCCTGACCGGAACGGAACGCCGCCACCTGTTCGCCGGTCATCGCGAAGCGCAGGAAGTGAATGGACGAGGTCTTGCCGTCGGCCTTGGTGCGCTCGACATGGTCGTCGTCGGTTGGCGCCGCCGTTACCACCATGTCGCCGATCCGCAGCGAGACCATGGTTTCCACATGGGTCAGCTTGCGCAGCAGCGCCTCGCGCCGTACTGGATCGTCGATCTCGAACATCAGTGTCGCGACCAGCTCGCGGCCCTGCGGGATCAGCGGGTTATAGGCGCTGAGCTCGTCGGCGATCTGCTCTTCGCCGCCGCGCTCGATCCACAACATCTCGTGCACCTGCGCCCACATTGTGGCGTAGTTCTCGAAATAGAAGGTCGCGTCGGGACCGACCGGCACCCGGCGCGGCTTCTTCATCTCGATCGCCTCGCGCCGTTTCGCGGCACGCACCTTGCCGTACTCCTCCATCGGCAGGATGTCGGCGCGGGTGATCTCGCGGGAACTGCTCATCATCGGGGTACTCCCTTGGCTACGCGGCGAGGCCGTAGGCCCGGGCCAGGAGCAGGATCGGATGCGCCACGGTGGCAGGCATCGCCGCCTCGTCCTCGATCCGCTCCATGCCCTGGCGCAGGTGATCGGTCGCCAGCGGACATTCCGACGCGACGAAGGCCGAGCCGCTCTTGCGCGCCGTCCGCGCCGCCGGCTTGCCGACCTTGAGCGCCACCTCGAAGAACTCTTCCATCACGCCCCAGGTGCCGCCGTGGCCGGAGCAACGCTCGATCACCTGGACCTTGGTTTCCGGAATCAGGCGCAACATCTCCGCGCCCTTGGCACCCATATTCTGCGCCCGCGCGTGGCAGGCCAGGTGCAGCGTGACGTCGCCGACCGGTTTCAGCCCGTCGGCCATGCCGTAATCCTTGGACAGCGCCACGACGTACTCGGAGATGTCGTAGGTCGCTGCCGACAGCCGCTTCACCGCGGCGCTTTCCGGCGCCGCCAGCGGCCACTCGAACTTCAACATCAGCGCGCAGGACGGCACCGGCGCGACGATGTCATAGCCCTCGTCGATGTAGCGGCCGAGTTCGACGGCGACCTTCTCGGCATTCTCCACCACCTGCTCGATATCGCCCTGCTCCCACAGCGGCATGCCGCAGCAGGCCGGGTACACCACCTTGGCCTCGACGCCCTGCCGGGCCAGCACCGCCAGCGCCGCCTCGCCGATCTCCGGGTTGTTGTAGTTGGCGAAGCAGGTGGCGTAGAGCACCACCTTGCGCCCCTTGGCCGGACCGTTCGGGTCGGCCGGCGGCACCGGCCGCTTGGTCAGCGGCTTGTCGGTGTAGTCCGGCAGCGCCGCGTCCGGGTGGATGCCGGCGAGGTCGCGCAGCATGTTGCGGGTGCCGTGGTTGGTCTCGTCGCTGGCCCAGTTCACCAGGCCGGCCATCGGCGCGATCAGCTTGCCGTTGCGGTCGGTCTTGGACAGTTCGCGGCGCACCATGCCGACCTTGCCGCCCTGAAACTCGGCCGCCCGGGCGCGCAGCATCAGGTGCGGGAAATCGAGGTCGAACTCGTGCGGCGGTACATACGGACACTTCGTCAGGAAGCACATGTCGCACAGCGTGCAGGCGTCGATCACCGGCTGGAACCCGGCCGAATCGACCGAATCCAGCTCGCCGGTCGGCGACTCGTCGATCAGGTCGAACAGCCGCGGGAAGCTGTCGCACAGATTGAAGCACCGCCGGCAGCCGTGACAGATGTCGAACACACGACGCAGTTCGGCGTCGATCGCGGCCGGATCGGTGTACGACGGATCCTGCCAATCGATCGGATGACGCATCGGCGCGTCGAGACTTCCTTCACGCATGTCGCTTCCCCTCGCTCAGGGCGCGCGCAGCCACAGCCGAACCGACGACGATCCGGATCAGCGTGGTGCCGCGGCGCGGCCCATGGGGCGAAATACTTTGCCGGCGTCGGCCGCGGCGACCAGAGCGCCGCCGCGGCCCGCCAAACTCAGCCGTCGAGCTGGTCGAAAGCCTTCTGGAACCGGCCGGCGTGGCTCTTCTCCGCCTTCGCCAGGGTCTCGAACCATTCGGCGATCTCGTCGAAGCCCTCATCGCGGGCGGTCTTCGCCATGCCCGGGTACATGTCGGTGTACTCGTGGGTCTCGCCGGCGATCGCCGCCTTCAGGTTCTTGTCGGTCGAACCGATCGGCTCGCCGGTGGCCGGATCGCCGGTCTCCTCCAGGAACTCCAGGTGACCGTGCGCATGGCCGGTCTCGCCCTCCGCGGTGGAGCGGAACACGGCGGCGACGTCGTTGTAGCCCTCCACGTCCGCCTTCTGGGCGAAATACAGGTAGCGGCGGTTGGCCTGGCTCTCGCCGGCGAACGCGTCCTTCAAGTTGCCTTCGGTCTTGCTTCCCTTCAGCGCCATCTCTCTCTCCTCGCTGTCGCGTCAAGAATTCGTTCTCTGCCGGCCCCCAAACGCCGGCAACGCCCTATGGCGGGCACGAGCTTGATATAGGGCGCGCGCAGGTATCCTGTCAAGAAATTAGAGTGGTTCTAAAAAAAGAGATTGAGAACTGTTTACAAAACAGTTCTATGCCGCGCTTCAGGTGCGGCGAACCCGGATGATGACGTCGACGCGCGAGACGGCGGCGCCTTCGGGCGGCTGCGGCAAGTCACCCAGCCGGACCTGCTCGCCGGGGATGTCGCAGAGGTCACCATTATCCTCGTAGAAGAAATGGTGGTGGTCGGTGACATTGGTGTCGAAATAGGTGCGGCCCGAATCGACCACCACTTCGCGCAGCAGCTTCGCCTCGGTGAACTGGTGCAGCGTATTGTAGACGGTGGCCAGGCTGACCCGCACACCGGCGGTCATCGCCTCGCCGTGCAGGGTCTCCGCGCTGACATGGCGATGCGGCGCCTCGAACAGCAGCCGGGCGAGCGCCAGACGCTGGCGCGTCGGCCGCAAACCGGCCCGGCGCAAGCGCGCCAGGGCGTCGGAGTAGGGCCGATTCGAGGTCGGGGCCGGCTGCGTCACGTCAAATTCCGCCTCAACGGTTACAAAAGTCGCCGACACACATATATGACTTTCCACGCCGTCGGCAATGTCTGGCCGTCAACGCTGGCGTGCTTCGCGTTTGGAGGCACCCGCGCCATACACTATAGTCCGACGCAACGAGAACCGGCCGTCGCGGCGACCGGCGCAGCAAACATATTCGAGCAACCTAGCCAGGCGGACCGACGACACGTGGCGCAGTCAAGCCAGCAATCCCAGACCAGTTTCGAACGCAAGAGCAGCTACGGCTTTGAGGAGCTGCTGGAATGTGCGCATGGCCGCATGTTCGGCGAAGGCAACGCCAAGCTGCCGCTGCCGCCGATGCTGATGTTCGACCGTATCGTGCAGATCGCCGACAGCGGCGGGCGCTACGACAAGGGCCAGGTCGTGGCCGAGATGGACGTGAAGCCGGACCTGTGGTTCTTCGCCTGCCATTTCGAGAACGATCCGGTGATGCCGGGCTGCCTCGGACTGGACGCGTTGTGGCAGATGCTGGGCTTCTTCCTCGGCTGGATGGGCCTGCCCGGCAAGGGCCGCGCGATCAGCACCGGCGAAGTAAAGTTTTCCGGCATGGTGTTGCCGACCGCCAAGAAGCTGGTTTACGAGGTCGACATCAAGCGGCTGATCACCCGGCGCCTGTGCCTCGGCATCGGTGACGGCCAGGTCAGCGTGGATGGCGAGCCGGTGTTCACGGCTCAGGATATCCGGGTTGTCGTCGCTGCCTGACGGCGCTCGAGGGAAAGACGAATGCGACGCGTCGTAGTCACTGGTCTTGGTGTGGTCAGCTCCATCGGCAACGATGTTGCCGAGGTCACCGAATCCCTGCGCCAGGGCAAGTCCGGCATCGAGTTCTGCGAGGAATATCGCGACATGGGTTTCCGCAGCCAGGTCTGCGGCACCGTGAAGCTGAACCTCGACCAGGTCATCGACCGCAAGGTCCGCCGCTTCATGGGCGACGGCGCCGCCTACAATTACATCGCCATGCAGGAGGCGATCGGCGACGCCTACCTGACCGACGACCTGGTGTCGAACGAGCGCACCGGGCTGGTGGTCGGTTCCGGCGGCCCGTCAACCCGCTCCATGCTGCAGGCCATCGACACCACGCGCGAGAAGGGTCCGCGCCGCGTCGGTCCCTACATGGTGCCGCGCTGCATGTCGTCGACCAACTCCGCCAACCTGGCGACCAGCTTCCACATCAAGGGCGTGAACTACTCGATCACCTCGGCCTGCGCGACCAGCGCGCACTGCATCGGCCACGGCGCCGACCTGATCCGGCTGGGCCGTCAGGACATCGTTTTCGCCGGCGGCGGCGAGGAGATCGACTGGACGCTGTCGGTGCTTTTCGACGGCATGGCGGCGATGTCGTCGCACTATAACGACGCTCCGACCAAGGCCAGCCGCGCCTACGACGCCGACCGCGACGGCTTCGTCATCTCCGGCGGCGGCGGCCTGGTGGTGCTGGAGGAGCTGGAGCACGCCAAGGCGCGCGGCGCCAAGATCTACGCCGAGATCGTCGGCTACGGCGCCACGTCGGACGGCGTCGACATGGTACAGCCCTCGGTCGACGGCCAGTCGCGCTGCATGCGCCAGGCGCTGGCCGATACCGGCGGCCAGAAGGTCGACTACCTCAACACCCACGGCACCTCGACCCCGGTGGGCGACACCCGCGAAGTCGAAGCGTTGCGCGAGGTGTTCGGCGGCGCCGCGCCGCGGTTCAGCTCGACCAAGTCGCTGACCGGCCACAGCCAGGGCGCCACCGGGGTGCACGAGGCGATCTACACGCTGATCATGCTGCGCGACAACTTCATCACCGCGTCGGCGAATATCGAGAAGCTCGATCCCGAGATCGACGGCATGCCGGTGGTCACCGAACGCATCGACGACGCCGACCTCGACCTGGTGATGACCAACAGCTTCGGCTTCGGCGGCACCAACGCCTCAATCGTGTTCAAGCGCCATGACGGCTGACGCGGAACCTGCCCTGGCCGGTCCGGCGAAAACCGACCAGCCCGACACCGGCACCCGGCCCGGCCTGATGGCCGGCAAGCGCGGCCTGATCATCGGCGTCGCCAACGACCACTCCATCGCCTGGGGCATCGCCAGGGCCTGCGCCGCGGAAGGCGCGCGACTCGCCTTCACCTACCAGGACGAGGCCTTTCAGCGCCGCGTCGAACCGCTGGCCAAGTCGGTCAATGGCGAACTGGTCACCACCTGCGACATCTCCGACACCGACAGCCTGGACCGACTGTTCGACCAGATCGGCGAGACCTGGGGCGGGCTCGACTTTGCGGTCCACGCGGTGGCCTATTCCGACAAGGCAGAGCTGCGCGGCCGCTATGTCGACACCAGCCGCAACAACTTCCGGGCCACCATGCTGGTGAGCTGCTACTCGTTCACCGAACTGGCGCGCCGCGCCGCGCCGCTGATGACCGACGGCGGCTCGCTGCTCACGCTGACCTACCTCGGCGCCAACCGGGTGATGCCGTCCTACAACGTGATGGGCGTGGCCAAGGCGGCGCTGGAGGCTTCGGTGCGCTACCTCGCGGTCGACCTGGGCCGCGACAATATACGCGTCAACGCGGTCTCCGCCGGACCGATGCGGACGCTGGCCGGCTCGGTGATCGGCGATGCCCGCTACGTGCTGCGCTACAACCGCGACAACGCGCCGCTGAAGCGCAACGTGGCGCTCGACGAGGTCGGCTCGGCCGGCCTGTACCTGCTCAGCGACCTGTCCAAGGCGGTGACCGGCGAGGTGATGTACGTCGACAGCGGCTTCCACGCGCTCGGCATCCCCGCCCCCGACCACGGCGCCGACGGCTAAGCCGCCAAAGGTGTAGCCCGGATGCAGCGGAGCGCAATCCGGGGCGTCGCGGCCGCCACAGCGCTGCTCGCCAACATCCTGTTCGCGGCCACCGCCGCCCAGGCGCAACCGATCCTGAACCAGCATGCCCGGCACCAGCCGGTGTTCGCCGCCAGCGGCATGGTCGCCACGCAGGAGGCGCGCGCCACCGCTATCGGCGTCGACGTGCTGCGCGCCGGCGGCAACGCGGTCGACGCGGCGGTCGCCGTCGGCTTCGCGCTGGCCGTCACCCTGCCGCGCGCCGGCAACCTGGGCGGCGGCGGCTTCATGCTGGTACACCGCGCCGCCAGCGAGATCAGCACCGCCATCGACTACCGCGAGACCGCGCCCGCCGACGCCGGCCGTGACCTGTTCCTCGACAGCGACGGCGAGGTGCTCAAGGACCGCGCCCGCTATTCGCACCGCTCGGCCGGCGTGCCCGGCACGGTCGCGGGCCTGGCCCTGGCGTCGCGGAAGTACGGCACCTTCGCGCTGGCCCGCCTGATCGAGCCGGCGATCCGCCTGGCCGAGGACGGCTTCGCCATCGACCGCGGACAGGCCGAGGCATTGAACGCGCGCGCCGACCGGTTCAAGCGCTGGCCCGCCAGTGCTGCGATTTTCGTGAAGCCGGACGGCACGCCATGGCAGGCCGGCGACCGGCTGCGTCAGCCGGACCTGGCCTGGTCGCTGCGGCAGATCGCGAGGCACGGGCCGGACGCCTTCTACCGGGGCGCCATCGCCGCGCGCCTGGCCGCCGACCAGCGCGCCAACGACGGCCTGATCACCCGCGACGACCTGATCCGCTACCGCGCCATCGAACGCGCTCCGGTCCGGGGCAGCTACCGCGGTTACACCGTGCTGGCGATGCCGCCGCCCAGCTCCGGCGGCGTGCATCTGGTGCAAATGCTGAACATGCTGGAAGGCGACGACATCGGCGCGCTCGGCCACAATGGCGGCGCCGGCCTGCACCTGCTGGCCGAAACCATGAAGCGCGCCTTCGCCGACCGCGCCGAACACCTCGGCGACCCCGACTACTGGCCCGTACCGGTAAAGGGCCTGACCAGCAAAAGCTATGCGACGTCGCTGCGCGCCGGCATCGGCGACCGCGCCACGCCGGCGGCCGAGATCAGACCCGGCAGACCTGCTGTCCACGAGAGCGACCAGACCACCCACTTCGCGGTCATGGACCGGTTCGGCAACGCCGTCGCCAACACCTATACGATCAACTTCTCGTTCGGCTCCGGCATCGTCGCGGCGGGCACCGGCATCCTGCTGAACAACGAGATGGACGATTTCGCCGCCAAGCCGGGCGTGCCGAACGCCTACGGCCTGGTCGGCGGCGACGCCAACGCCATCGTCGCCGGCAAGCGCCCGCTCTCCTCGATGACGCCGACGCTGGTCATGCAGGATGGCCAGGTGTGGCTCGCGGCCGGCAGCCCCGGCGGCCCGCGCATCATCACCACCGTGCTGCAGATCCTGATCAACCTGATCGACCACCGCCTCGGCCTCGGCGACGCGGTGGCGGCGCCGCGCATCCACCACCAGTGGCTACCCGACAAGCTGTTCGTCGAGCCCGGCCTGTCGCCGGACACGCGCGCGGCGCTGCGCGAGAAGGGCCACGACGTGGTCGCGACCCGCGCCTGGGGCAGCGCCCAGACGGTGATGCGCACCGCCGACGGCTTCTTCGGCGTCGCCGACCCGCGTCGCGCCGGCGCCCTGGCGGCGGGTTACTGATGCGCGCGCTGGCGCTGCTCCTGACCGTCGTTGCCGTACCGGCCTTGGCCGACGCGCTGGGCGACATGCGCGCCGCCAACGCCGCCTATGCCGACCGCAACTTCGAGCTCGCTATCGCCGCCTATGACAGCGCGCTGACTCAGCCCGGCCTGTCGGACCGCAATCGCACGCTGGCGCGCTACACCCGCGGACTGGCCAACGGCGCGCTCGGCCGCTACGCCGCCGCCATCGCCGATTTCTCGCTGCTGCTCGCCGCCGAACCCTCTCACGCGGAAGCGCTGAACAGCCGCGGCCTCGCCTATGCCGCGCTCGGTCGTCATGGCGAGGCGATCGCCGACTTCACCGGCGCGATCCGGGTCCGGAACGACCACGCCTACGCCTACAACAACCGCGGCGCCTCGCGCCTGGCGCTGGGCCGCTTCGCCGCCGCGCTGGAGGACTTCTACGCCGCCCTGCAATACAGCCACGGCGCGCCGCACCTGGTGCACGCCAACCGGGCCCGGCTCTACGAGCTGCGCGGCCAGACCGTGCAGGCACTGCGCGACTGGGAGACGGCGGCGCGGCTGGCGCCGGACTACGCGCCGGCGCGCGCGGCATTGGCGGAATACCGCGCGCTCAATCTCGCGCCCGAGTAGACTGCCGCGATGACCAGCGCGGCGCTTGATCCCGGCGAGGCAGTCGGCCCGGTCCGCCGATGGGTGGTGCTGTCGGTCCTGACCGCCTCGGTGGCGCTGTACGCCATGACGGTGACCATCGCTTCGGTGGCCCTGCCCAAGATGCAGGGCTCGCTGTCGGCGACGCAGGACCAGATCGCCTGGGTGGTCACCTTCAACATCGTCGCCACGGCGGTGGCGACACCGCCGTCGGGCTGGCTCGCCGGCCGTTTCGGCCGCCGCAACGTGATGCTGGTCGCCGTCACGCTGTTCACCATCGCGTCCTTCCTGTGCGGCGTCGCGACCAGCCTGGAAGAGCTGGTCGCCTATCGCGTGATGCAGGGGCTGTGCGGCGCGCCGCTGGTACCGCTGGCCCAGGCCGCGACGCTCGACACCTTCCCTCAGCGCCAGCACCAGATGGCGCTGTCGATCTTCGGCATGGGCGTGGTCATCGGCCCGATCATCGCGCCGACGCTGGGCGGCTATCTCAGCGAGGAATATTCCTGGCGCTGGGTGTTCTTCATGCTGGTGCCGTGCGGGTTGGCGACGCTGTTCGGCATCTTCGCCGTTCTCGACGACGAGAAGCGCACCGGCGGCGGCGCCCGGCTCGACTGGACCGGCTTCATCGCATTGTCGCTGGCCATTGCCTGCCTGCAGCTCATGCTCGACCGCGGCCAGCGCGCCGACTGGTTCGAGTCGCCGGAGATCGTCATCGAGCTGGCGATCTCGCTGTCGGCCTTCTACGTCTTCCTGACCCACACCTTCACCGCCGAAAAGCCGTTCCTCAGCCCGCGCATCTTCCTGGACCGCAACTTCTCCATCGGCATGCTGCTGGTGCTGATGTTCGGCATGTTGAACTTCACCCCGATGGTGCTGTTCCCGGGCATGCTGCAGACCTTGCGCGGCTTCCCGGATTCGCTGATTGGCCTGCTGCTGGCGACGCGCGGCGGCGGCACGCTGATCGGTTTCACCCTCATGCTGTGGGCCGGCCGCTTCGACCCGCGGCTGATCCTCGGCATCGGCCTGTCGTTGCAGGCGGTATCGGGCTACTGGCTGTCGACGCTGTCGATCGACGTCTCGGTGACCGAGATCAGCGCTGCCAGCATGGTGCAGGGCCTGGGCGTCGGCTTCTGCTGGGTGCCGCTGACGATGATCGCCTTCGCCACCTTGAACCCCAGCTTCCGCAACGACGCCTCGGCAGTGTTCCACCTGCTGCGCAACATGGGCTCGTCGATCCACATCTCGGTTTCGGTGGCGCTGGTGGTGTATTCGGCCAAGGCCAACTATGCGATCCTGGCCGAGGCGGTGACGCCGTTCGCCAAGCGGCTCGATTTCGCCAGCGTCATGGGCCCGTACGGTTTCGAGACCGCCCTGCAGGTCGCCGGCGTCGGCCGCGAGATGGGGCGCCAGGCGCTGATGATCGGCTACGTCAACGCGTTTACCTTCTACACCCTCACCGCGGTGGTCTGCCTGCCGTTGCTGCTCCTGGTGCGCTTCAAGCGGCAGCAGCCGGGATGACCCGCGTTGTCTGGATCGCCCTGCTGTTCGCCTGGTGGGCGAGTCCGGCGATGGCCGCCGGGCAGCGACTGTCTTACGCGCTGGAATGCTTGGCGCTGAACGTCTACTGGGAGGCCGACCCGGCGTTACCGCGCGATCAGCTCGCGGTCGCCTACGTCACCCTGAACCGGGTGCGCCACAAGGGCTTTCCGAATTCGGTGTGCGCCGTCGTGCACCAGGGCGGCGAACGGCCGGTCGGCGGCTGCCAGTTCCACTGGTGGTGCGACGGCCGCCCCGACACCCCGACCGACGAGGCCAAGTGGCAGTCGTCGCTGCGCGCCAGCCGCACCGCGATGGCCAGGCTCCTGCCCGACCCGACGCGCGGCGCGCTCTACTTCCACAACGCCAGCGTCCGCCCAAGCTGGGCCGCGTCCCTGCGTCGTACAGTCAAGATCGGCAGCCACAGGTACTACAAGTGACGCTATTCAGCGGCTTGCAGTCGCTTGGTGATCTGAACGGACACTTCAAGATCGCCGTCCAGCGCGGCCAGCATCCGCATCAGCCTGTCGATGGTAAATCGTCCGAGGTCGGCGCTACGCACGCGCGAAAGATCGGCCGCCGCGAACCCCGACAGCCGCGCCGCCTCGCGCACGGACAGGCCGTTGTCTTCCAGAACGGCAATGATCCGCGCCGCCAGAATTGCTTTCGCCTGTTTCAGGTCAGCCTTCGGGTCACCGAGGTCGCGGAATACGTTGCCGCTGCCACGCACCAGATCGAGGTCATCCTGACTCATGCGTCGAGTTCCTTTCGCAGTCGGCCAAGACGGTCTCTCACCAGATCGATTTCCGCTCTCGGCGTCTTGATCCCGGTCTTGGACTTCTTCTGGAAGGCGTGCAGCACCCACAAGCTCCCGGCGATCTCCGTTACATAGACACAACGATAGGCATCGGACCGATAGCGCACGGCGATCTCCATCACGCCCGCGCCCATGCCTTTCAAAGGCTTGGCAACATCGGCCTTGCCACCTTCGGCGGCGATGGTCAGGGCGGATGCGATACGGTCCCGCGCACCGGGCGCAAATCGTTCGAACGATTTGCGAGCCGCCCCGATCCAGCCGATTGGCCGGCTGTCATGGTTCATGCACGATTGTTGTCAAATATGACAACGAAGTCAAGGCACCGGTTTACAGCCGATACACCGCCACCGGGTCGTGGCGGCCGCGGACCGGTTGGCTGCCGACGCTGTCGCCATCGACGCCGGCGGCCGACACGGTGTCGGCGCTGGCCAGGATGCGGACGTCGTGGTCGGCCGGACGCGCGTCCATCGACTTGCCCATCTGCTCCAGCCGGCTGGCGACGTTCACGGTGTCGCCGACGATGGTGTAGTTGATCCGGTCGGGCGAGCCGATATTGCCGACCACGGCCGGTCCTGCGTGCAGGCCGATCCGCATCGACAGCGTCGGCGCGCCAGCCTGCGCGCGGCGATGGTTGTCCTGGGCGACCGCCTGGCGGATCGCCAGCGCGGCGCGCACCGCGCGGCCAGCGTGGTCGGGCTGATCCTCCGGCGCGCCCCAGAAGGCCATCACGCTGTCGCCGATGAACTTGTCGATGGTGCCGCCCTCGGCCTCGATGCAGGTCGCCAGCAGCGCGAAATGCTGGTTCAGCAACGCCGCGGTAGCGGCCGCCGACAGCTCTTCCGACACCGAGGTGAACCCGGCCATGTCCGTAAACATCACCGTGATCTCGCGCTGCTCCGACCCGGTGGCGGTGTCGCCCTGTTGCACCAGCCGGCGCACCAGCTGTCGCGGCACGTAGAACTCGAACCAGCGCAGGCCGACGACCATAGCGTTGAAGGCGCTGCCGGCATCGTCCAGCTCGCGGAACACGCTGCCCGAGAGCGGCCGCACCTTGCCCAGTTCCAGGTCGCGCACCTCGATCGCTGCGGCCGCCAGCGCCAGGATCGGCCGCGCCAGGTAGCGCGCCAGCAGCCACGCCACCAGCAACGCCAGCGCGACCACCGCCAGTCCGGCGCCACCGGCCCAGACCATGCGCCAGTAGACCGCGTTCACCGATTCGACCGGAAAGTAGACACCGGCGATCCACGGCGTCTTGCTGAAGCCGGCCAGCGGTTCGGCGAGTATCACGTAGTCCGCATCGGCCCGGGTGCGCACGATCTTGACGCCGGCGTCGCGCTCGAATCGGCTGCCCGCATCCATGTGCTGCGCCGGGTCGGCGAACGCGACCAGGACCGGATCGCCGAACCCGTCCACGGGCGGCAGGGGCCGTTCCGGCGATGACGCGACATAGCCGCCGCGCAGGAACCGATGCGCCACCACCCGGCCGGCATCGTCGATCAGGAACGGCACGCCGCCAACCTCGGTGCCGATGTCATCGAGCCGCCGCGACAGCCGGTCGATGATCACCGTCGCCACCGCGACCCCGACGAACACCCCGTCCACCAGGATCGGCCGGCGCACGTTGATCAGGCTGACATTCGCCTCCGGCGGCCGGACGATCTCGCCCCAGTAGGCCCGCGTCCGTGGCGCCGCCTCGGCAAGGCCGGCTCGCACCCGTTCCACCTCGATCTCGTTCACTTGCGACAGGCGCAGCTCGTCGCCGTCGAGGACGATGCGGGTCACGTCGCCGATCGCGCTGACATAGATCATCGCGTTGAGGCTGGTGGCGCCGATCATGACGCCGCGCATCGCCTGCGCCAGCCCGGACGGGTCGTCGACGTCAATCTGGCCGCCCTCGATCTGGCGCGCGATGCCATTCACTGCCTGCTCCGCCGGCCGCAGTTCGTCGACGATGCGCTGGTGCAGCAGTTCCAGCATTAGCGCGGCCTGGTCGCGAACCAGTTCCAGCGTGTTCTGACGCGTGCTCCACAGGCCCAGCCACAGCACCAGCAGCGTCGCCAGCAGCACCAGGCCGCCGAAGCTGATCATCAGGCCGCTGGTGATGCGCATCTGGAACCGCCGCGTCAATTCCCTTGGCGTTTGCTCGTTCATGTCGCTAGATGACCCGGATTCAGTTCTGGGGCGCAAGACACCCAGCCGCTAGAGTTCCGGCAAGAACGGGAGCGAAGCAAATGCAATTCGGCATCTTCTACGAACACCAGTTGCCCAAACCATGGACCGAGGGTGACGAGCAGCGGCTGTTCCAGGAGGCGCTGGACCAGGTCGAACTCGCCGACAAGCTGGGCATCGACTACGCCTGGGAAGTCGAGCATCACTTCCTGGAAGAATACTCGCACTCCTCCGCGCCGGAGGTGTTTCTCGCCGCCTGCTCGCAGCGCACCAGGAACATCCGCCTGGGCCACGGCATCGTCCTGATGCCGCCGGGCTACAACCACCCCGCCCGCGTCGCCGAGCGCATCGCCACCCTGGACCTGGTGTCGAACGGCCGCGTCGAGTGGGGCACCGGCGAGAGTTCCGCCGCGCTGGAGCTGCACGGCTACCGTGTCTCGGTCGAGGAGAAGCGGCAGATGTGGCGCGAGGCCACCGAGCAGGCCGCCAACATGATGGTGATGAATCCCTATCCGGGGTTTCAGGGCCAGTATTTCGAGATGCCGACGCGCAACGTGGTGCCGAAGCCGGTGCAGCGCCCGCACCCGCCGCTGTGGGTGGCGTGCTCGCGGCGCGAGACCATCCATCTGGCGGCGCGGGCCGGTATCGGCGCGCTGACCTTCGCCTTCGTCGACCCGGCGGAGGCGGTGAAGTGGGTCGGCGAGTATTACGACATCATCAAGTCCGAGGAGTGCGTGCCGATCGGCCATCAGGTCAACGCCAACATCGCCATGGTCACCGGCTTCTCCTGCCACCCCGACAGCGCCGTGGCGCTGGAGCGCGGCCTCGACGGCTTCAAGTTCTTCGGCTACGCGCTGGGCCACCACTACATTTTCGGCGAGCACACGCCGGGCCGCACCGACATCTGGGCGAACTACGAGAAGGCACGCGAGCACATGCCGAGCGCCGGCGGGCGCGGCGGGATCGGGACGCCGTCCGAGATCGCCGCCAGCCTGCGCCAGTTCGCCGACGCCGGTGTCGACCAGGTGATCTTCATCCAGCAGTCCGGTCGCAACCGGCACGCACATATCTGCGAATCGCTGGAGCTGTTCGCGGCCGAGGTGATGCCGGAATTTCACGCCGGCGAGGCCGAGCGTCAGGCCAGGAAGCAAGCCGAGTTGGCGCCCCATATCGAGGCCGCGCTGGCGCGCAAGCCGCGCATGCCGGCATTGGCCGACGCCGATATCCCGGTGGTCCAGGCATTGGGCCGGCAGGTCGCCGAACAGGCCAAGGCCGACCGCGGCAAGGTCGCCGACTTCGGCCGCGGCGGCGCCAGCCAGGTCCCGCTGGAGGACCCCGCCAAGCGGGCCCAGGGCGACGATTGACGTTAGGGCCACATCCCAAGAGAACATGGCGTCATCCCGGCCGTAGCGCAGCGGAGAGCCGGGATGACGGCCCGTGCGGCTACGCCGCCGGCGGCAGGT
>JAVKFY010000005.1:0-127734 GCA_040223615.1 Alphaproteobacteria bacterium
TTTTTTTTTTTTTCTTCCCCCGGCGGGGCGCGCCCCCCCCCCCCCCCCCCCCCCCACCGTCTGTCCGGGGGGGGGGGGGGGGGGGGGGGCCGCGCCCCGGCGCGATTCCGCGCAAGCGGGCAATGCGCTAGGATCAAGACCCAGACGGGCGAGAGGGGCGTATCGACGATGAGTGGCTGGCGCTGGTTCTGGACCCTGGTGGGCTTTCTTGTCTTCATCATCGTCTTGATCTTCCTGTACTTCTACAAGCCGTTCGAAGACCTGTTCCGGCTCGTCGTCTATGGGCTGGGCTACGACAACTCGATCTTCTGGGCCGCGGTGGTCGTCGCCATCGTCGGACTGGTCGGCTACCACTGGCGCGCCTATCGCGTGTACATCGTGGCGCAGCAGTCGGTCGAGGCGATGGTGCTGGCCTCGCTGCGCGGCTCCACCTTCGTCGCCATCCTGCTGTCGGCCGGCGCCACCTTGCAGTCCGTGCAGGCGCTGGTCGTGCACCTGCTGCAGCCTGGTTACGAGCTCGGCGCCGACTTCGGGCGCCAGCTTGTGGCGGTGATCGCGCTGATCATCATCACCGCCGTCTTCTCAATTATCTTCTGGTTATTGAAGCTGATGCGCGGGACCGGCCGTCCGGCCTGAGTCTTTTCGCCTTCAATCTCGTCGTCGCACACGTGTATCATCGTGCCCGTGACGGATCTTCGCCGACACCAGACCGAGCCAGCATGCCGGCGCGCCACCGCGCGCCAGGCTGGGGGCGGCTCACTCTCCAGACATCAACAACAGGGAGGCGGCTCATGACGGGCACGCGCAATCGCAAACACAAGGGCATCTCACGCCGGCGTTTCGTCGGCACCAGCGCCGGGCTCGCGGCGGCCGGCGCCATTGGCGGCTTCCCGGCCATTGTCCGGGCCGCGGACCCGCTGCGTTCGGTCGGCCTCGCGGTCTCGATCATCAACGAGATCCAGGGCCAGGCAGCCGACGACCTCGGCTTCGACATTCGCGGCCAGGCGCTGGGCTACGGCGCCATGATCGGCAAGATGCTGAACCAGAACGACCAGTACGATGTCGCCGAGGGCTACTACAACGACATGGACGTGTTCATCCCTGCCAAGGTCTGGCAGCCGATCGACACGAACCGGATCAAGGACTGGGACAAGGTCTCCAACCTGACCAAGACCGGCAAGCTGACGGAAGACTCGCAGGTCGGGCAGGGCGACGCGCCGGTGCACCATCTGTACCTGGATGAGAACGGCAACCGGGTGAAGGGTCCGTCGCGCTACATTTCGATGCTGCCGGCGTGGCACAACGCGGATTCCATGGGCTACAACCCGGACGAGACCGGCCGCAAGATCGAGAGCTGGGCCGAGCTGTTCAGCCCCGACTTCAAGGGCCGCGTGGCGCTGCTCAACGTGCCGCAGATCGGCGTGATGGACGCGGCGATGGGCATGGAGGCGCTCGGTCTCGCCAAGTTCGGCGACAAGGGCAACATGACCAAGGCCGAGATCGACACGCTGATCAACTTCCTGATCGAGAAGAAGAAGGAAGGCCACTTCCGCGCCTTCTGGGAGAGCTTCGGCCAGTCGGTCAATCTGATGGTCTCCGGCGAAGTGGCGCTGGAAAGCATGTGGTCGCCGGCGGTTACCGCGATCAAGGCCGAGGGCGTGCCCTGCATCTATGCCTCGCCGAAGGAAGGCATGCGCGGCTGGCACGGCGGCCTGGCGCTGTCGGCCAAGCTCAGCGGCAAGGCGCTGGACCAGGCCTATGAGTACATGAACTGGTGGTTGGACGGCTGGGCCGGCGCTTTCGTCGCGCGCCAGGGCTACTACATGTCGGTGCCGGAGAACGTGAAGAAGCACCTGGAGCCAGAGGAGTGGGACTTCTGGTACGACGGCAAGGCCGCGGCCAAGGAGCTGCCCGATCCGTTCGGTACCATCATTGTCGAGAAGGGCGAGGTCCGCGATGGCGGCTCCTACGAGGACCGCTTCAAGAAGATCGCGGTGTGGAACTCGCTGATGGACGAGAACGACTACCTGGTGAAGCGCTGGACCGAGTTCCTCAGCGCCTGACCGGGTCTCGTACCCGAGCCTGAAACGGCCGGCGGGCATGGCGCGACCATGCCCGCCGGTGCGTTCGTGGGGACAACGCGTGCATGTCTGAGCAGGCGGCCGAGCAGTACCACCCCGGCCTCGTCGGGGCGCAGCAGGCGGCGGCGATCGAGCGGCCGGCGCAAGCGCGCCAGGTCAAGTACGATCCCGGCTTTCCGGTTGGCTGGCTGATCGCGCCGGCGACCGCCTGGCTGCTGGTGTTCCTGGTGCTGCCACTGGTCGGCATCATCGTGTTCAGCTTCTGGGAGTCCACCGGCCACGGCATGGCGCCGGCGCTGAGCGGCGACGCCTACGCCGCCTATTTCCTGAACGAGGGCTTCTTCGATGCCGAACACCGTAACTACCTGACGCCCTCGATCTTCATCAAGACCCTGTGGTCGACCTTCTATTACGCCGCTTTCATCACCGCGATGTGCGTGCTGGTCGGCTACCCGATCGCCTATTTCCTGGCCGCCCAGGTCACCGCCTTCAAGTGGCAGCTGGCACTGTTCCTGCTCGCCATGGTGCCGTTCTGGACCAGCTACCTGATCCGCGCTGTGGCCTGGCTGCCGATGCTCGGGCGGCGCGGCATGCTGAACGAATTCCTGCTGTTCCTCGGCGTGATCGACAAGCCCTCGCAGCTCTTCCTCTACTCCGAGCTCGGCTATCTCACCGCGCTGGTGCAGCTCTACGTGGTGCTGGCGGTGGGACCGATCTTCTTTTCGCTGGCCAAGATCGATAATGCGATCGTCGAGGCCGCCCGCGACATGGGCGCGACGTCGTTCCAGATCTTCCGCGAGATTACGTTGCCATTGTCGCTGCCGGGCGTCGCCATCGGCTCGATCTTCGTCTTCGTCATGGTGATGGGCGAGTTCGCCACCGCCGTCGTGGTCTACGGCGGCAAGGCGACGACGGTCGGCACGGTGATCCTGAACTACTACGCCATCGCCAACTATCCCTTCGCCGCGGTCAACGCGCTGATGCTGATGGTGGCGATGATGATCGGCGTGGTGGTGATTCTGCGGGTGGTCGACATCCGCAAGGAGCTGTAGCGATGGCGCGCTGGACCCCAGAACGGCGCAAGCGGGCGCTGGTGAAGACCGGCTACTCGATCTACTACGCGCTGTTCCTGGTGTTTATCTACGGCCCGATGATCGCCATGTTCGTGCTGTCTTTCCAGGGCAAGCGCGGCGGCACCAGCCTGCCGCTGCGCGGCGTCAGCCTGCATTGGTACGAACAGCTCTTGAGTGGCCGCGGCGTCGGCGACCTGCAGGGCTCGCTGCTGCGCTCGCTGATCCTGGCGGTGATCGTCATGCTGATCACGGCGCTGTTCTCGACCATGCTGGCGATGGCCTTCCGCAAGCGCTTCTACGGCTCCACGGTGCTGTTCTACACGGTGATGTCCGGCCTGATGGTGCCGGGCGTGCTGCTCAGCCTCGGCCTGGCCACGGTGATGCGGCAGTTCGGCATCTCGCCGAACTGGTACACCTCGGCGCTGGGCGTGCACGTGGTCTGGACCCTGCCGTTCGGCTTCCTGGTGATGATGGCGGTGTTCAACCGGTTCGATTCCAGACTGGAGGAGGCGGCCCGCGATATGGGTGCCGACGAGTGGACGGTGTTCAAGGAGGTCACCTTGCCCCTGATCACGCCGGGTATCGTCGCCGCCGGGCTTTTCGGCTTCACGTTGAGTTATGACGAATTCGCCCGCACGACGCTGCTCGCCGGCCAGTACAACACGCTGCCGCTCGACATCAACGCGTCGATGACACAGCGAATACGACCGACGCTGTTCGCCCTGGGGACAGCGTCGACCGTCTTCTCGCTGCTGATGATCTCGGTCTTCCTGGTAATCTACACCTTGCTGACGCGGCGCTTCCGCTAGGCGCCATGCCGAACTTCCTGACTATTCCGGACATGTGGCCGCGGGCGCCGGTGCATCCGCTGCTGCTGACCTTCCGCGACCCGGAAATCGAGGCCGCCTACCGCGACGCCGTGCGCGAGCGCAACCTGCGCGCGGCGCAAATCTCGATGCGGCTGATCGTGCTGCTCAACCTGGCCTTCGCACCGGTCGACATCTTCGCCTTCCAGAACTACGGCATCGACGTCGCGGTCTGGCGCATCGTCGGGATGAGCACGATCCTCGGCCTGTTGCTGTGGATGCTGTACTGGCCGAGCCAGCGCAAGAACTGGCCCGGCATCCTGTGGCTGGCGCACGTGTTCTACACCTGTTCCTACCTGATGCTGGCGGTGATCGGCGAGCCGGTGAAGCTGTACTATGCCGGCTACCTGCTGATCGTGATGGGCGGCTTCATCCTGCTGCCGCTGATGTTCTCGCACGGCATGATCATCGCGGCGCAGTCGACCGCGATCTATCTGGTTGGGCTGGCGTGGTTCACCTGGTTGTCGTGGCATGACCTCGCGCTGATCCTGGCGCAGCTCGGCACGGCGATGGTGATCGGCGGTTTCGTCGGCTATCGACAGGAGCTGCAGCGCCGCCGCGACTACGAGAACCTGAAGATCATCGAGGACGAACGGGCACGCTACCGGGCGCTGCTGACCCGCATCCTGCCCGAGCCGGTGGCCGAGCGGTTGCAGCGTGGCGAGCAGGTCGCCGACCGCTTCGCCGACACGTCCGTCCTGTTCGCCGACATCGTCGGCTTCACCGACCTGTCCTCGAAGCGCTCGCCGGACGAGGTGGTGGCGCTGCTGAACGACATCTTCGGCCGTTTCGACGCGCTGGTCGCCAAGCACGGCCTGGAAAAGATCAAGACCATCGGCGACGCCTACATGGTCGCCGGCGGCGTCGGCGGACTTGGCGACGATCACCTGCAGGCCATCGCCGAACTGGCGCTCGACATGGTCGATGCCGCGGCGGCGGCCGATAGCGGCGATGTCAGTGTTCGGATCGGCATTGACTGCGGCCCACTCGCCGCCGGCGTGATCGGCGACAGCCGCTTCCTCTACGACCTGTGGGGCGACACCGTGAACACCGCCAGCCGGATGGAGAGTCTCGGCGCCCCGGGCCGCATCCAGGTCTCCGACACCGTGCGCCAGCGCCTGGGCGACGCCTACGCCTTCGAGGCCCGCGGCAAGGTCGAGGTGCGCGGCAAGGGCCGCATGGCGACGTGGTTCCTGACCGGCCGCAACCAGGCCAAGGCGGCGGAGTAGCTCAGGCGGCGCGCTTCGCCTTCAGGTGATAGGTGAGCGCCTGGGCGATGCAGTGGCGCAGGGTCGGCGCCGGTAGCTTGCCCGATACTGGCAGGACAATCGCCCGGTTGCCGTCGTAGCGCAGCTTCGGATAGCGCTGGCGGAACCCGTCGATCAGCGTCGTCTGGCAGTGGAACAGCAGGTTGATCTCGTCGGCGCTGCCGCATCGCGGCGCGATCCGCACGGTGGTCCCGGTGCGCGGCTTCTTCGGCAGATAGGCCGGCTCGCCCCATTTCAGTGTCTCGATCATTTCGCCGACGCCGTCGGTCTCGGCGGCGGTCTCCAGGATCAGGTCGCGGAGTTCGAGCAGGCGGCACCGCACCGCAACCGACTGGGCGTTAATGACCTTGGCGACGGCAGGGTCGTTATCGCGGGACATACGGCGACGGCTATCGGTTCAACTCGCGCATCGCGTTGTCGAGGCCGGTCAGCGTCAGCGGGTACATCCGGGTGCTCATGACCTGGTGCAGCATCTGCAGCGACGGCGTGTAGTCCCAGTGCCGCTCCGGCACCGGATTGAGCCAAATCGAGTGCTTGAAGTGGTCGAGCAGGCGGTTCATCCAGACCTCGCCGGCCTCCTCGTTCCAGTGCTCGACCGAGCCGCCGGGGTAGACCACCTCGTACGGGCTCATGGTCGCATCGCCGACGAAGATGCACTTCCAGTCCGGCCCGTAGGTGCGCAGCAGCTGCCAGGTCGGGATCACCTCGTTGTGGCGGCGCCGGTTGTCCTTCCACACCCGCTCGTACATGCAGTTGTGGAAGTAGTAATACTCCAGGTGCTTGAACTCCCCGCGCGCGGCCGAGAATAGCTCCTCGCAGGTGCGGATGTGGTCGTCCATCGAGCCGCCGACGTCGAGCAGCAGCAGCACCTTCACCGTGTTGCGGCGTTCCGCGCGCATCTGGATGTCGATGTAGCCGCCATTCTTTGCGGTCGATTTGATGGTGCCGTCGAGGTCGAGCTCATCCGGCGCGCCCTCGCGGGCGAATTTGCGCAACCGGCGCAGCGCCACCTTGATGTTGCGCGTGCCCAGCACGATTGAATCGTCGAGGTTGCGGTACTCGCGCTTGTCCCAGACCTTCACCGCCTTGCGGTTGCGCGACTTCTCCTGGCCGATGCGCACACCCTCGGGGTTGTAGCCATGCGCGCCGAAGGGCGAGGTGCCGGCGGTGCCAATCCACTTGTTGCCGCCCTGATGGCGCTTCTGCTGCTCTTCGAGGCGCTTCTTCAGCTCCTCCATGAGCTTTTCCCAGCCGCCCAGCGCCTCGATCTGCGCCTTCTCCTCGTCGGTGAGGAACTTCTCGGTGACCTTGCGCAGCCACTCTTCGGGGATCTCGGCGGTCAGCCCGTCCTCCGGCGGCTCCAGGCCCTTGAACACGGTGCCGAAGACGCGGTCGAACTTGTCGAGGTTGCGCTCGTCCTTCACCAGGCAGGAGCGCGACAGATAGTAGAAGCCCTCGACGGAATATTCCGGGACGTTGTGCTGCATCGCTTCCAGCAGCGTCAGGTATTCCTTCAGGCTGACCGGGACCTTGGCCTTCTTCAGCTCGTAGAAGAAATTGATGAACATCGCTGGGCCTCGCTTCGCTGCGTCGCCAGTCTAAGTCATTTGCCGCTTTCGCGGCCGGTGCCGGCTGCTTGTCAGCCAGCCTACCTCAATTGCCCTGTTCGCGCCGCGCCAGGAAGGCCAGGCGCTCGAACAGGTGCACGTCCTGCTCGTTCTTCAGCAGCGCGCCGTGCAGCGGCGGGATCAGCTTTTTCGGATCCTTGCTGCGCAGCGTCTCCGCCGGGATGTCCTCGTACATCAGCAGCTTCAGCCAATCGAGCAGCTCCGACGTCGACGGCTTCTTCTTCAGCCCCGGCACGTCGCGCACTTCGTAGAACACGTTCAGCGCATCGTGCACCAGGGTGCGCTGGATGTCCGGGTAGTGCACGTCGATGATCTCTTCCATCGTCTCCCGGTCGGGAAAGCGGATGTAGTGGAAGAAGCAGCGGCGCAGGAAGGCGTCGGGCAGCTCCTTCTCGTTGTTGGATGTGATGATCACGATCGGTCGGTGCTCGGCGACCACGGTCTGCTGCGTCTCGTAGACGTAGAATTCCATGCGGTCGAGCTCGAGCAGCAGGTCGTTGGGGAATTCGATGTCGGCCTTGTCAACCTCGTCGATCAGCAGCACCGGCGACTCGTCGGCCTCGAACGCGTCCCACAGCTTGCCGCGCACGATGTAGTTGGCGATGTCCTTGACCCGCTCGTCGCCGAGCTGTGAATCGCGCAGCCGGCTGACCGCGTCATACTCGTACAGGCCCTGCTGCGCCTTGGTCGTCGACTTGATGTGCCACTGGATCAGCGGCTTGTTCAGCGCCTTGGCGATCTCGTGCGCCAGGATGGTCTTGCCGGTGCCCGGCTCGCCCTTCACCAGCAAGGGACGCTGCAGAGTGATGGCGGCATTCACCGCGACCATCAGATCCTCGGTCGCGACATAGGAATCGGTACCGGCAAACTTGGTCATCGCAATTGGGTCCGTCGACTGTTCTGGAACTATTCTCGGATTGGTTGGCCCGCAAACTAGGGCGCCGACGCCGGCATATCAAGCTATCCGGGTTAACCGGTTGGTGATGGCAGCCATGCGATGTCGGACCTGTAAGCGTCGTCATTGCGGCGCGCGCGCTGGCGCGCTAGGGGAGGTATATGGCTAGCTATGTCGTCACGGGTGGTTGCGGCTTCATCGGTTCGCATCTGGTCGATGCCCTGGTCGCCGACGGCCACCGGGTGCGCATCCTGGACGACCTGTCGACCGGTGATGGCAGCCGGGTGCCGGACGGCGCGCGCCTGACCGTCGGCGACGTTGCCGACGCCGGCCTGGTCCGCGAGGTCATGGCCGGCGCCGACGGCTGCTTCCATCTCGCCGCCATTGCTTCGGTGCAGCGCGGCAACGAAGACTGGCTCGGGACCCATTCGGCCAACCTGACCGGCGCGATCTCGGTGTTCGATGCCGCCCGTGACGGCAAGATTCCGGTGGTTTATGCGTCGTCCGCGGCGGTCTATGGCGACAATGTCGACGTGCCGCTGGCCGAGGACGCTCCGGTCCGGCCGCTGACCGCCTATGGTGCCGACAAGCTCGGCTGCGAGCTGCATGGCCGCGTCGCCAGTTTGCAGCACGGCGTGCCGGCGATCGGCATGCGCTTCTTCAACGTCTACGGCCCGCGTCAGGATCCGAAGTCGCCCTACTCCGGTGTGATCGCAATCTTCGCCGACCGGATCGCAGCCGGGCAGGGGGTGACGGTCAACGGCGACGGCCGGCAGACCCGCGACTTCATTTACGTCGCCGACGTCATCGCGCACCTGCGCGCGGCGATGGCCAGGCCCGACCTGGCGCCGGATGTCTTCAACGTCTGCACCGGCCGCGAGATCACTATCACCGAGTTGGCGGAGACCATTGCCGAGATCAACGGCTCCGAGGCCGACATCTCGTACGGCGAGCCGCGTGCCGGCGACATCCGGGTTTCCTGCGGCGATCCCGCGAAGGCCCGCGACGCGCTCGCCGTCACGGCGGAAACCCGCCTGGCCGACGGTCTGCGCCAGACGCTGGGCAACAATTCCGGCTAGAAGCGGTCGGCGCCGGGTTTGTAGACTGGGCGCCATGCTCCAGACGCTGCACCTGAAACGCTGGATCGACGAGAACCGGCACCTGCTGCGCCCGCCGGTCGGCAACGTGCAGTTGTTCAAGACCGAGTGGCGCAACTTCATCGTCATGGCCATCGGCGGCCCGAACGAGCGCACCGACTATCACGACGACCCGGGCGAGGAACTGTTCTTCCAGGTCGAGGGCGACATGGTGCTGCGCGTGATCGAGGACGGCCGGCCGCGCGACATCGCGATTCCCGAGGGCGAGATGCTGCTGCTGCCGCCGCACGTGCGCCACTCGCCGCAGCGGCCGGCCGGCTCGGTCGGCCTGGTGGTCGAACGGCTGAGGCTGCCGGGCGAGATCGACGCCTTCGAGTGGTACTGCGAGCAGTGCCACGCCCGCGTGCACCGCGGCGAGATCGAGCTGAAGGATATCGAGGTCGACCTGCCGCCGGTCTTCGAGACGTACTATGCGAGCGATGCGGCGCGCACCTGCCCGTCCTGCGGTCACGTCAATCCCGGACGCCCCGCCTAGGCGAACAGCGAGACCGAGCCGGCCTGCGCGATCTGGGTGAGGTTGTTCAGCGTCTGTTGCAGCGCGTTGATCCGGGCCTGGTCGGCCTGCGACAGCACCACGCCGTCGAGCGGGTCTTTGATTTCCTCGCTCGGGTTCAGCTTCTGGTAGGCGTCGCGGACGATGCGCATGGCATTGTCGATCAGGACGCCGGCGTCGGCCGCAGCCGCCTTGTCGAGCACGTTCATCTCCGTGCCGAAGCCGAGGGCGAAGATGTTGTCGTCATATTCCTCGACGTCGTCGACGTCGCCGGACGGCACCTGGACCACCTTCTTGTCGCCGAACAAGGTCACTGGTGCCAGGCCAAGCGGAGCCAGGGCGTCGAGCCCTTCCGGGCCGGCCAGAATGTCGATACGGCCGCCGTTGCGCGCCTCGATGTTGAGGCGCAGGCCGTCGATGTCTGAATCGATCTCGGCGAAACCGTTGCTGCCCAGCACTTTGTTGATCTTGAACGCCAGGAAGCCGTAGCTGTCGTCATCCTCGATCGAGATCGTCCTGGCCTCGCCGCCGTTGACCTTGATCTGGAACGACATGCCGCTGCGCGCGCTGGTCAGGTTGATGACCTCGGTGATGTCGCCGGCCGGGATCGGTCCTTTCGGCAGGCCCAGCGTGGAAACCACGTCGGAACCGGTGGCGTCGAAGGCGACGGCGGTGCCCCGCTGGCTGAACGCGCCGGACATCTGGTCGACCCACTGCGTCGCGCCGGTGTCGTCCAGCCGGGCCACGAAGCCATCGGCGTTGGCGATCGGGGTCTGGCCGGCGAAGCCGCCGGTGGTGTTGCCGGTGAGGTAGATCTCGTCGGTGCCGGTGTCGGTGCGCACCGCCAGGCCGAACGCCTCGTCGTCGCCGCTGCTGCCGACATAGGAGGTCCAGTTCACCGTTCCGTCGGTGCCGACGTTGGTCACGAAGCCATCCTGGCCGCCGTTGTGCGCCTGCACGATCGCGCCGGCGAGGCCGGCATTCGAGGTCGCGCCGGACAGGTAGACCGAGCCGTCGGAACCGAAGGCCAGGCCGGTCAGCGTGTCCTCGCCGTTGAAGGCGCCGAGGTCGGCTTCCCAGATCGGGGTCTGGCTGGCGCCGCTGTCGTCATACTTGCGCAGCACCGCGCGGCCGTCGCTTTCGGCCGCGACATAGACGTTGCCGGCATCGTCGGCCAGCACCGCGCGCGCGAAATCGTCGCCGGTGCCGCCGAATTGTTTCTCCCAGACCAGGTTGCCGTCGGTGTCGAGCTTGACCAGCGTCGCGTCGGTGCCGCCGGCGTGCGTCACCGAGCTGGACAGCGCCGAGTTGGCGAAGCCGGCGACGAAGACGTTGCCGCTGGCGTCGGTGGTTACCGACAGGCCGGCGTCGTCGGCATAGGGCTGCGCCTGACGCGTCCACTGCTCGCGCCCATCGCCATCGAACTTGGAAACGAAAGTGTCCAGGTTGCCGCCATAGGCCAGGTCGGAGAGCCGATCGGCGGTCTGGCCGGTGATCACCACGTCGTCGTTGCCGTCGACCGCGACGGAGAAACCGGCTGCATCGGTGGTCGAGCCCAGCAGGCGCGACCAGACCAGCTCGCCGGCCGCGTCGTACTTGCGCAGGTAGGCGTCCGGCGTCTCCTGGTTGACCATGCCTTCCAGGTCGCCGGCCGAGGTGCCGACGACATAGACGTAGCCCTGGCTGTCGACCGCGACGCCGCGCGCGTCTTCGGCGAATTCGGTGGCGACCTCGCTGCGGAAGGCTTCCGCCGGTTCCGCCGCGTCGAGGTCGGTGAGCTTGCGCAGGAAGCCGGTGCCGTCGGTGCCGACGCCGGACGCACCGGTCACGTACAGCGCGGAGGTCTCGCTGCCGGGAGCGGCGGCGAAGGTCAGCTCCTCGCCGTTGGCGATGTCGATCTTCAGGCCATAGCTGGTCTCGCTCTCGCGGTTCACGACAAAGCGGCTGTTGACGGTGGCGGTCTCCAACTTGTCGTTGATCAAGGCCACGACGTTGTCGAGATTGACCGTGCCGCTGATCTCCGACAGGTCGATGTCGATATCCTGGTTCGTCGTCGAGGTGGCAACGTTGATGGTGAACTGCTCGGTGCCGGACAGGCCGGGAATCGGGTCGTCTCGCACGTCGGTCACGATCGCGCCGTAATGCTCCGGCAGTATCTTTTCCAGCGGTTTCGGCGTGGTGATGCCCGACGAGGTCGAGGTCACCTTGATGCCGGAGACGATTTCCACATCGGGCACCTGCAGCCCGTTGGCGAAGGTCTCGACTTCCGACAGCAGCGACTGGAAGCGCTTGTCGAGCATCTTGGCGTAGGCGCCGGCGAGCTTGCCGTCCTCGGCGTAGCTCACCAGTTCGCGCAGCCGGCTCAGGCCCCGGTGCAGCGCGAACAGGTTTTTGTAGTCGACATTATCGCCGTTGCGATTGATCAGCGGATCGTCCAGGTCGATCACGCCGGTGCCGCGTAGGATATTGTTCAGCCGCTCGGTATCGTCGGCCGGCACGGTCGGACGCAGGTCCCACGGCGGGATCACCGACGCGTCCTGGCGCAGCGCATTCAGCACGCCGGACGAGTTGATCACCGCGCGGCGCGTGGCCTCGCTGACGCCGCCGCCAGACTGATAGAAACTGGAGAGCGCCGTGTAGTCGAAGCTCACGACCGACAGTGCGGTGCTACCGAACGGATTGATCATCGGACCCTTGGCTCCGCCCGGCATCCATTCCGGGCCGTCGCCAGCCTAGCCAGTCAGGGTTTCCGAGCCCTTAAGCGGCATGGTTAACATGGCGCCAAGGACGCTGCGGCAAGGCTCGTTAACGCTTAAGCGTTTCTCAAGGAATCGCGGGCCATCCTGCGCCGGTCTTCGACAGAGTTTGACCGGGCGTAGAACGGGTAATGAACGTACAAGTGGCGGTGGGCCAGGCCGGGGCGGCGAGCCCCGGCATCCGGGCGCGCGACAAGATCCGCAGCATAGATGAACTGGGCGAGATGGCGCAGGCGGCGCGGGCCTCGGGGCGGCGTGTGGTGCACGCGCATGGCGTGTTCGACCTGCTCCACATGGGCCATGTGCGCCACCTGGAAGAGGCGCGCCGGCATGGCGACATGCTGCTGGTCACGCTGACGGCCGACCGCCATGTCAACAAGGGACCGGGCCGGCCGGTGTTCACCGAACCGTTGCGGGCGGAGATGCTGGCCGCGCTGGCGATCGTCGACGGCGTCGGCGTCTCCAACTGGCCGACGGCGGAAGGCGTGCTGCGCATCATCCGCCCCTCGGTCTATGTGAAGGGGTCCGACTACGCGCGCGAGGACGACGACATCACCGGCGGCATTCGCCGCGAACGCGAGCTGGTGGAGAGCCTCGGCGGTGAGGTCGTCTACACCGACGACATCACATTCTCGTCCTCGTCGCTGATCAACCGGCACCTGAACGTCTTCGACAGCGAGGTCGCGGCGTTCCTGTCGCGGCTGCGCGACGACGGCAAGCAGGACGAGATCATGGGCGCGGTCGAGTCGATCGCCGACAAGCGCGTCCTGCTGGTCGGCGAGGCGATCATCGACGAGTACCGCTACTGCACGCCGATGGGCAAGGCGGCCAAGGAGAACATCATCGCCTCGCGCTACGAGGGCGCCGAGCTGTTCGCCGGCGGTGTCATCGCCGCGGCCAACCACGTGGCCAGCTTCGTCAAGGAAGTTGGCGTCATCACCTGCGTCGGCGAGGACGACTTCTACGAGGACGTGATCCGCGAGTCGGTGCGCGACAACGTCACCGTCCACTTCGTCAACCGGCCCAAGGTGCCGACGATCCGCAAGGTGCGCTTCGTCGAACCCGGGCACATGCGCAAGTTGTTCGAGGTCTACCACTTCGACGACACGCCGATGGCCGGTCAGGAGGAGGCGCAGCTCCTCAACCTGATCCGGCGCCAGGCCGAGAACTGGGACCTGGTCATCGTCAACGACTTCGGCCATGGCATGATGACGCCGAAGGCGGTCGACGAGGTCGTCAACCGGGCCCGCTTCCTGGCGGTGAATGCCCAGACCAACTCCGCCAACCACGGCTACAACACCGTCGCGCGCTATCCGCGTGCCGACTATCTGTGCATCGACGCGCCGGAGGCCCGCCTGGCGGTGCGCGACCGCTTCATGGACCTGGAGCACCTGGTCCAAGGGCCGCTGCGCGAATTGGTCGCCTGCGACCGGGTCGTCGTCACTCACGGCCAGAATGGTTGCCTCACCTACGGCTTCAGCCAGGGCCTGCGCCGAGTGCCGGCGTTCACCCGCCAGGTTGTCGATACCGTCGGCGCCGGCGATGCCTTCCTGGCGGTCACCGCGCCGCTGGTGCAGCACGGCGTCGACATGCAGATCGCCGGCGTCATCGGCAACGCCGTCGGCGCCATGAAAGTCGGCATCGTCGGCCACCGCAGCTCGGTGGAGAAGGTGCCGTTGATGAAATTCCTGACCGCATTGTTGAAGTAGGGCTGCCCATGACCTCCATCGTGCCGGACTATTTCGCCGCTCTGTCGCGCTTGCCGCTGGAGGCGGAGGCAAGCAATGTGCAGGGTCAGGCCATCGAGACCGGCGACTTCGTCGACGGCGTCATCGCGTTGCTGCGCCAGGCCGGCGAGAACGGCAACAAGCTGATGATCGTCGGCAACGGCGGCAGCGCCGCTATCGCCAGCCACCTGACCGTGGACTTCTCCAAGAATGTCGGCATCCCGGCGCTGGCCTTCAACGACGCGATCATGATGAGCGCGCTCGGCAACGACATGGGCCAGGACCAGGTTTTCGCACGACCGATCGCGATGTACGGCAAGCCCGACGACGTGGTGCTGGCGATTTCCAGCTCCGGCAACTCCGATAACATCGTCGAGGCCGTGTGGTCGGCGCGCAACGTCGGCTGCAAGGTCGTCACCATGTCGGGCTTTCGTTCCGACAACCGGCTGCGTCGCCTGGGCGACTGGAACCTCTATGTCCCCAATGGCGAGTACGGCTTCGTCGAGATCACCCACCTGGCCTTCTGCCACGCCATCGTCGATCTGGCGATGGGCTGGAGCCCGGAAGCCGGCCTTTGGACCAAACAGGACAGCGTACGAGGCGCCGCATGAGCGAGATGAACGGACACCGTCACTGGACGGTCCTGGTGACCGGCGGCGCCGGCTATGTCGGCAGCCGGCTGATCCCGAAGCTGCTGGCGGCCGGCCACCACGTCCACGTGCTCGACCTCTACATGTACGGCCGCGACATCTTCGCCGCGCACCACGATGACCCTGGTCTCAGCGAGTTCGTCGGCGACCTGCGCGACGCCGCGCTGGTGAAGCGTGCGGTGGCCGGCTGCGATGCCGTCATCCACCTGGCCTGCATCTCCAACGACCCGAGCTTCGAGCTGAACCCGGACCTCGGCAAGTCGATCAACTTCGACGCCTTCCGCCCGTTGGTGCGCGCCGCCAAGGACGCCGGCGTGGAGCGTTTCATCTACGCCTCCTCGTCGTCGGTCTATGGCGTGAAGGACGAGCCGGACGTGCACGAAGGCCTGTCGCTGCATCCGCTGACCGACTACTCCAAGTTCAAGGCGATGTGCGAGGAGGTGCTGGACGAGGAGCGCGAGCCGGGTTTCACCACGCTGACCTTGCGTCCGGCGACGGTGTGCGGCTGGGCGCCGCGGCTGCGCCTCGACCTGACCGTCAACATCCTGACCAATCACGCCATCAACAACGGCAAGATCACTGTTTTCGGCGGCACTCAGAAACGCCCGAACATCAACATCGAGGACATGACCGACCTGTACGTCCAGTGCCTGACGTACCCGGCGGAGATGATCGACGGCAAGGTGTTCAACGCCGGCTACGAGAACCACGCGGTGGCCGAGTTGGCCGAGATCGTGCGCGGCGTGGTCGGCCGCGAGGTCGAAATCGTCACGACCTCGACCGACGACAACCGCAGCTATCACGTCAGCTCGGCGAAGATCCAGCGCGAGCTTGGCTTCGCGCCGCGCCACGACATCCCCGATGCGGTGCGCGGCCTGACCGAGGCGTTCCACAACGGCCGGGTGCCGAACCCGATGACCGATCCGGCCTACTACAATGTCAAGTTGATGCAGGCGATCGAAATGCGCTGAGGCGCGGCGCGGAAGCGTTAACGGATAGGCTTTCCGGAAAATTAACGCTTGCGGCGCTAGCGTGGCCTGCAGAACGGTCACGGACCAGAGTGCATGCGTTTGGGCATCGACCTCGACAACACCATCGTCAGCTACGACGCGCTGTTCGCCGACCTGGCGGTGCGGCGCGGCCTGCTGCGCAAGACGCCCATCGGCGGCAAGCGGGCGGTGTGCGACGCGGTGCGCCGTGGTGCCGGCGAGGCCGCCTGGCAGGCGTTGCAGGCCGAGGTCTACGGCCCGGCGATGGCGGATGCCAAACCGTTCGACGGGGTAATCGAGTTCGTCCGCGACGCGCGCGGACAAGGTATCGAGGTCCGGATCATCAGTCACAAGACCCGCCGCGCCGCCGCCGCACCCGACGGTTGCGACTTGCACGAGGCGGCGCTGGCCTGGCTCGACGCGAATGGCTTCTTCCGCGACGACGGGCTGCGACCGGAGGATGTCCGGTTCCTGCCCACCCGGGCCGACAAGCTGGACGCGATCGCCGCGGCCGGCTGTACCCATTTTATCGATGACTTGGTCGAGGTGCTGGCCGACCCGGCCTTTCCGACCGACGTCGCGCGTTATCTGTTCGCGCCAACCGGCGCGTGCACCGACAAGCCCTACAAGGTCTGCCAGAGCTGGCGGGAGCTGAGCCATGAACTCCTCGCTGCTTAGCCGCACCCCCGACACCAAGGCCATGGCCCTGGCCGAACGGCTGCTGGGCCAGCCGGTGCTGGCGGCATGGCCGGTGCCGCGTGGCGGCAACAACCGCATCTACCTGATCGATGCCGGCACCACCTGCTACGCGCTGAAGCATTATCCGCGTCAGGCCAGCGACACCCGCGACCGGCTCGGCACCGAGCATGGCGCCATCGCGCTGCTGCACCGGGCCGGCTTCACCGACGTGCCGGCGCCGATCGCGCGCAGCGATGCCGACGGCGCCGCGCTCTACGAGTGGATCGACGGCGCTCCGGCCGACGAGGTCGGCGAGCCCGAGATCGACGCGGCACTCGACTTGCTGCGCCGTCTTGTCGAGCTCTCCGACAATGGTGCCGGCGAAGCCTTCGGGCCGGCCTCGGCCGCCTGTTTCAGCGCCGCTGAAGTGCTGTCGCAGATTCAGCAGCGCTTCGACCGCCTGGGCCGCGAGGTAACGGCGCCACTGCCGGCGCTGCGCGCCTTCCTCGACGACGACTTCGCCCCGGTGCACCACATCCTGGCCGATGACGCCGAGCATCGCCTGCATCGTGCCGGCGTGCCGCTCGATGGCAAGCTGGCGCCGGCGCAACGGCTGCTGAGCCCGTCGGATTTCGGATTTCACAACGTGCTGCGCCGGCCCGACGGCGGCTATGCCTTCGTCGACCTGGAATATTTTGGCTGGGACGATCCAGCCAAGCTGGTCAGCGATTTCCTGGAGCATCCCGGCCATGACCTGGACTCGGCGATGGCGTCACGCTTCGCCGCCGGCGCCTCGGCGCTGTTCGCCGCGCGCGACCCGCACTTTACCGAACGGTTGGCGGCGCTGCGGCGGCTATTCGGCCTGATCTGGTGCCTGATTCTGTTGAACGAGTTCCTGCCCGCATCGCAGGCCCGTCGCGGCCTGGACGATGACGATGCGGCGGCGGCGCAGAGCGCGCAGCTCGACAAGGCCAGGGACCGCCTGATGCGTCTATGGAGGCACTATGAAAGTTGCCAAGCCGCGCCCTGAGCTGGGTGCGCTGTCCACCGCCAACGACGACGCGCCGCCGCTGGACGAGCGCGCGCGCGCGTTGCGCCGGCTGATGGTGCGCGCGATGGACAAGGGCGGCCGCGGCCACCTGCCGTCGGCCGCCTCGGTCGTCGACATCCTGCGCGTGCTCTACGACGACGTGCTGCGGGTGAAGCCGGACGATCCGAAGTGGGTCGAGCGCGACCGCTGCATCCTGTCCAAGGGCCATGGCTGCCTGGCGCTCTACGCGCTGCTGGCCGACAAGGGCTTCTTCGCGGAAGCCGAGCTGGACCGCTTCTGCAAGTTCGACGCGCTGCTCGGCGGTCACCCGGAGGTCACCGTGCCCGGTGTCGACGCCTCGACCGGCGCGCTCGGCCACGGCCTGCCGATCGGCGTCGGCATGGCGATGGCGGCCCGCGTGCAGGGCCGCGCGAGCCGCGTCTTCGTGGTCATGGGCGACGGCGAGATCAACGAGGGCTCGGTGTGGGAAGCGGCGCTCGCCGCCGGCCAGCATCGCCTCGCCAATCTCACCGCCATCGTCGACTACAACAAGATGCAGTCCTACGGCGCGACCCGCGACATCGTCGACCTGGAGTCGCTGACCCAGAAGTGGCGCGCCTTCAACTTCGCGGTTCGCGAGGTCAACGGCCACGATATTGACGGCCTGCGCGCCGTGCTGGGCAGCGCGCCATTCGCGCCGGACCGGCCGTCGGCGCTGATCTGCCACACCGTGAAGGGCAGGGGCTTCGGCGCCGTCGAGCACGACGCGTCTTGGCATCACAAGTCGAAGCTGGCGCCGCAGGTGGTCGAGCAGCTCTTGCAGAGCCTGGAGGACGCCTGATGCGCAAGGTCGCGATGAACATGGTCCACGCGCTGGCCCGGCAGGACCCGCGCGTGGTCTTCATCGGCTCCGATCTCGGTGCCGGCACGCTGGACGAGATGAAGGCAGAGATGCCGGACCGCTTCTTCATGGAAGGGGTCAGCGAGCAGCAGATCATCGGCATGGCGGCCGGCATGGCGATGGACGGGCTGATCCCCTACATCAACACCATCGCCACCTTCCTGACCCGGCGCTGCTACGAGCAGGTCGCGGTCGACCTGTGCCTGCATCGCCTGCCAGTGCGGTTGATCGCCAGCGGCGGCGGCCTCGTGTATGCACCGCTCGGCCCGACGCACATGGCGATCGAGGACATCGCGATCATGCGGGCGCTGCCCAACATGACCGTGGTGGCGCCGTGTGACGCGGCCGAGATGGAACGCCTGATGCGGGCCAGCCTGGACTGGCCGGACCCGATGTACATCCGCCTGGCCAAGGGCGGCGACGAGGTCGTCTCCGACGACAAGCACGGGTTCGAGATCGGCAAGGCCATCGCCCTGCGCGAGGGCGATGACGTCATGCTGGTCTCCACCGGCGTGATGACACAGCGCGCACTCGCCGCCGCCGAGACGCTCAAGGAGGCCGGTATCGAGGCGGGCGTGCTGCATGTCCACACCGTGAAACCGCTTGACGACGAGGCGATCCTGAACGCCGCCAAGTCCGCCCGCCTGATGGTCACGCTGGAGGAGCATACCCTGGTCGGCGGTCTCGGCAGCGCGGTCGGCGAACTGCTGCTCGACCGTTTCGGCCGCGAACGGCCGATGTTGAAACGGCTCGGTCTCACCGATGCCTTCACCGAACACTACGGCTCGCAGGAAGAGTTGCTGCAGCACTACGGCCTGGCGCCGGCGCAGATCGCCGCCACGGTCGAGACGCTGCTGCGCGATGACGCTTCGCGCCTGGTCGCCTAGTTCAAAGAGAAAGAGGGGAGGTCCGTTCCCATGAGTATGTTCAAGGTGCGCTACTCGTACCTGCCGCAGCAGTTTTCCGAGGTCGACGAGGTGCTCGACCGGTTGCGCGAGTTCGTGCCGACCGGCGACTTCACGCTGGGCAAGCCGGTGGCCGAGTTCGAGGAGCGCTTCGCCGACCTGATCGGCACCCGCCACGCGGTCGGCGTCGGTTCCGGGACCGACGCGCTGAAACTCGGCCTGCGCGCCTGCCACGTCACTCATGGCGACGAGGTCATCACCTGCGCCAACACCTTTATCGCCACGGTCGGCGCCATCGCGGAGACCGGCGCAACGGCAGTGCTGATCGACTGCGACGACACCTTCGGCATGGACGTGAGCCAGCTTGAGGCCGCGATCACGCCGCGGACCAAGGCGATCATGCCGGTGCACCTGACCGGCGAGGTTGCCGAGATGCCGACAATCATGGAGATCGCGCGCAAGCACGATCTGGCTGTGGTCGAGGACGCCTGCCAGTCGATCCTGGGCGAGATCGACGGCAAGCGCACCGGCACCTGGGGCAATGCCGGCGGTTTCTCGCTGCATCCGCTGAAGAACCTGAACGTCTGGGGCGACGGTGGCATCGTCGTCACCAACGACGATGAGACCGCCAAGCGGCTACGCCTGCTGCGCAACCACGGCCTGCGCAACCGCGACGAGATCGAGATCCTGGGCTACAACTCGCGCCTCGACTCGCTGCAGGCCATCGTCGGCAACTGGCTGATCGACCAGGCCGCCGACATCACCAGCAAGCGCATCGACAACGCCGCCTACTATGACGGCGCCTTCGCCGACGTGCCGGAGATCACCCTGCCGCCGCGTCGGCAGAACGTGCGTCGCGTGTTCCACCTCTACGTGGTCTTCGCCGAGCGTCGCGACGAGCTCTACGACTACCTGCTGGCGGAGGGCGTGGAGGCCAAGATCCACTACCCGATCCCGCTATATCAGCAGGACGGCCTGGCGCATCTCGGCTACAAGGCGGGCGACTTCCCGGTCACCGACCGTCACGCCGACTCGATCATCACCTTCCCGGCCGACCAGCATCTCGGCCGCGACGAGCAGGATATCCTGATCGAGACGGTGCGCCGCTTCTATGGTCGCTAGGCCCGACATCGTCGTCGGCGACGCGCGCGTCAGCGCCCGGCGCGACATCCCCTATGTCGACTTCCCGGCGCAATACGCGGCGGAGCGCGACGACATCCACCAGGTCGTGGCCGAGGTCTTCGGCGCCGGCGATTTCGTCGGCGGTCCGGCGGTGATGAGGCTGGAACTCGCGGTCTCGGAGTATCTTGGCGTCGATCACGTCGTCGCGTTGAACTCTGGCACCGACGCGCTCGCGATGGCGCTTCGCGGGCTCGGCATCGGTTGGGGCGATGAGGTGATCACGCCGCCGAACAGCTTCGTCGCGTCGACGGCGGCCATCGTTCAGGTCGGTGCCACGCCGGTCTTTGCCGACGTCCTGGACGACCAGAATATCGACCCGGTCAAGGTCGAGGCCGCGATCACCGAGCGCACGCGCGCGATCATGCCGGTGCATCTGACCGGGCGCATCGCCGCCATGGACGAGCTCATGGCGCTGGCCGAGACACACGGTCTCAAGGTCGTGGAGGACGCCGCCCAGGCCTTCGGTTCGCGGCTGAACGACCGGCCGGCCGGCACCATCGGCCACGTCGGCTGCTTCTCCACGCATCCGTTGAAGAACCTGAACGCGGCCGGTGACGGCGGCCTGCTGGTCACCGACGACGGTGATGTGGCTGACCAGGCCCGGCTGTGGCGCAACCACGGCATGCGCGACCGCAACACGGTTGTGGAGTGGGGCAGCGTGTCGCGCATGGACGGCCTGCAGGCCGCATTGCTGACCATGCGGCTGGGCAAGCTTGCCGGCGTGATCGAGCAGCGCCGCGCGCTGGCGCAGCGCTATCGCGACAAGCTCGACCCGGCGCACGTCTTCATCCCCGAAGACGGCAACGGCAACGTCGCCACCTACCATACCTTCGTCGTACAGGTGGACCGCCGCGACGAACTGCAGTCGCACCTGGCCGCCAACGGCATCGGCAGCGCGATCCACTATCCCGTGCCGATTCACCTGCAGCCTGCGGCTGCCGAACTCGGCTGCGGTGCCGGCGACTATCCGGTCACCGAGCGCCAGGCCGGCCGCATCCTGAGCCTGCCGATCCACCAGTTCCTTGACCAGGCGGACGTTGACCATGTCTGTGACACAATCCATCGCTTCTTCGCCGGCGGGCCTATCGCCGGCTGAGCCGATCCGGCGTTACGACGCCGGCTTCTTCGACCCCGACGAGCAGGCGCTGATCGACACCTTCCTGCGCGACGGCCACGTCATCGTGCCGGTGGAGAACCAGGCCTGTATTGAGCGCATCCGCGACCATGTCGCCATTTCGGCGGCCGACGCCCTCGATCTGCCGCGTCCGAACTACCCCGACGCCTTTCTCAACCGCATCCATTGCCAGGTCGACGGCAAGGGACTGAACCCGGTGCGCCTGGCGGTGATCCAGGCACTGAACGGCGCCGACTGGCTGCGTCACACGTACTATCGGCTGGTGCGTCAGACGCTGGCCACGCTGGTCGGCAACGAGCTGGCGATGCAGCGCCGCGTGAACCTGTCGATCCAGCTTCCCGACGACGACAGTTCGCTGTTGAGCGTGCACGCCGACAGTTGGGATGGGGACTCGCCGTTCGAGGTGGTGGTCTGGGTGCCGCTGGTCGACTGCTACCGCAGCAAGTCGATGTACCTGCTGCCGCCCGCGAAGCAGGCCGAGATCGAGGCCGAATGGCAGCGCTTCGACGGTCAGGACACCGAAGCGCTGTTCCGCGCCATCGAACCGCACGTGACCTATCTCGACGTGCCGTTCGGCACTGCGCTGGTGTTCAGCCAGAACCTGATGCACGGCAACCGGGTCAACGCCGAGCCGGAGACCCGCTGGACCATGAACTGCCGCTTCAAGGCGGCCCTGTCGCCCTATGCCGACAAGCGCCTGGGGGAATTCTTCGAGCCGATCACGCTGCGCCCGGCGACCCGCCTTGGCATGGCCTACAAGCTGCCGGACAGCTTCGATGAGTGAGCGCAGCGGCTATCGCGGCTACGTCGCCAGCCGCGACGTGCGCGGCCAGCGCTGGCCGCAGCACGTACAGAACGTGGTGATCCGCGACTACTGCGCGCGCGAGAAGCTGCCATACCTGCTGAGCGTCGCGGAATACGCCATGGAGGGCTGCTACATGAACCTCTCGACCGTGCTGGACGAGCTGCCGCGTATCGAGGGTATTGCCATGTTCTCGTTGTTCATGCTGCCGCAGCGGCCGGAGCGCCGCCAGGCGGTCTATGAGCGTGTGCTGGGTGCCGGCGCCAGCCTGCACGGCGCGCTGGAGGGCACCGGCCTGACCAGCGCCGCCGACATCGCTCGCATCGAGGACACGTTCGCACTCGAGGGCATCACCCAGCGCGCGGCGGGATTCTAAGCATGGCCTATGTCGACTTCATCGGCGGCCTGCACACCGCCACCAAGCGCAACTACGTGCAACGCGTGGTCGACCACGACAAGGCGCAGTGCGCCGAGGTGGCGATCCAGTGGGGCCAGGACTACTGGGACGGCGACCGCCGCTACGGTTTTGGGGGCTACAAGTATGACGGCCGCTGGCGTCAGGTCGCCGACGCGATGATCGCGCACTATGGGCTGAAGCCCGGCGCGCGCATCCTCGACGTCGGCTGCGGCAAGGGTTTCCTGCTCTACGAATTCACCCAGGCGCTGCCCGGTTGCGAGATCCACGGCCTGGATATCTCCGACTATGCACTGGCCAATGCCAAGCCGGAGGTGAAGGATCGCCTGGTGCACGGCAACTGCACGGAACTGCCCTGGCCGGACGACCACTTCGACTTCGTCGTTTCCATCACCACGCTGCACAACCTGATGAACTACGAGCTTGACCCGGCCTTGGGCGAGATCGAGCGGGTCCGGCGCGGCCCGGCACACATCACCATCGAGAGCTACCGCAACGAGGCGGAGAAGGCGAACCTGCTCTACTGGCAGCTCACCTGTCGTGCTTTCCACACGCCGGCCGAGTGGCAGTACCTGTTCGACCGCGTCGGCTATGGCGGCGACTACGGCTGCATCTATTTCGAGTAGTTGATGGCACGTTTGCTGGTGATCGGTGGCGACGGCCTGGTCGGGGCCGACTTGACCAGCCGGTTCCGCGCCAGTGGTCATGACGTCATCGCCACCTCGCGCCGGCCCGGTGCCGACCTGCATTTGGACTTGGCGTCACCGCGTTTGAGCCTGCCCAGGGTCGATGCCGCCATCGTCTGTGCCGCCGTCGCCCAGCTGGATCAGTGCGCCGCCGACCCGGCCGGGGCCCGGCGCATCAACGTCACCGGTACGTTAACCATCGCCCGCAAATTGATCGGGCAGGGCGCGGCCGTGGTGTTCCTGTCCACCGACAAGGTCACCGACGGCCGCCGCGCCGGCTTCTGCCGTCACATGCCGACCCGTCCGCTGACCGAATATGGCCTTCAGAAAGCCGAGGCGGAGCGCGAACTGCTGCGCCTGGGCGGTGACGTCAGCATCCTGCGCCTGTCGAAGGTGCTGGACGCCTCGCTGCCGTTGCTGCGCGACTGGCACGGCAAGTTGACGTCAGGTCGGCCGGTCGACGCCTTCGCCGACATGTACCTGGCGCCGGTGGACCTGCCGCGGATCGCGGCGCTGGCCGAGGCACTGGCGTTGACGTCATCGCGCGGCATTTTTCACTGCACCGGCGCCACCGATCGCGCCTACGCCGACCTTGCCGTCACCATGGCGGACCTCGTCGGGGCGCCGCGCGATCTGGTGCGTGCCGCCAACGCCGACCCGGTGCGCCAGCCGCCGGAAACCCGGCCGCGCCACAGCACCCTGGAAATGTCCCGCGAGCGCCGACTTTTTCACATTTCGGCGCCGAAATTCGACACCGTGGTGACGGCTGTCACTCGCGAACTGCACGGGCGCGGCTAAATTCACAGGCGTGGTGCTTGTACCACGACAAAGGCAAACCGCCGGGAACGGCGGGACGCAAAGCCACCGACCCCAACCTTCTGAGCGGAAGGCGGGTAGCGGAGCTACCGAAGGAGCAAGAAGACCATGTTTGCCTCATCCAAGATTCTCGTTTTCGCCTCGCAGAAGGGCGGTTCCGGCAAGTCCACCTTGTCCGGCCACACGGCCGTGCAGGCGCTTCGTGCCGGCCTGAAAGTCGGCCTCATCGACACCGACCCGCAGGGCAGCCTCGCCGGCTGGTACAAGGCCCGCGAGAACAAGGGCCTTGAGTTCCGCGCCGGCGGCCCGGAGTACATGGACCAGTTCGTCACCGAGCTGCGCGAGGCCGGCTGCGACTTGATCGTCGTCGACACGCCCCCGGCGGTGACTGCTGCGATCGGCGAGGTCGTCGACTATGCCGACATGGTGGTGATCCCGACCCGCCCGAGCCCGCACGACCTGCGCGCCGTCGGCGCCACCTGCGACATCGTCGAGCGCCGGGGCAAGGCGTTGACCTTCGTCGTCAACTCCGCCAACCGCCGCGCCCGCATCACCTCCGATGCCGCCGTCGCGCTGTCGCAGCATGGCACCGTGGCCCCGGTCACCGTCCATCACCGGGTCGACTTCGCCGCCTCGATGATCGATGGCCGCACCGTCATGGAAGTCGATGCCGACGGCAAGTCGGCCGAAGAGGTCACCCAGCTCTGGGACTACCTGCAGCAGCGCCTGGAGCGGCTGTCGATCTCGCAGCCGCGCAACGAGCTGGAGCAGCCGCGGGTCAGCTTCGCCGCCGCCCACGCCTCGCAGAGCGAGACCCCGGCGGTGCGCCGCCACGCCCCGGTGTTCGGTCGCCGGTATAGCGCGTAAGGCCGGCTCGATGGGTAAGCCTCTCGCCACGCTCAACGCCGACCTGGTCGCGCGCGTCACGCCGCGACCGCGGCAGCCCGCGCCGCCGGTGCAGCTCGTCACCGCGCATCGTCCGCCGGCGATGCCGATGCCCCGGCCGCGGCCGTTCGCGCCGGCCGCCACCGTCGCCGAGCCACGCGTGCACTGGCAGCGGCCCCGCGTGATCCAGCTGCGTCCGACGCAGGTCGAGATTTCGCCGTCGCCGGTGTCCGAAAGCACGCCGATGCCAGAACCAACGGCGCCGAAGCCTCAGGTTCAGCCGACGCCGGTGCGTCGGCGCAAGGCGACCACGGTGCGCCTGGAGCCGCAGCTCTATGCCCGCCTGCGCCTGGCCCGCGAGCAACTCGACCGCACCGGTCAGGCGATCCTGGTCGAGGCGCTGAACGACTGGCTGGCCGCGCACCAGACGGGCGACTGCCAGATGGAAGACTGATCGTCGAGATCCCGCGCTCCCGACGATCCACAACGGTTGACAGCCAGGGCGGCGCCGCAAGGTGCCGCCCTGTCGCTTTCAAGTCATGCGGCCGTGGCGCCGCATCAGGTCGACCAGCGCGTCGTGGCGGATGGCGCGGCAGACCTTGCCCGCCGGCTTCAGCGTCGCTGTGTCGTCCGCCGCCAGCATGGCGTTGATAACCGATTCCTCGATCGCCTCGACGGCCGCCAGGTAGATCGGATCGAGACGATCGCTGTTCACCGCCTCGAAGTGATTGAGATCATCCGCCATGCCCGGCAACGGCATCGCGTTGGCGACCGAGAACGCCAGGAAAATGTCGCCCGACGACTGCCCGCCGGGTGTGCCCAGCCGACCGATGCCGATGGACGCGCGCTTGGCCACGCCGCGAAGCTGGTGCGGTAGCAGCGGCAGGTCGGTGCCGATCACGACGATGATCGAGCCCTGTTCCTTGTCGCCGATCAACAGGTCGTCGCGCAGATGCCGGCCGACCGGCACGCCGAGCACGCTCAGCCAGTCGCGCCGGCCGTAGTTGGCCTGCACCAGCGCTCCCACGTGGTAGGACCTGCCGCCGAGATCGACCCGGCGCGAGGCGCTGCCGGTGCCGCCCTTGAACTCGAAGGCGATCATGCCGGTGCCGCCGCCGACATTGCCCTCCGCCACCGGGCCGGGCTTGGCGTCGTTCAGCGCCGCCAGCGCGTGCGCCTCGGTGACGTGCAGCCCGTTGATATCCGACAGCACCCCGTCATAGGTCTCCGCCACCACCGGCATCGCCCACAGGTGCTGGTCGTGCCACGCCTGGCCATAGGTCTCGATGGTCCAACGCACCGCCGCGTGATGCACGATGCCGACGGAGTGCGTGTTGGTGATGCAGATCGGGCCGACGAAGTAGCCGCCATCTTCGATCCAGTGCGTGCCGGTCATCTCGCCATTGCCGTTCAGCGCATGCCAGCCGGCCCACACCGGCTGGGGCTCGCGCACGCCCAGGCGCGGCACGATGGCGGTGACGCCGGTGCGCACCTGGCGCGGCGTGTCGGCGACGATGGTGGCGAAACCGACCCCGACGCCGGGCACGTCGGTGATCGCGTTGTGGGTGCCGGGCGCGCCGGCGAAGGGCAGGCCGAGGTCGCGTCCGCGCGGCTTGGTCATCGTCGTTCTCCCTGCAATGCCAGCATGATAGCCGTGCCGACGCCTTAAGTGGGGCTTAACCACAAGCCGTTAACCTCGCGCCAACGCTGCGAAGGAGTGCGGCCCATGCGTACCGTCATACTCGCCGGTGGCTTCGGCACCCGGCTGTCGGAGAAGACCCAGGACATCCCGAAACCGATGGTCGAGGTCGGTGGCCGGCCGCTGCTGTGGCACATCATGCAGATGTATGCCCGCCACGGCTTCAAGGAGTTCGTGCTGGCGCTGGGCTACAAGCAGTGGGTGGTGAAGCAGTACTTCCTGCAGGCCAACCTGATGAACCGAGACGTCTCGGTCGACCTGTCGACCGGCGCGGTGCAGGGCCACCGCAACGAGGCGCAGGACTGGCTGGTGCACATGTTCGACACCGGCCTGGAGACCATGACCGGCGGCCGCATCGGCCGGCTGCGCGAATGGCTCGGCGACGACACCTTCATGCTGACCTACGGCGATGGCCTGTCCGACATCGACATCCGTGCCGTGATCGAGCTGCACAAGCGCGAGGGACGGCTGGCCACGATCACCGCGGTACGCCCGCCGGCGCGCTTCGGCGGCATCGTCTTCGACGGCGAGCAGGTGGTCGACTTCACCGAGAAGCCGCAGATCGGCGAGGGCTGGATCAACGGCGGCTTCATGGTGCTGGAGCCCGGCGTGCTGGACTACATCGACGGCGACGAGTCGGTGCTGGAGAAGTCGGTGCTGGAGCGCCTGGCCGCCGACGGCGAGCTGTCGGCCTACCAGCACGACGGCTACTGGCAGTGCTGCGACACGCTACGCGACCTGACCACGCTGCAGGCGATCTGGGATCGCGGCGACCCGCCCTGGATGGCCGCGCCGGCCGCGCCCGAGCTGCCGGTCCTGCGTCGCGCCGCGGCAGGCGCCTGACTTGCGCTTCGGCCAACCTTGCGGACATTCCTGATCGTCACCCCGGACTTGATCCGGGCGCGATGTTTGCGATCCGCTACCGACCTGCCATCAACTTGGATGGCGGCGCAGGGCCGGCATGGCCTCGTCTAGCTGGCCTCGCGCCGGCCCTCGGCCTCAGTTTCGTGATGGTGCTGAGTAGCCGGCGAGCGTTCTCGCCATGGATGTCGATGGCGTCCATCTTGCGTCGCGCCGCCTCCATCGTACGGAAGGCATCCTCCGGCCGCTCCAGCCAGTCGGTCAGCTTGGCGGCCGCGTCGCCGTCGCTGAGGTCGAAGCCGATGATTTCCTCGCCGTCCACGAAGGTTTCCGCGACGCCGGGGTTCAGATCGGTCATCACCGCCGCGCCGGCATCGATGCCATGCATGACGCGTTCGTGTACGTAGCGCGGGAAGGCGGGACCGAGATTGATGACAATCCGGGCCGAGCGATACTCGTCGAACAAGGCCGGCATGGTCATGGTGCCGAACTTGCGGCGCCGACCAAGCTTGTCGAACTCCGGAAAGCCTTCGCCATGGAACCGCACCGGCAGGTCGACGAGCTGGCGCGTCACGAACTGTCGCCGCCATAGCTTCACGTAGGCATCGACCAGCATGGTGAGCGTCGCCTGGTCGGTCTTGTCGAGCTCCACGGCGCGGTCCAGCGCCGCCGCCTCGACGGCGCGGAAGGGGGGCATCGTCAGGTCGCGCACGCTGCTCTCGATCGCCTGCCAGACCAGTTTGGCGAGTATCGGCGACAGCAGCTGGATTTTCTGCGCCGTGGAGTCGAGGTTCATCGAGAAGTGCGTCAGGTTGACCGGCAGCACCGCCACCTTCTCGCGCTTCATGTAGCCGTCGAGGTCGACCGGCAGGCGCGGCAGCGAAGGGTGCTTGCCGATCCCCAGGTTGAGTTCCACTGCCGGCGAGGCGGCGCTGATATACTTGTGCCAGTAGTCGATGTGCGCCTGATCGAGGGCACCCAGCACGACGTTATCCGCGTTGGCGGGCAGTACGTCGTTGGCCGTGTTGCGGAAGATCGCCGGATGGTCGAACAGCCACATCACCAGGGGTACGGAGGTGACCTCGTGCAGCGGCTTGTCGCCGACTTCCAGCTGCATGCCGTAGAACGAGATCGACACGATGCACAAGAACGCCTCCGGCTGTTCCAGCACCGCGGCGATGGCCGTATCCCGGGCCCGGTCGTCGCGCACCGAGACACCGATCACGTCGCAGCCGAGCGGCGCGAACCCCGAGGCCAGGCCCTCCTGGTAGACCAGGTCGTTGCTATGGCCGCTGTGCAGCACCAGGACAGTGGGGCGATCACTCATATGCGGTAGTCTCCTCAGGCCTTGCGGCCGAAAAATCCGGCGATCTGGTCGATCACGTAGTCGACCATGTCGTCCGACAGTCCCGGATAGACGCCGATGAAGAAGGTGTCGCGCATGATGCGGTCGGTCTGGGTGAGCTCGCCGAAGACCCGGCGCTCGATGTGCTGAAAGCCCGGCTGCTTCAGGATGTTGCCGCCGAACACCAGCCGGGTCTCGATATTGGCCAGCTCCAGGTGGCTGGTCAGCGCGTTGCGGTCGACGCCGTCTGCCACCGTGATCGGGAAGCCGAACGGCGAGATCTCCGCCCGCGCATCGACGATCGGTAGGGTCAGCACGTCCTGGAACCGCTTCAGGCCGTCGATATAGCGCCGGAAGTTGCGCCGCCGCGCGGCGACGAACTGCTCGATCTTGTCGAACTGGGCGCAGCCGACGGCCGCCTGCATGTCGGAGACCTTCAGGTTGTAGCCCAGGTTGGTGTAGACGTATTTGTGGTCGTAACCGGCCGGCAGGTCGCCCAGTTGCCACCCGAAACGCTTGCCGCAGGTGTCGTTCTTGCCTGGATCGCACCAGCAGTCGCGGCCCCAGTCGCGGATCGAGGTCGCGGTGCGCACCAGCCGGTGGTCGTTGACCACCACGCCGCCGCCTTCACCCATGGTGATGTGGTGCGCGGGGTAGAAGCTGAGCGACGACATCTGCCCGAAGGTGCCCAGCGGCTTGCCGTCGTAGGTGCCGCCGAGCGCGTCGCAGCCGTCCTCCAGGACCCACAGGTCGTGCTTCGCCGCGACCGCCATGATGGTTTCCATGTCGCACGGGTTGCCGACCGTGTGCGGCACGAAGATCGCGCGTGTACGCGGACCGACGGCGGCCTCGATCTGCTTCGGGTCGATGTTGTAGGTGCCGACCTCGCAGTCGACGAACACCGGCACCAGACCGTGCTGCACGATCGGGGTCAGCGTGGTGGGGAAGGTGACGGCTGGCGTGATCACTTCGTCGCCGGGCACCATCCGGCCCGGCCCCTTGCCCTTCAGCCGCTCGTCCAGCGGCCGGGCACACAAGGTCGCCAGCATCAGCAGGTTGGCCGACGAGCCGGAGTTCACCAGCAGGAACCGCCGGGCGCCGAATTTCTTCTTCATCTTATGTTCGAATTCAGCGGCATAAGGCCCTGATGTAAGCCAAAAATCGAGGCTTGAATCGACCAGGTTCACCATCTCGCGGTCGTCGTAGACGCGGCCGGCATAACCGATCCGGCTTTCGCCCGGCACGAACGGTTTCGGGCGGTGCGCGATGCGCCAGTAGTCGCGCACCTTGTCGAGAATATCGGCCTTCAGCGCGGCGGCGTCGTCGACTTTGGACAGCGGGGCGGTCATGCGGCGGCTCCTTCGGTGCCGGGCTCGATGGCCTGGCCGATCGGTAGGTAGGTGAGGGTCTTCGGCAGCGTGGTGCCGCTCAGCAGGTTGCGCCCGTCGACGACGATGGCCTGGGCCATGCGCGGTGCCAGCGCGGTCCAGTCCAGCGCGGCGAATTCCGGCCAAGCGGTGGCGATCACCGCCGCGTCGGCGGCCTCCAACGCCTCCGCCGCATCCAGGCAGGTGCGGCACAGGTCGGTGACCGACGCCGGCGCGAGTTTCGAGACGATGGGATCGTAGGCACGCACGTCGGCGCCGGCTTCGCGCAGTCGCTGCAACGTCGCCAATGCTGGCGAGTCGCGCAGGTCGTCGGTGTCCGGCTTGAACGCCAGGCCGAGCAGCGCGACCTTGCGGCCGGCCAAGCCACCCAGCGCCTTGGACAGCAGATCGAGCACCCGTTCCGGCCGAGCCTGGTTCACCGTCATCACCGCGTCGAGCAGCGGCGAGGGGGCGTCGATGCCGCGCGCGAACATGCGCAGCGCGTTGACGTCCTTCGGCAGGCAGGAGCCGCCGAAGCCGGCCCCGGCCATCAGGTAACTCAGGATACCCGGCCGCACCGGCTTGCCGTCGACGATCGGCATCAGCCGGCGGTCGTGGTGCACGCCCGACATCACCACGTCGACGTCGGTGCCGGGCATCGCCTCGCACAGGCCGGCGATCTCGTTGGAGAAGCTGACCATGGTCGCGAGCAGGCTGTTCGAGGCGTACTTGATCAGCTCGGCGTTGCGCAGGTTGGTGCGCAACTTGGGGCAGGTGAAGCCGTCGTAGAGGCCCATCACCGCGTCGACCGAGGCGTTGTCCCAGCCGCCGACCACGATCCGATCCGGGTCCATGAAGTCGGCGACGGCGGAGCCTTCGCGCAGGAATTCCGGGTTCATCGCCAGCCCGAAGTCGCCGGCGGCTTTGCCCGAACCGTCCTCGATGGCGGCGCGGACCACGGTGTCGGTCGTGCCCGGCACGACGGTCGACTTGACGATGATGGTGAAGCGGTCGGTGCGGTTGGCGATCGCGGCGCCGATCTCGCGGGCCGCGCCCTCGACCTGGCGCAGGTCGATCCTATCGCCGTCGCCAGGCGTGCCGACGGCGATGATCGCCAGGTCGGCGGCGGCGACCGCGCCGGCCAGGTCGGTCCCGGCGGTCAGGCGCCCGTCGCGGCGCAGCGATTGCAGCATCTCGGTCAGGCCGGGCTCGTGCAGCGGCGACGCGCCGGCATTCACCGCGTCGACGCGGTTCTGGTCGCGGTCGACCACGATCACCCGGTGGCCCAGGCTGGCCAGGCACGCGCCGCTGACCAGGCCGACATAGCCGGCACCGACAACGACGATACGGGCGGGGGCGGCGCTCTGCGTCATGCCGCGGCCTCCTCCAGCTCGGCGTAGGAGGCCAGCGTCCGGCTCAACGCCTCTTCCAGTGGGACCTGGGGCTCCCAGCCCAGCCCGCGCAGCTTGTCCAGCACCGGACAGCGGCGCTGCGGGTTGTCGGTCAGGTAGTCGGCATCGTCGCTGACCTGGTGCGTGACGCTGAGCGGCGGGTCGCTGGCGATCCGCGCCATCAGCTTGGCCAGGTCGAGCATGGAGATTTCCTGCTCGTCGTTGCCGACGTTGAAGGCCTCGCCGGCGACGTCGGCCAGCAGCACGGTCAGCATCCCGCGCACCGCGTCGGCGACGTAGCAGAAGGACCGTGTCGCGCGGCCGTCGGAGAACAGCACGATCGGCTGGCGCGCCAACGCGGCGGTCATCAGGTCGGGGATCACCCGCTTGTCGTCGATCCGCTGGCCCGGGCCGAACACGTTGAACGGCCGGATGATCTTCGCCGGCACGTCGTAGAGCTGGTGGTAGGTGACTGCCAGCGTCTCTGCCAGCCGCTTGCTCTCGTCGTAGCAGGCACGCGGACCGGTGCAGGAGACGTTGCCGCGATAGTCCTCCGGCGTCGGGATCATGTCCGGCGTCGGGTCGCCGTAGATCTCCGACGTGCTCATCACCAGAACGCCCTTGGCGTGGCGGTCGACGGCGAGGTCGAGCATCCGCCGCGTGCCGCCGACATTGGCGTCGATGGTCTCCAGCGGGTACTGGCGATAGAACGGCGGCGAGGCGATGGAGGCGCCGTGCACGATCCAGTCGGCACCGCCGGCGTGGGTCCAGGCGGCGGTGATGTCGTGCTTCAGCAGTTCCACGTCCGGGCGATTGGCCAGGTGCGCCAGCCGCTCCGGCAGGCCGGTCAGCATGTTGTCGACCGCGATCACGGTCATCGGCTCGCCGGCGCCGAGATCGTTCCAGGCGACCAGGCAGTCGACCAGGAAGCTGCCCAGGAAACCGCCGGCGCCGGTGACGATCACCGTGTCGCCGGCCGCCTTGGCGAGCTGCGGCGCCATTGCCTCGGCGACGGCGCGCGCGTCCTGCTGAATGATGCGGCTGATCTTGGCCATGTTTCCGTCCGTCTTTGATCTACGCCGCGGCGCGTTGCTGCGCGCGGAACCAGTCGATGGTGCGCCCCAGCCCGTCTTCCAGATCGACGCGCGGGGCCCAGTTCAGGTGAGTCTCGGCGCGCGAGCGGTCGCCGGACTGCACCCACATCTCGCCGTCGCGATAGGGCAGAGCGCCGAACTCGGCCCGCGCCCGTCCGCCGACCAGGCGCAGGATGGTCTCGACCACGTCGCGGATCGGCGTGCCGATGCCGCTGGCGAGGTTGATCGCCTCCATGTCGTTGCCGATCGGCGCGTCCGCGGCAGCGGCGATGCCGGCGGCGACGTCGTCGATGTAGACGAAGTCGCGCTGCTGCCGGCCCTCGGTCGTGGCGATGGTGCTGCCGGCCAGTGCCTTGGCGATGGTGGCGGCGATCAGGGTGCCGGGCGGCATCCACGGACCGTAGGGCGTGAACAGCCGCAACGAGATCACCGGGAGTCCATGACCACGGCGCAGGCTTTGCAGCAGCAGGTGCGCGCCGGCCTTGGCGGCGCCGTAGACGTTGGTGGGCCGCAGCGGATGGTCTTCCGCCATCGCCGTGCCCTCGCCGTACTCGAAGCACGAGGCGACGTGCACCAGCCGCCGCGCCGGGTGTCGCAGCAGGGCATCGGCGAGATTATAGGTGGTCTCGACGTTGCCGCGCAGGACGGCGCGGTCGTCGCTGCGGTCGACGACGCCGGCGGCGGCCAGGTGATAGACCGCGTCGGGCCGGGTTTCCCGCACCGCGCGAGCGACCGCGTCGGCATCGAGCAGGTCGGCCTCGACGATGCGTAGATCGCCACGCATCGGCTTGAGGCGTGGCGCTTCCGCGCGGCCGGGCCGGACCAGCGCGGTTACGTCGGAGCCGTCGTCGAGCAGCCGTCGGCACAGCGCCGCGCCGACGAAGCCGGCCGCCCCGGTGATCAACGCACGCTCAGCCATGCGCCGCCACCTTCGCCGCTGCGGCGATATCGTCCGCGGCGCGCCAGCCGCTGACCATCGCGTCGTCGGTCCAGTAATAGGCCCACTCGCCGTAGCGACCGGCCAGTCGGATCCCGAGTTCCTCGACATAGGCGCGCACCAGCCCGACGGCAGCGGCGCGGTCGTGATCGAACAGCACGTTGCCCCAGCGCTGATGGCGCACGTCGACGAAGTCGATGGCGTCGTCGGCGCCGATCAGGCCCATGCGCCGGAAGTCCTCGACCGTGCGGTTGCCGACATCCTCGACCGGCAGCGGCCGGCTGTCGGAGTGGTAGATCTCGGCCTGGATCGCCGACGTGCCGGCCGGGACGGAAGACGGGCTCATCGCCTGCGGGAACCAGGCCCGGCTGGCCAGCACCTCGTCGTCGTAGAAGTAGACCCAGTGCGCCGCCGGCAGCTCGATCTCGTGCTTCAGTCCGATCGAGACCAGCACCAGCGACGTGCAGCGCAGCCGCGCCGCGGCCTCGCGCACCGCGGTCGGCACGTCGGGCAGCAGGTCGACCAGGACGGGGAGCGGCAGCGTGGAGACCAGCGCGTCATAGTGCGCCGTCACCCCGTTGGCGAAATCGAGCCGCTGGCGTGCCGGGTGGATGGCGACGATCTCGTGCTCCAGGCTGGCGCTGACGCGTGCGGCCAGCGGCCGGTAGAAGGCCGCGAAACCGCCGTCCATCGGGTAGCGGAAGGCGGTCAGGTACTGGTGATTGCCGTCGTGCGTGCCGAGTGCACCGTGCACCACTTCGCGCAGCTTAGGCGGATAGACCCGGGGGCCGATCCAGTCGGTGGTCATCGCCGCCGGCTCCACGGTCCAGTATTTTCGCGTGTACTGCGCCGGGAAGGTCTCGGCCAGGGTGCGGCCCATGTTGCGGTGCAGCCACTCGCCGTAATCGGTCGGCGGACAGTCGTGGAAGTTCGCCGCCGCTTCGGCGATATCGACCAAGCAGTCCTCGATCAAGCGGGCCGGCAGCCCGAATAGGTTGGTCTGCACCGGGTGGCGCAGCCAGTGGCCGTCGAAGTGGTTCAGCAGGCGCGCCTCGTGGGCATGAAAGGCGCCGCCGACGCCCTCTTCGAACAGCGCGCGCACCGCATCGTTGCGGGTGAATGAGACGTGGATGCCTTCGTCGAAGGTGTAGCCGTCGATTTCGAAGCTGGAGGCATGGCCGCCGAGATGGTCGCGCTGCTCGTAAATGCGGGCGTCCAGGCCGTGTTCGGCGGCGCGACTTGCGGCGCCCAATCCGGCCATCCCGCCGCCAAGAATCGCGATATGCTGCACCATATACCCCGGTCGCGTTGTCACTCGTTGCGCCGTTCCCCAGCGGTTTTCCCATGGTTAGGGTTAATGACGGGTTAGCGGGCGGACTGGCTCAACGGATCGTGTGTTTACAGCGTCGCGCGGGCGGGGTTTCTCGCTCCGGAACAGGAGACAAACCATGCGAAACGCGATTCTCGGCCTGATCATGGCTGTCCTGGCGGCGCCGGCGGCGCTGGCGGACGGTTGGGACGACGTGCTGGCCCGCGCCAAGGGCCAGACCGTCTACTTCAATGCCTGGGGCGGCAGCGACACGATCAACGCCTACATCGCCTGGGCCGGCGAGGAGGTCGAGAAGCGCTACGGCGTGAAAGTCAGCCACGTGAAGCTGACCGATACCGCCGATGCGGTGAACCGGGTGCTGGCGGAGAGGACCGCCGGGCGCGACAGCGGCGGCTCGGTCGACCTGATTTGGATCAACGGCGAGAACTTCGCCAACATGAAGCGCAACGGCCTGCTGCATGGGCCATGGGCGGAAAGCCTGCCGAGCTGGCGCCATGTCGATGTCGCCGGCAAGCCGACCGTGGTGCGCGATTTCACCGAACCGACCGACGGGCTGGAGGCGCCGTGGGGCATGGCGCAGTTCGTGCTGGTCTACGACCAGGCGCGGGTCGCGACACCGCCGCGCACGCTGGCCGAGCTGGCGGCGTGGGCCAAGGCCAATCCCGGCCGCTTCACCTATCCGCAGCCGCCGGACTTCCTCGGCACGACCTTCCTGAAGCAGGCGGTGATCGGACTCAACGGCAACGATCCGCGCCTGGCCGAGGCAGCCAGCGACGCGGCGTTGGGCGAACTGACGGCGCCGCTGTGGGCCTATCTGGACGATCTGCACCCGGCGATGTGGCGCTCGGGGCGCGCCTATCCGGCCAACGGGCCGGCACAGATCCAGCTCCTGGGCGACGGCGAGGTCGACATCGCGCTGTCGTTCGATCCCTCCGAGGCCGCCTCGCTGGTAAAGAACGGCCAGTTGCCGGACACGGTGCGGACCTTCGTGTTCGAGGGCGGCACCATCGGCAACACCCACTTCGTCGCCATCCCCTACAATGCCGCCGCCAAGGAAGGCGCGCAGGTGCTGGCCAACTTCCTGCTCTCGCCGGAAGCGCAGGCCCGCAAGCAGGACCCGCGCTACTGGGGCAGCTTCACCGTGCTGGCGATGGACAAGCTCACCGCCAACGACCGCGCGCGCTTCGACGCGCTCGACCTGGGCGCGGCAACCCTGAGCGCCGCCGAACTCGGCAAGGCGCTGGGCGAGCCGCACGCGTCGTGGATGGAGCGTATCGAGGTCGAGTGGGCGCGGCGCTACGCCGCCGGCCAGTAGCCGCCGGTCGCCGCGCGCATGTCCTGGCTGCGGCTGGCGCCGATCGTGACCGTGTTGGTCATGATCGGGCCGGTCGGCGCCGGCCTGCTTGCCACGATCGGCCCGGCCTTCGGCATCATGCCTGGACTGAGCGACGCGCCGGCGGGCCTCGCGGTCTGGCGCCGCCTGTTCGACATGCCGGGCCTGGGGCAGGGGGTGGCGCTGGCCGCCTGGACCGGATTCGCCGCCACCGCGCTGGCCTTCGTCATTGCCGTGCTGTTCTGCGCCGCCTGGCATGGCACCGCGACCTTCGATCGGCTGATGCGCGGCCTGTCACCGCTGCTCTCCGTACCGCACGTCACCGTCGCCTTCGGTCTGGCATTCCTGATCGCGCCCAGCGGCTGGCTGGTGCGGGCGCTGACCGGCTTCGAGCGGCCGCCGGACTGGCTGACGGTGCATGACCCCCTGGGCCTGGGCCTGATCGGCACGCTGATCGCCAAGGAGCTGCCGTTCCTGCTGCTGATGACGCTGGCGGCGCTGAACCAGGTGCCGGCGCAACGCTACCACGCCATGGCCCGCACGCTGGGCTACGGCCGCATGCTGGCGTGGCTGCATGGGGTGCTGCCGCTGCTCTACCCGCAACTCCGGCTGCCGGTCTTCGCGGTGCTGGCCTATTCGCTGTCGGTGGTCGACGTGGCGCTGGTGATCGGCCCGACCCTGCCGCCGACCCTGGCGGTGCAGCTCACCCGCTGGTTCGCCGACCCGGACCTTAGCCTGCGGCTGGTCGCGGCGGCCGGCGCGGTCTTGCAGGTCGCTGTCGTCGTCGCCGGGATCGGCGCGTGGCTGGTACTGGAGCGTGTGGTTGGCCTGCTGGCCAGACGGTTGCGCGGTGCCGGCTGGCGCGGCCGGCAGGACGCGGTCGCGCGCGGCCTGGCGCTGGCGCCGGCCCTGGCGGCGCTGACGTTGACCGGCCTCGGGCTGGCGACCATGGCGCTCTGGTCGCTGGCGACGAGCTGGCGCTTTCCGGCGTTGCTGCCACAGGACTGGAGCCTGCGCGCCTGGGACAAGGTCGGCACCGCGGCTTTGGGGCCGACGGTGGCGCTGGCACTGGCCGCCAGCACCGTCGCCGCTTTGCTCGTGCTGGGCTGCCTGGAACACGAGGCGGCGGCCGATCGCAAGCCGCGCCGCGCCGTCCTGTGGCTGCTCTATGTGCCGTTGCTGGTGCCGCAGATCGGCTTTCTGTTCGGTCTGCAGGTGCTGCTGGTCTGGCTTGGTGCCGATGGCGGTTGGCCGGCAGTGCTGTGGAGCCACCTGGTGTTCGTGCTGCCCTACGTGTTCCTGGCGCTGGCCGAGCCGTACCGGGCGTGGGATTCGCGCTATGGCCGCACCGCGCGCTGCCTTGGCGCCGGCCCGGCCCGGGTATGGCTTCGGGTCAAGCTGCCGATGCTGCTGCGCCCGGTGCTGGTCGCCGCCGCCATTGGTGTCGCGGTCTCGGTGGCGCAGTACCTGCCGACGCTGTTCGCCGGCGCCGGCCGCTTCGCCACCCTCACCACCGAGGCGGTGACCTTGTCGGCCGGCGGCGACCGCCGGGTGATCGGCGCCTACGCGGTGATGCAGATGTTGGTGCCGCTGGCCGGTTTCGCGTTGGCGCTGGGCCTGCCGGCCTGGCTCTATCGCGACCGGCGCGGCCTGCGGGTCGGCCGATGACCGCGCCGCTGATCCTGCGCGCCGCCTGTCTGCGCCTGGCGGGAAAGGTGCTGCTTGGCCCGCTCGACCTCACTGTCGAGCCGGGACAGGTGGTCACGCTGATGGGGCCCAGCGGTTCCGGCAAGTCGAGCCTGTTGAGCTGGCTGTGCGGCACTCTGGCGCGTGAGTTCGAGGCCGAGGGGCGCGTGCTGCTCGGCGAACGTGATCTCACCGACCTGCCGCCGGAACGGCGCCGGCTCGGCATCCTGTTCCAGGACGACCTGTTGTTCCCGCACTTGAGCGTGGCGGAGAACCTGGGCTTCGCGTTGCCGGCGCGGGCCGGCGATCGTTCACCGCGCATCGCCGCCGCGCTGGCCGAGGCCGATCTCGCCGGCTTCGAGGCGCGCGACCCGGCGACCCTGTCGGGTGGCCAGCGCGCGCGGGTGGCGGCGCTGCGCGTCCTGTTGGCCGAACCGTCAGCGCTGCTGTTGGACGAGCCTTTCGCCAAGTTGGACGCCGAGCTGCGCGAGCAGTTCCGTCGTTTCGTGATCGACCATGCCCAAGCCGCCGGACTTCCGGTCCTGCTGGTCACGCATGATCCGGCGGACGCTCGCGCCGCTGGCGGCCCGGTGTTGCGCCTCGGTCAGCCTTGAATCGTTCGGCCCCGCTGTTGCCAACGGGGCCGACCGTCCCCGCCGGTCAAGACGGGAATGCCACTGCTACGGCAACCTGGAAACTAGCACCTGACGGCCCAGGTAGAAGTGACGGGACGCACACTCAGCGAACCAACGACGAAAAAATGCCCCGTCGCTTGCACGACGGGGCATCGAGTATGGACTTGAGAGGGGAAAGCATCTCAGTCACGGAGTAAACATAAGTCGATTTCCCCAGCCCTCAAGTGTCCTTTGTCACACCTGTTTGTCACTTATTGCCCCGATTCCGCAGAAAACCAGCTCACATGCGCCGAAACGACGCGCCAGCCGGCACTTGTGCGCATCCAGGTCTGGCTTTGACGTCCGCGACGGTCGGTCGCGAGCCGGCGGTATTCTGTATTAGCTGTTGCGAAATCGTTGCCATATGTGGTGATCACCGTCCGAATCAGCTCGCGCCTGAAGTCGCCGGCCGGTCGGTCGCGGCGAAATCCGGCGATCTCGTCGATTCCATAGAGGTTCTCTGCCAGCCCGTATCGCAAGGTCAGCGGGCTGTCCCAGAACAGCTCGACCAGCGTGTCGACGTCGTTGGTGACCAGCGCCTGCTCATAGCGTTCGAAGGCGGCGGTCACCTCGGCGACGACGTCGGGTAGGTTGATTTCGGACATGTCTTGGCTCCTGTCGCGCCGTGGCGCTGGCTATCGAGTAACGCTTTTACAACAGCTATAACCTGAACTGCGCCGTTGGCGTCTCGCCGTCATCCTGGGAAATCCACGCGCAATGATCGAGCGCGAAGACCAAACCGTCCACACCGCCGGCACCATCGGTCCGCACATGGTCCGCGGCGCGGCGTGGATGGTGGGGATGCGCTGGTGCGTTCGTCTGATCGGCCTGGTCAGCACGGCGATCCTGGCGCGTCTGCTGACGCCGACGGATTTCGGCATCCTGGCGATGGCCATGGTGTTCGTCGGCCTGCTCGAAGTGCTGCTGGAGACCGGCATCGACCAGACGGTGATCCGGCTGAAGAACCCGACACGGCAAGACTACGACAGCGCTTGGACCATGCAGATCATGGTCGGGGCGACGTTGACGGTTCTGATCTTTCTGTCCGCGCCCTTTGTCGCCGACTTCTTCGAAGAGCCGCGCCTGGAGCTGGCGGTCCAGGTCCTGTCGCTGCGCGCCGTCGGCCTGGGGTTGGTGAATATCGGCGTGGTCAACTTCCGACGCCAGCTCGATTTCGCCAAGGAGTTCCGCTACGCGCTCTACCGCAAGTTGATCGGCTTCGTCGTCACCATCACCTGCGCGGTGATCCTGCGCAGCTACTGGGCGATGATCATCGGCATGGTGATGCTGCCGTGGCTCGACGTGCTTCTCAGCAACACCATGCAGCCGTATCGGCCGCGGCTGTGCACCGCCCGCCTGCTGCATCTGTGGCGCTTTACCCGCTGGCTGGTGCTGACCAATACCATCGACTTCGTCCGTCGCCGTTTCGATCAGTTCGTGGTCGCGCGCGTCGCTGGCACCACGCCGCTGGCCAACTACTACATCGCCGAGGATATCGCGGTGGCGCCGTCGCTGGAGGTGCTGTGGCCGATCGGCCGGGCACTGCTGCCGACCTACTCGAAACTGATCGGCCAGCCCCTGGAGGCGGCGCGCGCCTATCTCGCCACCGTCGGCTTCGTCGCCGTCCTGGCGCTGCCGATCGGTGCGGGCCTGGCGGTGGTCGCCGACGACCTGGTGCTGGTGGTGCTGGGTCCGCAGTGGACCGCCGCCGGACCGCTGGTCGCCTGGCTCGGTTTCGCCGGCGCACTGATGGGCTTCACCGGCGTGATCCACCCGTTCTTCACCGCGCTGGGCTATGTGCGGATGTATGCCTGGATGGTCGTGGCCGAGGTCGCGGTGTTCGTGCCAACCGTGATCTGGGCCGGTTCCGTCGGAGGTGTCGAGGCGGTGGCGATCGCCAGGCTCTGCGTCGTCGCGGTCAGCCTGCCGTGCTTCCTGTTCATGTCGACCCGGGTTGCGCCGGTGAGCGTGCTGGCGCTGGCCGGTGCCGTGGTGCGGCCGCTATTCGCCAGCGCGGCGATGTATGTCGGCGTGCGCTGGGTCCATGCCGAGGGTATCGATATCGCCATCCTTCGGCTGTTGCTGGACATCGTTGCCGGCGTGGTGATCTACGCTGGCGTGCTGAGTGTGCTGTGGCTGCTGGCCGGCCGGCCGGACGGCGCGGAACGCCTGCTGCTGTCGCGCATCAGCACCGGCCTGCGGCGCTGGAGCCGCGCGTGAGCCAGGTGGCGCCGCGGGTCAGCGTGGTGATGCCGGCCTACAACGCCGAGGCCACGATTGCCGAGGCAATCGATAGTGTGCTGGCGCAGGATCTCGCGGACCTGGAACTGATCGTGGTCGACGATGGCGCCATCGACGCGACCGCCGAGATCGTCGCCGGCTACGCCGCGCGCGACCGGCGCGTGCGCCTGATCCGTCAGGACAATGCCGGCGTCAGCGCGACCCGCAACCGTGCCATTGCCGAGGCGCGCGCCGCCTACGTTGCTTTCCTCGATGCCGATGACGCCTGGGAACCGGATAAGCTCGCCCACCAGGCGGCGCTTCTCGACCGGCGGCCCGAGGTCGGCTTCTGCTACACCGCGCAGACCATCATCGACGGCGCCGGCCGCGCCATCAGCACCTACGCCGTGAAGCCGGACTATCGCGGCCGCTGTCTGCCGGCGCTGGCGCGCTCCAACGGGATCGGCCTGTCAACGGTGATGGCCCGTACCGAACTGTTGCGCGCGGTTGGCGGCTTCGATGAGACGCTCGACCTGTGCGAGGACTGGGAATTGTGGATCCGGCTGGCGGAGCGGACCGAGCTCGACTATGTCGACGCCCCGTTGACCCGCTACCGCTTCCATCCCGGCAACTCGACCCGCGATCTGGACCGGTTACGCGCGGCGCATCTGGCGGTGCTGGCGCGCTGCCAGGCGCGTTACGGCCGTGACGCCGACAGTGCCGGCGCGCACTTCAAGGCGCACATGGGCTTCGCGCGCCGCTACATCGCTTTCGGTTCGCTGCGCACCGGATTGCGTGAGGCCTGGCTCGCCTTGCGGGCGCGGCCGCTGTCCGTGGCCGCCTATGTCGCGGTCGCCAAGTTGCTGGTGTCGGTCGTGCTGCGGCGGCGACCGAACCCGAACATGTCGGCACAGATCGCGAAGAACTGAGCTGGGTCAGCCGGCCGCCTGACGCGGCGCTGGGCCGCCGAGCTGGCGTTGCAACAGATGGGCGTAGAGCCCGCCCTTGGCCAGCAACTCCTCGTGCCGGCCGCTCTCCACCACCCGCCCGGCATCCAGCACCACGATGCGGTCGGCGGCGCGCACGGTCGACAGCCGATGTGCGATGACGATGGTGGTGCGGCTCGCCATCAAGGTATCGAGGGCCTGTCGCACCAGCGCCTCGCTGGCGGCATCCAGGTGCGACGTGGCTTCGTCGAGGATCAGGATCGGCGCGTCCTTCAGGAACGCGCGGGCAATGGCGACGCGCTGACGCTGACCGCCGGAAAGCTGCGTGCCGCGCTCGCCGACCGGCGTGTCGAGCCCGGCCGGCAGGCTCGCCACCAGGTCGCCCAGCGCCGCCTGTCGCAGCGCCGCCATCACCTCGTCGTCACTGGCGTCGGGCCGGGCCAGCCGGATGTTGTCGCCCAGCGACGCGTTGAACAGGTAGGTGTCCTGCGCCACCAGAGCGACATGCTGGCGCAAGGTGTCGAGATTCAGGTCCCAGACGTCGACGCCGCCAACCTCGATGCGGCCGGCGTCAGGATCCCAGAACCGCATCAGCAGGTGCGCCGCCGTGGTCTTGCCGGCGCCCGACGGGCCGACAATGGCCAGCGTCGAGCCGGCCGGTGCAACGAAGCCGACATCGCGCAGCGCCGGACGCACGGCATCGGGATAGCGGAAGTCGACCTGGTCGAAGCTGACCGACAGGCCGCCGTCGTTGGCCAGCGCGTCGCGCGGTCCGTCGCTGACCGCCGGCACCTCGCGGTCGACGGCGGTCAGGCGCCGGGTCGAAGCCAGCGTCTCGGCGAGCTGCCGCCCAATCTGCGCGATCTCCGAGATCGGCAGGAAGGCGGCCATCGCCATCAGGGTGAACAGCGGCAGCAGCCCGCGGTCGATCTCGCCCGCCGCGGCCAGGCTGGCGCCGGTCACCACCACGGCCAGGCCGCCCAGGCCGGTCGCCACCTCCAAAATCGCGGACTGCGCCGTCAAGTCGCGGAAGAACGGCATGCGCAGCGCGTGGTGACGCTTGACCGCGTCGACGAAGGCGCGCCGGCGCGTGCCGGCCTGCTGGAAGGCGGCGATCTCCAGCAGGCCCTGGATGGTATCGGTGATGGTCGCGTTGAGGTCGCCCAGCGCTTCGGCCGCGCGGCTGCCGAGACGGTCGACCCGGCCGCGCGCCAGGAACGGGCTCACCGCCACCGCCGCCAGAAACGGCAGCAACGCCAGTGCCAGCGGCCAGCCGAACCACAACAGCAGCGCCAGCACCGCGCCGGGCACCAGCACCGCCACGACGGCCGGCGCCACGGTGTGGGCGAAGAAATACTCGACCTTCTCCACGTCCTGCGTCGCCATCGCGACCAGGTCGCCGCTGCGCCGGCGCAGCAGATACGCGGGTGCCAGCTTGTCCAGCTTCTCGTAGAGCGCGATGCGCATCTCGGCCAGCAGCCGGAACGCCATGTCGTGCGCCAGCCAGCTTTCCAGCCAGTGCAGCAGGCCGGCCAGCGGCGCCAGCACGGCAAGCGCGATCACCAGCCCGCCGAACGGCTCGCCGGCCCGCACCGCGGCGACGATCAGCGCGCTGACCGCGCCGACGCCGATGAACGCCAGCACCCGGGCCACGCCGAGCGCCAGGGTCGCGCCCATCTTGCCCTTCCAGGGCAGGATCAGCCGGGTCAGCGTGGCGATCGCCTGGCCCCAGCCCATGCCTTCCGCGGCGACTATCTCCGAGGCTTGTGGTGTCGCCGTGCCGGCCGGGCCGTCGTCGCGGTCGGTCTCCAGCGGCATGACCTCGGCCAGCGGCGCGCCGTCGCGCGCTTCCGCCGCCTGCGCCGACATCAGCAGGTGATAGGCGCCGCCGGCGCGCAGCAATTCGTCATGACCGCCGCTCTCCGCCACCTTGCCCTGGTCGAGCACCAGGATGCGGTCGCAGTCGATCACCGACGACAGCCGGTGCGCGAAGATCAACGTGGTGCGCCCGGTCATCAGCCGGTTCAGGGCCTGCTGTATCGTTGCCTCGTTCTCCGCGTCGACCGATGACAGCGCCTCGTCGAGCAGCAGGATCGGCGCGTCGCGCAGCAGCGCGCGGGCGATGGCGAGCCGCTGGCGCTGGCCGCCGGACAGCCGCAGGCCGCGCTCGCCGATCACCGTGTCGTAGCCCTGCGGCAGGCGCATGATGAACTCGTCGGCGTTGGCGTCACGTGCGGCCTGGCGCAGTTCGTCCAGGCTGGCGTCTGCCTTGCCCAGGCGCAGGTTGTCCGCGACGGTGCCGTAGAACAGGAAGGCGTCCTGCTGCACCACCGCGACCTGCGCTCTTAGTCGCGAGAATGACAGGCTGCGCAAGTCATGGCCGCCGAGACGGATGGCGCCGGCGTCCGGATCGTGGAAGCGCAGCAGCAGCTTGGCGATGGTGGACTTGCCGGCGCCGCTCGCGCCCACGATGCCGACGCGCTCGCCGGCCGCGATGTGGAAATCGAGCCCGTCATGCGCCCGGCGCGGCGCGCCTGGATAGGCGAACACCACATCGTCGAAATCGATGGTCGGCGCCAGCACCGCCTCGGCCGGCAGCCTGTCGTCGCCGTCGCCCAGCGGCGGCGTCGCGTCGAGAATGCGAAACACCGCGCCGGCGGCGGACTGGCCGACCATGCCCTGGTGCAATAGCGCGCGCAGGTCGCGCAGCGGGCGGAACACTTCCACGCCCAGCATCAGCACGATCAGCAGCACGGCTAGGCTCATCTCGCCGGCCTCGACCCGCCAGGCGCCGATCACCAGCGCCGCGCCGGCGCCGACGGCGATGCCGACATCGGTGATGCCTCGCGCCAGCGCGTTGGTCGCCAGCACCCACATGGTGGCCCGGAACAGCTCGCGGGCGCGTTGCGCCAGCAGCCTGCCGCGCGCCGCCGATTGCCCGAACGCCTTCAGCGTCGCCAGCCCCTGCAGCGTGTCGAGGAAATCGGCGCCGAACGCGGCGTAGGCCTTCTGGCGCGACTGGGCGTTCTTCCGGTCCCAGGTGTGGAAGGCGGCCGGCGCGATCAGCGTGAACAGGGCGGCGATCAGCAGGCATAGTGCAACTGGTCCATCGAGGAACACCGCGACAGCGAAGATCACCACCGGCGTCGCGGCGGCAACGATGAGCTGCGGTAGGTACTGGCCGAAGTAGGTCTCGAGTTGCTCCACGCCGTCGATCATCGACAGCAGCACGTCGCCGGTGCGCTGGCTGGCGAAGTAGGCCGGCCCGAGCGCGTTCATGTGATCGTAAAGCTGTTGCCGGATCGCCAGCTGCACCGCCGCCGCGGTGCGGTGCGCCACCATCGTGCGGGCATATTCGAGCCAGCCGCGTAGGCCCATTGCGACGGCGGCGGCGACGATTGGCCAGATCAGCTCGCTTAGCGGCCGTCCGGCGAACACCTGTGCCAGCAGCCAGCCGAGTAGCGCCAGCCGTGCGATTCCGGCGACCACAGCGAGCAGGCCGAGGCAGGCCGACCAGGCGATGGCGCCACGCAGGCCCTTGGTGAACTGCCAGAGGCGGGGATCGAAATACATGCCCGCAACCTACCACGGAGACGTCTGGTGCGAACGATTCGCAAGCATGACGAGTTCTTATAGGTGTCCCTAGAAAACGTCATGTCGCACGGGCCTGTTGCTCTATGGTCACGGCAGCGAGCCCGCACTACCGTCCCCGAATGCCTAATTCTTCATCATCCTGGGCGGAGTTGTTCCGCGGTCGGCTGCTGCTGGTCACGGTGATCCTCAACCTGGGGGTCATGCTGCACGCCATCGACGTGTTCGTGATCGTCGCCATCCTGCCGACGGTGGTGGGCGAGATCGGCGGTGCCGGCTTCTACAGCTGGTCGATCATGATCTACATGGTCGCCTCCATTGTCGGCGCGGCCAGCGCGGCCCGGCTGTCGTCGAACCTGAACCAGCGCCGCGCCTTCGTGCTGGCCGCCGTGCTGTTCCTGATCGGCACAACCGGCACCGGGCTGGCGCCGACCATGTCGGCGCTGTTGCTCGGCCGGTTCGTGCAGGGGCTGGGCGGCGGGCTGGTGCTGTCGCTGTGCTACCAGCTGATCCGCGCGGTCTATCCGCCGTCGCTGCAGACCCTGGCTATCACCTCGGTTTCCGGCATCTGGGGTATCGCGGCGCTGCTTGGGCCGCTGTTCGGCGGCGTCATGGCCGAACTCGGCTGGTGGCGCGGTGCCTTCCTGATCCGCACGCCGATCCTGGTCGCCTTCGTGGTCGCGGCCTGGTACGCGGTGCCGGCGACCCAGGTCGATGCCGTCGGCCGCTGGCCGTGGCGCCGGCTGCTGCTGCTGTCGGTGGGCGTGATGCTGATCGGGCTCACCGGCCAGCTTGTCGCCGCCGCGGGCAAGGCCGGGCTGCTGCTGGCCGCGATCGCGGTGATCGCGCTGATGCTGCGGCTGGACGGCGCCGCGCCGAACCGCCTGTTCCCCTCGCATCCACTGAGCCTGAGCCATAAGGTCGGCGTCAGCTACTGGATGATCTTCCTGTACTCGACCTGCACCGGACAGGTGTCGATCTTCATTCCGCTAGGCGTGCAGGCGTTGCACGGCGTCAGCGCGCTCTACGCCGGCTACTTCCAGGCCGGACTGGCGCTGTCGTGGACGGCGGCGGCGATCCTGGTCGCCCGGTTCTCCGGCCGGCGGATCGACTTCACCTTCGCCGTCGGCATGCCGGTCGCCACCGCCGGGCTGGCGACGCTCGCCTGGTTCGCCACGCCAGGGCCGCTGTGGGCGATTGCCGTGGGGTCGTGCGCGATCGGTTTCGGCATCGGCTTTTGTCACGCGCATCTGGTGGCCGGTGCGATGCAGGCGGCGCGGCCGGGCGAGGAGGGCGTGACCGCCGGGGCGATCCCGATGACCCAGTCGCTCGGCATCGCCGTCGGCGCGGCAATGGCGGGCATCGTCGCCAACTTTTTCGGTATGGCCAGCGGCCTCGACCGCGAGACCGTGGCGACGGCGGTGCCGATGGTCTACGCGGTGGCGCTGGCCTCGCCGCTGCTGGCGATGCTCGCGTCGTGGCGGCTGCTGAGCCTACGCGCGCGCCGCGCCGATGATGGCGATGTTGCCGTGCAGGTGCAGGCAGGCGGCGGCCAGGCCGACCTCTGACAGCCACGCGAAGTAATCCTGTAGCGGCGCCGGGCGGTTTTCGCTGCCGAGGTCTTCCACGTAGCTGTCGAAATCGCTGGCGCTGCGCATGCCGACGCCGTGCACGCGTTCCAGCCGGGCCCAGATCGCTTTCTGCGCCTCGAACAGCGCTGGCGCGGTGAGTCGGAGCCGGTCCATCACCAGCAGCACGCCCTTCGGCGCCAGCCGGTCGGCGGCCCAGGCCAGCACCCGTTGTTTCCCGTCGTCGTTCAGGTCGTGGAAGGTCAGCACGGTGACGATGGCGTCGAAGCTGCCGGCCGGCACGTCGAGCCCGCCGGGCGCGTCCAGGTCGCCTTCGATCAGCGTCGCGCCCGGCACGTTCTTCGCGGCTTCCGCCAGCGACTCCGGCTTCATGTCGACGCCGACGAAACCGATGTCGTCGCGCTTGGCGTGCAGCAGGTGGCCGAGAAAGCCGGTGCCGCAGCCGAGGTCGAGGACGCGGCCCTTGGCCGGCACCGTCGCCGCCAGGATGTCGATGACGATGTCGAGCTGCTCGGCGCGGGTCGGGTGGCGTTGGATCGGGTCCTGCATCGGCTTCCTCTAGCGTTCCACGAATATTCGCCGCGCGCCGAAGCTGTGGCGCCGACCGTCGGCATAGGTTAGCCGGATTTCGACCTTGTGGCGCCCGGTACGCAGGTCGGCGGCGTCCAGCCAGGCATGGAAGCCGACACGCGGTCGGTTCGGATCGGCCAGGCCGGGGCGGAGCAGTCGCTCCGGCCACGGATCGCCGTAGCGCAATGCCTGTGCCTGGCCATCGATCAGCACGTCGGCGCCGGCGACGCCGGCTTCGTCCATTGCCCAGCCCAGCACCTCGAAGCGCCCGTCGACCCGCTCCCCTCGCTTCGGGCGGGCGAGATAGTGCCGGGGCAGGGCGGGGCAGTCGGAACTGAACCCGCCAATCACGCCCGCCAGCAGCCTTACTGCGTGACGGTCCGCCGGCAGGATGGTCTCGCCGAGATCGCGCAAGTTGCCGAACACCGTGCACAGGTGCGCCAGCCGCGCGATCTCCTCTGTGTCGTGATAGGCGAAGTCCGGCACCGGCAGCACGATCAGCGCCTCGGCGCCGGCGTGGTCGGCGAGCAGCCCGGTTTCGTCGCGGCGCCAATGCGCGAACGAGGCGCCGTAGCCATTCTGCCAGTTCAATTCGTGCTCCAGAACGTAGACCGGCAGATCCGGGTACAGCCGCGCCAGTGCGCCGGCCGGCCGGTAATGGCCAACGACCAGCACGCCTGCCTGTTCGCGGTGCGCGTCGATGACCGGTACGAGGCGTTCCCAGGCGACGATCTCGTGGTCGGCGATCAGCCGCTGGGTCAGCGGTGTGAACAGCCGCTCCGGCCATGCCGCCGCCGCGACGTAGCCGAGCATCGCCAGCGTGCCCAGCCCCGCCGTCGCCGGCACCAGCCAGCGCCAGTGCCCGAGCTTGCCCAGCACCGCCGGCACCCCGGCCAGCAGGACCAGGTAACCCGGCAGCGGCCAGTGCGCCGTCGCGTGGTCCAGGTCGGCGAACGGCGTCAGCAGGAAGTAGATACCGGCCATCACCGCGCCGGCGGTCGCCAGCCAGGCTGCGACGGCGTCGCGCCGGCGCGCCAGCAGCAGCAGTGCCGCGATCAAGGCCGCGAACAGCAGCGGCGTGGTCACCGCCGCCTGCTCCAATGTGAAGCGCAACCCCTTGGGCTGGAAGCGCCAGGGATTGCGATCGATGAAATGGTAGCGCAGCGGGTCGGCACCGACCTCGATCACGAACCAAAGTGTCGGCAGCGCCCCCAGCACCCCGATGGCGGCGGCGACCCACGGCCCCGGTCGGCGCCACAGCCGGCGCCCGCTGGGAGCCAACAGCATGAAGACGACAATCGCCGCCGGCAGGGTGACGAAACGGTAGTGCGTCAGCAGCCCGACCGCGCAGGCCGCGCCGAGCACCGGCCACGGCCATAGCGCGTCGTCGCGCAGGGCTCGCGCGAACGCCGCCGCCGCGACCAGCATCGCCAGCACCATCGGCGTGTCGTGAAAGGCGTTCAGGCCGAGCAGCGCGCCCAGCGGTAGCAGCATCGCCAGCCCGGCGGCGGTCAGAGCCTCACGCCGCGCGCTCACCTGCCGTGCCAGCGCGTAGACCGCCACCGGCACCAGCGCCCCCAGCGTCAGGAACGGCGCCCGTGCGCCGAGCAGCGTGTCGCCGAGCAGCCACCGTCCGGCGGCGACCAGCAGCGGCGTCAGGCCCGGCTTGTCCGGATAGACCAGCGCCGGGAACTCGGCCGCGATCCAGTAGTAGCCCTCGTCGTAATGCAGCTCCAGCGTCGCCGCCAGCACCAGCTTTGCCGCCAGCAAGCCCAGCCATAGTCCGGCCACGGCCCAGAACAGGCGTTGTGACGACGAGTTCATCGACAAGCCGTATCGGCCGGCGCCTCGACAGGCAAGGTACGATCGCCGAGAGTTGCACGACCATGTGGAGCACCGCGCGATGACCATGCCCGCCGTCTTTCTCGGCCACGGCTCGCCGATGAACGCCATCGAGGACAACGACTGGCGCCGTGCCTGGGGCGTGCTCGGTTCGGCGTTGCCGCGGCCGCGCGCGGTGTTGTGCGTGTCGGCGCACTGGGAAACGCGCGGCATCGGTCTCACCGCCGATAGTCGGCCGGAGACCATCCACGACTTCGGCGGCTTCCCGCAGCCGCTGTTCGACGTGCAATACCCGGCGCCTGGCGATAGCTGGCTGGTCGAGCGAGTGCAGACACTGCTGCGCCCGGCGCAGGCGCACGCGGTCAAAGGGCGTGGCTTCGACCACGGCATGTGGGGCGTCCTGCGGCCGATGTATCCCGACGCCGACGTGCCGGTGGTGCAGCTCAGCCTCGACATGTCGCAGACACCGCAGGGACACTTCGAGCTCGGCAAGCGGCTGCGGCCGCTGCGCGCCGAGGGCGTTCTGATCGTCGGCTCCGGCAACATCGTGCACAACCTGATGCTGCGCGGTCGCTATCCGGAGCCGGCAGACTGGGCGGTGCGGTTCGATGCCGCGATCCGCCAGGCAATCGAAGGCGGTGCCTACGACCAGGTGATCGACTATCCCGGCCGTGGCCAGGACGCGATGCTCTCCGTCCCGACGCCGGAACACTACCTGCCGCTGCTTTACGTGCTGGGCGCGGCGACGGCGAAGGACCGGTTGCGCTTCTTCAGCACCGACGTGTTCAGCACAATGTCGATGACCTCGGTGGTGTTCGAGCCGGGCGAAGGCGCGACATAGCGTTCCGGCCGACTCCGGTTATGGTCAACCGAAGGGGGATTCACCATGCCGCAAAGCAAGCCCATCGCGCTGGTATTCATGTTCGGCGCGCTGATCGATCTTGGCGTCAGCATCTATTTTTTCATCGCCGGTGACGACGACATCGACCTGATCGTCGCGGTTGGCTGTCTGTTTTCCGCTGCGATCCTGTTCTTCGTCGGACTCGGCTTCATGCCCGGCGAGCGCGGCACGAGTTCGTCGAGCCGCGACAATTGGGACCACACCCACTCCGACTGGGACAGCACGGACGACTAGGACATGGCAAACCGCAAGCGACTGGTCGGCGTGGTCGGTGGTCTCGGGGTCGCCGCCGTCGGCGTGCTGCTGCTGACGATGGAGGGCGACGGCCAGTTCGAGATCGGCATGGCCCTGATCCCCATTGGCCTGATCCTGTCCTTCGTCGTCGGCCTGGGCCGCACGCGAAAGGGCGCCGCCGACAACAGCAACGACGACTACCAGTTCGACCAGGATCGCTACACCGGCCTCGACGACGATGACGACTAGCGCCTAGCGGTCCTCGCGCAACGCGAAGCGCTGGATCTTGCCGGTCTGGGTCTTCGGCAGGGCGTCGAGGAATTCCACCGCGCGGGGATACTTGTAGGGCGCGATGGTCGCCTTCACGTGATCCTGCAGCGCCTTCACCAGATCCGGGCCGGCCTTGTCCGGCTCACGGGCCACGACGAAGGCCTTCACGACGGTGCCGCGTTCCGGGTCGGGCGCGCCGACGACCGCACACTCGGCCACCGCCGGATGCTCCATCAGCACCGCTTCCACTTCCGGCCCGGCGATGTTGTAGCCAGACGCGATTATCATGTCGTCGGTGCGCGCCTGGAAGTGGTAGTAGCCGTCCTCGTCCTTCAGGTAGGCGTCGCCGGTGAGGTTCCAGCCATGCGCGACGTAGGCCGCCTGGCGTTCCGGGTTGGAGAGGTAGCGGCAGCCGGTCGGCCCGCGCACCGCCAGCCGGCCGATAGTGCCGGCCGGCACTTCGTTGCCGTCGTCGTCCAGGATCGTCGCCTCGTAACCGGGGATCGGCTTGCCGGTGGCGCCCGGTTTGATCTCGTCGCCCTCGCAGGCAATGAAGATGTGCAGCATCTCGGTCGAGCCGATGCCGTCGATGATCTTGATGCCGGTCGCCTCGTGCCAGCCTTCCCACGTCGCCTTGGGCAAGGTCTCGCCGGCCGATACGCACTTGGCCAGGCTCGGCACCGGCGTGGCCTTGGTCAGCGGGGTCAGCGCCCGGAACATGGTCGGCGCGGTGAACAGCACGGTGACCTGCTGCTCGTTCATCGTCGCCAGCAGGCTGTCCGGCGTGAACGCCTCGACCAGGAAGGTCGACGCGCCGCAATGCATCGGGAAGGCGACCAGCGCGCCCAGCCCGAAGGTGAAGGCGATCGGCGGCGAGCCGGCGAAGATGTCGTCCGGCCCGGGCTTGAGGACGTAGGTCGAGAAGCAGTCGCACATCGCCAGGATGTCGCGGTGGAAGTGCATCGCGCCCTTCGGCTGGCCCGTGGTGCCCGAGGTGAAGGCGATCAGGCAGACGTCGTCGGCCGCGGTATCACAGGCTTCGAAGGTCGCAGGCTTGCCGGCCGCCATCTTCTCCAGCTCACCCTGGCCGCCGCCCAGCCCGTCGAAATGGACCGCGTGCTCCACCGTCTTGGTCGACGACATCGCGGTCTTCAGCTCGTCGGCCAGCCGTTCGTCGCACAGCGCCAGCCGGACCCGCGCGCTGTCTGCGATGAAGGCAATCTCGCGATTGCGCAGCAGCGGCATGGTGGCGCAGACGATGCCGCCAGCCTTCATCACCGCGAACCAGCAGGCGACGTACATCGGGTTGTTCGGGCTGCGCAGCAACACCCGCTCGCCCGGCTTCAGGCCGAAATCGTCGACCAGCACGTGCGCGATCCGGTTGGCCGCCTCGTTGAGCTGGTTGTAGGTCAAGCTCATCGTCGGCGAGCGCATCACCGGCCGCTCGCCGAACCTGGCGCACTGCTTGTCCAGCAGTTCCACCGCGCAGTTCATCCGGTCCGGATAGGCTTTCAGTTCGGGTAGCGTGTCGTAGTTCATCGGTGGCCAGTCGGCCTTCGGCGGCAAATGCTCGGCAGCGAACGTATCGACGTGGGCGCTCCTGCCGCCCGGGGCCCGGTTCTCAGGCATGCTGCATCACCTCCTTTGCCGCCGCCGGCAGCGGCATGTCGACGGATACCACATTCGAGGGCGGGCTCGCCCGCCCGTGCCGGTCGAAAGCGCGCACGTAGTAGCGGTAGCGCAACCCGCCCAGCACCAGCCGGTCGAGATACTTCGCGCTCTTCACCGCCTCCAGGCAGCCGGCCTCGCCGTCGTCCTCGGCTCGGTAGATGTCGTAGCCGACCACGTCGCCCTCGGCCTTGGTCCAGGCGAGCCGCACCTGGCCGTCCTCGGTCGTTGCCGTGACCTCGGCGCCGTCGACCGGCCAGGCGGGGCCGACGCCGGGCTCGTCGGGCGGCGCCTGCAGCGTGTTCTTTGGCCACAGGAAGCAGGTCACCTGGTGGAAATTCTCGTCCAGTTGCTTGCACACGTTGCAGTAGATGCAGTGCAGGATTTCGTCGCGCCGGCCGGCCATGACCTTGGCCACCCAGTCCGGGTCGGACAGTAACTGGCGGGCCATGCCGATCAGGTCGGCCTGGCCCTCGGCGAGCAGGCGCTCGGCGTCGTCAGGATCGCTGATCTTGCCGACCGATATAACCGGGACCTGGTAGCCCTTGTCATTGATGTAGCGTTTGATGCCGGCGGCGAGGTGCGCGTTCGGCAGCGGCGGGTACCAGTCGCCGGGCATGCAGCGGTCGCCGGAGTAGCCGGTGTAGGGGTAGAGCGGTTGGCCCTCGCGGTGAATGGCATCCTCAAACTTCCCGCCGACCGAGAGCGAGATGTAGTCAACGCCGAGCTGCGCCATGCGCAGCGCGATGCGTTGCGCTTCCGGCAGCACGTAGCCGTCCTTGATCGCTTCCTCGGCCAGGAAGCGCACGCCGACCGGCCAGTCGAACCCGACCTGGCGGCGCACCTCGGCCATCACGTCGCCGAACATCGCCAGCCGGCTCTCCAGCGTCTTACCGCCATAGCGGTCGCGCCGCCGGTTCCGCTTCGACAGGAAGGAGGACAGCGTGTAGGCGTGCGCCGAGTGCAGCTCGACCCCGTCATAGCCCGCCTCGCGCGCCCGCGCCGCCGCCTCGCCGAAGTTGCGAATGATGTCGGCGATATCGTCGTCGCCGAGGCTGTCGATGGTCTGCCGCCAGCCCGAGCGCGCGACCTTCATGAAGTGGATAATCTGCGGCACCACCTTGCTGTCGGAGGTGTCGTGCACCCGCTTCGCCAGTTCGGCGTGGCCGGCGATGAAGTCGTCGGCGCCGAGGCGGAGCAGGGGCCCCGACTTGGCCTGGTGGATCGCCGTCGCCTCGACCACGATCAGTCCGACCCGGCCCTCGGCATAGCGCACGTAGCGATCGATGATGTCGGCGTTGACGACGCCGTCCTCGCCCGACAGCCGCGTCACCATCGCCGGCACCACGATCCGGTTCGGCAACATCATGCCGTTGATGTCGAGCGGTTCCAGCAGCCGCATCACGCGTCCCCGGAGATCGACGTCTTCAGGCGGCCGAGCAGGTCGTAGAGCGCCTTGCGGTCGGTCCGGTCCAGCCCGGCCAGCATGTCGGCGATCCAGCCGTGGTGCGTCGGCGTCATCTGGTCGAACGCCTGCTTGCCTTTGTCGGTGAGGCGAACGTGGACCGTGCGGCGATCGTCGGGTCGGCTGCCGCGCGCCACTAGCCCCTCCTGCGCCAGCCGGTCGATCAGCCCGGTGATGTTGCCGGCCGACACCATCAGCCGGTCCGACAGCTCGCCCATGGAGAGGCCGTCGGCGGCGCGGTCGAGCTGCGCCAGCACGTCGAAGCGCGGCAGCGTCATGTCGAACTCGCGCCGCATTCGCGCGCGCACTTCCCGTTCGATCAGGCTGGTGCAGGTCAGCAGCCGCAGCCACAGCCGCAATTCCGCCTGGTCCGGCTCCGTTGCAGCAACGATGGTGTCCATCAGCCGGCGACCTCGCCGCCGTCGATGGCGATCGCCTGGCCGGTGACCGCGGCGGAGCCGGGCAGGCACAGCCAGCCGACCGCCCGCGCCACTTCGGCCGGGTCGACCAGCCGGCCCTGCGGGTTGCGCCGTGCCAGGATCGCGCGCGCTTCGTCTTCGCTCTTGCCGGCCTTGGTCAGGTTGCCGACGGCGAAGGTCGCCAGGTCGGTGTCGGTGAAGCCGGGGCAGACCGCATTCACCGTGATCGCGGTCTTCGCCAGGTCGAGCGCGGCGGCCTTGGTCAGGCCGATCAGCGCGTGCTTGGACGCGACGTAGCCGGCGACGTGGGTGTAGCCGATCAGCCCGGCGGTCGACGCGACGTTGACGATCCGGCCCCAGCCGGCGGCCCGCATCGCCGGCAGCACCGCCTGTATCGTCAGCAGCGCGCCGGTCGCGTTGACCGCGAAGGTCGCGTCCCAGTCCTCCAGCTTGTAGTCGCCGACCCGGCCGGTCGGCGCCAGCCCGGCATTGTTCACCAGGATGGTCGCCTCGAATCCGGCCAGCGCCTCGCGCACCGCGTCACGGTCGGCGAGGTCGAGCGCGAGCGTCTTCGCGCCCAGCGGTCGGGCGGTCTCTTCCAGCTTCGCCGCGTCGCGTCCGACCAGCGTCAGGCTGGCGCCGAGCGCGGCGAGTTCGGCCGCGACGGCGGCGCCGATGCCGCGTCCGCCGCCGGTGATCAGGGCGTGGCGACCCTTCAGGGGAGCATCGGTGTCAGGCATGGCGATCCGGTTTCCGTCGAGATGCTTTAAGTCTAAAGCTTCTGCTAGGCTGCCGCCAGCCAGGGGAGAGCCGCCATGGGCCAGGATCGAAACTTGCCACCGTCGCCGCAGCCGTTCGTCGCCGCCGGCGACGTCGCGCCGGTGCGCGTCACCAGTATCGAGGGCGCCGCCGAGGCCGGCGAAATCTGGGTCAAGCCGATGATCGCCGGCACCGAGATGATGCTGATGGAGGTGCACCGCAAGAAGGGCCTGAAGGACCCCCGACACGCCCACCACGACCACGAGTCGATCTGCTACCTGGTTTCCGGAAGGATGCGCGTGGTGATCGGCGACGAGGAATTCATCGCCGAGCCCGGCGCCACCTGGGTCCACCCTGCCGGCGTCGAGCATTATCACGAGACGCTGGAAGACAGCGTCCAGCTCGAAATCAAGAGCCCGCCGCGCAAGACCTGGGGCTGATCCGTCGATCGTCTCCCCGGACTTGATCCGGGGTCCATGTCGATGCGTGATTCCGTCGGCGCTGCGTCGGCCGCGAACATGGATGCCGGCTCAAGGCCGGCATGACGTTGTAGGGACCTGTTACCGCCGCTTGATCTTCACGAAGAAGATGAACGGCACGGTGGCGAAGGTGACCGCGGCGTAGAGCACGAAGGCGTTGGTGTAGCCGATCATCGACGCCTGGCGGCCAACCTCGCGGCTGAGCGCGGCCAGGCCGGTGACGCTTTCCAGGTTCCAGAAACCCGTCACCGAGGCGAAGTTCAGCACCTCGTTCACCGGGCTGACATTCTCCACCAGCTCGGAGTAATTCACCTTGGTGGTGCGCACCACGGCCATCACGCTGAGTGATATGAAGATCGACGAGCCGAAGTTGCGCAGCAGGTGGAACAGCGACGAGCCCTCCGCCAGCTTCTCCGGCGGCAGGCTGGCGAAGGTGACCACCGACAGCGGCACCCACATCACGCCGGTGCCGATGCCCTGGATCACGCCGGCGATGCCGACGGTGAGCGGCGTCACGTCGAGATTGAAGTTGGCCATCATCACCCCGGACCAGCCGACCAGCCCGAGCCCGAGCACCAGCCCGACACGCGGGTCGAGCCGTCCCATTTGCGCCGCCATGAAGAAGCCGATCACCATGCCGGCGCCGCGCATCGCCAGCAGCATGCCGATCAGCGAATCCGGATAGCCCTTCAAGTTCTGCAGCATCGAGGGAAACAGCACCGTCGGGGTCACGTTCAGCAGGCCGTAAACGAACACCAGGAGCAGCCCGACGGTGAAGTTGCGGTCGCGGAAGATGGCCGGGCTGATGAACGGATCCTTGGCCGTCAGCGTCTGCACCACGAAGATGTGAAGGCCGATCAGCATCGCCGCGGCCAGCAAGATGATCTCGCCGGACTCGAACCAGTCCTTGCGCTCGCCGCGGTCCATCAACAGCTGCAGACAGGTCACCGCCAGCGACAGCGCCAGGAAGCCGGTCCAATCCAGCCTGGTCTTGCGGCGCGCGCTGGAGTCGTGGATGAAGGCCAGCACGCCGACCAGCGCCGCCAGGCACAATGGCAGGATCAGCAGGAACACCCAGCGCCAGTTGTATTCCTCGGCCAGGTAGCCGCCGAGCACCGGCGCGATCGCCGGTCCGATCACCACCGACATGCCGAAGATGCCCTGCGCCATGGCGCGCTGGTGTGGCGGGTAGGTGGCGACGATGATCGCCTGCGCCAGCGGCACCAGCGGCGCGCCGAACGCGCCCTGGCCGATGCGGTAGAGCAGCAGCGGCGCCAATGTGGTGGCGGTGGCGCACAGCAGCGACGAGACCGCGAAACCGACGATCGCGATGATCAGCACCCGTCGGTCGCCGAGCCGGGCGACGAACCAGCCGGTCATCGGCGTGACGATCGCGGTGGCGACGACGTTCAGCGTCACCACCCAGGCGACCTGGTCCGGCGTCGCGCTCAGCGCGCCCTGCAACTGCGGCAGCGCCACGTTCACGATGGTCAGCGTCAGCGCGTACAGCATCGTGCACACCGACATGGTGATCAGGATGATCGCGCGCTGCGCGTTGGTGCGCTCCTCGGCCGCCGGTGCGGCACTGATGCTCATCGTTTAGTGCCTGCCACGCGCCAGGATCGCGCCATCTGCCCTCGACGGGGTGTCGTCTCTCGTAAGCTTAGCGGCGGATGTGGTGCGCCGTCAGCCGTTGTCGCCGCGTGGAGTCGGCAATTGCTCCGCGAAAGTCTTTATTAAGTTCGCCTGAGGCAAGGTCAGGAACGTAGCGAGTAGTGGTGGGTACATCGAATGGCTGACAGAATTTGGGAGTTCCTATCGTCGGAAGGATTTCAGCCGCACGGTTATTGCCTGCTCTGGCGAGCGGATCTGTTCTGGCTGCATGTCGTCTCCGATGTACTGATCGTCCTGGCCTACTTCTCCATTCCAGCCTGGCTCATATACCTGGCCAGCAGACGCGGCGATTTGATCTATGCCTGGGTGTACTACCTGTTCAGCGCATTCATTGTCGGCTGCGGCATCACCCATCTCTTCGGTATCTGGACCATGTGGGTCCCCGACTATGCCGCACAGGGTATCGCCAAGGCTTTGACCGCGGTGATCTCGACGGTCACGGCCATCGTGCTGTGGCCGCTGTTGCCGCGCCTGCTCGCGATGCCGAGCCGCGCCGGCCTGGAGCGGGTGAACCGTGAACTGGTCCGTGAGGTGCGGGAACGCCGCGAGGCGCAGGAAGCCCTGCGTCAGGCCAATGACGAACTGAGGCGGGCGCTGCATGATGACCTGACCGGCGTCGCCGGCCGAAGCATGCTGCAAGATACGTGGAACAAGGCGATCGCGCGGGCGCTGCGCGAGTCGCGTGCCGTCGGCCTGCTGATGATCGACCTCGACGGATTCAAGGCGATCAACGACCGCCTTGGCCATGGCGTTGGCGACGACGTGTTGCGCGAGACGGCCGCGCGCCTGATCGGGTGCGTGCGGGCCAGCGACACCGTCGCGCGTGTTGGTGGCGACGAGTTCGTCGTTCTGCTGGAAATGCTGCGCGAACCCGACGACACGCTGCAATCGGTCGAGAAAATTCGCAAGGCCTTGAGTCGACCGTTCGAGTTCGCCGACGGCCACGTCTCGGTCGGAGCTAGCATCGGCGTGGCGCTATCGACCGTCGGACAGGCCAACGACCTCTGGCAGGTGTTGGCGCAGGCCGATGCCGACATGTACACGAAGAAGCAACCGGATCGCGCCCCGCGCTATCGCGGACATGGCGGGCAGGGCATGCCGCAACTCGTCACCTCGAAATCGGATTCCTAGGCGGTCAGCGCAGCAGCGCGCCGCGCGTGGTGACGAACTCTTCCACCGCCTCGGCCAGGGCGTCGAACTCCGCCTCCGTCATTGGCAGCGACAGTACGAACATGCCGCGCGCCGCGGCGTAGACGCCCGACGCCAGCAGGTCCTTGTGCAGCAACGGGCGCAGTTCGTTGCGTCCGGCCAGCACGTCGTCGAAGTTGCGCGGCGGCGTGCGGCTGAAGTGCACCGCGGTCATCGAGCCGCGCCCGGTGAAGCACATGGCGGCGTCGTGCCGTTGCGCGATCGCGTTCAACCGCTCGCGAAGATGGTCACCGCGTGCATTGAAGTCAGGCGCGAGATCTTCCGTGTAAACTTTTGATATTCCGGCAAAACCGGCGCTCATAGTCAGTGCGTTGTTGTTGAACGTGCCGGCGTGCGGGATCGCGTCGGGTTTACGCGGATCGTACAGGTCGATCAGGTCGGCGCGGCCGCCGAAGGCCCCGAAGCTGAGCCCGCCGCCAATATACTTGCCCAGCGTGGCGAGGTCGGGCGTCACGCCGGAAAGCCCTTGCCAGCCGCTCGGGCCCAGGCGCGAGGTCATCACCTCGTCGAAGATCAGCAACGTGCCGACCCGCTTGGTCTCCTCGCGCAGCATCGCCAGGAAGGCCGGGTCGGACGGGATGCAGCCGCCGCTGCCCAGCATCGGCTCCAGAATCACGCAGGCCAGGTCCTCGCCATGCTCGGCGATCAGCTTCCTGGTGCCGTCGATGTCGTTGTAGCGCGCCTTCACGTAGGGGAAGGGTGCGTTGATCGGCATGTTCGGCGCCGCGAAGTAGAGCAGGCCGCCGTGGTAGCCGCCGTCGAACACCATCACCTTCGACCGACCCGTGGCGACGCGGGCGGTCGAGATCGCCATCAAGTTCGCTTCGGTACCGGAGTTGGTGAAGCGCAGCCGCTCCATCGCCGGGAACCGCGCCGCCACCGCGCCGGCGAGCTTGGCTTCCATGGCGGTGTGGCCGCCCAGCACGATGCCGCCGTCCAGCGCCTCGCGCAGCGCCGCCATGATGGTCGGGTTGGAGTGGCCGTAGAGCCCGGCGGTATATTCGCCCAGGAAGTCGACATATTCGTGCCCGTCGGCGTCCCACACCCGGCAGCCTTCGCCACGGGCGATCGTCAGCGGGAAGGGCGGGAAGAACAGCACCGTACGCGTATTGCCGCCGGGCATCGAGGCCAGCGCCTCGTCATACTGGGCGTGGCTCTTCGGGTTGGATGCGACGTAGTTGGCGTCGGCTTCCGCCAGCGCCCCGTCGAGGTCGACATTCGTGGTCGTGTTCATGGCCCGATGTTAGATCGAATGCCGGCGCGATTCACGCGTCGCGATGACCCGACTGCTGTTTGATCAGGCGAAGGTCTTGAAGGTGATCAGCGTGAAGGTGTCCTTCACCCCGGGCAGGCGCTGGATAGACTCGGTGACGAAGTGGCCGATGTCGGTGCCCTCGGCCAGGTAGCACTTCATCATCAGGTCGTACTGGCCTGAAGTGGAGTAGACCTCGGAGATCTGGTCGGAGGTCTCCACCGCGTGGCTGGCGACATCGTAGGTCTTACCCAGCTCGCACTTCACCATGACGAAGATGGTCTGCATGAAACCGGTCTCCCTGGTGTCGCGCGCCGGGCGCTAGGCGCGACCGCTCTGCCGGGCGATGAAGGCCGGCATGTGATCGCCCCAGCCGACCACCGCTTCGTCGCGATCCTCACGCCCGCGACCGCCGCGCTCGCCCCGGCCCCGGCCGCCGCGACCACCGCGCGAGCCGGACTCGTTCTTGCGCCGGCGATCGCCGGCATTGCCATTGCCTGAGGCCTCGGCCGCTTCGGCGGTCTCGTCGGCGTCCTTCGGCTCGGACCTGTCGGCCTTCTCGGCCTTCCTAGGCCGGTCGGCTTTCTCGACCTTCTCCGGCTTGTCGGCTGGCTTGTCGGTCGCCTTGGCAGCCGGCTTGTCCTTGGCGCCGCCGCGCCGCCGGCGCGGACGCCGGCCGTCGTCGCTGTCATCGACCTGCTCGGCGTCGATGCCGTCGATGGTGATGCGCTCGATCTGCTTGCCGATCAGGCGCTCCACCGCGCCCAGGAACTTGCCGTCGTCGGGTGTGGCCAGCGTGAAGGCCTGGCCGCGCATGCCGGCGCGCCCGGTACGGCCGATCCGGTGCACGTAGTCCTCTGCGTGGATCGGCACGTCGAACAGGAACACATGGCTCATGCCGGCGACGTCGAGTCCGCGCGCGGCAACGTCGGAACACACCAGCAGCTTGGTCTCGCCTTGCTTGAACTTCTCCAGAGTCTCCATGCGGTGGCTCTGGCTCATGTCGCCGTGCAGCGCCGCGACGTTGAAGCCGTGACTCTTCAGCGACTTGTAGACGATGTCGACGTCGCGCTTGCGGTTGCAGAAGATGAAAGCGTTCTTCACGTCCGCGCGCCGCAGCAGGGTACGCAACGCATCGCGCTTGCCGGCCTGCGGTACGATCGCCAGCGACTGTTCCACGGTTTCCGCCGGGCTCGCCGGCGGCGCCACCGTGATCTCCTTCGGCATGGTCAGGAACTGGTCGGCCAGCCGCTTGATCTCCGGCGGCATCGTCGCCGAGAACAGCAGCGTCTGGCGGTTCGGGCCGAGCAGCGAGACGATCTTTTCGACGTCCGGGATGAAGCCCATGTCGAGCATCCGGTCAGCCTCGTCGACGACCAGGATCTCGACCCCGCGCAGCAGCAGCCCGCCGCGCTCGAAGTGGTCCAGCAGCCGGCCCGGTGTGGCGATCAGCACGTCGACGCCGCGGTCGATCTTCTTCAACTGCTCGTCGAACGACACGCCGCCGATCAGCAGCGCCATCGAGAGCTTGTTGTACTTGCCGTAGGTCTCGAAGTTTTCCGAGACCTGGGCGGCGAGCTCGCGAGTCGGTTCCAGGATCAGCGTCCGCGGCATCCGCGCCTTGGCCCGGCCCTGCGCCAGGATGTCGATCATCGGCAGGGTGAAGCTGGCGGTCTTGCCGGTACCGGTCTGGGCGCAGCCAAGGATATCGCGCCCTTGCAGCACGATGGGGATGGCTTGTTCCTGGATCGGAGTCGGTGTCCGATAGCCGGCGTCGTCGACGGCTTTCAGGACGGTTTCACTAAGGCCGAGGTCGGCGAATGTCATTCGTTGGCGGGTTCTCGTAATTGCGCAGACACGCTTGCATGTATCGAGGAAGCACTGTGGCGTTGCCTGGACGCCGCTTCATTTGCCCGCGAAATAGTTGCTGCACCGCGAAAAGTCAAGATTTCGTGGGAACATAACGGTTTTGCGTCATGATCATGGCTGGCCTACGTTGCGGCCGTCGCGGACCAGAAGGGCGCATGACGATGATTCCATTGATCCTGGTACCCGGCGTGCTGTGCGACCGGACGCTGTTCGCGCCGCAGCTCGCGGCACTCTCCGACATCGCCGACATCCACGTCACCGACGAACACCTGTATCACGACGACATTGGCGAGATCGCCGATGCCATCCTCGCCGACGCGCCGGAGCGTTTCGCCGTCGCCGGGCTGTCTTTCGGCGGCTACATCGTCTTCGAGCTGCTGCGTCGCGCACCGCAGCGGATCAGCCACGCCGCCTTTCTCGACACCTCCGCCCGCGCCGACACCGAGGAACGCAAGCAGGCCCGTGCCAAGGATCTCGCGCGGGTCGGCGAGGGCCGGTTCATCGGAGTCAGCGAAGGCTTGCTGCCGCTGTTCATGCACCCCGATCACCTGGCCGACGATAATCTAAGAAACAGAGTTAAGAATATGACACAACGCGTTGGAGAAGAAGCGTTTGTAAGCCAGATTCATGCGGTAATGTCACGGCCTGACAGCCGCCCGGACCTGGCCGCGATCACCTGCCCGACGCTGGTCCTGGTCGGCGCCGAGGACCAGATGACGCCGCCGGAGCTGGCGCGCGAAATCCATGCCGGCATCGCCGGCTCGCGCCTGGTCGAAGTGCCGCACTGCGGCCACCTCGCCACCATCGAACAGCCCGAGGCGGTGAACGCCGCGCTACGCGAGTGGCTCGCCGACTAGCACGGCGTGCCGCAGCCGCTGGTCTGGTTCGGGTCGTCGGTGCGCAGGGTGCGGATCAGCGCGTCGTTGATGCCGGCGACCAGCATCGGGTCGCTCGGTCCTTTGGCACGCGGCACGGTTGCCGTGCTCTCCGAGGCGAGCTCGTCGCCGTGGCAGAAGGCGACCAGCACCAGCGTCCGGCCACCGCCGGTCACGGTCGGAATCTTGTCGCCAGCCATCATCCGGCAGGCATCGGTCCCGTCGGCCACGGTCGGCGCCGGGTCGAACACCAGCACCACGCGGCCGAGGTCGCCGTCGCGCGCCGCCTGGGTCATCGCGAGACGTGCCGACGGGTGACCGGCCGGCAGCTCCAATGCTGCCAGCAGATCGCCCAGCGCGGCCTCGTCATAAGGCGCGCCGTAGACGGCCGTCGGCATCACTCCGTTGCGGATCGTGTGGGCGGTCAGCTCGGGCGTGTAGAAGGCGCTGTGATATTCGCCGGTGACGGTATTGCCGCCGCACGCCGACAACGCGGCCGTCATAACCGCGGCAGTCAGGCAGGTTCGAAACATCTTCATGGCCTCACACTAGCAGCCGGTCAGGGCACTGGGGCAGTCGGAATCCCGGTTCGGATCGTGCGTCGGGAGCAGCCGCGACAGCATCACCTGCATCGCGTTCTTGAATGCCGGGTCGGCCGGGCTGCCGGGCCGGGCGGTGACCAGCTCGACCTCGCTGGCGAGCCCGTCGCCGTGGCAGAACGCGGCCATCACCGACAGCTTTCCGCCGCGCGCCGCCGCGGGCGGCGTGTCATGCGTCATCCGGCACAAGGTATCGCCGCCGGGCGCCGGGCCGGCGCCGGCGAACAACAGCACCACGCGGCCGTCCTCGCCGGACTGCGCCTTGGGCGTCGCCGCGAACGGCACCTGCACGTGGCCGCCGGGCATGCGCAGGTTGCTGGCCACCTGCTCGCCGGAGTTCGGGCCGAACGGATGGCCGTACACCGCCACCGGCATGTAGCCCTCGCGGGCCGCGTAGTTCACCAGGCTGGGCGAGTAGAAGGCCTGGTAGTTCTCGCCATAGAGCGTGCCGCCGCCGCTCTGGCAGCCGCTCAGCAGGCCGCCGAAGACGGTGGCCAGGATCGCAAGTCGCATGAACATGTCCGTCACCTCCTGCGGGCCGGACCTCCCATGCCAAAGATATCTATCCAGATCGCGTTCTCGGCAAGGGCCGTGCCATAGACGCTACCGGCCGCCGGGTTATTCCACCCGCCTAGATATCAAGGTCTTCGACGAAGGCCGCGTTGTCCTGGATGAACTGGAAGCGCAGCTCCGGCTTGCGGCCCATCAGGCTCTCGACCAGTGAGTCGGTGTCCTTGGCCAGATCCTCCGGGATCACGACCTTGAGCAGGGTGCGGTTGGCCGGGTTCATCGTGGTCTCGCGCAACTGCGCCGGCGGCATCTCGCCCAGGCCCTTGAAGCGGCTGATCTCGACCTTGCCACGGCCGCTGAACTCGCGCTCCATCAACTCGTCCTTGTGCGCGTCGTCGCGCGCGTAGGCGGTCTTGCCGCCCTGGCTGAGCCGGAACAGCGGTGGCAGCGCCAGGTAGAGGTGGCCGTCGCGGATGAGTTGCGGCAGCTCGCGGTGGAAGAAGGTCAGCAGCAGCGAGGCGATGTGCGCGCCGTCGACGTCGGCGTCGGTCATGATGATGACCTTGTCGTAGCGCAGGTCGTCGGCGCGGTATTTCGTTCCGGTGCCGCAGCCCAGCGCCTGCACCAGGTCGGCCAGCTCCTGGTTCGCCTGCAGCTTGCCGGACCCGGCGCTGGCGACGTTGAGGATCTTGCCGCGCAGCGGCAGGATCGCCTGGGTCTTGCGGTCGCGGCCCTGCTTGGCCGAGCCGCCGGCGCTGTCGCCCTCGACCAGGAAGATCTCGGTGCCTTCGCGCGTGCCGACCGAGCAGTCCGCCAGCTTGCCGGGCAGGCGCAGCTTGCGGGTCGCGGTCTTGCGCTGGGTTTCCTTCTCCTGGCGCCGGCGCAGCCGGTCCTCGGCGCGCTCGATGATCGCGTCCAGCAGGTGGCTGGCGTTCGCCGGATCGCCGCTGAGCCAGTGGTCGAAGTGGTCGCGCACGGCGGTCTCGACCAGGCGGCTGGCCGACGATGAGGTCAGCCGCTCCTTGGTCTGGCCGGAGAATTGCGGGTCGGTGATGAACACCGAGAGCAGCGCCTCGGCGCCGCCGACCACGTCCTCGCCGGTGATCTGCCCAGCCTTGCGATTGCCGGTCAGCTCCGCGTAGGCCTTCAGTCCGCGCGCCAGGGCGCCGCGCAGGCCGGCATCGTGCGTGCCGCCCTCCGGCGTCGGGATGGTGTTGCAGTAGCTGTGCAGTTCGCCGTCGCCGTCCAGCGGCCAGTGGATCGCCCAGTGCACCTCGCCCGACTTGTCCGGGAAGGTGGCGTGGCCGGCGAACGGCACTGGGGTCACGGTCGGCCGTGCGCCCAGCCCGTGGCGCAGGAAGTCGACCAGCCCGTCGGGGAAGTGCAGCACGGCATCGGCCGGCGTGTCGTCGGATATCAGCGCCGGGTCGCACTTCCAGCGAATCTCGACGCCGCCGAACAGGTACGCCTTGGAGCGCGCCATCTTGTACAGCCGGCCGGGCTTGAAGGCGGCGCTCTTGCCGAAGATTTCCGGGTCGGGGCGCATTTCCAGACGGGTGCCGCGCCGGTTGTTGGCGGCGCCGATTTTCTTCAGCTTCGAGGTCGGTGCGCCGCGCGCAAACGTCTGGCGCCACAATTCGCGGTCACGCGCCACTTCCACCGTCAGCTCCTCGGCCAGTGCGTTCACCACCGACACGCCGACGCCGTGCAGCCCGCCGGCGGTCTTGTAGGCCTGGCCGGAGAACTTGCCGCCCGAATGCAGCGTGGTGAGGATCACCTCCAGCGCCGACTTGTTCTTGAACTTGGGGTGCGGGTCGATCGGGATGCCGCGGCCGTTGTCCGACACCGCCAGCCGGCCGTCGGCGTCGAGCGTCACCTCGATGCGGTTGGCGTGGCCGGCGACGGCCTCGTCCATGGCGTTGTCCAGCACTTCCGCCGCCAGATGATGCAGCGCGCGCTCGTCGGTGCCGCCGATGTACATGCCGGGCCGCCGGCGCACCGGCTCCAGGCCCTCCAGGACCTCGATGTCCTTGGCGGAGTAGTTGGCGCTCGAGGCCTTCGGGTTGTCGAACAGGTCGTTCATGTCGGCGGTATACTGCGTCGGTTGTGTTGCGGCTAGTGTACGTTGTCGCCACCAGATGTAGTAGGGAGCGCGGTGAAATGGCGGAAGATAAAGGTACCGGCGACCGGCAGCCGGTGGTCCAGACCATCACCATGCCGGCCGACGCCAACGGCAACGGCGATATCTTCGGCGGCTGGGTGCTGAGCCAGATGGATATCGCGGGCGGCGTCGCGGCCGGGCGCGTGTGCAAGGGCCGCTGTGCCACCGTGGCGATCGACTCCATGACCTTCCACCGGCCGATCTCGATCGGCGATCTGGTCAGCGTCTATTGCGACGTGGCGCGCATCGGCACCACCTCCGTCACCATCCATATCGACACCTACGTCACCCGGCGCGACGAATCGCAGCCGATCAAGGTCACCGAGGGCAACTTCGTCTTCGTCGCCATCGACGACGACGGCAAGCCCAGGTCGATCCCGAAGTAGCGAGCACCAGCCATGCGATTTCTTCTCCTGGGAGCTCTGCTGGCCGCGCTGGCCGGGCCGGCGGCCGGCGAACAGCCCTATGCCGGACTGCAGCACCGCGACGTGAAGGCGCTGTCGGCGGAACAGATCGACGATCTGCGCGCCGGACGCGGCATGGGCATGGCGCTGGCGGCCGAGCTGAACGGCTATCCCGGCCCTGTGCACGTGCTGGAACTGGCCGATGACCTGCACCTATCCGCCGAGCAACGCCGCACCGTGACGGCGTTGTATGAGGCGATGAAGGCCGAGGCGGTACCGCTGGGCGAGCGCCTCATCGCCGATGAGGCGGCACTGGAGCGGCTGTTCGCCGAGCGCAGCGCCACGGCCGCGACGGTCGAGGCCGCAACCGCCGCAATCGGTCGCACCCATGGCGCCTTGCGGGCGGCGCACCTGCGCTACCACCTGGCGACACTCGCCTTGCTGCGTCCGCACCAGGTCGCGCGCTACGCCGAGTTGCGCGGTTACACGGGCGGGCAGGCGGAGCACCATCACAAGCATTGACGTCAAATCCGCATTGCCGGTGTCGAGCCGGGGTCCATGTCGCGTTGGGGCAGGTTCGACATGGACCCCGTCTCTGCTTGCCGCGCCAGGTCCGGGGCAGGGGCGCGGCCGGGGAACTTGAAGCCCGGCTCTCTATGGTCCGGCTGCCGGGGCGGGCTCGGGGGCGTCGCCGCAACGCCGGCCGCGGGCCGGGCTTGGTGTTAATGTTCCCGAAATGTTCTATTGCGTCAAGACCAAATCGCGGGATTGATCCTGGTCTCTGGCGAGGGAGAACGGGACATGGCGATCGAAGCATGGCTGGCCTACGTGGTCGCGGCGACGGCCTTGCTGCTGGTGCCGGGGCCGACGGTCCTGCTGGTGGTGACCTATGCGTTGAGCGCGGGCCGCCGGTCGGCGCTCTATACGGTGATCGGGGTGACGCTCGGTGACATTGCCGCCATCGCCATGTCGATGGCCGGGCTGGGCGCGCTGCTGGCGGCCTCGGCGACGGCGTTCACGGCGCTGAAGTGGGTCGGCGCCGCCTACCTGGTCTATCTAGGCATCCGGCTGTGGCGGGCGCCGGCCTCGCTCGACGACAAGGTCGAGGGGGCGGCGGGAAGCTCCGCGCGGGCGATGCTGGCGCACGCCTTCGTCGTCACCGCGCTGAACCCGAAGTCGATCGTGTTCTTCGTCGCCTTCCTACCGCAGTTCATCAATCCCCACGCGCCGGTGCTGGGCCAGATGACGCTACTGGGCGCGACCTTCGTGGTGCTGGCGACGGTCATCGTCACGGGCTACGCGCTGCTGGCCAGCGGCGCCCGCGAGCGCATCCGCCGGCCGTCGGTGTTGCGCTGGATGAACCGCGCCGGCGGCGGCGCCCTGATCGCCGCCGGGGTGCTCACCGTGGTCTGGCGCCGGGCGACCTGAGCGAGTAGCCCGGATGGAGCGAAGCGCAATCCGGGGATGGGTCGAAATAGTCGCCGCCGGTCCCGGATTACGCTGACGCTGCATCCGGGCTACGCACGACCGCGTAGCGCAGCAGTAGCGAGCCGGTCCGGTTCAGGCGTTTGCTGGAGCGCAGGCGCATCTGCACCGTCGGCCCGCCCTCCAGCAACTCGCGGCCGCGGCCGAACAGCAGTGGTTCCAGCGTGAGATAGACCTCGTCCAGCAGGCCCTGGTCGAGCATCTCGCGGTAGACACCGGCGCCGCCGATCACCGCGACGCGGCGCATGCCGTCGAACAGGGCCGCGAGGTCGGCCGCCCGCGGATTGACGAAGCGCACGCTTCCACGTCTGGTCATGTTCTTCGGTCGGCGGGTCAGTACCACGGTGTTGCGCTTGCGCAGGCGCGCGGCGGCGGCCAGGTAGGTGTCGCGGCCGCAGACCACGGCGTCGGCGCGCGCCAACTCGGCCTGGAAGAAGTCCCAGTCCTCCGCGCAGATCCAGCGCTGCCGCCGACGCTTGTCGAGCGAGATGCGCCCGTCGGCGCTGGCCGCGACATAGGCGGTGAAGCGCGGCCTAGATCGCGCCATCGCTCCGCAGCTTGGCGATGTCGGCGTCGCCCATGTCGAGCAGCTCGCGCAACACCTCCTCGGTGTGCTGGCCCAGCACGGGTGGCGCCATGCGGTTCTCGGTCGGCGTGCCGGACAGCTTCATCGGGCTGTTGATCAACGGTACCTTGGCCGAGCCGGTCGCCGCGTGGTCCATCTCGATGCGCATGCCGCGAGCGGTCACGTGCGGGTCGTCGAACACCTGGGCCAGGTCGTTGATCGGCCCGCAGCTCACCGACTGCTTTTCCAGCTCGTTGACCCAGAAGTCGGTCGGCTTGGCCGCGATCACCTCCGACAGGATGTTGACCAGCTCGTCGCGCCGCGCCAGCCGCTTGGCGTTGTTGTCGAAGCGCTCGTCGGTGGCCAGCTCCGGCACGCCGGCGACGTCGCAGAAGCGCTTGTACTGCGCGTCATTGCCGACCGCGAGGATGATCGCGCCGTCCGACGTCTGGAACACCTGGTAGGGCACGATGTTCGGATGCTGGTTGCCCAGCCGCTTCGGCAGCGCGCCGGTGGCCAGGTAGTTCATGCCCTGGATGGTGGAGAAGGCGACCATCACGTCGAGCATGCCGATGTCGATATGCTGGCCTTCGCCGGTGACCGCCTGGTGGCGCAGCGCCGCATTGATCGCGACGCCGGCGTACATCCCCGACATCAGGTCGGCGACCGGCACCGCGACCTTCATCGGCTGGCCGTCGGGCTCGCCGGTGAGGCTCATCAGCCCGCTCATGCCCTGGATCAGCACATCGTAGCCCGGCCGCTTGGCATATGGCCCGGTGTGCCCGAAGCCGGTGATCGAGCAATAGATCAGCCCCGGGAACTCATCCTTCAGGTCGTCGTAGCCGAGGCCGTACTTGGCCAGCCCGCCGGTCTTGAAGTTCTCCACCAGTACGTGGCTCTTGGCGATCAGCTTGCGCGCCAGCGCCTGGCCTTCGGGGTTGGCGATGTCCAGCGTGACCGAGCGTTTGTTGCGGTTCGCGGCGCAGAAATAGGCGGCCTCGGACGTGTCGTTGCCGTCGCCGTCCTTGATCCACGGCGGTCCGAACCCGCGGGTGTCGTCGCCGCCCTCGGCGCGCTCCAGCTTGATCACGTCGGCGCCGAGGTCGGCCAGCATCTGGGTGCAGGTCGGGCCGGCCAGCACGCGGGTGAGATCGAAAACGCGAATTCCATGCAACGGACCGGGCAACGCGGCCTCCTTCGACGACAAAGGGATCGTTGCAGTCGGTCTACAAGGGCGCGCTGCGCTTGGCCAGCGCTTGTTGATCGGGGTCGTTCGGTGTTGCTCGGGTTTCCCCATTCCCCCCGGCGCAAGGCATAGCCGATGGCGGCTAAACCTTGGTGAAATGGTCGGGCTGGCGGTGCCGCGCGGCGCCTATCGAGTGGCCATCCGTGCCAGCGCCTCGCCCTCCAGGGCCATGGTGATCGCCGGGTCGACCGAAGCACCGATGCCTTTGTAAAAGGCCAGCCCGCGCTCGTTGTCGGTATCGACCCGCCACCACAGGTGCGTGGCGCCGCGCTCCAGCACGATCCGCGACAGCGCCGCAACCAGCACCGGCCCGACGCTCTTGGAGCGCCACGCCGGCCGCACCCACAGATCCTGCATGTAGATCCCGCGCGCCGGCGTGATGCTCTCCCAGGTCGGGTAGTAGAGCGTGTAGCCGGCGGTCTCGTCGCCGTCCCAGGCGATCAGCGCGGTGAAACCTCGATCGGGTCCGAACCCGTCGCGCAAGACGCTCTCGCTCGTGTGCAGGCCGGCGGGACGGCCGTACTCGACATTGAACGCGTCGATCATTTCCGCCAGCACCGCCGCGTCGGCTTCGCGTGCAGGGCACGCCTCGATACCCATCGTCCACTCTCCATGGCGATTGGCCGCCAGCCTAGGGGGCGGGTAAGCTGACGTCGACTTCAAGTGTTGCGGCACCCGCCCGATGGCCCCGACTCCCGACTTCCCGACCTACGACAGCATCCGCGTCGAGCATGACGGCGAGCGCATCTGGCTGACCTTGAGCCGGCCGGAGCGTCGCAACGCCCTGACTCACGCGATGATGCTGGAAATCGGCGATGCCATCGAACGGGTCGAGGCGGACGAGGCCGCGCGCGTGCTGGTGATCCGCGGCGACGGCGGCCACTTCTCCGCCGGCGGCGACATCAAAGCCATGCGCGACATGCCGCCGCCCGTGCCTGGCGAGCCCGACCCGTTGATCGCGCCGTACCGCTATTACGGCGACGTGCTGACCCGGCTGGACAATCTGCCGATCGCCACCGTCGCGGTGCTCGAGGGCTCCTGCGTCGGCGGCGGTCTCGGGACGGCGTGTGCCTGCGACGTGGTGCTGACCTCGGCCGACGCCAAGATCGGCATGCCGGAGCCGCGCGCCGGCTTCGTGCCCTCGCAGATCATCCCCTTCGTGGTGCGCCGCATCGGTCCGGCCGCGACCCGGCGTCTGGGCGTGCTGGCCACCGTGGTCGACGGCGCCGAGGCGGCCAGGCTCGGCATCGCCGACGAGTGCCTGCCGGACAGAGCGGCGCTGGATGCTCGGCTGGCGGAGATCCTGGGCGACCTGCATCGCAACTCGCCTGCGGCGGTGGCGACGGTCAAACGGCTGGTCCTGGCCTGCAACACCGACCCGGACGAGGTGGTGCTGGATGCCGCCGCCGTCGGCCTGGTCGACCTGCTGCGCGGGCCGGAGGCCCCGGCCGGCATGGCCGCCTTCCTGGCCAAGCGCCGCCCGCCGTGGGCCGAGTAAGCGTCACGAAGACTCGCTTGCCGCAATCATCGCCACCACCGAGCCGCCGCTCGTTTCGACTCGCCGCAGCGCTGGCGCTCGCGGTCACGGCGCTGGTTTGGGGCCTGCGTCGGTGGATCGGGATCGAGACGGGCGACTTCTCGGGGACCGACCTCGGCGCCGCCATTCCTGTCGGCTTCGTCGGCTTCATCGACGACAACCTGTCCTACGCGTCCTGGGCAATGCAGGCGGCGCAGGGCAAGCCTCTGTTCGCCGACCTCTATACCGCTGAACCGCATGCCGCCGCGCTGCTGAACCCGATCTTCCTGCTCTATGGCGCAGCGGCGTCGCTCGCCGGCGCGCATGTCGTCGACGCGATGCTCTGGCTGTCGCTGGCGGCGGTGCCGGTGGCGGTGCTCGCGGCCTTCGCGGTGCTCGCGCAGTCACTGAACTCGCAACGGCTGGCGGCGCTGGCGGTGGTTATCTGGATTTTCGCCGCCGGCATCGGCTGGCTGCGCAAGGCGATCGCGCTGCCGATCGGCTCCGACCTGATCAGCCGCGACCTGCACACGCTCACCACCTTCGTGAACTTCCCCTATCACACCATGGCGCTGGCCTGGATTCTGGGCGCGCTGGCGCTGCTGCTGCACATCGACCGCGCGATCGACGCCGGTCGGCGGCCGATCGGCCTGCTCGTCGTTCTGATCGTGGCGTCACTGCTCACCACTCTGGCGCGGCCCTACGAGATGCCGATGATCGCGCTGGCGTGGTTTTTCTATGCGCTGTACCGGCGCGGGCCGCGCTGGCGCATCGGCGCGGCGCTGACGCATGGCGCGGCGCTGCTGCCGGTGGTCGTCTACCAGTACTGGGTCTCGAAACAGCCGGTGTGGGCCGACTTCGCGCAGGCCTCGCTGGCGACCGGCAGCGCCTATCCGCACCAGTTCCTGGTCGGCTTTGCCTTCCTTTGGCCGCTGGCGCTGGTCGGCATCTGGCGGTTGCGGCGCGACGCGGCACCGCCGCAGGCCCGGCTGCTGGTGGTGTGGTTCGCCCTGATGGGGGTGCCGATGCTGTTCGGGCACCTGGGCCTGGCCAAGCTGGCCGGCGGCGCGCCGCTGCTATTCGCGGCGCTGGCGACGCCGGCGATGGTGTGGCTGTGGGGCAGGGGTCGGGCCCTGCGCTTCGCCCTGGCCGGCGCGGCGTTGCTGTCGCTGCCGAGCACGATCCTGGTGCTGCTGTTCTGGCGCGCGGAAGGCGTGCGCACGGTCGATGGCGAGGTGCTGGCGCTGGTCAACGCGCTGCCGGCCGAGACCCGCATCCTCACCGACTGCGAGACCGGCCGCTTCATCCCGGCGCTCACCGGCCGACGCGTCTGGTGCGGGCAATGGGCGCTGACGCCGCAATACAAGGACAAGGACCGTCAGGCGACGTTGCTCGGCCTCTACGCCAGCGACCACGTGGTGCCCGGCGACGCCGGCCAGGTGCCGCCGCTGCAACCGGTCGGCCTGCAGGAACTGACGGCGCGTGACGGCCTCGACGTGCTGTTGGCGCCGGTCGACGCGCCGGTCTGGCTCAGCCTGCGCGGTCCGGTCACCCAGGTCGGCGAACGCTGGCGGCTGACGCGTTTGCGCTGAAGGCGGGGGCTCGAATTCTTGGCGGCGGCCACGATATTCTCCGTGTATCGTTGTCCTAGTATTCTATTTCACAGAAACATGATGCAATTTGGGAGAAGGACATGACCGGAGAGCAGGCGCGGACCACCGGCGGGCGGGGCCGCCTCTACGACAATGTCATGGATACCATCGGCGACACGCCGTGCATTCGCATCAACAACCTGGCGCCGGACGGCGTGACGCTCTTCGTGAAGGCCGAGTTCTTCAACCCGGCCGCGTCGGTCAAGGACCGCCTGGCGATCTCCATCATCGAGGAGGCCGAGCGCTCCGGCGCGCTGAAACCGGGCATGACCGTGGTCGAGGCGACCAGCGGCAACACCGGCATCGGCCTGGCCATGGTCTGCGCCGCCAAGGGCTATCCGCTGGTCATCACCATGGCCGATAGCTTCTCCATCGAGCGGCGCAAGCTGATGCGATTCCTGGGCGCCAAGGTGGTGCTGACGCCCCGGGCGCAGAAGGGTTTCGGCATGTACCAGAAGGCGGTCGAACTGGCCGAGGCCAACGGCTGGTTCCTGGCGCACCAGTTCGAGACCGACGCCAACGCGCGCATTCATGAGAACACCACCGGCCGCGAGGTGCTGGCCGACTTCGAGGGCCAGCGACTGGATTACTTCGTCACCGGCTACGGCACCGGCGGCACGGTCAGCGGCGTGGCCCGCGTGCTGCGCAAGGAACGGCCGGACACCAAGATCATCCTGTCCGAGCCGGCCAACGCCCAGCTCCTCGGCAGCGGCCAGGCGCAGGAGCGCAACGCCGACGGTTCGCCGGCGGTGAGCCACGCCGCCTTCGAGCCGCACCCGATCCAGGGCTGGACGCCGGACTTCATCCCGCTGGTGCTGCAGGAGGCGATCGACAAGAAGTATTTCGACGAGCTGATCCCGGTGCCCGGCCCGGTCGGCATCGAGTGGTCGCAGAAGTTGGCGCAGAAGGAGGGCATCATGACCGGCGTCTCCGGCGGCGCCACCTTTGCCATCGCCATGCAGGTCGCCGAGAAGGCGGCGGCCGGCTCGGTCATCCTGTGCATGCTGCCCGACACCAGCGAGCGCTATCTGTCGTCGCCGCTGTTCGAGACTATCGAGCAGGAGATGACCGAGGAGGAGATCGCGCTGTCGCTGTCGACGCCGGGCTTCCACATGCCGAGCGCGTAGCCGGTTAGGGCTGTTCCCGCGGCACTGCCTTGTAGCGGTACATGTGCGTGGTCTGGCTGTAGGCCAGCTCGACGCCGCCGGTCGCCTGGTCGTGGATCGCGTCGACCTTGAGCCAGTCGGTGAAGGTCTGCGTCACTTCAATGGCCGGGGCGGTCGGCACCGCTGCCGTCAGGTACTTGTTCGGCGATAGCCACACGCGCAGTGCCATGCGGAAGTTGTCGGGGCCGTCCAGGCGATAGCGGCCGGCCAGCACCGACTGGCCGTTCGTCACCGACATGACGACCGGGAGAGCGATGGACTCGCCGGTATGGTGGTCCCAGAGATCGACCGTCGGCGCGACGGCGCCGAGCGGGGCGGCGGCGGTGCGCACCTCGAAGACGATGTCGGCGCGGTCGACGCGCAGCTTCGCCGGGCCATGCAGGATGATCAGCAGCACGGCGTAGCCGACGACCAGCGCCGCCGCGCCGCCGGCCATCATCAGGCCGCTGCGTCCCTTGAACAGTTCGGGCGGCGCCAGCACGATCAGCAGGCCGACGATGGCGCCGATGATCGCGCTGGCCGGGCCGAGTCCGGTGACCATGCCCATGGCGATGCCGCCATTCATGTCGCGTCCGCCGGCGGCGGCGACCAGCAGCGGATAGATCGCGAACACCGCCAGCAGCACGCCGACGATGGCGCCGATCACGACGCCGGCAATGATCTTGAGTGCGAGCATGGAATGCCTCGCTGGCTGGGTGAGGCATCATTTGGCCACGACGCGCCAGATGATACGATAGCGGACGAGGAAACCCCGGGAGGGCGGCCATGAACGAGCTCGCACCACGCACCCCGACCCGCGCCGAGCACGCCGCGGCGATGGCCGACTACATCCGCGACGGCGAGGCCCGCGCGGCCGAGATCGGCAACCGCGGTCCGGTGCGCTTCGACGCCGACGGCAAGCTGCACCCCGACATTCTCGACGCCTTCCGCCGCCACGGCTTCTATGTCTTCCAGGGCGTGGTCGATGCCGCCGAGATCGCCGAGCTGCGCGCCGGCGCCGACGACATGCTGGACCGAGCGCCGGTCGCGCCGGGCGCCGCGCTCGACGCCAAGGGCCGGCCGGCGCTGGGCCGCGACTACGCCCGCGATCCCTACAAGCTGGTCAAGCCGCTGTCCGACCCCTGGGGCGGCACCGATGTGCTGAACGGCCGCCATCCCACCCGGATGACCCAGCCGGCAGCCGACGCCGACGCGCCCGACTACACCGTGTTCCTGATCTACGGCATGTGCCAGGCGATGCCGGCGGCGCTGCGGGTCTACGGCCACCCGGCGTTGCTGTCGGTCGCCGCGTCAATCAACGGCGCCGACTTCGTGCCGTTCAACGACGTGATCTTCGTCAAGCAGGCGGGGCTCGGCGGCGCGGTGTCGTGGCACCAGGACGGCGTCACCCACTGGAACGCGCCGAACTGGGACCAGGGCATCCACGGCTTCAACTTCCAGATCCAGCTCTACCAGACCACGCCGGCCAACTGCCTGTGGGTGATGCCCGGCACGCACAAGCTCGGCCGTGCCAACATCAAGCAGATGGTGGCGGAGAATGGCGGCGACGACCGGCTGCCGGGCGCGGTGCCGCTGGTCTGCCAGCCCGGCGATGTCACCATGGTGAACCGCCAGACGCTGCACGGCTCGTTCGCCAACACCTCGCCCAACCGTCGCGTCTCGGTGACCTTCGGCTTCCACCGGCGCACGTCGGTGATCGGCCAGAAAGGCGCGCTGGCGATGGATGGCGACGGCGTCTACGACGAGCAGCGCATCTTCGAGCGCGCCGCCGTCATTCAGGTCGCCATCGACGCCCGCCACCAGCACCGCCCCGACGAGACCCCATTCCGGTACGAACCCTTCGCCGGCCTGGAGGACGACTTCCGTTTCAACGACGCGACCTTCGAGCGCGTGATCCGCGACTACAACACCAAGGACCTGGCGATCTGACGTCCCGGAACGCAAATGGCCGCTCCGGGGGGCGGCCATCGCATTGGTTGTTGAATGTACGACCCGGATAAGACCGAGTAGTACATCGCGAATGAGTTGCTACACCGGCACCCGCCGCAGAACGCCACGGATTTATTCGTCTGGGAACTCAGTGATTGAGGAAGTTGATCGGGCGCCTGTTGCGCGCGAACCACGGAAGTACGAGGTACGAAAAAAAACAGTGAAACAAGAAAGTTCACATTCTCCGTGACACTCGGTAGGATTTTTCCTACGGAGTCGGCCGGGACGCCCGTCAACGGTGTTGCTGCACCTCAGGACGCCCCGGCCGTGCCGAGCGCGCCAAGCGGCGGATCACTACGGGAACGTCCTGTAGTGATCCTGCCGCTGACGATATTTTCAGCGATTCGGGGGGCTATGTCCCCACACATGCCCAACTTGCTGAAAACATTCGGATTTTTCAAACTCGGTGCTGTTCGCTCCGGGCCGGCGCGGCTTTGATTCGTCGGCTCAAATCGGCGATCTGCGCTCAGAACTACTCGGGCGCGCACGATTTAGAGGTCATCCGTCGCGATGCAGAACGGCGCGGCGAAAGGTTCCCAGGCGAAGAAGAAACCCCTGCCGTCTGAACGGCAGGGGTTCCTTGACGGGTCCACCGGGTTGCTCCACCTTGCCCGTGGGGGCAGGGCGCTAGACCCGGTTTTCAGCGGTCGCAGCTATACGCTGTAGTACATCGCGAATTCGACCGGGTGCGGGGTGGTCTCGAAGGTCACGACCTCGTCCATCTTGAGTTCGATGAAGGCGTCGATCTGGTCGTCGGTGAACACGCCGCCCTTCTTCAGGTAGTCGCGGTCGCTGTCCAGTGCGGTCAGCGCCTGACGCAGGCTGGAGCACACGGTCGGGATGTCCTTCAGCTCCTCCGGCGGCAGGTCGTACAGGTCCTTGTCGATCGGATCGCCCGGGTGGATCTTGTTCTCGATGCCGTCCAGGCCGGCCATCAGCATCGCCGAGAAAGCCAGGTACGGATTCGATCCGGCATCCGGGAAGCGGACCTCGACGCGCTTCCCGTTCGGGCTCGGCGCGAACGGGATGCGGCACGACGCCGATCGGTTGCGAGCCGAGTAGGCCAGCAGCACCGGCGCCTCGAAGCCCGGCACCAGCCGCTTGTAGGAGTTGGTCAGCGAATTGGTGAAGGCGTTGATCGAGCGGGCGTGCCGGATGATGCCGCCGATGTAGTACAGGCAGGTCTCCGACAGGTCGGCGTAGCCCGACCCGGCGAACAGCGGCTTGCCGTCTTTCCAGATCGACTGGTGCACGTGCATGCCCGAGCCGTTATCGCCGAACACCGGCTTCGGCATGAAGGTCGCGGTCTTGCCGTAGGCGTGCGCGACGTTCTGCACCACGTACTTGTAGATCTGCATGGTGTCGGCCTGCTTGGTCAGCGGTCCGAAGTAGATGCCGAGTTCGTGCTGCGAGGGCGCCACCTCGTGGTGATGCTTCTCGACCCTCACGCCCATGTCGGCCAGGACGGTGAGCATCTCCGAGCGCAGGTCGGCGCCGCTGTCGATCGGCGGCACCGGGAAGTAGCCGCCCTTGACCGCCGGCCGGTGACCGGTGTTGGAGCCGTCCAGGACCTTGCCCGAATTGTACGGCCCCTCGACGTCGTCAAGCTCGACGAAGGTCCGGTTCATCGAAACTTCATACTTCACGTCGTCGAACACGAAGAACTCGGCTTCCGGGCCGAAATAGCAGGTGTCGCCGATGCCGGACGACTTCAAGTAGGCCTCCGCGCGCTTGGCGATGCCGCGCGGGCAGCGGCCGTAGGACTCATGCGTCGACGGCTCCAGCACGTCGCAGTTGATGATCATCGTCGGTTGCGCGAAGAACGGGTCCATCGTCGCCGACGACGGATCCGGCATCAGCGTCATGTCGGACTCGTTGATCGCCTTCCAGCCGGCGATCGACGAGCCGTCGAACATGATCCCGTCGGCGAAAGCGTCCTCATCCATCATCTTGGAGTCCATCGCCAGGTGCTGCCACTTGCCGCGCGGGTCGGTGAAGCGGAGGTCGACGAATTTGATGTCCTCGTCCTTGATCTGCTGGAGGACCGATTTCACGTCCGACATATGCGTAGTTCCTCTGACTGTTAGGTCCCGCCGGTCTTGCGGCCGGGGCGGGGTTGGTCTCTAGATCGCTTCGCCGCCGCGTTCGCCGGTGCGGATGCGGATAGCTTCCTCGATGGTCGAGATGAAGATCTTGCCGTCGCCGATGCGCCCGGTGTGGGCCGCGCGCTGGATTGCCTCCACCGCGCGCTCCACCATGTCGTCCTCCAGCACCACCTCGATCTTCACCTTGGGCAGGAAGTCGACGACGTACTCGGCGCCGCGGTAGAGCTCGGTGTGGCCCTTCTGGCGCCCGAATCCCTTGGCTTCGACCACGGTGATGCCCTGCAGGCCGAGTTCATGCAGGGCCTCTTTCACCTCATCCAGCTTGAACGGCTTGATGATCGCCTCGATCTTCTTCATCGCTCTGTCACATCCGGTTCCGAACAAGCCAAACGGTCGCCGCCACGACGCCCGCGAGTGCTCAATAGCACGCCGCGTGCCAGCCCTGAAATGCCCGCTTTCGCGCCCGTTTCCCGGCCCCAAGCCGGTGCAGGGCCGTTCATTTGGCCTCACCTGTTGAGCAAATCATACGCAATTGCCGACAAATTGGGCAGGATTGTGTGGGTTGGCGCGCCTAATTGCTGAGCAGTTTGCGGATCCGCGCCATCGCTTCCTGGATATTCTCGATCGAGTTCGCGTACGAGAAACGGATATAGCCTTCGCCCATGGCGCCAAAGCTGGTGCCGGCGATCGCTGCCACGCCGGCCTCGTTCAGCATCCGCTCCTGCAGCGTCTTGGCGTCGATGCCGGTGCCGGACACGTTGGGGAAGGCGTAGAACGCGCCGCCCGGCCGCACGCAGCGGAAGCCGGGGATGTCGTTCAGTTCGCGCAGGATGATTTCGCGCCGCTCGTCGAACGCCGCGACCATCGCCTCGGCCTCGTCCTGCGGCCCGGTCAGCGCCGCCACGCCGGCCCACTGCGTCGCCGCGTTGACGCAACTATGGTCGTTCACCGCCAGCCGCGTCACCGCCTCGACCAGCTCGTCCGGCCACACCGCGTAGCCCAGCCGCCAGCCGGTCATCGCGTAGGTCTTGGACCAGCCGTCGAGCAGGATCAGCCGGTCGCGGATCGACTCGTAGCCCAGCATCGAGACATGCGGCTGATTGTCATAGACCATGCGCGCGTAGATCTCGTCCGACATCACCGCGACGTGCGGATGCTGCGCCAGGCCGGCGACCAGCTTGTCCAGTTCGTCCTTGTTGACCACGCCGCCGGTCGGGTTCGCCGGGCTGTTGATGATGATCAGCCGGGTATTCGGGCCGACCTTGGCCAGCACCTGATCGGCGTTGAACGAGAAGCCGGTGTCCTCGTGCAGTTCGATCGGCACCGGCGTGGCGCCGGAGAACCTGATCGCCGACTCGTAGATCGGGAAACCGGGGTTCGGATACATGATCTCCGCGCCCGGCTCGCCGAACATCATGCAGGCATAGAACATCGTCGGCTTGCCGCCGGGCTGGATCACCACGTTGTCCGGGCTCACCGTGACGCCGCGCCGTGCCGCGATGTCGTCGGCGACCGCCTCGCGCAGTTCCGGGATGCCGTTCGCCGGGGTGTAGCCGTGGTGCCCGTCGGCCAGCGCCTTGCGACCCGCCTCGACGATGTGCGCCGGGGTTTTGAAGTCGGGTTGGCCGATGCCGAGATTGATGATGGAACGGCCCTCGGCGGCCAGCTTGTTCGCTCGCGCCAGAACCTCGAAGGCGGTCTCGGTGCCGAGCACGCCCATACGTTTCGCCAGTTGCATGGCGCGGATAATGCGCACGGGCCCGCTCGGCCCGCAAGTGGCACGACGGACCATGGTTTACTGCTTATTAGGAACGCCACCACTAGGGTGTTGGCGATAACGAAACCGGCGCCGCCATCGGGCATGGTCCAGATGGGTGATGGCGCCGACGGCGCGAGAAGAACTATGCCGAAAACTGCCGCTGGGCCATTGGCCTGGGTTAGCGACCGTGACGTCGATCTGCTTTTCTGCGCCGAGCTGCACGGTTCGGCGCCTTTCGCCACGCAGGTGCTGGCGGCCGCAGGCCTGCCCGGCGCGCGCTTCCGCAAGGCCACCCTGGCCGCCGACCGGCCGAGCGCGGCCGAATTGGTGATCGAGGCGGAGACCACGGAAGGCTCGCCGGTCGCCGTGCTTGTCGGGCATCCGCGTCCCGCGGTGACGCCGGCGGCCGGGGCCGGGCCGATCGAGGGGCCGCGGACGGCGTCGCAGGCGTTGCTGCTGGCACCGGCGACCGAGGCAGAAGCGGAGGCGGAGCGGGCCGAAGGCGCTCCGGTGCTGTCCTACGAGAAAGTCATCGAGTGGCTGGCCGACGCCGACGAGCCGCATGGGCGTTTCCTGGCGGAAGTGCTGCGCGCCGCCCTCGATGCGCGCGCGCCGGCCAGGGACGCGTCGCAGCCGACCGGCGATGCACTGGTCTCGGCCTTCTGGCTCGCCTACTGGGAAGTCGCCAGGGCCGACTACCCCGCCTTGCGCATGAAGCGGCCGGACGAGGTCCCGGCGGGTCGGACCTGGCCGTGGTTCTCCGAGGCCGACGGGCTGCGTCGGGGTATTTCGGTGGTGCACAAGACCGATCGCGGTGCCGTCGACATGACCTTCTCCAGCACGTCGCTGGCCGACCTGCGGGCCGTCGCTGCTGCGCTGCTGCAGCCCGGCATGGTGCTGCACGCCAGCCGCAAGGAAACCGCCATTCGGATCAAGGTCAGGCCGGTCAACATGTACCGCCCGTTCGACGCACAGCGCGAGGCGGTGGCCGAGGGACTGGCCGCGGCGGAGCGCCTGCGCACTCTGTTCGCCGAGCACGCCGACACGCTCGACATCGTCCCGCTCATCTGACGGCTTGCGTTACCGGCGCAGCCACCGCTAGAAGCGCGGCTGTCCCGCCGCCGTCATGGCGCGTCAGGCCAGCGAGCGCCCATGCCCACCGCCGCCACGCCCCGTCCGGGCCCGATCTTCCGCCTGCGCAAACGGGTGCGGCGCTGGGTCGAGCCCTATCCGTGGCTTTATCGCGGCCTGCTGAAGCTGTGGGGCCTGGCCTTCGGCGCCCGATTCTTCATTTACGCGCTGACTTCCGGCCGCCTGCGCCACCGGCCCGACGCCGCCGCGCTCGCGGCCTTCATCGGACGTCAGCGCTTGCGGACCTTCCAGGTCGAGCTCGGCGCCGCGGCCGATGTCGACGGTCTGCGCGCGGCGCTGAAGGCTCGCGGCCTGGACCCGGCGGAGGGCGGCTGGACCTTCTATTTGCCGCCCGGCGACGCGCTGGCCCGATTGTGCCCGTTCCTGGCAAGCCACTACCCGCCGGGCGTCGGCCTGAAGCTGCTCAAGGACATGCGCGCGCCGGCCGAGGCGCGCTACACGCCGCACGATCAGAACCCGGCCGCCGGCGCAAGCCTGCTGCGCAAGCTGACGCCGTCGCCGTTGGCGCTGCTGCGGGTCGCGGAGGCGCTGCATCGGCTGGGCCTTGGCCCGAAGGTCTGGGACCTGGTGCATTTGCGCAGCGGCGGCACCGACCTGTCGGCCTACGTGGTGGCGCCGGTCGACGGCGGCCCGCCCGACGCCGCCCAGTATGCCGACTTCATGGACCGCCTGCGCCCGGTCCTGGATGACGGGCTGGTTGCCACCGCGCATCCCAGCGTCGCCATGTCGGACGACTTCGCGGCGCCCGACGGCAACGGCAACCTGCGCGTCGATCCGGCGACGGGAAAGGCGCTGTTCGTCGATTTCCAGAGCTTCGTGATCCCGGACGAGGGCCGGCTGCTGTCCAGTCTGGCCGAGGTCGGCCGCGCGGCGACGCATTTCGGCGCCGGCCGCTTCTTCCGCGGTGGCGGCGACTACCTGTACCAGGCGATCCCCGGCCTGGAGCCCGGCAAGCGCGACCCCGAGCAACGCTGGCGCACCGTCCACGAGTTGCTCGACGGCGCCGGCGTCGGCTTCGAGGACCGGCCGGTGTTCGACATCGGCTGCAACACCGGGCTGATGCTGTATCAGGCGCTGGGCGCCGGCGCGCGCTGGGCCTGCGGCTGGGACATGCCGGAGGTGGCGGCGTCGGCCGCGCGCCTGCTCGGCGCGCTGGGCGCCACCCGGACCACGCTCACCGGCGGCGCGATTTCGCCGGACTCCGACTTCGCGACCGCCGTGCCGGCCTGGGCCGGCGAGGGCGGGGTGCTGTTCTACCTCGCGGTTTCCGACCACATCGGCTTCCCTGAAGGCGTGGCGGCGCTGCCGTGGCGGCACATGCTCTACGAAGGCCATGCCGACCAGGGCGTCGGCGACCAGGTCGAGCGGCTGCGCCAGGTCCGCTGGCTGAAGGACGCGAAACTGCTCGGTCACCGGATGGCGGCCGATGGCGACTCGCCGCCTCGGCCACTGTTGCTGCTGCAGCGATAGCCGTCGCGCCACAACATTGCCTTTGTTCGCCGGGAACGAACATCGCATCGCGATAGTTGATCGGTTGACGCGGCACGGACGGACATCGCCTGCCGCGCCTCGACGCAAGTCGGGCACGTGCCCGTTGCGCGAGATGTATCCAAGAGGAGGTTCTAGCATGCGCAAGCTGCTTCTCGTTTCTACCGTCGCCGTGGCCGGTCTGCTGCCATTCGCCATGGCTCAGGCTGGTCAGACTCAGACCGGCGTGAACGCCGACAAGACCATGACCGACAAGGCCAACACGGTCCGCGACGACGCCACCACCAAGGCGCCGATGACCGACAAGTCGAACGCCACGACGACCACCGATCGCAAGTACGACTGGGACAAGGCCAACTCGCTGAAGATTACCAGCGCCGAGGAGTTGATCGGCCGCGACGTGATCAACATGCGCGGTGACGAGGTCGGCGAAATCAATGACATCGTGTTGTCGGCCGACGAAGCGCCCTACGCGGTGCTAGAGGTCGGCGGTTTCCTGGGCCTCGGCGAGAAACTCGTGGCGGTCCCGATGGACCAACTGCGGATCGACAATGACAACGACGACGTGCTGTTGCTGTCGCAGATGACCGAGGACGAGCTGAAGAACATGCCGGCCTACGAGAAGGACGACTATCGTCCCTACAAGGTGGCCGAGTAGCCGACCCTGCCGGTGCTAAACGCGTAAAGGGGGCCGCGTCGGCTTGGTCGACGCGGCCCCTGTCTTTTCATAAAGAGACGAAACGAGGACTGTGATGAGGAAACTGCTGATCGCGACCGCCATGGCGGCACTGATGGCCCCGTCGGCGGCAATGGCCGCGTCGCCGAAGGCCATGCCGATCGACGACAAGGCCAACGCCGTCGAGGTGAAGCCGGGCGATGCCAAGGATGTCGGTGGCAAGGACCGCGAGAAGGCGGCCGATTGGGCCAGCCGCTGGGAGAATGCTCGCGTGGTCGATGCCGGTGGGGCCGGCGGCCTGGTCGGTAGCACCATCGTGGCGCAGGACGGCCAGGAGATTGGCACGGTCGAGTCGTTGGTCACCGACGCCGGCGGCGCGCATTTCGCGGTGATTGATGCCGGCGGTTACCTGGGCGTCGGCTCGCATCAGGTCACGGTGCCGCTGGAGCGGTTGCGCGTGAGTGAGGAGTCCTCTGCGATGGTCTCCAGCGAGTATGCCGCGGAGATCGAAAGCCAGCCGACCTACGACGCCGCCAAGTATCGCCCGTTCCAGGGCCAGTAGACGCGCCGCGCGCGCGCCGGATCGCGGCTGTGCGATCCGGTGGCGCGTCGCCGCCGCAAGTGGTGTAAATGGCCCCGATCGGTGCCGCAGCGCGCGCGATATTCTGCGCTCGGGCCATGAAACAGGCGAGCACAAGTCGATCAACCTCGGTCAGGGCTTCCCGGACGAGGCGGGGCCGGCCAGCATCCAGGACATGGCCGACAAGGCGACCCGCGAGTTCCCGAACCAGTACCCGCCGATGATGGGCATCCCCGGTCAGAAGCCACCGTCGCGGGCTTCGGCCTGGAACGCCTCGGCCAGGATGCGGGCGCCGCGGGCCATGATGTCCGGATCGGGCGTGATCAGATGGACCGGCGCCAGGCGCCGGTCGGGCACCCGCATCGGCACCGGTACCAGCACCCCCGCCGCCAGTTCATCGGCGATCTGGTGCCGCGGCAGCCAGGCGAAGCCAGTACCGGCCTTCATCGCCTCGACCGAGCCGGCCAGGTTGGAGAAGGTCCAGCGCATCTCGGCCTCCAGCCAGCCGGCGTCGTAGCGACGCCGGCCGCTGTCGCGCACGATCAGCTGCCGGTACTGCCGCAGGTCGTCGTAGTCGACCGGCCGGTCGAGCCGATGCAGCGCGTGGTCGCGGGCCGCCACCAGGATGAACTCGACCTGCAGGAGCGCGGTCTGCCGGAAACCGGGCGGCACGATGGCGCTGAGCGCCATTGCCGCGCCGCCCGTGGCCATGACGTCGAGCACGCCGGATAGCACGACCTCCTGGACCTCGACGCGGGTCTGCGGTGCCGCCTCGGCGAAGCGGCGCAGCGCCCGGACCACCAGGTCGACCGGCACGATGGCGTCCACTGCCACGGTCAGCGTCGCCTCCAGCCCCTGGGCCATGGCACCGGCGACCTGCTCCAGGCTCTGCGCATCGGCCAGCAGGCGTCGCGCCCGGCGCAGCAGCACCAGCCCGGGCTCGGTCGGCCGCAGCCTTCGGCCGACAGTGGCGAACACCGGCACCGGCAGCCGCACGTTCAGTTCGGCGATGGCGTGGCTGACTGTCGACTGGCTCTTGTGCAGCTGCTTGGCGGCCGCGGCGACGCCGCCGCTATCGGCCACAGCAAGCGCGACCCGCCACTGCTCCAGAGTCGTGCGAACACGGTCCATGCCACATCATATCGATTTCTTCGATAAATTCGCGCGAAATTTTCCGGTTTCCCTACAAGAATTTCGACCCTATCTGCGGGATATTCGACAGCAACCCAGGGATAGGGCTTCCACATGACGACAATCCTGCATATCGACAGCGGCATCTTCGGTGCCAAGAGTGCCTCCAACGGGCTGAGTGCCGCGTTCGTCGCAGCCCTGCGCGCGGCGCGGCCGGAGATTGAGGTCGTCCGCCGCGATCTCGCTGCCGATCCTTTGCCTCACCTCGACGCCACGCTGGCCGCCAGCTTCATGACGGCGCCCGCGGACCGCGACGGTGCCGTCGCCGAGGCCGGGGTGCGCAGTGACGTGGCGGTTGCCGAGTTGCAGGCGGCCGACATCCTCGTGATCGGCCTGCCAATGTACAATTTCAACGTGCCGTCGACGTTCAAGGCGTGGTTTGACCACGTCGCCCGTGCCGGCGTCACCTTCCGCTACACGGCGCAGGGGCCCGAGGGCCTGCTGTCCGGCAAGAAGGCCTACATCCTGACCGCGCGGGGCGGCCGCTACAACGGCACCGGCGCCGACCACCAGGAGCCCTTCATCCGCCAGTTCCTGGGCTTCCTGGGCATCGCCGACGTCACCTTCGTCTATGCCGAGGGCCTGCGGCTTGGCGAGGACGTGGCCGCCGCTGCGCTGCAGGCAGCGCACAGCGAGATCGCCAGCCTGGCTGCCGCCGCCTGAACCGAACCCGCGACCCGGAGGAGCTACCCATGAACACCATCGTCAACCGCTTCGCGAGCCCGTTGGAACTGGCCGGCCGCATTCTGCTGGCGCTGATCTTCGTCAGCAGCGGCCTCAACAAGGTTGGCGCCTATGCCGGCACGCAGGCGTACATGGAGAGCGTCGGCGTGCCCGGTGGCCTGCTGTCGCTGGTCATCCTGACGGAGCTGGGCGGCGGCCTGCTGCTCGCCGCGGGCCTGCTGACCCGCTGGGCGGCACTGGCCCTGGCCGGCTTCACGCTGCTGGCCGCGGTGCTGTTCCACGCCGACTTCGGCAACCAGATGCAGATGATCATGTTCATGAAGAACATCACGATCGCCGGCGGCCTCGCTGTGGTACTGAGCCACGGCGCCGGCAGCTGGAGCGTCGACGCGGTCCTGGCGCGGCGACGCGGCACGAGCGTCCAGCACGCGGGCAAGCCGGTCTCCTGATCGATCGGCGACGGTCTCGTCGGGCGCCGTCGCCGATCGATCGCGGCCGGCCATCGCGCTGCGCGTTGCCGACGTGCCGGCATTGCTCGCCGCGGGTGCGGGTGTCCGAGGTGCGTGCGATCATAGCCGTTGCTGTTGTGCCCCGAAGCCGGTTCGGTGTAATCGCTACGGTGGGATGGAGGCATGTCGGGCGTTGCGGCTCGATATCGACGCTCGGCCCTTGATCGCAAAAGGTCGCCGTATGGAAGGTCGATGGTGAAGCCCGCCAATCAGGTGCTCTCCTCGTTCGGCACGACGGTGTTCGAGGTGATGAGCCGGCTGGCGATCGAGCACAAGTCGATCAACCTCGGGCAGGGCTTCCCGGACGAGGAGGGTCCGGCCAGCATCAAGGACATGGCCGACAAGGCGACCCGCGAGTTCCCGAACCAGTACCCGCCGATGATGGGCATCCCCGAGCTGCGGCAGGCCGTCGCCGCGCACAACAAGCGCTTCTACGACCTGGACTGCGACTGGCAGAGCGAGGTGATGGTCACGTCCGGCGCGACCGAGGCGCTGGCGGCGGCGATCCTGGCCCTGGTCGAGCCCGGCGACGAAGTGGTGGTGTTCGATCCGCTGTACGACAGCTACCTGCCGATGCTGCGCCGCGCAGGCGCCGACGCGAAGATCGTCCGTCTGGAGCCGCCGCACTGGGAGCTGCCGCGCGACAAGCTCGCGGACGCCTTCTCCGACAGGACCAAGCTGATCCTGCTGAACACGCCGATGAACCCGACCGGCAAGGTGTTCTCCGCCGACGAGCTCGGCTTCATCGCCGCGCTGATGGACAAGCACGACAGCTACGCGATCTGCGACGACGTCTACGAGCACCTGGTATTCGACGGCGCCAAGCACATTCCGCTGATCACCTTGCCGGGCATGCGCGAGCGCTGCGTGCGCATCGGCTCGGCCGGCAAGACCTTCTCGATGACCGGCTGGAAGGTTGGCTACGTGACCGCGTGTGCGGACCTGCTCGGCGTGATCTCCAAGGCGCACCAGTTCCTGGTGTTCACCACGCCGCCGAACCTGCAGCGCGCCGTCGCCCACGGCCTGGAGCACGAGGAAGTCTGGTACACCGGTCTCGCCGGCCAGCTCCAGGCCAAGCGCGACCGGCTGGCCGACGGGCTGAGCGGGCTCGGCTTCGAGGTCCTGCACTGCGCCTCGACCTATTTCCTGAGCGCCGACATCCGCCCTTTCGGCTTCAATGGCTCCGACGTCGATTTCTGCAGGCACCTGACCATCGAGGCCGGCGTCACCCTGGTGCCGGGCAGCGCACTGTTCGCCACCGCCGGCGTCGACCACCTCGTGCGCTTCTGCTTCTGCAAGCGCGACGACGTGCTGGACGGCGCACTGGACCGCCTGGCCACGCATTTCGGGCGCGGCTAACGCGTCGCTTGACGCTCAGGGGGGCTTGGCGCTATCCACACCGCCTTACCTGTGGCGGGTGTAGCTCAGTTGGTTAGAGCGCCTGACTGTGACTCAGGAGGTCGCCGGTTCGAGACCGGTCACTCGCCCCATTTTCCCCACCAACGCAGCCCAGAATGAGAGATGCCCGGGTCGAGCCCACGGGTGTCCGGTTCAGGCTTCGCGTGGCGGTCAGAAGTGTTTTGGAAAACAATCGGTTGCGCCGTGCCGCCGTTGGAGTGGACGGCATTTCCATAGGAACCTCGTCATTCCTGCGAAGGCAGGAATCCAGACCGGCCGCTGTCGCGATTTCACCCGGATACGCGGAGCGCCGATCCCTGTAACTCCGCGTTCTCCGCGTGCCTATATCGACGTTGACTGGATGCCAGCCTGCGCTGGCATGACGCGTGTTGTTGGTCCCGCCAGAGCTTAACCGGACACCCGAGGGTCGAGCCCGGGCATCACGCGTGATCTGTACATTCGTCACAGCCGGGCTTGACCCGGCTGTCTCCGTCCCGAGCTACGCCAGCTTCGATTTCAGGAACGCGCCGCCGCGCATGATCGCCTCGCGGCCCTCGCTCAGCATCGGGGCGAACAGGTGCCAGACGTGGATCATCCGCACTGCTTCCTCGTAGGCAACCTCGACGCCGGCGGCCTCCGCCTTGGCCTTGAGTCGGCGCGCGTCGTCCAGCAGAACCTCCGCCGTGCCGACCTGGATCATCAGTGGCGGCAGTCCGGTCAGGTCGGCGTAGAGCGGCGCGGCGAGCGGGCTTTTCGGGTCGGCGCCGTTCAGGTACAGCGCGGCGAGCTTGGTCAGCCCGTCGTACTTCACCATCGGGTCCTCGTCGGCCTTCGAGGTCATGCTCTCGCCGACGCCCTCCATGTCGGTCCACGGCGAGATGCACCAGCCGCACGCGGGCATCGCCAGGCCCTTGTCGCGCGCCGCCAGCAGCGTGGCGACGGTGAGGCCGCCGCCGGCCGAGTCGCCGGCGATCGCCACCTGGCCCGGCTGGAAGCCCTGGTCGAGCAGCCAGCCATAGGCTGCCACGGCGTCGTCGACCGCGGCCGGGAACGGGTGTTCCGGCGCCAGCCGGTAGTCCAGCAGCAGCACCGAGCAGCCTGACGCCACCGACACGTCGTAGGCCAGCCGGCGATGCGTGTTCAGCGAGCCGATGACATAGCCGCCGCCGTGCACATACAGCACCGCGCGGCCGGGGTCGGCGTCGGGGCCGCGGACCCATTCGGCCGGCCGCCCGGCCACGGTCAGTTCCTCCACCGTCGCGTCGTCCGCCATCGGCAGGTACTTGCCCAGCATTTCAAAGCCGGCCCGCAAGTCGTCCACGCTGGGATTGTCCGGCGGCGGACGCTTGGTCAGCAGATCGATCAGGCCGTCGAGCTCGGTTTGCGTCATCGGATGGTCTCCCTGTTGCCTATTCGGCGGTCGGCGCCGGCGGCAGGATCGGGTTGCCGTTGCCGTCGCGGCGGACGGGTTCGGCCTTGCGCTCCGGTTCCAGCCACGACAGGCCGAGATAGTCGTCACGAACCAAGGGCCCGCCGCCGCAAGACGCCAGCGCGAGCAGAACAAGTACTGTTACGAGTCGGATCATCGGCGCAACTTGTCATGCCGCCACCGCGACGGGAAGGGCTTTGCCTTGTCGTGGCGCCGGCCGGTCCGTAGATTGCCGCGCCGATGCGACGTTGGATGCACATTCAGAGGATTCTGCTGGCGCTGGCGCTGTTGCTGCCGGCGACGGTCCGCGCCGACACCGCGGCGGGACTGGCCGCCCTGGCGCGTGGCGATCTGGCCGGCGGCCGGGTTCTGCTGCAGGTCGCGGCATCGGAGGGCGACGCCGAGGCGGCCTACCAGGTCGGCCTGATCTACGACGCCGGCCGCGGCGTGCCGGCCGACCCGGCACAGGCACTGAAGTGGTTCACCCAGGCCGCCGAGGCCGGCCATGCCGAGGCCGCCCGGGTGGTCGGCATCTACTACGAGGAAGGCAAGGGCGTCGCCCAGGACCACACCCAGTCGGCGCGCTGGTATGGCAGGGCGGCCAACGCCGGCAACGCCAAGGCGCAGCGCAATCTCGGCAGCGCCTACGCGCTCGGCCGCGGCGTGCCGCGCGACTACGAGCAGGCCGCGCGCTGGTTCCGCGCCGCCGCCGATCAGGGCAATGCCGACGCGCAGCGCAACCTGGCCTATCTGTACTTCTTCGGCCGTGGCGTGCCGCGCGACGAGGCCAGGGCCACCGAGCTGTTCGCCGCCGCCGCGTCGGCCAACGCCGATGGTGCCGGCAAGGCCGACTACGCGCTCGGCTTCTCCTACTACAACGGCCGTGGCGTCGAGCGGGATTTCGCCGCGGCACTGGCGCACTTCAAGGTCGCCGCCAACAAGGGCAATGCCGATGCGCAGATTTTCCTGGCCCGCATGTACCTGAACGGCGAGGGCACCGCGAAGGACCCGTTCCAGTCCTACTACTGGGCCCTGCTCGGCGGGCTGCAGAAGCCGGAGCTTGCGGCCTATTATTTCGACGAGCTGCGCCCGCTGCTGACCGATGCCGACCGGGCCGCCGTGCGCCGGGGCCTGAGCGAGTTCACGCCGGACGGCTAGCGGCCGCCGCCGAGTTCGCCCTGGCCGCCGAAATAGCCCGACCAGGCGAACCAGTAGGCGATATGACCCGGCAGGCGCGCCAGGCGCCGGTCCTCCGGCCCCACCAGCGCGGTTTCCGTCACTTGCCACTCGGTGCCGGCCTGGCGCACGCGGTCGGCGCTGTCGGACTTGGCGAATTCGAGGCCGTCGGCCCGGTAGGCGCGCACCGTGCGGCTCGCCGCGTCGCCGATCAGCACCAGGTCGAGCGCGCCGGCGCTGTCGTTGATCACAGCGCCGCCGGCGAACAGGGCGAGCGGCCAGGCCTTCTGCACGTCGGCGCCGCGCAGCGCGAAAACCTGGTCCTTGGCCTTCAACCGGCTCTCGTCGACCAGAGCCGGAAACATCATCTCCGGGCTGGAGAAGTAGGTGCCGTAGGGCCGGCCGGGCCGGTAGTCGCGGGCATAGCCGGTGTCGATCGCGAGCACGCGGGTGTCGCGATGGCTGCGCCGCCAGTCGCCCCAGGTGGTGATCGCCACCGGCCGAACCCGCAGCTCGATCCCCGATCCGGTCAGCGGCCCGGCGACCGGCCGCCCGGTGAACTGGTTCCACAGCGAATGCGTGTAGGTGTCGTACATCAGCTTGTTCGAGCGGTAGAGGAAACCCGACGACCCGAAGACCAGCGGGTAGGGGAACCCTTCCACAGCGGTCTCGAACAGGATGCCGGAGCCGCACAGGGTGCAATAGGCCAGGGAGACCGGCACCCCGCCGACCACGTCATTGAACATCTCGTGCCAGTCCATCAGCCGCAGCGGGTAGGCCCGCGCGTCCCCGTTGATCGACAGCCCGAAGACCTGTTCCTCGTCTTCCAGGTAATGCGCCGCGTCGGCCGCGATCAGGCGTGGCAGCGTCAGCGCCGGAATGCCGTCCTTCTTCACCCCGCCCCAGGTGATCTCCTCGACGCGGATCTCGTGCGTCGTGTCGTCCTGGAGAAACAGGCGGAAGTTGCCGTCGATCTGGGCATGGACACGAGCGTGTATCGTTTGAAAGCCGTCGAAGGGCCGGATCTCGGGGTGCGCCTGTTGCCACAGCATCCAGGCGTTCCAGTCGTCGGCCGTCGACTCGCCGGTGAGCTGCTGAAGGACGCCGACCAGTTCGCCATCGCTGGTGTCGAGGAAGCGCATCGCCAGGATCAACAACGGCGCCGCGTCGATCTCGCCGCGCTTGGCGAAGTAGCTCAGCGCCGAGCGCTGCACCGCCGGCTCGCTGGCATCGAACAGCTCCATGCCCCAACGCACCAGGTCGGCACGATCGTTCGCCGCCGCCGGCGGTGCCAGCAGCGCCAGGACCAGGACAAATGCACGCCAAGCCGCCATCGGCTGACAATGCCGCTGCCGCCATCGCGGGCCAACGAAACTCTGCGTGAGGTTGGTGTGAAATGACGTCATTCGGTGCGTTGCGCCGGTCGCCTCCCGCGGACGACAATGCAGCAATCGGCAGGGGAGCCAAAAGAATGTCCGAAGACCTGGCCTACATGAGTGCGACCGAACTGGTGCGCCGTTTCCGCGACAAGTCGCTCTCGCCGGTCGAGGCGACCGAGGCGGCGCTGGCGCGCATCGACAGCGATAACGACAAGATCAATGCCTTCAACGTGCTCGACCCGGAACGCGCGCTGGCCCAGGCCAGGCGGTCCGAGGCGCGCTGGCAGCATGGCGATCCGGCCGGCGCCGTCGACGGCGTCCCGACCTCGATCAAGGACCTGGTCCTGTCCGACGGCTGGCCGACCATGCGCGGCAGCCGCACCACCGATCCTGCCGGCCCATGGGATACCGACGCGCCGGCCGTGGCCAGGCTGCGCGAGCATGGCGCCGTGTTCATCGGCAAGACCACGACCCCGGAGTTCGGCTGGAAGGGCATCACCGACTCGCCGCTGACCGGCATCACCCGCAACCCGTGGAACCTGGCCAAGACGCCGGGCGGCTCGTCCGGCGGCGGCACCGCAGCGCTGGCCGCCGGCATGGGGGCGCTGGCGATCGGCTCCGACGGCGGCGGTTCGATCCGCATTCCCTGCGGCTTCACCGGCGTCTTCGGCATCAAGGCGCAGTTCGGCCGGGTGCCGGCCTGGCCGCCCAGCGCCATGGGCACGCTGAGCCATGTCGGTCCGATGGCCCGCTCCGTCGCCGACGCCGCGCTGATGCTGAACGTGATGGCCGAGCCGGATGCCCGCGACTGGTCCTCCATCGAATATGTGAAGCACGATTACGGCAACGGCCTGGACCGTGGCGTGAAGGGCCTGCGCGTCGCCTACAGCCCCGACCTGGGCTACGCCAAGGTTCATCCGGAGGTCGCCGCCGCGGTGGCCGAGGCGGCCAAGACCTTCGAGAGCCTGGGCGCCTATGTCGAGCAGATCGATCCGGGTTTCGCCGACCCGACGGAGGACTTCCGCACCCTGTGGTGGGCCGGCGCGGCCGCCGCCATGGGCGACTTCTCAGCGGAGCAGAAGGCGGTGATGGAGCCGCCGCTGGCCGAGCTGGTCGAGGAGGGCAAGAGCCTGACGGCGGTGCAGCTGCAGAAGGCGGTCAACGCCCGCTTCGCGCTCGGCACCCACATGCGGGTGTTCCACATGGCCTATGACCTGCTGCTGACCCCGGCGCTGGCGGTGCCGGCCTTCGATGTCGGCACGTTGGCGCCGGAAGGCTGGGAAGGCACCGGCCACTGGCTGAAATGGACACCTTTCAGCTACCCTTTCAACATGACGCAGCAGCCGGCCTGCTCGGTGCCGTGCGGCTTCACCAGCGACCGGCTGCCGGTCGGCCTGCAGATCGTCGCCGACACCTACCGCGAGGATTTGGTGCTGCGCGCCGCTGCCGCCTTCGAGGCGACCCAGCCGGCGGTGACGTGGCCGGGGCAGGTCTGAATCCGCGCCGGATCGGGTCAGGTAGTGTCAATGATCGACCGGTCATAATCCAGCGATGTTGGAACTTCTGTCCGTCCAGGAGATGTACGCGGCCGACAGGGCGGCGATCGACGCCGGCGTCAGCGGCGAGACGTTGATGGAGGCGGCCGGCGCCGGCGTCGCCGAGGCGATCCTCGACCGTTTCGGGCCCTGTCCGGTGGCGGTGCTGTGCGGACCCGGCAACAACGGCGGCGACGGTTTCGTCATCGCCCGTCTGCTGAAGCAGGCCGGCGCCACCGTCCGGCTGGCGCTGCTGGGCGAGCCCGGTGCGCTGAAGGGCGACGCCGCGGTGATGGCCAGCCGTTGGGATGGCGCGGTCGAGCCGCTGGCCGAGGCGGCATTGGAGGGCGCCGAACTGGTGGTCGATGCGATCTTCGGCGCCGGCCTGGCGCGCGACGTCGACGGCCCGGTGCGCCAGCTTCTCGAAGCCGCCGCCGCGCGCGGCCTGCCGAGTGTCGCGGTCGACGTGCCAAGCGGCGTGCATGGCGATACCGGCTTGGTGATGGGCCATGCCTTGCCCGCCGCGCTCACCGTCACGTTCTTCCGCGCCAAGCCGGGTCACCTGCTGATGCCCGGGCGAGCGCTGTGCGGCGACCTCAAGCTCATCGACATCGGCATCCCGGCAGATGTCCTGGACGCTGACACGTGGCGCAACGGTCCCGACCTGTGGCTGCCGTCGTGGCCCGGCCCGCGCCAGGACGGCCACAAGTACAGCCGCGGTCACGTGGTGGTCGCGGCCGGACCCTTCGGGCGCGGCGGCGCGGCACGGCTGGCGGCGCGCGGCGCGCTGCGCATCGGTGCCGGCCTCGTCACCCTGGCGGCGCCGCGCGAGGCGGTGAACGAACATGCCGGCATGCTCGACGCGATCATGATGGAGGGCGGTTTCATCGATGCCATCGAGGACGCGAGGCGCAACGCTGTCGTGGTCGGCCCCGGCAACGGCATCACCGGCCAGACCCGTGCCAACGCGCTGCACGCGCTGCAGGCCGGCAAGGCGACGGTGCTGGACGCCGATGCGCTGACCGTCTTCGCCGATGCCCGATCGTTGCTGATGGACGCGCTGCATGCGAATTGCGTGCTGACTCCGCACGAGGGCGAGTTCGCGCGCCTGTTCGACGTCGAGGGCGGCAAGCTCGCCCGGGCCCGCGCCGCCGCCGCGCAGTGCGGCGCCGTGGTACTGCTGAAAGGGCCGGACACCGTCATCGCGGCGCCCGACGGCCGTGCCATCATCAACGACAACGCGCCGCCCGACCTGGCCACGGCCGGGGCCGGCGACGTGCTGGCCGGCTTCATCGGCGGTCTGCTGGGCCAGGGCGTGCCGGCCTTCGAGGCCGCCGCCGCCGCCGCCTGGCTGCATGGCGAGGCGGCGAGGGCGTTCGGGCCGGGCTTGATCGCCGAGGATTTGCCGGAGATGTTGCCGGCCGTGTTGCGCCAGTTGAGGAACCGAGTGTCGTGAGCATCACCGAGGAACGCAGTCCCGGATTTCTCGACCGCCTGCGGCGCGCCTGGCGCGGCGTGTCGCTGGGCCCGACCGAGGCGATCGAGCCGGACCTGCCGAAGTCCGACAGCGTCCGGCTGCGCGAGCAGATCGACGCTTGCCTGACTGGCAAGGGCGGCGAGGTTTCCGCCCGGGCGCGCGCCGCCGACCTGGGCCGTGCCTACCTGGCGCTGAACGAGACCGGCCGGGCGCGCTTCCTGAAGCTGCTGGCGACCGACTATGACGTCGAGCAGGGCACTGTCGAGGCTGCCCTGAAGACCATGGCGGGAGCGGAGAGCGACGACGACCAGCGTGCCGCCCGGCGCTTCTTGCGGGCCGCCCTGGTGCCGCCGCGGGTGCGGTTGCTGACCCAGTTCAACGCGCTGACCGAGGGCACCAAGTTCCTGGTCGACATGCGTGCCGAGCTGATCCGGCTGGCGCGCGAGGACCGCGACCTGAAGCCGCTCGACAACGACCTCAAGGAACTGCTGGCCTCCTGGTTCGACATCGGCTTCCTCGGCTTGCAGCAGATCACCTGGCGCTCGCCTGCCGCGCTGCTGGAAAAGCTGATGGCCTACGAGGCGGTGCACGCCATCAAGTCGTGGTCCGACCTGAAGAACCGGCTCGACAGCGACCGGCGCTGCTATGCCTTCTTCCACCCGGCAATGCCAGACGAGCCGCTGATCTTCGTCTGGGTCGCGCTGGTCAACGGCATGTCCGACAACGTGCAGCACCTGCTCGACGTCGAGGCGCCGAACCTGGACCCGGATACCGCCGACGCGGCGATCTTCTATTCGATCTCCAACGCCCAGGCCGGCCTGGCCGGTGTCGGCTTCGGCGACTTCCTGATCAAGCGCGTGGTCGGCGACCTGACGTACGACCTGCCGAAGCTGAAGATCTTCGCAACCTTGTCGCCGATGCCGGGCCTGCGCGCCTGGCTCGACGAACAGCGCGACCGGCTCGACTTCACCGACGAGGAGGCGGGCGAACTGATCGCGCTGTCCGGGGCGGAGACCGCCGGCGAGGGTTTCCTGGCGCTGCTGGACCGGCCGGACTGGCACCAGGACAAGGCCGTCGCCGACGCGGTGCAGCCGCTCCTGAAGGCGCTGGCGGCGGAGTACCTGGTCAACCAGCGCCGCCCCGGCGGCCGCACCGCGCGTGATCCCGTCGCGCATTTCCACCTCACCAACGGCGCCCGCCTGGAGCGGCTGAACTGGCTGGGCGATACCTCCACCGCCGGCCTGCGCCAGTCCGGCGGACTGATGGTGAATTACCTGTACAAGCTCAACGAGATCGAGAAGAACCACGAGAGCTATACTGGCGACGGCCGCATCGCCACCGCCGCCGCGGTGCGCAAGCTGGCGCGGTCGTTGAAGCCGGAGGCGTGAACGCCGGTCGGGCAGGGGAGACGGACATGCTGGGACAACGGGCCGCGCCGCCGGACACCGACCTGGAGCTGCGCCTGAAACGGCTGCACGCGCTGGAACGCAAGGTCCTGTGGCTGTCGAGCTGGATGATCCACCACGCCAACCACGTGCGCCCGCACCGCGACGGCCTCAAGGTCGGCGGCCACCAGGCCAGCTCGGCCAGCCTGGCGACGGTGATGACCGCGCTCTACTTCGACGTGCTGCGGCCGGAGGACCGGGTCGCGGTGAAGCCGCACGCCAGCCCGGCCTTCCACGCGATTCAGTATCTGCTCGGGTTGCAGACACGCGAGGCGATGGAGGATTTCCGCGCGCTCGGCGGCGCCCAGTCCTATCCCAGCCGCACCAAGGACGCCGACGACGTCGACTTCTCGACCGGCTCGGTCGGCCTCGGCGTGGCGATGACCGCCTTCGCCAGCCTGGTGCAGGACTACGTCTCGCTGAAGAACTGGCTGCCCGAGGGCCGCCGGCCGGGCCGCATGGTGGCCCTGATGGGCGACGCCGAGCTCGACGAGGGCAACGTCTTCGAGGCCCTGCTGGAGGGCTGGAAGCACGACCTGCGCAACACCTGGTGGGTGGTCGACTACAACCGGCAGAGCCTGGACGCGGTGATTTCCGACCGCCTGTTCGGCCGCGTCGACGACATCTTCCGCACCACCGGCTGGCATGTGGTGACGTTGAAATACGGCAAGGCGCTGCAGCAGGTCTTCGCCGAGGTCGACGGCGGGCATTTGTTGCAACAGTGGATCGACGACTGCCCGAACTCGCTCTACTCGGCGCTGACATACAAGGGCGGCGCCGGCTGGCGCGAACACCTGAGCCGCGACCTCAAGGACGCGAAGGGCTTGGTACGGCTGATCGGCGACCTCGACGATGATCGCTTGCACGACCTGATGACCAATCTGGGCGGGCACGACATGCCTTCCCTGCTGGAGGCCTTCCACGGCATCGACGACGACCACCCGACCTGCTTCCTGGCTTACACCATCAAGGGCAAGCGCCTGCCCTTCGCCGGCCACAAGGACAACCACGCCGGCCTGATGAGCCCGGAGCAGATGCAAGCCTTCCAGCAGGCCATGGGCGTGCCGAAGGGCGAGGAATGGGAGCCCTTCGCCGGCCTCGACATGCCGGCCGACGAGCTGCGTGCCTTCCTCGACCAGGTGCCCTTCGCGCAGGCCGGCCGGCGGCGCTACCAGGCCGCGAAGGTCGAGGTGCCGACCGCGTTCCCGATGCCGAAGGCGGCCTCGATGGCCACCCAGGAAGCCTTCGGGCGCATCCTGTTCGAGATCGCCGGTGGCGACAGCGACCTGGGCAAGCACATCGTCACCACCTCGCCGGATGTCACGGTGTCCACCAACCTGGGCGGCTGGGTGAATCGGCGCGGTATCTTCGACCGGCACGCCCGCGAGGACGTGTTCCGGGCCGAGAAGGTGGTATCCGCCCAGCGCTGGCAGATGGGCCACGACGGCCAGCACATCGAGCTCGGCATCGCCGAGAACAACCTGTTCCTGATGCTGGCGGCGATGGGCCTGTCGACCGACCTGTTCGGCGTCCGCCTGCTCCCCATCGGCACGCTGTACGACCCGTTCATCAGCCGAGGCCTCGACGCGCTGAACTACGCCGCCTACCAGGGCGCGCGGTTCATGGTGGTGGCGACGCCGTCGGGCATCACGCTGGCGCCGGAGGGCGGCGCGCACCAGTCGGTAATCACCCCGCTGGTCGGTCTCGGCCAGCCCGGCCTGACCAGCTTCGAGCCGGCCTTCGTCGATGAACTTTCGGTGATCATGCGCTGGGGCCTGGAGCACATGCAGGCCGACGACGGCGGCGCGGTCTACCTGCGCCTGTCGACCCGTACGTTGGCGCAGCCGGAACGCGAGATGACGCCGAAGCTGACCGACGACGTGCTGGCCGGCGCGTACTGGCTGCGCCAGCCGGAAGCCGGCACGGAACTGGCCATCGTCTGCTGCGGCGCCGTCACGCCCGACGCGCTGGCCGCCTGGGAGACCATCGTGGAGGACATTCCCGGCGCCGGCCTGCTGTGCGTGACCTCAGCCGACCGGCTGTATTCGGATTACGCGGCGGCCTGGCGCCGGCGGATCGAGGGCGAAGTCGGTGCGCGCAGCCACCTCGGCCGCCTGACCGACATTCTGGCCAAGGACGCGATGCTGGTGACGGTGCTGGACGGCCATCCCGCGACCCTGGGCTGGATGGGCACCGCGGCGCGGCGCCGGCTGGTCAGCCTCGGCGTCGACGGCTTCGGCCAGTCCGGCGACATCCCCGACCTGTACCGCGTGCACCGCATCGACACCGACGCCATCGTCGATGCCTGCGCGGCCGCCTGTTTGGCCCGAATAAGTACCTAAGCGCCTGCCTCTTGCGGCGGTTTGCGTTTGTGCTATGAAGAGCCGCGCTGGCCTGGCACCGCGGCGGGCGTGGCGGAATTGGCAGACGCGCCAGGTTTAGGTCCTGGTGACCTAACAGTCGTGGGGGTTCAAGTCCCTCCGCCCGCACCATCGATCCACCGGCCGCGCGGCGTCGCCGCACCAGCGGCCCGAACAGTTTCACAGACACCATTCGTGACCCGGTAAGACCTATGCAAGTGACGGAAACCCTGTCCGACGGCCTGAAACGCGAATACGCCATCGTCATCGCGGCCGACGAGATCGAGAACAAGCTCTCCGGCAAGCTGAACGAGCTGGCCAAGGAAGCGCAGATCCCCGGCTTCCGCCGCGGCAAGGTCCCGGTCAGCCTGCTGCGCAAGACCTACGGCAAGCGGGTCATCGGCGAGGTGGTGGAGGAGTCGGTCAACGAGGCCACCGCCAAGACCTTCGAGGACAATGCGCTGAAGCCGGCGATGCAGCCGAAGATCGAGATCACCAGCTTCGACGAGGGCAAGGACCTCGAGTACAAGCTGGAAGTCGAGGTGCTGCCGGAATTCGAGGTTGGCGGGTTCGGCGACCTGGAGCTGGAGCGCCCGGTCGCCGAAGTCGACGAGAAGGCGATGGAAGAGCGCCTGGAGGCGATGGCGCAGCAGATGAAGAGCTTCGCCGACGCCGCCGACGGCCAGGAGGCCGCGTCGGGCGACGCGGTGGTGATCGATTTCGTCGGCTCCGTCGACGGCACGCCGTTCGAGGGCGGCACGGCGGACGATTTCCAGCTCGAACTCGGCTCCGGCCAGTTCATTCCGGGCTTCGAGGATCAGTTGATCGGCGCCAAGGCGGGCGACGAGAAGACCGTCGAGGTGACCTTCCCCGAGGAATACGGCGACGACAAGCTCGCCGGCAAGCCGGCCAGCTTCGCGGTCACGGTGAAGGCGGTGAAGGTGCCGTTGCCGACCCCGGTCGACGACGCGCTGGCCGAGAAGTTCGGCCTGGAGAACCTGGAGAAGCTGCGCGAAGCGGTGAAGGCGGACATGGAGCAGGCGCACGGCCAGCTCAGCCGCAACAAGCTGAAGCGCAGCCTGCTCGACGCGCTGGCCGAGCGCTACGATTTCGAAGTGCCGCCGGGCATGGTGGAGATGGAGTCGGATCAGATCTGGGGCCAGCTCGAGCACGACCTGGAGCGCCAGAACAAGACCATTGCCGACCTGGACAAGCCGGAGGAGGACCTGCGCGCCGAGTACCGCGCCATCGCCGAGCGCCGGGTCCGGCTCGGCCTGCTGCTCTCCGAAGTCGGCCGCGCCAACAACCTGGAAGTCTCCGACGAGGAGGTCAGCCGCGCCATCATGCAGCAGGCGCAGCGCTTCCCCGGCCAGGAACGCCAGGTGTTCGAGTATCTGCGCGACAACGAGCAGGCGCAGGCCCAGCTCCGCGCGCCGATCCTGGAAGACAAGGTCTGCGACTTCATCATCGAAATGGCGCAGGTCACCGACAAGCCGGTCTCGCTCGACGAGCTGATGGCCGATCCGGACGAGGACGAGCACGACCACAGTCACCACGACCACGATCATGATCATGACCACGATCACGATCACAAGCACGATTGACCGGTCCCCTACCGGGACCGGTGGCGAGCGCATATATCGATGACAACGAGTCGGCCGCGGCCGACGGCGAGCGATAAGAGAGGCGGCGATTATGTCCGAGCGTGACCCGCGCGAGGTCTACATGAACACCCTGGTGCCGATGGTGGTCGAGCAGACCAACCGCGGCGAGCGGGCCTACGACATCTATTCGCGCCTGCTGAAAGAGCGGATCGTGTTCATCATCGGCCCGATTCACGATGCCGTGGCCAGCCTGGTTTCCGCGCAGTTGCTGTTTCTTGAGGCAGACAACCCGCAGAAGGACATCTCCGTCTACATCAACTCGCCTGGTGGCGTGGTCACCTCCGGCCTGGCGATCTACGACACCATGCAGTATATCCGGCCGCCGGTTTCGACTCTGTGCATCGGCCAGGCCGCCTCGATGGGGTCGCTGCTGCTGACCGCCGGGGCCACTGGTAAGCGTCTCGCGCTGCCGAACGCGCGGATCATGGTGCACCAGCCCTCCGGTGGTTTTCAGGGCCAGGCGGCGGATATCGAGATTCACGCCCGCGAGATCCTGTCGCTGCGCGAGCGGTTGAACCAGATGTACGTGAAGCACACCGGCAAGACGCTGGAGCAGGTGGAGCGGGCGATGGACCGCGACACCTTCATGTCGGCGCAGGACGCCAAGGATTTCGGCCTGATCGACGAGGTGGTCGAGAACCGCCCGATGCCGACCGACGGCGAGTCCAAGGACGATTAGGACACAGCTGGCGGGCGGGTTCGGGCGATGGCCGGGTTTAACCAAATGGTGAGGCAGTCTGCCCTATCCTGGTACGGCTTGCGGCGGCATGATACTTGCTCTGATTCGGCGGTGGCCGGGTCGTCGCGGGCCGAACAAGCGGGACTTGTCCCTCGATGGGGCGCCCCGCAGGCGAGTTTGGTGTTGTTCGTGAGAGAAGGCGGTGTTTAACATCGCCGCAACAGCAGGAGTTTAGGAAAATCCATGACCAAGCTGAGCGGCGGTGACTCAAAGAACACGCTCTATTGTTCGTTCTGCGGCAAGAGTCAGCACGAAGTCCGCAAGCTCATCGCTGGGCCTACGGTGTTCATTTGCGATGAGTGTGTCGAACTGTGCATGGACATCATCCGCGAGGAGAACAAGAGTTCCCTGGTCAAGACTCGTGACGGCGTCCCGACGCCGCAGGAGATCTGTACCGTCCTCGATGACTATGTGATCGGCCAGGCGCAGGCCAAGCGCGTGCTCTCGGTCGCCGTGCACAACCACTACAAGCGGTTGAACAACGGCGGCGGCAAGGGCAACGACATCGAGATCGCCAAGTCGAACATCCTGCTGGTCGGGCCGACCGGCTGCGGCAAGACGCTGCTGGCCCAGACCCTGGCGCGGATCATCGACGTGCCCTTCACCATGGCCGACGCCACCACCTTGACCGAGGCCGGCTATGTCGGCGAGGACGTCGAGAACATCATCCTGAAGCTGCTGCAGTCCGCCGACTACAATGTCGAGCGCGCGCAGCGCGGCATCGTCTACATCGACGAGGTCGACAAGATCAGTCGCAAGTCCGACAATCCGTCGATCACCCGCGACGTGTCGGGCGAAGGTGTGCAGCAGGCCCTGCTGAAGATCATGGAGGGCACCATCGCCTCGGTGCCGCCGCAAGGCGGCCGCAAGCACCCGCAGCAGGAATTCCTGCAGGTCGACACCACCAACATCCTGTTCATCTGCGGCGGCGCCTTCGCCGGGCTGGAGAAGATCATCTCCGCGCGCGGCCAGGGCACCTCGATCGGCTTCGGCGCCGACGTGCGCTCGCCCGACGATCGCCAGACCGGCGAGGTGTTGCGCGAGGTCGAGCCGGAGGACCTGCTGAAGTTCGGCCTGATCCCGGAATTCGTCGGCCGCCTGCCGGTGATCGCCACGCTTGGCGACCTCGACGAGGCGGCGCTGGTCGATATCCTGACCAAGCCGAAGAATGCCCTGATCAAGCAGTATCAGCGTCTGTTCGACATGGAGGACACCCAGCTGTCCTTCGCCGACGACGCGCTCAAGGGCATTTCCCGCAAGGCGATCGCGCGCAAGACCGGCGCGCGCGGCCTGCGCTCGATCATGGAAACCATCCTGCTCGACACCATGTATGAGCTGCCGTCGCTGGACGGCGTCGAGGAGGTGGTGATCAACGGCGAAGTGGTGGAGGGCAGGGCACGTCCGCTCTACATCTACTCGGATCGTCAGGAGGACGTCGGTACCTGACCGACGTCCATGACGGTACGGCCGGCCGCGCGTTCGACCGGCCCCGTCTTGATTGCGCCGCTCCGGGCGCCACGTAATAGACTGTTAACGAGTCGGCTCGTGCCAATGGTGGGCGGGCCGCATCCGGCGGATCATGGCCGCGGCATCCAAGATGCGCGCCGTTGTCCAGGCCGGCAAAGGTAAGAAGGGTTCCGATGTCAGAAACCTACGGTAGCGGTACGTTCCCAGTTCTTCCGCTTCGCGACATTGTCGTTTTCCCGCACATGATCGTGCCGCTGTTCGTCGGCCGCGAGAAATCGGTGCGCGCGCTCGAGAGCGTCATGAAGGAGGACAAGCAGATCCTCCTGGTGACGCAGAAGAACGCGACTCAGGACGATCCCGGCGGCGACGACGTCTATCACGTCGGCACCATCGCCTCGATCCTGCAGCTGCTGAAGCTGCCCGATCAGACCGTGAAGGTGCTGGTCGAGGGCGGCCAGCGCGCCCGCATCCGCAAGCTGACCGACAATGGCGCCTTCTTCGAGGCCGAGGCCGATGCCATTGACGAGCCCGAGGAGCGGCCCGACGACATCGACGCGCTGACCCGCTCGGTCGTGGCGCAGTTCGAGCAGTACGTGAAGCTCAATCGTAAGATTCCGCCAGAGGTTCTTGTTTCCGTTAATCAAATCGACGAACCGAGCAAGCTCGCCGACACCGTCGCCTCGCACCTGGCGCTGAAGATTCCCGAGAAGCAGGAAATCCTCGAGATCGACAACGTGCAGGAGCGGCTGGAGCGCGTCTATTCGCTGATGGAAGGCGAGATCGGCGTCATGCAGGTGGAGCGCAAGATTCGCTCCCGCGTGAAGCGCCAGATGGAGAAGACGCAGCGCGAGTACTACCTGAACGAGCAGCTCAAGGCGATCCAGAAGGAACTTGGCGAGGGCGACGACGGCCGCGACGAGATGGCCGAGCTGGAAGAGCGCATCAAGCAGACCAAGCTCAGCAAGGAAGCGCGCGAGAAGGCCCAGGCGGAGCTGAAGAAGCTGCGCAACATGAGCCCGATGTCGGCCGAGGCCACCGTCGTACGCAACTACCTGGACTGGATTCTGTCGTTGCCCTGGGGCGACAAGTCCCGGGTCAAGAAGGACATCAAGAACGCCGAGAAGATCCTGAACCAGGACCATTACGGCCTGGGCAAGGTCAAGGAGCGGATCCTGGAATACCTCGCCGTGCAGCAGCGGGCGAAGAAGATCAAGGGCCCGATTCTGTGCCTGGTCGGCCCTCCCGGCGTCGGCAAGACCTCGCTCGGCAAGTCGGTGGCGCGCGCCACGGGACGTGAGTTCGTGCGCATGTCGCTGGGCGGCGTGCGCGACGAGGCCGAGATCCGCGGCCACCGCCGCACCTACATCGGCTCGATGCCGGGCAAGGTGCTGCAGGGCATGAAGAAGGCGAAGAAGAACAACCCGCTGTTCCTGCTCGACGAGATCGACAAGCTCGGCGCCGACTTCCGCGGCGACCCGTCCTCGGCCCTGCTTGAGGTGCTCGACCCGGAGCAGAACCACACCTTCAACGACCACTATCTAGAGGTCGACTACGACCTGTCCGACGTGATGTTCGTGACCACGGCGAACACGCTGCGCATGCCGCAGCCGTTGCTCGACCGCATGGAAGTGATACGGCTGTCCGGCTACACCGAGGACGAGAAGGTCGAGATCGCCAAGCGCCACCTGATCGTGAAGCAGAAGGAAGCGCACGGCCTGCGCAAGGGCGAGTGGACGATTTCCGACACTGCGCTGCTCGACCTGGTGCGCTACTACACGCGCGAGGCCGGCGTCCGTAACCTTGAGCGCGAGATCGCCAACCTGATCCGCAAGGCGACCAAGGACATCGTCACCAAGAAGACCAAGAAGGTGATGGTGACCCGGCGCAACCTCGGCAAGTATGCCGGCGTGCAGCGCTACCGGTTCGGCGAGATCGAGCTGGAGGACATGGTCGGGATGGTTACCGGCCTGGCCTGGACCGAGGTCGGCGGCGAGTTGCTGACCATCGAGTCCGTGGTGCTGCCGGGCAAGGGCAACATCAAGTACACCGGCAAGCTCGGCGACGTGATGCAGGAATCGATCCAGGCGGCGGCGTCCTACTTCCGCTCGCGCTGCATCGACTTCGGCGTCAAGCCGCCGGTGTTCGAGAAACGCGACATCCACGTCCACGTGCCGGAGGGCGCGACGCCGAAGGACGGTCCGTCGGCCGGCGTGGCGATGTTCACCTCGATCGTCTCCAACATGACCAAGATCCCGGTGCGCCGCGACATCGCCATGACCGGCGAGATCACCCTGCGCGGGCGGGTGCTGCCGATCGGCGGCCTGACGGAGAAGCTGCTGGCCGCGCTGCGCGGCGGCATCAAGACGGTGCTGATCCCGAAGGACAACGAGAAGGATCTGGCGGAGATTCCGGACAACGTGAAGAAGGGCCTGGAGATCATCCCGGTCAGTTCGGTCGACGAAGTCATCGAACAGGCGCTGATCACCCGCCCGGTTCCGATCGAGTGGGACGAGGAAGAGGAGGCGGCGGCCGAGCTGGCCCGCCAGCAGGCCGCCCGCGATCTGGAGCAACCGCCGCTCAGCCACTAGTGGCGCGGGATTCGTGAGGAGGCCGGGGCGGTTGCCCCGGCTTTTTCCTTTGACCTGCCCAAGGCCGACGCCTAGAGTCGGCGACTATCCTGAGGACGGCCGTCCGCGCCGTGTTCCCAAGCAAATGATAAGGGGGGTGCTTTGAACAGGAATGACCTGATTGCCGCCGTCGCGAATAGCACCGGCCTCACCAAGGCTGACGCGACCAAGGCCGTTGACTCGGTGTTCGACTGCATCACGCAGTCGATGCAGTCGGGCGACGAGGTGCGACTGGTTGGCTTCGGCACCTTCGTGGTGACCGACCGTAAAGCGACCCAGGGGCGCAACCCGCAGACCGGGGCGCCGATCGACATTCCTGCCAGCAAGCAGCCGAAGTTCCGCGCCGGTAAGGCGCTGAAAGACGCCGTCAACTGATCCGCGCGGGCCGGTTCCGCCGGTCCGCGTCTCCACGACTTGCAAAGCGATCCCGCGCGGCTTATGGCAGGCCGGTGAACGGCTGAGCGTTGGCCGTTCGCGCCCGGGCGGTTAGCTCAGTTGGTAGAGCATCTCGTTTACACCGAGAGGGTCGGCGGTTCGAGACCGTCACCGCCCACCAGCCTTCGCTCGCGCAGCGCGGGAAGGGTGCCTGGCATTGCCGCCCACCGGGCGAATGTGGACTGCCGCCCGTAGTATCGCCGCCATCGACGCCGAGGTTCACGCTTGAGGTTTAGCGGGACTCGGCACGGGTGCGCGTCGACCTGGCCAGGGCCGGATAGCGAAAAGCCGGCCCCGCACATTGGCGCGGGACCGGCTTGTCCGGAGCGGAAGGCCGCTTACGCGATGGCGCGCGAGGCTTCCTTGACCTTGCGGGTCGCCGCGTCGATCTGCGAGGCGCTGGCCGCGATCTGGCTCATGTTCTCGCTGATCGCTTCCACGCCCTGCGAGGCGGTCTGCATGTTGCCCGACATCTCCTGGGTGACGGCGGACTGCTCCTCGACCGCGGCCGAGATCGCCGAGGAGATCTCGTTCACCTGACTGATGGTCTTGGTGATGCTTTCGATCGCGGTCACAGCGCTCGAGGTCGAGCCCTGCACCTCGGCGATCTGGGCGCCGATCTCTTCCGTCGCGCGGGCGGTCTGGCTGGCCAGGTTCTTCACCTCCGAGGCGACCACGGCGAAGCCCTTGCCGGCCTCGCCGGCGCGGGCGGCCTCGATGGTCGCGTTCAGCGCCAGCAGATTGGTCTGCGCCGCGATGTTGTTGATCAGGTCGACCACGTCGCCGATCTTCTGCGCCGCGGTCGCCAGGCCGGAGACGATGCCGTTGGTGTTCTCGGCCTGCTTGACGGCCTCGACCGAGATTTCCAGCGCATCGCTGACCCGGCGGCTTATCTCGGTGACCGAGGCGGCCATCTCTTCCGCGCCAGCCGCCACCGATTGCACGTTCTGCGCCGTTTCCGTCGACGCGCTGGCGGCGCTGGAGGCCTGGCTGTTGGTCTGCTCGACCGCCTCCATGATCTCGCCGAGGTCGTTATCGATGGTCTTCTGCGCTTCGGCGCGGCGCATCCGTTCCTGCACCTGCTCGGTGATGTCGGTGGCGAACTTGACCACCTTCAAGACGTTGCCCTCATTGTCCAGGATCGGGTTGTAGGAGGCCTGGATCCAGATTTCCTTGCCGCCCTTGCCGAGGCGCTTGTACTCGTCGGCCTGATACTCGCCGCGGCCGAGCTTGTTCCAGAACTCGCGATACTCGGTCGTGTTGGCAACGCCCGGTTCGGCGAACATGGAGTGGTGCTGACCCTGAATCTCTTTCAGGTTGTAGCCCATGGTGGCCAGGAAATTGGCGTTGGCGGTGAGAATGGTGCCGTCGGGCTGGAATTCGATCACCGCCTGCGACTTGTGGATCGCTTCGATTTGACCCTCGAAGTCGAAGCTGCGCAGCTTCGCTTCGGTGATGTCGGTCGCGAACTTGACGACTTTGTAGGTTTTGCCGTCGCGCCCGGACACCGGGTTGTAGGAGGCCTGGATCCAGATCTCCTTGTTGCCCTTGGCCAGCCGCTTGTATTCCGCCGCCTGGAATTCGCCGCGTCCGAGCTTGTTCCAGAACTCGCGGTATTCGGCGCTGCCGGCAAAGGCCGGTTCGACGAACATCGAGTGGTGCTTGCCCTGGATCTCCTCCAGCGAGTAGCCCATCGCGCCGAGGAAGTTGTCGTTCGCCCAGACAATGGTGCCGTCAGGCTTGAATTCGATGATGGCCTGTGACCGATCGAGTGCCGCGAACTTGTCGCGCAGCTCGCTCGTTGATTGATTTATCGACATGGTCGCTCCGATCGAGTGACCCCCCATCACCATATTTGGCCGCATTTCGTTAAAGATGGTTGAACCATGTCCGGATCGGATCGTCGGCGCGCGCCGGCGATGCCGGAAAGGGTGTCGCGGTGGTCGCATCGCAGCGGTCGGGGCGGGCGTTTGCTGTCGGCATTCTTTACATATCGGGACTGTCCGGTGGCGGGTCGTCGCCTAAGGCAATGATTCTTAGAGAGAAATGAAGAAGGCATGAAAATTGCTTGTTTTCCTCAGTGTAATTGGCGCCACTCCGCAGGGTGGGGAGAAGGATGCCACGAAGCTCTAGGATCGCGGCCGTTGCCGTGATCGCAATTGCGGGGCTGTGCTACGATGGCACTGCGATTGCCGGTCCAGCGCTGTCGGACCTGCCGGCGCCAGGCATTGTCGGCTTGGTCGCGGCCGGCGTGGTGATCGCCATCGCCGTGGCGCGGTGGCGAAAGTAGTAGTGGTCGGGGCGCGTTGTTTGCGTGCGAATGTTGAACGTCGGAGCACAGGCTAACCGAGGTTCGCAGCCGGAAATAGGAGACACAGATGTTCAAATCCAAGACGATGCTGGCGAGCGTTGCGATTGCCGCAGCCGCCTTGAGCTATGCCGCACCGGCCTTCGCCGGTACCACCGACGTCAATCTGCCGGCGCCCGGCATACTCGGCCTCGTCGCGTTGGGCGTGATCAGTGCCATCGCTATCGCCCGAGGCCGCAAGTAGCCCGCAGCCAGCGGGTTAACGACGGACAACTGAGGATGTCAGGGAAGATGTCGAGGCTCGTTTCAACCATCTCGCTGGTCGCGGCACTGGCTGCGGTGCCGGCGGGCCATGCCATTGCCGGCGTCGACGCCGGCCAGTTGCCGGCGCCTGGGATCATCGGTCTGGTGGCGCTTGGCGTCATCGGCGCCATCGCCGTCGCGCGCCATCGCAAGTAGGCGCCGGCGCGAGCCTGCGTTAGGTTAATCGCCGGGGCGATATGGGCCGCCCAGGTATTTCGTTTGGTGCGCCAGGCTGGGAACGATGGAAGCATTCCTGCTCCAGCACTACGAAAACGCCCTCGGCACCATCTTCTATGGCGCCATCATCGTCTTTGCGATCGCCGAGTTCATCCTGCCGTGGCGCGCCGCGCGCCTGCCGCTGATCACGCGCTGGTCGACCAACATCGGCATGGGCGTGGTTCAAGCGCTGCTCGGCCGGGTGCTGCTGCCGATCGGCTTGTTCAAGCTGTCGATTCTGGCGGATACGCAAGGCTGGGGGCTGTTTCACCTGCTCGGTCTGCCGCTGCTGCTGGCGTTGCCGCTGGGGGTGCTGGTCCTCGACCTGGTGAAGTATCTCGAACACCGGCTGCTGCACATGGTGCCGATCTTGTGGCGCGCGCACGTGGTGCATCACGCCGATCTCGAGATCGACTTCACCACCGGATTCCGCCACCACCCGATCGAGGTGATCATGATCGCGGTGCCGAGCGCGGCGGCGATCCTGGTGTTCGGCATTCCCGCCGGTGCCGTCGCGATTTTCCAGATCCTGGCGCTGACCATCTCCATCTTCACCCACGTGAATGTGCAGCTCCCGGCGCCGGTCGACCGCGTGCTGCGGCTGTTCATCATCACGCCGGAGGTGCACGTGGTGCACCACTCCGCCCACCGGGTCGAGACCGACAGCAATTTCGGCCTGATTTTCATCTGGTGGGACCGTTTGTTCGGCACCTATCGCGCGGCGCCGCAGGAGGGCGTGACGATGATGCAAGTCGGCGTGGAGTACTTCCGCGATCCGGCCGACCTGCGGCTCGACAAGGCGCTGCTGCTGCCGTTCCGGGTGCCGAGCGAGACTCAGCAGCCGGTCCCCGACCGCGTCGCCTGAAGCAACGGTGCCAGCAGCCGGCCGCGGTCCAGCAGCTTCTGCATCGCGGCCCGCGCCGCCGCCGGATCGGCCGTCGAATCGGCTGACATCAACAGCACCGCGGCACCGTCTCCGCCGCTGAGCCCGTTTGCCAGGCGCCAGAGCTTGGCTGCCCAAGGCGCCGCCACGAACCGCCCGTCGATCCAGTAGACCTGCCACACCAGCCGCCGGGCACGGTCCGGTCCCCGCAGCCGAATCTCGCGTACGGATGTGACGTTGCCATCCACCCGCACCGAATTGCTGGCCTGTGCCAGCCGGTGCCAGGTCCGGCCGTCGAACGGCCGGTTGCGGAAACCGACCATCTCACGGCCGGTTCCCAGGCGCGGATAGGCGGCAACGTAGAGATCGACCGGCAGACCGTCGACCGAATAGCGCGCCGCCAACTCCGCCGAGGCGCCGCGATAGCGCGGCCGCCAGTCCGCCATCGGCTGCGGCATGCCAAGCGCCGGCGGCGGGCACAGCGTCAGGGCCGGCCCGGGCGGCACATCGTCCACCACGCTGGCGGCCACGGTCGGGCCGACCGCCGCCACCGCCAATACGGCGATGGCGCCGAGCCATGCTGGCCGGCTGGCTGTCGCCGGCCTGGTCGTCGGCGTGGCGACGATCGTGTCCGGTGGGTCGCGAAAGCGCCAGCCGATCCCCATCTGCGCGGCCACCGCGGCGCAGAACAGCAGCCAGCCGAAAGTCTCGTGGTCGCCGATCAGGTTGATCGAGCGGTCGGAGACGTAGGTCAGCCAGATCACCCCCGTGGTGCGCACCCCATTGGCCAGGATGGCCACCGGGATGCCGGCCAGGACGTAGAGCGTGCGCTTGCGCCAGCCGGCGAACATCAGGTTGGCATAGACCAGCGAGATCGCCGTGTTGCCGATGATGAAATCCAGCGCCGAACAGGCCTCGACCACGCCGAAGCGGCCGATCTCGGTGATCAGGATGTTGCCGTCGGTGCTGACCTCCATGCCGAGCATGCCGAGGCCGGCGACGGTCAGCACCATGGTCAGGTCGATCAGTGCCGGCAGCAGCGACTCACCGAACGGCACCATCAGCCACAGCAGCAGGACCGGGAACAGCAGCACCCGGAACGCCGTCCAGCCCAGCACCGCCAGGATCGCGACCTGGACCAGCGCCACGAAGGCGAACTGCGCCAGCACCGCGGCCTGCGCCAGCTCGCCGATTAGCCACAGCAGGCCGGCCGGCACCGCCAGCAGCGCCGCCGCCGGCCAGGGGCGCGGCGGAATCGTCGCCAGCAGCGGGCGGCGCAGCCAGACGAAATAGGCGCTGATCGGCACGATCAGGAACGAGAAGGCATGCGTGTTGCTGCGGCTCCAGACCCTGACCATCTGCGCCATGGTCTCCGCATGCAGCGCCAGCAGCGCGATCAGCAACAGGCCCAGCACCACGCCGGCTGCGGTCCAGCCGACGGGGCGGGGGCGGCTGGCGGCGGCGGTCGGCTGGTGCATCCGAATCCCTGCGTGGTTGCGCCATTGAACTGGAACGGCGTGCGGCGGCGCAAGCGCGCGCCTTGTTCGCTTGACAGCGCCCCGGCCGCACAGTACACCGCAGCGCTGCGCTGGGGGTGTAGCTCAGTTGGTTAGAGCGCTGGCCTGTCACGCCAGAGGCCGCGGGTTCGAGTCCCGTCACTCCCGCCATTTCCCCCGCGCAACCACCTACGCGACATTGCAGATTCCGTAACCGGCCACTCGTATGCTGCGCATGCGAAAATGCCGGCCCGCCCCGGTTGCGGGGCCATGGTAGACCGGCTATACGAGAACCGCCTCAGCCGGGGGAAAGGAGCGAGCGTGGTCGTCGAGCTATTGCGCGAATACCTACCGATCCTGATGTTTTTCGCGGTCGCGGTCGGACTGTCGGCGGCGATGATCATCGCCTCGCTGATCGTCGGGCGTCAGCGGCCCGATCCGGAGAAGCTGTCGGCCTACGAATGCGGCTTCGAGGCATTCGACGACGCCCGGCGCCAGTTCGACGTGCGATTTTACCTGGTCGCCATCCTGTTCATCATCTTCGACCTCGAAGTCGCTTTCCTGTTCCCCTGGGCTATCAGCCTGGGCGAGATCGGCGCCTTCGGCTTCTGGTCGATGATGGCGTTCCTGGGCATCCTGACCATCGGATTTGTCTACGAGTGGAAGAAAGGGGCGCTGGAATGGGAGTAGACCCGACCGCCGCGCCGGGCACGCAGCTCGCCGTCGTGCCGGCGCCGGCCACGCAACCGGCCTTCTTCAAGGAATTTTCCGAGGAACTGGCCGACAAGGGCTTCATCGTCAGCCAGGTCGACAAGCTGGTGAACTGGGCGCGTACCGGCTCGCTGTGGCCGATGACCTTCGGCCTGGCGTGCTGTGCGGTGGAGATGATCCACGCCTACATGCCGCGCTATGACCTCGACCGTTTCGGCGTCGTGCCGCGCGCCTCGCCGCGCCAGTCCGACGTGATGATCGTGGCCGGCACGCTGACCAACAAGATGGCGCCGGCGCTGCGCAAGGTCTACGACCAGATGGCCGAGCCGCGCTACGTGATCTCGATGGGCAGCTGCGCCAACGGCGGCGGCTACTATCACTACAGCTACGCCGTGGTGCGCGGCTGCGATCGGGTGGTCCCGGTCGACGTCTACGTGCCTGGATGCCCACCCACCGCCGAGGCCCTGGTCTACGGCATCCTGCAACTGCAACGGAAGATCCGCCGCACCGGTACCATCTCCCGGTAAGGGCCGGATGATGGAACGGGTAACGGCGCGCGAGGGCAGGGACTAACCTATGGACGACGCGGGGCTCACCGAGCTTGGCGAGTATATCGCCGCTGCCCAGCCTGACGGCGTGATCGAGACCCGGGTGGCGCACAACGAGCTCATGGTCTCGGTACGGCGCGCCCAGCTGGTGCGGCTGCTGACCATGCTGCGCGATGACCAGCAGTGCCTGTTCAAGGTTCTGATCGACGTCTGCGGCGTCGACTATCCGGAGGACGTCGAACGCTTCGAGGTCGTCTACAATCTGCTGAGCCTGCGCCATAACCAGCGCGTGCGGATCAAGGTGCGCACCGACGAGGACACGCCGGTGCCGTCGGTGGCCGGCGTCTACAACTCGGCCGCCTGGTTCGAGCGCGAGGTCTGGGACCTTTACGGCGTGATGTTCGCCGACCATCCCGACCTGCGCCGAATCCTCACCGACTACGGCTTTGAGGGCCATCCGCTGCGCAAGGACTTCCCGCTGACCGGCTATGTCGAGGTGCGTTACGACGACGAGCAGAAGCGCGTGGTCTACGAGCCGGTGAGCCTGACCCAGGAGTTCCGCCGCTTCGACTTCATGAGCCCCTGGGAGGGCGCCAAGTACATTCTCCCGGGCGACGAGAAGGCCGAGGGGCAAGGCTGATGCCCGAAGTCGACATCAAGAACCTGACGATCAATTTCGGGCCGCAGCATCCGGCGGCGCACGGCGTGCTGCGCCTGGTGATGGAGCTCGACGGCGAGGTGGTCGAGCGCTGCGATCCGCATATCGGCCTGCTGCACCGCGGCACCGAGAAGCTGATCGAGTACAAGACCTACCTGCAGGCGGTGCCGTATTTCGACCGGCTCGACTATGTCGCGCCGATGAACCAGGAACACGCCTTCGCGCTCGCCGTGGAGAAGCTGCTCGGCATCGAGGTGCCGGCGCGCGGCCAGGCGGTGCGGGTGATTTTCTGCGAGATCGGCCGCCTGCTGAACCACCTGCTGAACATCACCACCCAGGCGATGGACGTCGGCGCCATCACCCCGACCTTGTGGGGCTTCGAGGAGCGCGAGAAGCTCATGGAGTTCTACGAGGCGGCCTCCGGCGCGCGCCTGCACGCGGCCTATTTCCGGCCCGGCGGCGTGCACCAGGACATGCCCGACGCGATGCCGGCGCAGATCTACGACTACTGCCAGAACTTCCACAAATTCGCCGCCGAGCTGGAAGGCCTGCTGACCGAGAACCGGATCTTCAAGCAGCGCAACGTCGACATCGGCAAGGTCTCCGCCGAGGACGCCATGGACTGGGGCTTCACCGGGGTGATGCTGCGCGGCTGCGGCATTCCGTGGGACCTGCGCAAGTCGCAGCCCTACGACGGCTACGAGACCTACGATTTCGATATTCCCGTGGGCAAGAACGGCGACTGTTACGACCGCTACCTCTGCCGGGTAGAGGAGATGCGCCAGTCCTGCAACATCATCATGCAGGCGATCGATCGGCTGCCCGACGGCCCGGTGATGGTCGAGGACCGCAAGATCGCGCCGCCCAATCGGGCTGAGATGAAGGGCTCGATGGAGGCCCTGATCCACCACTTCAAGCTCTATACCGAGGGCTATCACGTGCCGGCCGGCGAGACCTACACGGCGGTCGAGGCGCCGAAGGGCGAGTTCGGCGTCTACCTGGTCGCGGACGGCTCCAACAAGCCCTATCGCTGCAAGATCCGCGCGCCCGGCTTCGCCCACCTGCAGGCCACCGACTTTCTGTGCAAGGGCCACCTGCTGGCCGACAGCGTCGCGGTGATCGGCAGCCTCGACATCGTGTTCGGCGAGATCGACCGATGAGCGCGCGCACCCCCGCCCCGAAGGAACTGCAGCCGGCGAGCTTCGCGTTCACGTCGAAGAATCTCGACACGGCGAAGGCGATCATCGCCCGCTACCCGCCGCGCCGCGAGGCCAGCGCGGTGATGCCGCTGCTCGACCTGGCGCAGCGCCAGCACGACGGCTGGCTGCCGCGGGCGGCGATGGACCACGTCGCCGAGTTGCTGCAGATGGCGCCGATCCGGGTCTACGAGGTCGCCACCTTCTACACCATGTACAACCTGGCGCCGGTGGGCCGGCACCACATCCAGGTCTGCACCACGACGCCGTGCTGGCTGCGCGGCTCGACCGATATCGCCGCGGCCTGCATGCAGCGTCTCGGCATCGGCTTCGGCGAGACCACCGCGGACGGGCAGTTCACCTTGAGCGAGGTCGAGTGCCTGGGCGCCTGCGTCAACGCGCCGATGATCCAGGTCAACGACGACTATTACGAGGACCTGACGCCGGAGAGCACGACCGCCGTCCTCGACGCGCTGGCCAAGGGCGAGCAGCCGAAGACCGGCCCGCAGAACAGCCGCAACACGTCGGAGCCCGAGGGCGGCCGCACCACGTTGCTGGACGCGAAAGAGGATGCCTGATGCTGCGTGACGAGGACCGCATCTTCACCAATCTCTACGGCTTCGAGCATTGGGGCCTGGACGCGGCGCGCAAGCGTGGCGACTGGGACAACACCAAGGCGATCCTGGACCAGGCGCCGACCGCGATCATCGACGAGATGAAGGCGTCGGGCCTGCGCGGACGCGGCGGCGCCGGTTTCCCGACCGGCGTGAAGTGGTCGTTCATGCCGCAGGACGACAAGAAGGACGGCCGTCCGTCCTATCTGGTGGTCAATGCCGACGAGGGCGAGCCCGGCACCTGCAAGGACCGCGACATGATGCGCCACGACCCGCACAAGCTGGTCGAGGGCTGCCTGATCGCCGGCTACGCGATGCGCGCGGAGGCCGCCTACATCTACATCCGTGGCGAGTTCCACCACGAGGCCAATATCCTGGAAGCCGCGATTGCGGAGGCCTACGAGGCCGGCCTGATCGGCAAGAACGCCTGCGGCTCGGGCTACGACTTCGACGTCATCGTGCACCGCGGCGCCGGCGCCTATATCTGCGGCGAGGAGATGGCGCTGATCGAGAGCCTGGAAGGCAAGAAGGGCCAGCCGCGCCTGAAGCCGCCATTCCCGGCCGGCATGGGCGTCTGGGGCTGCCCGACCACGGTGAACAACGTGGAAAGCATCGCGGTGGTGCCGACCATCCTGCGGCGCGGCGCCTCGTGGTTCACCAGCTTCGGCCGCGAGAACAACCACGGCACCAAGGTGTTCTGCATCTCCGGTCACGTGAACAAGCCGTGCAACGTCGAAGAGTCGATGTCGATCCCGCTGCGCGAACTGATCGAGACGCATGCCGGCGGCGTGCGCGGCGGCTGGGACAACCTGCTGGCGATCATCCCGGGCGGCGCCTCGGTGCCGCTGTTGCCGAAGTCGATCTGCGACACCGTGCTGATGGATTTCGACGCGCTGCGCGAGCAGAAGTCGGGTCTCGGCACGGCGGCGGTGATCGTGATGGACAAGTCGGCCGACGTGGTGAAGGCGATCGCCCGGCTGTCGCAATTCTACAAGCACGAAAGCTGCGGCCAGTGCACGCCGTGCCGCGAGGGCACCGGCTGGATGTGGCGGGTGATGGAGCGGCTGGTCACTGGCGAGGCGCGCGCCGAGGAGATCGACATGCTGCTGGAGGTCACCTATCAGGTCGAGGGCCACACCATCTGCGCGCTCGGCGACGCCGCCGCGTGGCCGATCCAGGGACTGATCCGGCACTTCCGGCCGGAGCTGGAGCGCCGCATCCTGGAACGCTCGCCGGCCGCCGCCGCGTAGGACGAGAGAAGACGTAGCCGATGCCGACACTGACGATCGACGGCCAGGAAGTCACGGTGGAGCCGGGCACCACGATCCTGCAGGCCTGCGAGCAGGTCGGGGTCGAGATCCCGCGCTTCTGCTATCACGAGCGGCTGTCGATCGCCGGCAACTGCCGCATGTGCCTGGTGGCGATGGAGCGCTCGCCGAAGCCGGTGGCGTCCTGCGCCATGCCGGCCGGCGACAAGATGGTGATCCACACCAACACCCCCGAAGTGCGCAAGGCGCGCCAGGGGGTGATGGAGTTCCTGCTGATCAACCATCCGCTGGACTGCCCGATCTGCGACCAGGGCGGCGAGTGCGACCTGCAGGACCAGTCCATGGCCTACGGCATGGACCACAGCCGCTTCCACGAGAACAAGCGCGCGGTCGAAGAAAAATACATGGGTCCGCTGATCAAGACCTTCATGACCCGGTGCATCCATTGCACGCGCTGCATCCGCTTCGCCACCGAGATCGCCGGCGTGGAAGAGCTCGGCGCCACCGGCCGTGGCGAGGACACCGAGATCACCACCTATGTCGAGCAGGCGTTGCATACCGAGCTTGCCGGCAACCTGGTCGACGTCTGCCCGGTCGGCGCCCTGACCAGCCGCCCCTATGCGTTCAACGCGCGGCCGTGGGAACTGCGCAAGATCGAGAGCATCGACGCGCACGACGCCGTCGGCTCCAACATCCGAGTCGATGTCCGTGGGCGCGAAGTGATGCGGGTGCTGCCGCGCCTGCACGAGGACGTCAACGAGGAGTGGATCTCCGACAAGACGCGCCATGCCGTCGATGGCCTGCGCCGGCAGCGCCTGGACCGGCCCTACGTGCGCCGCGACGGCAAGCTGGTCGAAGCGTCGTGGGGCGAAGCCTTCCAGGCCATCGCCGACAAGGCCGGCGCGCTTGCGCCGAACCAGATCGCGGCGATCGCCGGCGACATGGTCGACGCTGAGGCGATGTTCGCCCTGAAGCAACTGATGGACGCGCTCGGCAGCCCGAACCTGGACTGCCGCCAGGACGGCGCCAAGCTGGACGATGCCGGCGGCCCGGCCGGCTGGCGCTTCAACACCACCATCGCCGGGATCGAGGACGCCGACGCCTGTCTGCTGGTCGGCACCGATCCGCGCTTCGAGGCCTCGCTGATCAACGCCCGTATCCGCAAGCGCTGGCTGGAGGGTGGCTTCCCGGTCGGCGTCATCGGCCCCGACGCCGACCTGAAGTACAAGACGAAACATCTCGGCGCCGGCCCGGCGAGTTTGAGCGAACTCGCCGGCGGCGGCACCGATTTCGCCGCCGTGCTGGACAAGGCCGAGCGGCCGATGCTGATCGTCGGCATGGGCGCGCTGGCCCGCGACGACGGCGCCGCCGTGCTCAAGGCCTGCGCCGACATCGCCGCCAAGTACGGCATGGTCGGCGACGAGTGGAACGGTTTCAACGTGCTGCACACCGCGGCCAGCCGGGTTGCCGGCCTGGCACTGGGTCTGCTGCCGGGCGAGGGCGGACGCAACGTCGCCGGCATTCTCGATGGCGCCGCCTCGGGCGACGTCGGCCTGGTCTGGCTGCTCGGCGCCGACGAGATCGACACGGCGAAGCTGAAGAACGCCTTCGTGGTCTACCAGGGCCACCACGGCGATGCCGGCGCGCACGTCGCCGACGTGATCCTGCCCGGCGCCGCCTACACCGAGAAAGACGGCCTGTGGATGAACACCGAAGGCCGGGTGCAGCTCGGCCGCCGCGCCGCTTTCCCGCCGGGCGAGGCGCGCGACGACTGGTCGATCATCCGGGCCGCCTCGGAGCGCCTCGGCCACACGCTGCCCTACGACAACCTGCAGCAGCTTCGCCAGAAGCTGGTCGAGGCGGTGCCGGCCTTCGGACAGCTCGACACCATCGAGCCCGCGACGTTCAAAGGCGCCGGTGCGGCTGGCGACATGGCCGACGCCGCCTTCGTGAGCCCGGTCGCCGACTTCTTCATGACCAACGCGATCTGCCGTGCCTCCGACACCATGGCTCAGTGCAGCAGGATCATGGCCGAGCCAGCGGAGGCGACCGGCACCGATGGCTGAGTTCTGGGACGGCTATCTCTGGCCGGGCATCGTCATCCTGGCGCAGATCCTGGTCATCGTCGTGCCGTTGCTGGTGGCGATGGCGATGCTGACCTATGTCGAGCGCAAGGTCATGGGCGCGATGCAACTGCGCATGGGGCCGAACGTGGTCGGCCCGTTCGGCCTGCTGCAGCCCTTCGCCGACGGCCTGAAGCTGCTGGTCAAGGAAACCATCCTGCCGACGACAGCGAACAAGGCTGTGTTCCTGATGGCGCCGATGCTGACCTTCGTGCTGGCCATCGTCGCCTGGGCGGTGATCCCGTGGGGCGAGGGGCTGGTGGTCTCCGACATCAACGTCGGCATCCTGTACCTGTTCGCGATCAGCTCGCTGGGCGTCTACGGCATCATCATGGCCGGCTGGGCGTCGAACTCGAAATACCCGTTCCTGGGCGCGCTGCGCTCGGCCGCGCAGATGGTGAGCTACGAGGTCTCGATGGGCTTCGTGATCATCACCGTGCTGCTGTGCGTCGGCTCGCTGAACATCTCCGACATCGTGCGCGCACAGAAGGACCTGTGGTTCTTCATCCCGCTATTCCCGATGTTCATCATCTTCTTCATCTCGACCCTGGCCGAGACCAACCGCCATCCGTTCGACCTGCCGGAGGCCGAAGCGGAACTGGTCGCCGGCTATCAGGTCGAATACTCGTCGATGAGCTTCGCGCTGTTTTTCCTCGGCGAGTACATCAACATGATCCTGATGAGCGGCATGACGGCGGTGCTGTTCCTGGGCGGCTGGCTGCCGCCGCTGGATATCGCGCCGTTGAACTGGATCCCGGGGCCGATCTGGTTCGCGCTGAAGATCTCGTTGCTGCTGTTCGTGTTCATCTGGGTGCGGGCGACGCTGCCGCGCTACCGCTACGACCAGCTCATGCGGCTCGGCTGGAAGGTGTTCCTGCCGTTCTCGCTGCTGTGGGTGGCGGTGACCGCCGGCGCGCTGGTCGCGTTCGACTGGCTGCCCGCGGCCCAAGGTTAGGAGAGGCAAGGGCGATGGCATTCCTGGAAGGCGGCGCGAGGGCGCTGCTGCTGACCGAGGTGCTCAAGGGCATGGGCCTGACCTTCAGGGCCATGTTCCGGCGCCGCGCCACGTTGAACTACCCCTACGAGAAGGGACCGCTCAGCCCGCGCTTCCGTGGCGAGCATGTGCTGCGCCGCTATCCCAACGGCGAGGAGCGCTGCATCGCCTGCAAGCTGTGCGAGGCGATCTGCCCGGCGCAGGCGATCACCATCGAGGCCGAGCCGCGCGCCGACGGCAGCCGGCGCACCACGCGCTACGACATCGACATGACCAAGTGCATCTACTGCGGCTTCTGCCAGGAAGCCTGCCCGGTGGATGCCATCGTCGAGGGCCCGAATTTCGAGTTCTCCACCGAGACCCGCGAGGAGCTGTACTACGACAAGGACAAGCTGCTCGCCAAAGGCGACCGCTGGGAGCGCGAGATCGCGGCCAATCTCGCCGCCGACGCGCCCTATCGCTGAGTTGAACGCATGATCCTCGCCGGCCTCACCTTCTACCTCTTCGCCGCGATCACCGTCGCCGCCGGTTTCATGGTGATCGCGGCGCGCAATCCCGTGCACTCGGTGCTGTTCCTGATCCTGGCCTTCTTCAGCTCGGCCGGGCTGTTCGTGCTGATCGGCGCGGAGTTCCTGGCGATGGTCCTGGTCATCGTCTATGTCGGCGCCGTCGCCGTGCTGTTCCTGTTCGTTGTGATGATGCTGGACATCAACTTCGTCGAGCTGCGCGAGGGCTTCCTGCAATACCTGCCGATCGGCGCGGTGATCGGGCTGATCCTGCTGGTCGAGCTGCTGCTGATCCTGGGCGGCACGACGATCACGCCGGAGTTGAACCAGGCGGCGACCGCGCCGGCCCCGGCGCCATCGGAGGTGACCAACACCCACGCGCTCGGCGCGCTGCTCTACACCCGCTACATCTACCTGTTCCAGGCGGCGGGCATGCTGCTGCTGATCGCCATGATCGGCGCCATCGTGCTGACCCTGCGCAGCCGCGAGGGCGTGCGCAAGCAGTCGATCGGCCGCCAGGTGGCACGGCAGCGCTCGGAAGCCGTCGAGCTCAAGAAAGTCCAGCCGGGGCAGGGGGTGTAGCGATGGAAGCCGCGCTGCAGATCGGCCTCGGCCACTACCTCTCGCTGGCCGCGATCCTGTTCACGCTGGGCGTGTTCGGCATCTTCCTGAACCGCAAGAACGTGATCATCATCCTGATGTCGATCGAGCTCATGTTGCTGGCGGTGAACATCAACCTGGTCGCCTTCTCCAGCTTCCTGGGCGATCTGGTGGGACAGGTCTTCGCGCTGTTCGTGCTCACGGTCGCCGCCGGCGAGGCGGCGATCGGCCTGGCCATTCTCGTCGTCTACTTCCGTAACCGCGGCAACATCGCGGTGGAAGACGTCAACCTGATGAAGGGCTAGGGCAGCAGATGTATTCGGCCATCGTCTTCCTGCCGCTTATCGGCGCCTTCATCGCCGGCTTCTTCGGCCGCTGGATCGGCGACCGCGGCGCCCAGGCCGTGACCTGCGGCGGCCTGATCATCGCCGCGCTGCTCTCCCTCATCGCCTTCGTGCAGGTGACCTACGGCGGCGAGACCGAAACAGTGCAGCTGTTCACCTGGATCGACAGCGGCGCCTTCGAGGTCGGGTGGGCGTTGCGCATCGACCAGCTTACCGCGGTGATGCTGGTGGTGGTGACGGTGGTCTCCGCCGTGGTGCACGTCTACTCGGTCGGCTACATGAGCCACGATCCGCACAAGCCGCGGTTCATGGCTTACCTGTCGCTGTTCACCTTCTTCATGCTGATGCTGGTGACGGCCGACAACTTCGTGCAGATGTTCTTCGGCTGGGAGGGCGTCGGCCTCAGCTCTTATCTGCTGATCGGCTTCTGGTTCAAGCGGCCGTCGGCCAACGCGGCCGCGATCAAGGCGTTCCTGGTCAACCGCGTCGGCGACTTCGGCTTCGGACTCGGCATTTTCGCCATCTTCATGGTCTACGGCTCGGTCGACTTCGACACCGTCTTCGCGGCGACGCCGGAGATGGTCGACAAGACCTTCCGCTTCCTGAGCTGGGACCTCGACATCCTGACCACGATCTGCCTGCTGCTGTTCGTCGGCGCGATGGGCAAGTCGGCGCAGGTGCCGCTGCATACCTGGCTGCCCGACGCGATGGAGGGCCCGACCCCGGTCTCCGCGCTGATCCACGCCGCCACCATGGTGACCGCCGGCGTGTTCATGGTTGCGCGCTGCTCGCCGATGTTCGAGTACGCGCCGATCGCGCTGCTGGTGGTCGCTTGCGTCGGCGCCTTCACAGCCTTCTTCGCCGCAACCGTCGGCCTGGTGCAGACCGACATCAAGCGGGTGATCGCCTATTCGACCTGCTCGCAGCTCGGCTACATGTTCTTCGCTTGCGGCGTCTCCGCCTACCAGGCGGCGATCTTCCACCTGTTCACCCACGCCTTCTTCAAGGCTCTGCTGTTCCTGGGCGCCGGCTGCGTGATCCACGCCATGTCGGACGAGCAGGACATGCGCAAGATGGGCGGCATCCGCAAGATGGTGCCGATCACCTACGCGTTGATGTGGATCGGCAGTCTGGCGCTGGTCGGCTTCCCGCTGACCGCCGGCTTCTTCTCCAAGGACATGGTGCTGGAGGCCGCCTTCGGGGCGCACACGCAGGTTGGCATGTTCGCCTTCACGCTCGGCATCGCCGCCGCGGTGATGACCTCGTTCTACTCCTTCCGGCTGCTGTTCATGACCTTCCATGGCGAGCCGCGCGCCAGCCACGAGGTCATGCACCACGTGCACGAGTCGCCCTGGATCATGCTCGGCCCGCTGTTCATCCTGGCTGCCGGCGCGCTGTTCGCGGGTCTGCTGTTCTACGTCACCGGCGGCTTCATCTTCGACAACCACGAGGCGTTCTGGGGCGAGTCGATCAAGGTCCTGGTCGAGCCGTCGCCGCTGGAGGCGGCGCACCACGTGCCGCTGTGGGTCAAGGTGGCGCCGTTCGTCGCCTTTGCGCTCGGTCTGGCGGTCGCCTGGTGGTTCTACATCCGCAACCCGAAGGTGCCGGCATCGCTGGCCACCACGCACCGCGAGGCCTACCTGTTCATCCTCAACAAGTGGTACTGGGACGAGCTGTTCGACCTGATCTTCGTGCGTCCGGCGAAGTGGGTCGGCCGCTTCCTGTGGCGCCAGGGCGACGGCCGCGTGATCGACGGCTTCGGGCCGGACGGCATCGCGTCGACCGTGCTCGACCTGGCCCGGCGCGCGACCACGCTGCAGACCGGGTTCATCTATCACTATGCCTTTGCCATGCTGATCGGCGTCGCCGCGCTGGTCACCTGGTTCTTCGGCCGCGGTTTCGGAGGCTGATCGGGTGAGCGACTGGCCTCTCCTCTCTCTCGTCACGTTCCTGCCGCTGGCCGGCGCGGCCTTCATCTTCCTGTTCGCCAACGGCGAGCCGGCGGTGGCGGCGCGCAACGCGCGCGGCGTGGCGCTGCTGACCACGCTGATCACCTTCGCGCTGTCGCTGGTGGTCTGGGGCGCGTTCGATCCGGACAATCCCGGCTTCCAGCTCGTCGAGACGGCCGCGGCGCCGTGGCTGGCCGAGGGCATCGCCTACCGGCTCGGCGTCGACGGCATCTCGCTGCTGTTCGTGGTGCTGACCGCCTTCCTGCTGCCAATCTGCGTGCTGGCGAGCTGGGTGTCGGTGACCACCCGCGTGCGCGAATACATGATCGCCTTCCTGATCCTGGAGACGATGATGATCGGGGTGTTCGTCGCCCTCGACTTCGTTCTCTTCTACCTGTTCTTCGAGGCCGGCCTGATCCCGATGTTCCTGATCATCGGCATCTGGGGCGGGGCGCGGCGGATCTACTCGACCTTCAAGTTCTTCCTCTACACGCTGGTCGGCTCGGTGCTGCTGCTGCTCGCCGTGATCTACATGTACTTCCAGGCCGGGACCACCGACATCCCGACCCTGATGGCGTATGACTTCTCGCCCGAGGCGCAGACCTGGCTGTGGCTCGCGATGTTCGCGTCCTTCGCGGTCAAGGTGCCGATGTGGCCGGTGCATACCTGGCTGCCCGACGCCCACGTCGAGGCGCCGACGGCGGGCTCGGTGATCCTGGCCGGCGTGCTGCTGAAAATGGGCGGCTACGGCCTGATCCGCTTCTCGATCCCGATGCTGCCGCTCGCCAGCGAGTATTTCGTGCCGCTGGTGTTCGGCCTGTCGGCCGTCGCGGTGATCTACACCTCGCTGGTCGCGCTGATGCAGGAGGACATGAAGAAGCTGATCGCCTATTCGTCGGTGGCGCACATGGGCTTCGTCACCGTCGGCCTGTTCACCTTCAACCAGCAGGGGATCGAGGGCGGCATCTTCCAGATGTTGAGCCACGGCATCGTCTCCGCCGCGCTGTTCCTGTGCGTCGGCGTGGTCTATGACCGCATCCACAGCCGCGAGATCAGCCGCTATGGCGGTCTGGTGCATCGCATGCCGGTCTACGCCTTCGTCTTCATGGTATTCACCATGGCCTCGGTCGGCCTGCCCGGCACCAGCGGTTTCGTCGGCGAGATCCTGGTGCTGATCGGCGCCTTCCAGGCCGACACATGGATCACTTTCCTGATCGCCACCGGTCTGATCCTGGGCGCAGCCTATATGCTGTGGCTGTACCGCCGGGTGATCTTCGGCGAGCTGACCAAGGACGACCTGAAGAACATCCTCGACCTCGACCGCCGCGAGATCGCGGTGTTCGCGCCGCTGGTCGCGCTGGCGATCCTGATGGGCGTTTGGCCCGATCCGTTCCTCAACGTGATGCACGGCTCGGTCGAAAAACTGATCGGTGACTACCACGCCGCGCTCGACGCGGCGCAGGCCGTCACCACGGCGTCGCGTTAGGAGGGGGCGGACGATGCACGCGCACATCTACACCCTGGCGCTGCCCGAGATCGTGCTCGCCTGTGCCGCCATGGCATTGCTCATGGTCGGCGTGTTCAAGAACGACTCCACGCGGCTGGTCGGCTGGCTCGCCGTCGCCACGCTGGCCGTCGTCGCCTGGCTGGTGCTGCAACTCCCTGACGAGCGCCAGGTCACCTTCGCCGGCATGTTCGTCAACGATCCGATGGCCAAGTTCGCCAAGGTGCTGATCCTGCTCGGCACCGCCGGCGCGCTGATCCTGTCGCTGAACTACATCCAGCGCGAGAACATGAACCGGTTCGAGTATCCGGTGCTGTTCCTGTTGGCTGCGCTCGGCATGCTGATGATGGTCTCGGCCAACGACCTGATATCGCTCTACATGGGCATCGAGGTGCAGAGCCTGGCGCTCTACGTCGTCGCCGCCTTCCGGCGCGAGAGCCGGCGCAGTTCCGAGGCCGGTCTGAAGTACTTCGTCCTCGGCGCGCTCAGCTCCGGCATGATGCTGTACGGCTGCTCGCTGATCTACGGCTTCACCGGCACCACCTCCTTCGAGGGTATCCACGCTTCGATCGGCGACATCGAGCATGCCGGCCTCGGCCTGCTCGCCGGCATCGTCTTCCTGGTCGCTGGCCTGGCCTTCAAGGTCTCCGCCGTGCCGTTCCACATGTGGACGCCGGATGTCTACGAGGGCGCGCCGACGCCGGTCACCGCCTTCTTCGCGGTGGCGCCGAAGATCGCCGCGCTGGTGCTGTTCATGCGCGCGATGATCGTGCCGTTCGGCGAGATCACCGCCGACTGGCAGCAGATCATCACCTTCATCTCCATCGCCTCGATGCTGCTCGGCGCCTTCGCCGCGATCGGCCAGCGCAACATCAAGCGGCTGATGGCCTACAGCTCCATCGGCCACGTCGGCTACGCCCTGATCGGTCTGGCGGCCGGCACGCCGGAGGGCGTGCGCGGCGTGCTGGTCTACATGGCGATCTACCTGGCGATGAATGTCGGCGCCTTCGGCGTGATCTTGTGCATGCGCCGGCGCACCGGCATGGAGGAGGACATCGGCCAGCTCGCCGGGCTGTCGCGGACCTCGCCGCTGCTCGCCCTGGCGCTTGGCATCTTCATGTTCTCGATGGCCGGCATCCCGCCGCTGGCCGGCTTCTTCGGCAAGCTCTACGTCTTCATGGCCGCGGTCAACGCCGAGCTCTATGTGCTCGCCGTGGTCGGCGTGCTGACCAGCGTGGTCGGCGCCTTCTACTATCTGCGCATCGTCAAGGTGATGTACTTCGACGACCCGGTCGAGCCGTTCGAGCCGGTCCCGGGCATGGAGATGAAGGTGGTGCTGACCATCTGCGCCGTCTTCGTGATGTTCTTCATCCTGTACCCGGCGCCGCTGCTGACCGGGGCCGAGGCCGCGGCCGTCGCGCTCTGGCCGAGCTGACGGGACCGGATTGGCTTTCCTCCACGTCCAGCAATTCGACGCCGTCGCCAGCACCAATGACGAGGCCAAGCGGCTCGCCGCCGAGGGTGCGGCCGAGGGCACCTGGGTGATCGCCACCGAGCAGACCGGCGGCCGCGGTCGGCGCGGTCGCGTCTGGTCCTCGCCGCCGGGCAATCTCTACAGCACGCTGATACTGCGCCCGCCGGGTCCGGTCGCGGCCTTGACCGCGCTCAGCTTCGTCGCCGCCGTCGCCGTCGGCGAGGCCATGCTGACCCTCGATAGCACGCTGCCCGTCGCCTACAAGTGGCCCAACGACGTGCTGGTCGGCGGCCGCAAGGTGTGCGGCATCCTGCTCGAATCCGGTGGCACGCCGCCATGGGTCGTCATCGGCATCGGCCTCAACATCGCCCACCATCCCGACGACAGCGAACGTCCGGCAACGTCGCTGACCGCCGCCGGCGTGACGGCCTCGCTGAGCGCGGTGCGCGACTCGCTCGGCCGCGCGCTGGAGAACACTTACATGCGCTGGCGCGAACATGGCTTCGATCCGGTGCGCCAGGCCTGGCTCGCTCGTGCCATCGGGCTCGGCCAGCCGATCACGGTGCGTCTGCCGGAACGCGAGCTCAAAGGCGTGTTCGCGGCACTGGCCGACGATGGCGCGCTGCTGCTCGACCGTGACGACGGTCAGCGCCAGCGTATCGATGCCGGCGACGTGTTCCTGCCGGCCCGCGCATGAGCCAACGCCGCAAGGATGACGACGGTCTGCTGTTCCTGCCGCTGGGCGGGTCCGGCGAGATCGGCATGAACCTCAACCTCTACGGCCTCGACGACCAGTGGCTGATCGTCGACCTCGGCATCACCTTCGCCGACGACACCGCCACGCCGGGGATCGACGTCATCGTCCCGGACATCACCTGGATCGAGGAGCGGCGCGACAAGCTGCTCGGCATCGTGCTGACGCACGCGCACGAGGATCACCTCGGCGCCGTGCACTATCTCTGGCGCCGGCTGCGCTGTCCGGTCTACGCCACGCCCTTCACCGCCGCGATGCTGGCCGGCAAGCTGAAGGAGGCGGGCCTGGCCGACGAGGTGCCGGTGCACGTGATCCCGCTCGGCCACCGCTTCGAGCTCGGCCCGTTCGACATCGAGCTGATCTCGATCACCCACTCGATCCCGGAACCCAACGCGCTGGCCATCCGCACCCGCGTCGGCACCGTGCTGCACACCGGCGACTGGAAGCTCGACCCCAGCCCGGTGATCGGCCGGACCACCGAGGAAGACAAGCTGGCACGACTCGGCGACGACGGCGTGCTGGCCCTGGTCTGCGACTCTACCAACGTGCTCTCCGCCGGCCACTCCGGTTCGGAGGGCGAGGTCGCCGTGGGGCTCGACGAGGTCATCGGCAAGGCCAAGGGCCGCGTCTTCGTCACCACCTTCGCCAGCCACGTTGCCCGCATCACCACCATCGCCAACCTGGCGCGCAAGCACGACCGCCACCTGGTGATGGTCGGCCGTTCGCTGTGGCGCGTGCTGGGCGCGGCGCGCGAGACCGGCTACCTGACCGAGATCGGCGAGGTCATGGAGGATCGCGAGGCCGGCTACCTGCCCGACGACAAGGTGCTGCTGCTGTGCACCGGGAGCCAGGGCGAACCGCGCGGCGCCATGGGCCGCATCGCCGCCGACGACCATCCGCAAGTCGCGATCCAGCCCGGCGACACCGTGATCTTCTCGTCCAAGATCATCCCCGGCAACGAGCTTTCGCTGGCCGTGCTGCACAACAATCTGGCCGCGCTTGGCGCCGATGTGATCACCGAGAAGGACGCCTTCGTTCACGTCTCCGGCCACCCCAACCGCGACGAGCTGGCCCGCATGTATCAGTGGACGCGGCCGACTATCGCGGTGCCGGTGCATGGTGAGCGCCGCCATCTGGTCGCGCATGCCGCCCTCGCTCGCGACCTGCAGGTGCCGCACGCATTCGATCCGGCCAACGGCCAGATCTGGCGCCTGGCGCCGGAGGGGCCGGAGATGGTCGGCGAGGTGCAGGCCGGACGCTGGGCCATCGAGGGCCCGAACCTGGTGCAGGTGCGCGGCGAGCTGGTGCGCGAGCGCCGGGCGCTGATGTACAACGGCGGTGCCGTGGTGTCGCTCGCCGTCGACGACGATGGCGACCTGATCGGCGACCCGCAAGTCGTCATGCTCGGCATCGCCGACGAGGCCGTCGCCGACGAGTTGCGCGACGAAGTTGTGGACGCGGTGTCGAACGCCGTCCTGAAACTGCCGCGCAAGGCATCGGGCGACGATGAGCGCGTCGCCGAGACCGCGCGTATTGCGGCGCGCCGCGTGTTGCGGCAATACAGCGGCAAGCGGCCGCTGGTGCAGACCAGCGTGCTGCGCGTCTGAGAACCGTTCGGGAGTACGCCATGATCGGCCATCTGAACCACGTCGCCATTGTCGTGCCCGACCTGGCCGCCGCCGCCGCGACCTATCGCGACACGCTGGGCGCCAAGGTCACCGAGCCGGCCGACCTGCCGGACCACGGCGTGACCACTGTCTTCGTCGAGCTCGGCAACACCAAGATCGAGCTGCTGCACCCTCTGGGCGAGGGCTCGCCGGTCGCCAAGTTCCTGGCCAACAACCCCGACGGCGGCATGCACCACGTTTGCTACGAGGTCGGCGATATCATCGTCGCGCGCGACAAGCTGAAGGCCGAGGGCGCGCGCGTGCTGGGCGACGGCGAGCCGCGCATCGGCGCGCATGGCAAGCCGGTTCTGTTCCTGCACCCCAAGGACTTCTGCGGCACCCTGGTGGAGCTGGAGCAGGTCTGAGCATGTCCACAAAGCCTGCACCGGCCCGCTCCCCCAGCCGGCCACCCCAAGCCACGTAACAATCCGGAGGCCGGGTGGGGGAGCGGGGCGGTGCCGGTCCGCGCCCGCGGGCAGGGA
>JAVKFY010000006.1:0-15783 GCA_040223615.1 Alphaproteobacteria bacterium
GACCTCGACCGTGGCCGCACCAGCCTCCTGCTCGCGCAGCACGCCAACGATCTGCTCCTCCGTGAACCTGCTCTTCTTCATCGTCCGTCTCCAGATGACGGACTCTCATATCAACCGAGGGAGCCGCAGGGGAGCAGGTCAATCGTAGTTGCCCTCGACGAAGGAATCCTCCGATACATTGTGGTGATCGCGGCTCATGTACTGCCTCCCTAGAAGCGGGCCCCACGTTACAGTTCCAGTCAACACGACATGGTTGGTGACCGGCGATCGAGAAAATATCGGCAACGTCCCGGTGAAAAATCTGGTAACAACAAAGAAGTGCATAGCGACGTTATGATTGTATCATAGTTCTTAATATGACGTAAGGCGGGTATCCGACGTTCTCGTGTTGCGGCGCATCCACCTTGCTTAATTTTGAGCCTGAGCATGTCGGTTTCATGTCGAGCGTAGATGGTGACACCAACCGGGCGTTTCGGGAGTGCCGATTTGCCTTCCGTTTGGTCGTGCGTCGGCTGCCAGGTGCGTGGTGTCAGGGCTTTCGATACCGCCGCATCGCCCATCGCGCGATGCAGCGCCTGGCCATGCCGCCGGCTGCTTGCAACTCGCGCATGCACCGCGGTCGAAGCATTCGCATACTGCGGTTGCCACGCGTTCCAGGCCTCAAACGCCAATGGATCAAGAACGCCAGCCTCGAACAGAAGCACGCACCCGGGAACAACCCTGCCCGTGCGCGGCAGCCGGCACCGAGGTGTCGCCCAATTCCTGGGTCGGGGCGTACAGGCTCGGGACCTCGATTGGACGGCATTCGGATGCCAAGGCGATAACGGGTCGTCGGTCGCGGTCGTATATTTGCGATGAAAGTGGCGTTGGCGCACGACAGCGCTGCCGTGATTGTGCGTGAACGCGGCGACCAGCGAAGCTGCCCGCGCGCAAGCACTCACCAAGCCTCTGAATTGTCATGAAGAATATGGTGCCCAGGGGCGGATTCGAACCACCGACACGCGGATTTTCAGTCCGCTGCTCTACCAACTGAGCTACCTGGGCTTGCCGGAAGGCGAAGGGGTTTCTAGGCGATTGCGCCCGGCATGGCAAGCGTCCGGCGCGCCCGGGGCGGCCGGTTGACAGCGGCCCGCGGCCGGGCGCATGTCTCGCCCCGTCATGCAGCTCGATGTCGACAATGTGCGGCAGATGATCCGCGCCGCGATCCCGCACGTCGCCGCGCTCGGCGTCGACCTGGTGGCGCTGGAGAAGGGCCGCCTGACGCTCAGCCTGCCGTATGACGAACGGCTGGTCGGCAACCCGCAGACCGGCACGCTGCACGGCGGCGTGATCACCACGCTGCTGGACACCGTCGCCGGCATGTCGGTGTTCACCGTGCTCGACCAGATGGTGCCGATCGCCACGCTCGACCTGCGCATCGACTACCTGAAGCCGGCGACGCCGGGGCGCGCGGTGATCGGCCATGCGCACTGTTACCGCCACACGCGCAACGTCGCTTTCGTCTGGGGGCTGGCGTATCACGACGACCGCGACGATCCGATCGCGCACTGCGCTGCCTCGTTCATGCTGTCGACGGCCGGCGCGCCGCCACGCCGCGAGCCGGCCTGAGCGTCATGGCCGAGCCGATGGACTTCCTGGAACAGCTCAAGCAGGCACGGACCAGCGGCGAGCCGGACCGGATCATGCAGGCGATCCCGTATTCGCGCTTCATCGGGGTGCGCGCGATCGTCGGCGCCGACGGCGCGGCGCTGTGCGAGCTGCCCTTCGCCGACCACATCGTCGGCAACCCGACGCTGCCGGCGATCCATGGCGGGGTGATCGGCGCGCTGCTGGAGAGCGCGGCGATCCTGGCGCTGCTGCAGGAGGTCGACGTCACCCAGGTGCCGAAGACCATCAACATCACCGTCGACTACCTGCTTAGCGGGCGCGGCCAGGCGACCTACGCCCAGGGCCGCATCTTCCGCCAGGGCCGCCGCGTCGCCACGGTGCGGGCGGAGGCCTGGCAGGACGACCGCGACAAGCCGATCGCGGCGGCCAACGCGCATTTTCTGCTGGTCTAGCGCCGATCGGTCGCGCATCAGCGCGGGCACCGTTGTGACGATCTCGGGCCTCGCCCGCGGTGGTCAGAGGGTGGCGGCGAGGGCGTGGCCGGCGGCCAGGATGTGTCGGGCGGTGGCGGCCGTCGCGGCCTCGACATTACGAGCGCGGCAGGCGTCGAGGATGGCGCGGTGCTCGGCGTCGGAGCGCGGCTGCCAGTGCAGGCCCTGCCAGGTCGCGAACAGGTAGCGGGCGCTGGCGCGGTGGAAGTCGTCAATCGCGGCGAGCAGGCGCGGCATCCGGCACGGCGCCATCAGCGCGCGGTGGAATCGCCGGTTAGCCGCTTCCCAGACCGCGATGTCGTCGCTGACCTCGCCATCGACGAGCGCGCGCGACGCCGCCGCCAGGTCGGCGTCGACCAGATTCGGGATCGCGTGGCGCAGCGCCAGCGTTTCCAGCGCCGCGCGCATCTCGATCACCTCGATTACCGAAGCCGGATCGAGCGGTGCCACGCGCACGCCACGGCGCGGCGCGGCGACCACCAGGCCTTGCGCCTCCAGTTTACGGAAGGCCTCGCGCACCGGCACATGGCTGGCGCCGAACTCGGCGGCGACGTGGTCCTGTCGGATTGGCATGTCCGGATCCAGGTCGCCGCGCACGATGCGCTCGGCGATGGCCTCGGCGATTCGGTCGGCGAGCGAGGCGGCGGGTGCGGGTTGCGAGGCGAGGCCGAGCATGTTTTTATAGATAATCTATTATCTGGAGTTTGGCCATGGCCCGCGCGCGCCCCGCCCGCCTCGAACACATCGCCGGCATCGGTGTCGACCGCATGGGCGCCATTGCCGACGCGTCGGCCAAGGACTTCCTGCGGCTGGAGAATCTCGACGTCGATATCCCGCCCGACCCGGCGGCGGCGGCGCGCACCCGCGAGGCGGCGGCACGCGATTCCGACAACAGCTACCTGCCGTTCGTCGGCCAGGCTCGGCTGCGCGAGGTCGCGGCGCGGCACGTCTCGGCGCTGTCGGGTAACGCCTACACGGCCGACAACGTAGTGATCTCGGCCGGCGGCCTGTCGGGCATTCTCAACGTGCTGCTGGCCACCGTGGAGGTCGGTGACGAGGTGATCGTCACCGATCCGACCTATGCCGGGCTGATCAACCGGGTTTACCTGGCCGGTGCGGTGCCGCGCTTCGTGGCGTTCGACTTCAACCCCGGCGGCGAATGGAAGCTGAACCGGGACGCGTTGCGCGCCGCCATCGGACCGAAGACCACCGCGATGCTGCTGATGAGCCCGTCGATGCCGACCGGCGGCATGCTGGACGCCGACGACTGGGCGCTGGTCGCCGACCTGTGCCGCGATCGCGACCTGCTGCTGATCCTGGACAGCGCGATGGAGCGGCTGGCGTTCGATGGTCGCGCCGTGATCCATCCCGCCGGGCTGCCTGGCATGGCGGAACGCACGATCGCCGTCGGCTCGTCGGCCAAGGAGTTGCGGATGATCGGCTGGCGGGTCGGCTGGGTGGTCGCGCCGGACGCCTACATGCCGGACCTGGTGGCGGTGTCGCTGGCCAACGTCGTGGTGCCGGTCGGCATCGGCCAGGACGCGGTGGCGACGGCGCTGGAGAACAGTGCCACCGACGTGCCGGCCTATGTCGGCGAGCTGCAGGCGCGGCGCGACACGGTGGTGGAGCAACTCGACGGCTTGCCGGTCGGGGTGCCGGCGGGCGGCTGGTCGGCGCTGCTGCGGGTCGACGACTTCGGGCTCGACGGGGCGGCGATGTCGGCGCGGCTGCTGGACCACGGTGTCTGCGCGACCGGCATGGCCGGCTGGGGCGAGACCCACGGCGCGCAGTATATTCGCTTCGTCTATGCCAACGAGCCGGTCGACCGGCTGAAGCTGCTGGGCGCGCGGGTGCGCGCGGCGATGGACATCTGAGGAGGGCGCGATGACCCGACCGACCCCCGACTGGCGCGCTGAACGACCTTGGCTGGCCGATGTAACCGTGTGCGACAGTCTGCTGTCGTGGACCGGCGACCTGTTGCCGCCCGGCGCCGAGCTGGCCGAGCAGCTCAAGCGCTACCACGAGTCCGGCTTCGACCACGTCTCGCTGACCCTGGCGGCCGGCGTGGCGCCGCCGGCGCGCGCGGTGGCGCGCTTCGGCCATGTCAGCCGGGTGCTGGCGCCGCATGCCGAGTGGGTTTGCCTGGCGCACGATCGGACGGCGATCGAAGCGGCGCGGGCGGCCGGCAAGCTTGCGGTGTCGTTCAACTTCCAGGCGGCGACACCGTTCGACGGCGAGCCGGAGCTGGTCGACGGCTTCATGGCGCTCGGCGTGACCCGCGCGATCATCGCCTACAACCAGGCCAACCTGTTCGGCGATGGCTGCCACGAGCCGCGCAACGGCGGGCTCACCGCGCAGGGCCGCGACCTGATCGCGCGAATGGACGCCGTCGGCATGCGGGTCGACGTCAGCCATTGCGGCGAGCGCACCGCGCGGGACGTGCTCGACGCCGACCTGCAGCACACGCCGATCGTTTCGCACTCCAACGCCCGGGCGCTGTACGACCACGAGCGCAACATCACCGATGAGCTGATCCGTGCCGCCGGCGAGCGCGGCTGCTACATCGGCGTCAACGGCGTCGGCTTCTTCCTGGGCGCCGCCGACGACGAGATCCCGGTACAGATGGCGCGCCACGCCGCTCACATCGCCGGCCTCGCCGGGGCCGACAAGGTTGGGCTCGGGCTCGACTTCATGTACCTGGAGGGCAGCGACTACGGCTTTTTCCATGCCGCGCGCGGGCGCTGGCCGCGCGGCTATCCGGATCCGCCGTGGAGCTTCGCGCAGCCGGAACAACTCGGCGCGATCGTCGTCGCGCTGGAAACGGAAGGCTTCGAGCGCGGGCAGATGAAGGGGCTTCTCGGCGGCAACTATCTCCGCTATGTGCCTGGGGCAGGGACCTGACCCGGACCGGGAGCGCCGCCATGACCGACCCGCGCATAACGCTGACCGCCGCCGATGGCGTCGCCACCATGACTCTCGACGACGGCAAGGCGAACGCGTTCGATGCGGAACTGTTGGACGGCATTCGCGAGGCGCTGCATCGGCTGGAGCAGGACACCTCGGTCAACGTGCTGGTGCTGCGCGGCCGGCCCGGCATGCTGGGCGGCGGCATGAACCTGAAGATCATCGCCGCCGGCGGCGAGCCGCGCGAGCGGATGAGCATCGCCGGCGGCAAGATGCTGCAAGCGCTGCACGACACGCCGCTGGCTCTGGTGCTGGCGTGCACCGGGCACGCAGTCGCCGGCGCCGCGATGCTGTTGCTGGTCGCCGACGCGCGGGTCGGGGTCGACGGCGACTTCCGCATCGGATTGAACGAGGTCGCCGCCGGCATCCGGCTGGCGCCGCTGCCGATCGCGCTGGCCGAGGGCAAGCTGGCCAAGCCGCACCTGATGGCGGCGACGGCGGGCGGTCGGCTCTACTCGCCGGCCCAGGCGGTCGAGGTCGGCTATCTCGACCGCATCGCGCCGGCCGCCGACTACGACGCGGCGCTGGCCGACGAGGTGGCGCGCTGGCGCCCGCTCGACCGCGAAATCTTCCGCGCGGTGAAGGCCGACGTACGCGCCGCCGCCAGCGCCCGGCTGGCGGCGATCCTGGCCAAGCAGCCGATGTAGCGGCCGGGCGGCTAGCGCCGCGACAGGATGGTGAGCTTGACGTCGGCGCGGCCGGCCGGGGCGAAGGTCACCTGGTCGTAGGAGACGCGTCCGTCGCGCGGATGATCGAACCAGCGCTCGCCGCCCTCCCGACCGAGCACCAGGTGTTCGTTCCAGTAGCGGTCGAATTCGGCGCTGTGCTGGCGCAACTCGTCGATCACGCGGCGGATCGCGGGGTCGCCCAGGCGGGGGCTGACGTCGGCGCGGAACTCGGCGACGACGCGACGGGCGCGGTCGTCGAAGTCGAGGATCAGCGTGCGTGCGGCCGGCGCCAGGAAAATGAAGCGCAGCAGGTTGCGGCCGTGGCTGGCCTCGTCGCTGTCCAGCCAGCCGGCGAACAGGCCGGCCGCCGGCTGGTTCCAGGCACGGGCGGTCCAGGTCTGGTCCAGGATGTAGGCCGGCGTGCGGATGTCGTCGACGCAGGCCAGCACGGCCGCCGGGATGGTCTCGACGTCGCTGGCGCCGTGGTCCGGGTCGCGCTTGCCGGCAAGCTCGAAGAGGTAGCCGCGCTCGGTGCGGTCGAGGCGCAGCGCCGCGGCCAGTCGGCCCAGCGCCGACGCGGAGAGCGAGATCTCGCGACCCTGCTCCAGCCACGTGTACCAGGTCACGCTGAGGCCTGCGAGCTGCGCGACTTCCTCGCGGCGAAGACCAGGCGTTCGCCGGCGCGTGCCCTCCGGCAGCCCGATGTCCGATGGCTTCAGCCGCTCGCGCAGACTGCGGACGAACTGCCTGAGCTCCTGTCGGCCATTTTGCGGTGTGACCAATGTCATGGTGCAATTTATACCAGTATAATATTGTCCCTTAAACCAGTTTCACCTGTCCAGATAGAAAGTGCGGACGTGGCGCATGCCCATGAGCGGGAGACACATCATGTCGGATAGCAAGAACCACGAAGCGCTGGTCGGCGCGCAGTTCGGGTCGCGCGCGGAGGCCTACCTGAACAGTGCCGTGCACGCCCAGAGCCCGGACCTGCACGCGCTGGTCGACCTGATGCGCGATCGTGCGGACGCGCGCGTGCTCGACCTGGGCTGTGGCGGCGGCCACGTCACGTTCAACGTCGCGCCGCTGGTCCGCGACGTCGTCGCCTATGACCTGTCGGCGGAGATGCTCGACGTGGTGGGTCGCGCAGCGGCCGAGCGCGGCCTGGCCAACGTCACCACGCGACAGGGCGCGGTCGAGGCGCTGCCGTTCGACGACGGCGAGTTCGACGTGGTGCTGAGCCGGTTCAGCGCGCATCACTGGACCGACCTCGATGCCGGGCTGCGCGAGGCGGCGCGGGTGGTCGCGCCCGGCGGCATGGTCGCCATCGTCGACACGGTCGGTTCCGGCGTGCCGGTGATCGACTCGTTCTTCCAGGCGATCGAGATGCTGCGCGACTGTTCGCACGTGCGCAACTACACCCGCGCCGAATGGGAAGCGGCATTCGCGCGCGCCGGCCTGCTGACCGAGACGGTGCGGGGCTTCCGGCTGCGCCTGGACTTTGCAGCCTGGGTGCAGCGCATGGCGACGCCGCCGCTGCAGGTCGAGGCGATCCGGGCGCTGCAGACATCGGTCTCGGCGGTGGCGCCGCGGCATTTCGACACCGAAGCCGATGGCAGCTACAAAATCGACGTCGGGCTGTTCCAGGCAACCTGGGCGGATCGCTAGCGGCCGCACCCGCGCCTGTCGCCGGTGCCGGCGCGTGGGCTATGCTTCGCGCTGGCTTGCGCGCCAGGCTTCGGGAGGAGGCGACCATGAAATTCGGCATGACCTGCGACAATGTCGGCCATGTCGGCATCGTGCCGATGGCGGAGAATCTGGGCTACGACTTCTGCTGGGCGTTCGATACCCAGCTGATGCGCTCCAACCCGTGGGCGGTGCTGGCGCTGGCGGCGCAGCAGACGCGCACCATCCAACTCGGTACCGGCGTCGCGGTGCCGTCGCTGCGGCTGGCGCCGGTGGCGGCGAACTCGATCGCGACCATCAACCGGCTGGCGCCGGGGCGCACCTTCTTCGGGGTCGGCACCGGCAACACCGCGATGCGCACGCTGGGCCAGGCGCCGACGCGGATCGGCGACATGGCCGAGTATATCCGCGTGATGCGCGGCCTGCTGGCCGGCGGCGAGGTCGACTTCACGTACGAGGGTTCGACCCATCCGATCCGGTTCCAGAACCTGGACCAGGACTATATCGACATCGAGAACTACATCCCGATCCAGGTCAGCGGCTTTGGGCCGCGGGCGCAGAAGCTGGCGGGCGAGCTTGGCGACGGCGTGATCACCGGCATCCCGCGCGGCGGCGCGATTGCGCAGGTGTTGGCGAACGCGCGGGCCGGCGCCAAGGCCGCCGGCCGCACGCTCGGCGACGACTTCGAATGTCACGCGCTGGTCAACCTGCTGCTGCTGCAGCCGGGCCAAACGCTGGAATCGGACGCGGTGATCGCGCAGTGCGGGCCATCGATCATGGCCAACGTGCACTTTCTGGTCGACTGGGTGAAGGAAACCGGGCGCGAACCGCCGGACTACGTGCTGCCGATCTGGGAAGAGTACCTGGCCTTCCACGAGAAGCGCGCGGCGGAGACCGCGCACCAGAAGCTGCACGAGGCGCACTACAGCCACATCGACGCGGAGGAGGCCCGCTTCATCACCCCGGAGATGATCAAGACCTTCTGCATCGCCGGCCAGCCGGAAGAGATGATCGAGCAGCTGACCGAGCTGGAGAAACAGGGCCTGACCGGCATCAACTTCGTCGCCCCGTTCGAGCAGCAATACAGCCTGATCGAAGACTTCGCGCGGCGCGTCGTGCACAAGATGAAGTAGCCGCAGTCGCGCAGCACCTCGTCGCCGCGGCGGCGGCGCCGAGGCTGGTCATCGGAACCGCTGCCTCGGCGCTCACCGTCGCCGCTGTCGTCTTCAGCTCGACATGGTACGCCGGCTGGCGTACCGCGTCGCTAGGCCGCGCGCCGCGAGCCGCCGACCTCGATCCGCTCCACGATGGTGGCGACGAAGGCGTCCAGGTCGTCGGGGCTGCGCGAGGTGATGATGCCCTCGCTGTCCACGGCCGCGCGGTCGACCCAGTGGGCACCGGCATTTTCCATGTCTGTGCGCAACGACGCGTACGACGTCGCCTCGCGCCCCTTCACCGCGCCGGCTTCGATCAGCAGCCATGGCGCGTGGCAGATCGCCGCGACCGGCTTGCCGGCGGTCACGAAGCCGCGGACCACGCCGATCGCGTCGGGATCGACCCGCAGCACGTCGGGATTGATCTGGCCGCCCGGCAGTACCAGCGCGTCATAGGCGCTCTGGTCGGCATCGGCGATGCGCAGGTCGACGGGGGCATCGTTGCCCCAGTCCTTGCCCTGCCAGCCGCGGATCTTGCCGCCGTCGGGGCTGGCGACATGAACCGTGGCGCCAGCCTGGCGCAGCTTGTCGCGCGGCACCTCGAGCTCGGACTGCTCGAAACCGTGCGTCGCGATGATCAGAATGCTCGCATTGTCGATCTTCGTCATCTCGTCCTCCAGCAGGTTTGCCTGTTGGAGGAACGCGACGCGGCGCTTCCCGTTCCTTCAGACGCCGGGGACCAGCAGGGCCTCGGCGCTGGAGCCGGTGTTGCGCAGCTTGATCATCGGCTGGTAGTCCGCGTCGGCGTGCCAGGCCTTGGCGGCGTCGACCGACGGGAACTCCAGGATCACCACGACGCTGGGCAGGGCGCGCTCGCCCTCCATCTTCTCCGCAGGCGCGGCCGACAGGTACTTGCCGCCATGCTTGGCGACCAGTTCGGCGGTTTTGGGCGCGTACTCCTCGCGCCACGACGGATCGGTGACGTTGACTTCGAAAACCATGTAGGCGGCCATCTCGGCGCTCCTTCCCAGATGTGTTGTACGATAGGCGTTCAGAAACCCTTGACCACCAGCCCCTCGCCATCGGCGTGGCTCAGGCGCAAGGCGGCCAGCGGCTTGTAGTCGGGGTCGTTGTACCAGGCCTTGGCGGCCTCGACCGTGGGGAACTCGATCAGGATCACCATGGTCGGCGCCGCGCGGCCGCCTTCCAGCTTCTCCGGCTCGGCCCCGGCCAGCGGCTTGCCGCCGTGCTTGGCGATCAGTTCCAGCGTCGGCGGCACGTATTCGCGCCGCCAGCCGCGTTCGGAGAAGGTGACCTCGAAGATGCAGTAGGCGGCCATCTGGTGCCTCAGCCGCGCCCGACGAACGGCATCTTGGTCGCCATCACGGTCAGGAACAGCGCATTGGCGTCCAGCGGCAGGCCGGCCATGTAGACGATGGCGTCGGCGACGTGCTGCACGTCCATCAACGGTTCCGGCACGACCTGGCCGTTGGCCTGCGGCACGCCGTCCTTCATGCGTGAGGCGAGCGGCGTCTCGGCATTGCCGATGTCGATCTGGCCGCAGGCGATGTTGTACTTGCGCCCGTCCAGCGAGGTCGACTTGGTCAGGCCGGTGACGCCGTGCTTGGTCGAGGTATAGGGCGCCGAGCCGGGACGCGGCGCGTGCGCCGAGATCGAGCCGTTGTTGATGATGCGGCCGCCCTGCGGGTCCTGGTCGCGCATCGCGCGCATCGCCGCGCGGGTGCACAGGAACACGCCGGTGAGGTTGGAATCGACGACGCGCTGCCAGTCCTTGAGTTCCATCTCCTCGAGCGAGATCGACGGCGTGCCGCCGCCGGCATTGTTGAACACCACGTCGACGCGGCCGAACTTTTCCACCGTCCTGGCGAACAGCGCGTCGACCGAGGCCTCGTCGCCGACGTCGGTCGGCACCGCCAGGGTGCGCTCCGGCGCGCCGCCCAGCTTGGCGGTCTCGGCCAGCGCGTCCTCGCGCCGACCGGCGATCGCCACCGCGTAGCCTTCCTTCAGCAGCGTCACCGCCGAGGCCCGGCCAATGCCGGAGCCCGCGCCCGTGATCACCGCGACTTTGTGCTGTGCCGCCATGTTTGCCCTCCCAATGGTCGGCGCCAAGCTTACATCAAGTAGAGCGGGGGCCGGCAACGGTGCCGCGCGAGACGGGTCACGGTAAGGAGTTAGGCGATGACGGGTATGCAGATTCCGGCCAATGCATGGGTGCTGGTCGGTGATGGCGAGAAGGCTCTGGTGCTGCAAAACGAGGGCGATGCGACCTATCCGAACCTGCGCAAGCTGCGGGTGTTCGAGCAGGAGAATCCACCGACCCGCGACCAGGGTACCGACCGGCCCGGCCGCATGGCGGACAGCGGTCCGGGCCAGCGCAGCGCCGTGGAGGAGGCCGACTGGCACCAGCTGGCAAAGACCGAATTCGCCAAGGAAGTGGCGGCCAAGCTCTACGCCGCCGCGCATGCCGGCAAGTTCGCCGACCTGGTGGTGGTGGCACCGCCGCACGTGCTGGGTGACCTGCGCAAGAACTGGCACAGCGAGGTCGCCGAGCGCGTCCTCGCCGAGGTCGACAAGACCCTGACCAACCACCCGATCGGCCAGATCGAGAAGCTGCTGACCAAGGGCTAGCCGACGGTAGGTGCCGGCGGTGACGCCGGTATCTGCAGCAAGCCCAGCGCGTCCAGGCCGCCGAGCACGGCGTCCACGGCGACGGTCGCCAGTATGATGCCCATGACGCGGCTGACCACACTGGCGCCGGTCTTGCCAATGACGCGCTCGATGCCGACCGCCAGCAGCAGGAAGACCAGCGTCAGCAGCATGACCAGGCCGAGCAGGCCGGCGGTGATCGCCTGCTCTTGCAACGAGTGGCGATGGTTGTCGGTGAGGATGACCACCGCGAGCATGGCGCCGGGCGAGGCGATTGACGGGATGGCGAGCGGGAATACCGCGCTGGCCAGGTGGTCGCGTCCGGCTTCCTCGATCTCGCGGCTCGGTTTCGAGTCGCCGAAGATCATCGTCAGGGCGAAGAGAAACAGCACGATGCCGCCGGCCACCTGGAACGAGCCGAGGCGCAGGCCGACCGCTTCCAGCAGAAACTGCCCGCCGACCAGGAAGGCGAGCAGCACAAGCGTCGCGATCAGCACGGCGCGGATCGCGTAGCGCAAGTGCAGCTTGCGCGGCACCTGCGTCGTTGCGAACAGGAACACCGGAATCGAGCCGACCGGGTCGATCACCACCAGCAGCGTGATGAAGTCGCGCAGAATGTTCGGCCAGTCGAGTTGCAGCTTGCCGCTCCTGTTCTTCTGGGCACTGGCTATTGTAGCTCACCGGCAGGCCCGTTCCGTCGCCGGTCGCCGGCGATGGACGGAGATTGTCGGAGATGTTGATTGCTCGAATTGACAATTATTTCTAAAATGTGCATTCATGTGGTGCATCAGGAAGGGAGCGACGACATGTCCAGGGCGAACACCGTTTCGCCGGCGGTCTTCTACCAAGATCCGTCGGCCGCGATCGAGTTCCTCGAAAAGGCCTTCGGCTTCGAGCTGACGTTGAAGGTGACCGACGACGAAGGGCGCGTCGGCCACGCGCAGTTGAGCTTCGGCGAGGGCGGGTTGTCGCTGGGGCCGACCGACTGGGCGCCGTGGGCGAAGAGTCCGAGCCAGCTCGACGGCGCGAATACCGGGACGGTGCACGTGCAGGTCGATGACGTCGACGCGCACCACGCCCGCGCAGCCGCCGCCGGCGCCACCGTCGAGATGGCGCCGACCGATCAGTTCTACGGCGACCGGACCTATCGCGCGGTCGACCCGGAGGGCCATCGCTGGACCTTCTCGCAGACAACGCGGACCTTGAGCGACGACGAGATGTCGGCGGGCGAATGGACGGTCGAGACGATCAAGCGCTGAACCTGGACGCGACGCTGGCGGCACTGGCCGATCCGGTCCGGCGGCAGGCGGTGGAGCTGCTGCGTCAGCGGCCGCGCCGGGCCAGCGAGCTGGCCCGGCTGATCGGTCTGCCGCGCCCGGCGATGAGCAAGCACCTGCGCGTGCTGCGCCTGAGCCGACTGGTCGAGGAAAGCTCGCCCGACAGCGATGCCCGCGTCCGCGTCTATGAATTGCGCCAGGAACGGTTCGCGGCGCTGGCCGACTGGCTGGCCGAGGTCGGCGCGCTGTGGACCGATCAGCTCGCCGCCTTCCGCGACCACGTCGAACGCGACGGGAAGGCGCGCAAGTGAGCGGCGCCTCGGTGATGGTGGCGGTCACCGTGCCGGCCGACCCGGCGCGCGCGTTCGAGCTGTTTACGCAAGACATCGGCCTGTGGTGGGGCAAAGGCCGGGCCTTCGAGTTCAACCCCGGCCGCGGCGGCATCCTGCGCTTCGAGCCCGGTCCCGACGGCCGCTTGGTCGAAGCCTATCCCGGCGGCCAGGTCTACGAGATCGGCCGCGTCACGGCCTGGGAACCCGGCCGGCGCCTGGCCTTCGAATGGCGCCTGCCGACCTTCCGCGCCGGCCAGGTGACCCGCGTCGAGGTCAGCTTCCGCGCCGTCGATGCCGGGACCCGCGTGACGGTCGAACACGGCGGCTGGGGCACCATCCCGCCCGACCACCCCGCCCGCCACGGCCTGCCCGCCACAGCGCACGGCCAGCAGGTCGGCGCGTTCTGGCGGACCTTGCTGCAACGGCTCAGCCGGCTGGCGTAGCCGCGCTACCTGATGCCGTTGGCGCGTTGCACGGCACGGACGTAAGCGATGATGTCGGCGATCTCCGCCTCGCTCACCTGCGGCTGTGCCGGCATGTTGCCGAACTTCCAGTGGTGCTGACGTACGCCACGCTGCACGGCCATCACGAACGACATGTCGCCGTGATGGCCGGGCTCGTAGACGCGGTGGATCAGCGGCGGCCCGGCATCCGTGCCGCCGGCGTTGGGGCCGTGGCAGACGGCGCAGTTGGCCGCGAAGGCCTCCTGGCCGCTTGCCTGCGCGTCGTTCAGCGTGGGCATCGTCACCGCGACCGTCTCGTCCGGCTGGCGGAATTGCGACCACCAGATCCAGCCGCCGCCGGCGACAAGGACCACGGCAGCGACCGCGGCCCATTGCCAGCCGGCGTTGCGCGCCTGCTTCTTGTTCGCCATTGGCGCTCCTTTCTTGCTCCTGCTCATCGGATCAGAACAGCAACTTGGCCCCAAGCACGAAGTAGACCTCCTCGGCCGGCTCGCCGTCGTCGCGGGCGAGGTCGGCCGTTTCACCGTACTTCTGTTCGTAGTGCACGCCGACATAGGGCGAGAAGGCCCGGTCGATCAGGTCGTAGCTCAGCCGCAGGCCGATCTCGGAACTGACCAGCCCGGCAGCGACACCGACCGCCTTGTCGTCGCTGGCGGCGACGTCGATCTCGACGCTGGGCGTCAGGATCAGCCGGTTGGTGATCAGCAGCTCGTAGTCGACATCGATGCGGGCCGACACGTCGCCTTTCTCGGAGACGAACAGATCGAGATCGACCTCGAACCACTGCGGCGCCAGGCCTTGCAGGCCAAGCACGCCGTAGACCCGGTCAGGTCCGTGCGGCGTGTCGAACCGCACCCCGACCTTGGCGTCGAAGAAGTCGGAGACCAGGTACTGGACGAGGAGTTGGTTCTCCAGCGTCTCAAACACGCTCTCGTCACGGTCGTACTCGCCTTCGCTCTGCAGCCGGAACTTCCATTCGTCGCGGCCGATGATGGCATCGCCGTCCCAGGCCAGCAGGTCGTTGTCGTTACTGGCGCGGTATTCGAGTTGCTCCACGACGATGCCGTAGATCAGCGGCGAAGCCTCCTGTGCCATGGCCGGAATCGCGGCGACGGCAAGGACGGCGGCCCCGGCGAGGGACCGCCAGTGGATACGATATGTCATCGGCCTAGCCCTCGTCCGCGGTCGCCGGCGCGGCGGCGCTCTGCGGGCCGCCTTCGACGATCACCTTGCGGAACATGCCGCTGGCGGCGTGATAGGACAGGTGGCAGTGGAACGCCCACTGGCCCGGCGCGTCGACCTCGGTGTCCATGTAGACGGTGGTGCCAGGCGAGACGCTGACCACGTGCTTGACCGGGTTCCACTTGCCGGCGCCGACGTCGAGGATCGACCACATGCCGTGCAGGTGCATCGGGTGCGTCATCATCGTCTCATTGACGAACTTGAAGCGCACCCGCTCGCCATACTGCAGCCGGATCGGATCGGCGTCCTCGTACTTCACGCCGTTGATCGACCAGATGTAGCGTTCCATGTTGCCGGTCAGGCGCAGTTCGATCTCGCGGCCGGCCTCGCGGTGCTCGTAAAGCGGCTTTTGCGCCTTCAGGTCGGCGTAGGACAGGAACTTGCCGCCATCCGCCGCCACCGGAGCCAGCCCGCTGCCGGCGGCGTAGAACGGATCGCCGTCGTCGCCCATGGCGCCGTGGCCCATGGCGGCGTGATCCATCTTGCCGTCGGCCATCGCCTTGTTGTCGGCGCCATGCCCCATTGCCGCATGGTCCATCGGCTTGCTCCCGCCATCCTTGGCCATGGCGCCATGGTCCATCGAGCCGTGGTCCATGCCTTCGTGCGCCATGCCCATGTCGGCCATGGTCAGTAGCGGCTTGCCATGCATGTCCGGCACCTCGGCCGTCATGCCCTCGCGCGGCGCCAACGTGGCGCGGGCGTAGCCGGAGCGGCCCATGGAGGCGGCGAAGATGGTGTAGGCCTGGTCCTCGGTCGGACGCACGATCACGTCGTAGGTCTCGGCCACGGCGATGCGGAACTCGCTGACCTTCACCGGCTGCACGTTGTTGCCGTCGGCCTGCACCACCAGCATCTCCAGGCCGGGAATGCGGATGTCGAAGTAGGTCATCGCCGAGGAGTTGATGAAGCGCAGGCGGACCCGCTCGCCCTTCTCGAACAGGCCGGTCCAGTTCTGCGCCGGGCCCTTGCCGTTGATCAGCGCGGTGAAGCCGTGCACGTCCTCGATGTCGGTCGGCATCATCCGCATCTCGCCCCAGTCGCCGCGCTCGGCCAAGGTCGCGGCCAGGCCCTTCGACGACAGGTCGGCGAAGAAGTCGGCTGCCGTGCGCTGCTTGCGGTTGTAGTAGTCCGGCATCAGCTTGAGGTTGCGCATCACGCGGTGGGCGTCGTGCGGGTGCGCGTCGGTGAGTTGCACCACGTACTCGCGGTCGTAGCGGTACGGCTCACGCCCCT
>JAVKFY010000007.1:0-10498 GCA_040223615.1 Alphaproteobacteria bacterium
TCCGTCTGGCCCAGCACCGGAACATCGACGACATCTCGCACCGCATCGGCACGCTCGTCAGCGGCTTCAAGCCGGACGAATGCGCAAACTATCTCGTCAATGCCGGTTACGCTTCAGTCAAAACATGAAACGCTCTAGTCGGCCGCCACCTTCGTCAGATGCCCGACCAGGGCGCCGACGTCGAAGTCGGCCTGAAAGCGGACCGGCAGCGTGAGGTCCTTGTCGATGTCGCGCGCCAGCCAGACCGACAGGTTCTGCGGAAAGCCGAGCCCACTCTCCTCGTCATCGGTGCGAAATCCGGCGACCGGCGTCAGCCGCACCGCGCAGCGCATCGCCTGACCCTGGAAGCTGCCATATTCGGTGGCGGGCAGGTCTTCCTCGCCCAACCGCTCCAGGCGAAAATCGTAGCGCCGGCGGCCGTCGTAGACCGAGGCGCCGTAGTCGCAATCCGCCGCCCGCCGGTCGAGCAGCGCCGGGGTCAGGGCGGAGAGCAGGTCGACGGTGTTGCGCCGGTCGGCCAGCGCGACCGGCGGCCGGTCGTCGTCTTCCGGCTCCGGCTCGACGACGACGGCGACATTGCCATCGCCGGCATAGGTCATGCGCGTGACGCGCCGGTTGAAGCGCCATTCGCCGTCGCGCTGATGCTCGGCGGGCCGAGCATATCCATCGACCAGCCGCCCGGTGCTGACCATGCGCGAGCGCCAGCGCAACATCAGGTCGGTGAAGCCCTGCGTCGCGACATCGGCGGTGGTCATGTAACGGCTGCCTTCGATGGCGGCGCCAAGGTCGATGTGCAGCGCGTGCAGCCCGGCGCTGTAAATGTCAAAGCTGAGCGAGATACGTCGCTCGGCCGCACCGGCCGGCAGCACGTAGCCGCAGACCACCAGCACAACGATCCGCAAAACGCGCACCCGCCCCTCCCACGCGAACACAGACGCATCCTAAATCATTCCTCGGGGCACGGTGGAACGGCACGCGGCGCGACCTGGCCGGCGCGCAGCCGTCAGTTGGCCAGGCCGGCCTGGCGGAAATCGTCGCTGGTGACGCGCGAGAGGTGAATCTCGGCGGTGCCGAAGCCGGTCGCGGCCTGCAGCTTGACCGGCATCACCAGGCCCGAGCCGGCATCGCGCGCCAACCACACGTACAGCGTCTCGGGCACCTCGAAGCCATCTGCTTCCGCCGCGAATCCGGCGACCCGGCGCAGCTCGACGCGGCAGCGCAACGCAGTGCCGGCGTAAATGTTGTGGCGCAGCTTCGGCAGCGTCTCCTCGCGGTCGGCAACCAGAACCATGTCATAGCGCCGACGGCCGTCGAAGATCGCGCGGCTACCGGCACACGCCGCGGCCGGGCTGTCGGCGAAGGTGAGTTCGACCATGGCGGACATGAAGTCGACCGTGCCGGCGCGCTGTGCCGGGCTCACCGGCGGATGCAGATCGTCATCGGCAGACGGCGTCAGATCGAGGTCGACGGCGCCGGCGGCGCTGTACTTGATCTCGGTTCGGCGCGGCTGATCGCGCCAGGTGCCATCGCTGGCGAAACGGCTGGGGTGGGCGCTGCCGTTCACCAGCCGGCCATCACTCACCTGCGCGGCGCGCCAGCCGACCCGCATGTCGGCAAGACCGACGGTGCGCAGATCACTGGCGACGCGGTAGCTGCTGCCGGTGAGTTCCACCTCGGCGTCGAGCTCGGCGACCGGGAGGCCCGCGGCATAAAGGTTGTAGGAGAGCGAGATACGCTGGCCCACCTGTGCGGCATTGGCGCCCCCAATGCAGGCTGAGGCCGCGAAAAGCAGTGCCGGCAGTATCCAGTGCTTAGCCATTGCTGTGTGATCTCCCTCGTCCCCAACGTGCATCAAGATAGTTAGTTCCTATTTAATTTGCTACTAGCAAATAGAAAACTTGCGATATTCTTCGTCGCGACGACTCAAGGAGGACGGCGGGCTTGGATATCGAGGCTACCGTGGCGGCGATAGGTGCCGGTGACCGCAGGGCGCTCGGACGCGCGATCACGCTGGTGGAATCGGTGCGCGCCGACCACCGGGCACAAGCCACCGAGCTGCTGCAGAGATTGCTGCCAGACACGGGACAGGCGCGGCGGATCGGGATTTCCGGCGCGCCCGGGGTCGGCAAGTCGACCTTCATCGAAGCCTTCGGGCGGCACCTGATCGAACAGGGCCTGACGGTGGCGGTGCTGGCGGTCGATCCGTCCTCGGCGCGGGCCGGCGGCTCGATCCTGGGCGACAAGACCCGCATGCCCTTCCTGGCCCGACACCGGTCGGCCTTCATCCGCCCCACACCCGCCGGCACAACGCTGGGCGGCGTCGCCCGACGTACAGCGGACGCGCTGCTGCTGACCGAAGCGGCCGGATTCGACGTGGTGATCGTAGAAACCGTCGGCGTCGGGCAGTCCGAAATCGCCGTCGCCGACCTTGTCGACACGTTTGTCCTGCTTCTGTCTCCGGGCGGCGGTGACGACCTGCAGGGCATCAAGCGCGGCATCATGGAACTGGCCGACATCGTCGTGGTGAACAAGGCCGACGGCGCGCTGGCCGACGCCGCCGGCCACGCGGCGGCCGACTATCGTGCCGCGCTGGCGCTGATGCGACCGAAGATCCCGGAATGGCCGGCGGAGGTGCTGCTGGCCTCGGCGCTGAACGATACCGGCATCGCGGAGACCTGGGACGCGATACAGCGCCACCGCGACGCGCTCGGCAACCGCCTGGCCGACCTCCGCGCCGGCCAGGCCACGCGGCGCATGTGGGCCGAGGTACACGACAGCCTGGTCGACGCGCTGCGCCAGGACACCCAGGTCAAACCGCTGCTGGCAAAGGTCGAACGCGCCGTCGGCGCCGGCGAAATCACTCCGTCGGCGGCGGCCGCGAAGCTGGTCGGTGCGTTCCGGCGCGGCTGAGTCCCCCTACGAGCGACTACTCACTGTCGTTCGCTCTCGGTACACTCGCCCGATGTCCTCCCCAGTCCAACGTCACCTCGCGGCAATCATCGCCGCCGATGTCGCCGGCTTCTCCCGACTGGTGGGGGCGGACGAGGAAGGTACCATTGCCGCGCTACGGCGCCATCGCGCCGAGCTCATCGATCCGCAGATCGCTGCGCACGACGGCCGGATCGCCAACACCGCCGGCGACAGCCTGCTGATCGAGTTCCCCAGCGTAGTCGCTGCAATCCGCTGCGCCGTCGCCGTACAACGCGCGATGACCGACCGCAACGCCGACATCCCGTCCGACCGGCGCATCGAGTTCCGCGTCGGCGTCAATCTCGGCGACGTCATCGTCGAAGGCCAGGACATCCATGGCCAGGGGGTGAACATCGCCGCGCGGTTGGAGAGCTTCGCCGCACCAGGCGGCATGGCCGTGTCGGCGGCCGCCTACGATCACGCACGCGGCCATATCGAGGAAGCGCTCGAGGACGCCGGCCCGCAACAGTTCAAGAACATAGAGCAGCCGGTACAGGTCTGGCGGTGGCATCCTGCCGCCCCGGCTCACACCGACGGAGTCGCAGCAGGCGAGCCGGCGGGACCGCTGCCGCTGCCCGACAAGCCTTCGATCGCGGTGCTGCCTTTCGACAACATGTCGAACGACGCCGAGCAGGATTACTTCGCAGACGGCATTACGGAAGACCTGATCACAGGCCTGTCGCGCGTCCGCTGGCTGTTCGTGATCGCGCGCAATTCCAGCTTCGTCTACAAGGGCCGGGCCGCCGACGTGCGGCACGTGGCGGCGGAACTCGGCGTTCGCTACGTTCTGGAAGGGAGCGTGCGCAAGGCTGGCAATCGCGTTCGCATCACTGCCCAGCTAATCGATGCGCGCACATCCAACCACGTCTGGGCCGAACGCTATGACGGCGAACTGACCAACATCTTCGATCTGCAGGACGAGATCACCGAACAGGTCGCCGGCGCGATCGAGCCGGCGATCCTGGCCGCCGAGGGCGTGCGCGCCCGCGACAGGTCCGGCGACGATCTCGATGCCTGGGAGCTGCTTATGCAAGCGGTGGCACGTTTCTGGCGCTTCACCGAAGCGGACGCCAAGGCGGCCCAAGCGCTGCTGGAGACGGCGACCGAACGGTATCCAGACTATGCGCCGGCCCACAGCATGCATGCCTTCGTCCTGTTGCTATCCGCTCACGTCGGCTGGTTGCCGCTGGCGCAGACCCGCGAACGCGCAACCGACTTGGCGGAGCGCGCAAATGCCCTGGACGAGCATGACGCCTGGACGCACGTCGTGCTCGGTTACCTGTACACCATGAACCGGAACACCGATGCGGCGGTCAGATCGTTCTCCAGGGCCATCGACCTGAACGCCAACTTCGCTTCGGCGTACGGCTGGCGGGCGATGGCGCACGCACATGCCGGTCTGGCTGCCGAGGCATTGGCCGATGTCGACATGGCGATGCGGCTGAGCCCGAAAGACCCGCAGAATGCCGTTTTCCTGGGTGCAAGGGCGCTCGCTCACTTCATGGCCGACGAGTTCGACGTTTCGGCCGCAATTGCCGCCGACTCGCTACGGCATCGTCCCGGCTGGCTGTCGAGTTACCGGATGGAGTGCACCGCACTGGCCAGGGCGGGCCGACAGTTGGAGGCGGAAGCGAGCCTCGCTCGTCTGCTAGAGAAACAGCCAAACGTCACGGCGGCGCGACTGCGCGCCAGCCTTCCCTACCCCACCGACGAATGCATGGAGAAGTTCGTCGGCGGGCTGATACTCGCCGGTCTGCCTGAAACTTAGCGCTGCCCTTTCCGGTGGATCTCGGGCTTCGCTAGACTTGCGCCAAACCGGGCGGGAAGGACGAGCCATGGCGATCATCGATGTGCAGGTGCACTGCTACGAGCGCGATCATCCTGGGCGGCCGTGGGCGGCGGTGTTGGCCGGGCCGCCGGAAGTGACCGGCGCGGAGATGATCGCGGCGATGGACGCGGTCGGCGTCGACGCGGCGATCCTGGTCTCGCCCTACACCATGTACCGCTATGACCCGAGCTACGCGGTTCAGGTGCGCGACAAGTATCCGGACCGCTTCGCGATGGTGCGGCCGTTCGACCCGGGCGATCCGTCGTCGCCGGCACAAGTCGCTGAATGGGCCCGCCAGCCGGGGGCGGTCGGCGCGCGCATCATGCTGGCGCGGCGCGGCGAGGACGGCCCCGACCTGGCCGGCGTCGGCCCGATCCTGAAGGCCTGCGCCGAGGCCGGCATCCCGGTCAACCTACTGGCCTGGGGACTGCTGGACCAGGTCGCCGGAATCGCCGCCGCAAACCCGGACACGACGCTGGTCATCGACCACATCGGCCTGCTGCAGCCGTTCGAGCCGCCAGTGCCGGCCGAGCCCTGGGCCGACCTGCCGAAGCTGCTGGCGCTGGCGCAGTATCCGAACGTGGTGGTGAAGATCTCCGGCGCCTGCACGCTCTCGCACCGGCCTTTCCCGCATGACGACATCTGGGACCCGCTGCGCCGTATCTTCGACGCTTTCGGTATCGAGCGTTGCATGTGGGGCACGGACTGGACCCGGGCGGTGAACCTGATCACCTACGAACAGGGCGTGGCGCCGTTCCGCCAGACCGACCGGCTGAGCGACGCCGAGCGCGCCGCGCTGATGGGCGGCAACCTGGAGCGCGTCTACAACTGGACACCGGGCGACTGATCCCACCATGCGCGAGGAGTTCAATCGCCAGGGTTTCGTGTTCCGGCCGGGCCTGCTGCCGCAGACGGACGCGCGGGCGCTGACCGAAGCGCTGGACTCGATCCTGGCGCGCGAGCCCGACGACACCCGGCTGATCCGCGAAAAGGACGGCACCACGCCGCGCACCCTGGTCAACCCGCATTTGTGGCACGAGGTCTACGGCCGGCTGGTGCGCCACCCGGTGCTGCTCGACGCCGCCGAGGCGATCCTCGGCGAGCCGGTCTACGCCTGGCAGATGGGGGTGAACTGCAAGGCCGCCTTCGCCGGCGATGCCTGGTTCTGGCACCAGGACTACCCGGCCTATCGTGCCGACGACCACATCGCGGCGCCGCGCATGGTCAACACGCTGATCTTCCTGGACGAGGTCACCAGCCTGAACGGGCCGCTGATGCTGGTGCCGGGCTCGCAGGAGATGGCCGACAACCTGCCCGACTATCGCGACGAGGGCACGTCCTACACCTACCGCTACACCGAGCGTGAGCTGATCGAGGCGGAGGTTCGCCGCGCCGGGGTTGCGGCGCCGACCGGGCCGGCCGGCTCGGTGATCTTCATGCACGTCAACCTGCTGCACGGCTCGGCCGGCAACATCTCGCCGTGGCCGCGCCGCATGGTGACGCTGACCTACAACGCGATCTCGAACAAGGCGACCAGCCGGTCGACCCGGCCGGCGCACATCGTGCCCGACGACCGCGACGTGCCGGCGCTGACGCCGCTGGGCGCCGACTGCCTCGCGGGGGCCACGACATGAACCAGCTGGCGCGGCCGCTGTGGGCCGAGATCGATCTGGGCGCGATCACGCACAACGTTACCGCCTTGCGCGAGCGCGCCGGCCGGCCGGTAAAGCTGCTGATGCCGGTGAAGGCCAATGCCTACGGCCAAGGCGTGGTCGAGGTCAGCCGGCACCTGGAAAGCCTCGGTGTCGACGGCCTGGCCACCGCCAATGTCGACGACGCACTGGCGGCGCGGGCGGCCGGCGTCGAGCTGCCGATCCTGATCTACGGCGCGCAGCTACCAGGGGGCAATGCGTTCCTGCTGGAGCACCGCCTGACGCCGACGATCTACGACCGGGGCGGGCTGGATGCGGTGGCCAAGCTGGCGACGGACCGGCCGGTCGACGTGCACGTGAAGGTCGATGCCGGGCTCGGCCGGCTCGGCGTGCGGCTGGACCAGGCGGCCGGATTCATCGCCGCCGTGGTGGCAACGCCGGGGCTGAACCTGGAAGGGCTTTACACGCACATTCCCTATGGCAGCGTCGCGGGCGAAGACTGGTGCCGGCGCCGGCTGGCCGACTTCTGCGCCCTGGTCGAACAGGTCGAGCACGACCACGGCATCGACATCCGCTACGCCCAGGCCGCCGCCAGCTCGATCCTGACCGGCGGGCTGCCGGACCGCCTGAACACCATCTCGCCGGGCCACCTGACCTACGGCCTGTCGCCGGTCGACGGCATCGACGCGGAGGCCATGGGATTCCGCAAGGCGCTGAAATCGCTGCGCGCGCGGCTGATCCATGTCGGCCGGCGTACACCCGGCGACGACCTGCCGGGCGGCTGGGACCGCGACACCCCGACCGGCGTCATCGTCTTCGGCATGGACAATGGCTACCGCCCCGCGGCGCCAGGCCAGCAGGCGACGATGCTGTGCCACGGGCAACGCTGCCCGGTGCTCGGCGTCTCGGCGGAGTATTCGGTGATCGACCTGTCGGCCGTGCCCGACGCCGTGGTCGGCGACCTCGTGACGGTGGTCGGCGAGGACGGCGACGAGCGGATCACCGCCGAGCAGGTCGCCGCCGACCTCGGCGCCCCCAGCGCCGCCTACTGGATGGTGGCGTTGAAGAATATCCCGATGCGGTATCGGGGGTAGTCGGCCAGCGATCTGCCGGCGACGTCGTGGTCCGGCGCGGCGGTCAACGCCGGGCGGCCAGGTGGGCCCGGACCTCGCCCTTGTCCAACTGCTGATCGCGCATCTTCTCCAGTATGCGGAGCAGCTTCTCGTTCGGCATGTTGAGCTGCATCAGCACCTCGCCGGTGCGCGCCACGTCCTCGTAGCGCCGCACCAGGCCGTCGCGCAGCTTGAACAGGCCGACGCCCTCCATCAGCACCCGCTTGCCCTCGGTCTGCGGCAGCTTGCCGACGTAGGAGAAGATCCAGCGTGCATAGCCGGTGGTGCCGTCGTCGACCGGGTCGATCATCTGCCAGCAGAAGTCGCGGCCGTCGCGGTGGAACTTGTGGTCAATCATGTCGGCGATCGCCGCCCGGCCGGTGTGCAGGCCGTAGAATACGTCGTCATACTCGCCGTCCTCGGTGAACAGCGCCGCGAAGGCCCTGCCGTCGCCGTCGGCCACGGCGGCGCAGAAATTGTCCAGAAGCCCCAGGAATCCGCTCATACTTTCTCCTTCCGCGCTCGCGCCGCCCTTGACGGGCCGCGATCCGATGGCGTACACAGCCCGGCCGCCAGATTTGTGCACAGTGAACGAGACGAACCTCGCCATGGCAAGACGTTGCGAGCTCACCGGGAAGGCCGTTCAGGCCGGCCACAATGTGAGCCACTCGAATATCAAGTCGAAGCGCCGCTTCCTGCCGAACGTGCAGGAAACCGCGATGCTGTCCGATGCCCTGAAGCGCTCGGTGCGCCTGAAGGTCTCGATGGCCGCGTTGCGCTCGGTGGAGCATAACGGCGGCCTGGACAACTTCCTGGCCAAGGCCCGCGACACCGACCTGTCGATCAAGGCCCGCCGCCTGAAGAAGCAGGTGATGGCGGCCCGCGACGGCGCCGAAGCCGCGGCCTGAACCGGACCGCTGTGGGCTTGATCTGGGCTTGGCCCGGGTACCCCGCCACTACTCCGGCAACAGCCGAAACTGCAGCAGCAGGGTGCGCTGCCAGACGCTGAAATTGTCGTCGGAGACGATGTACACCATCGTCTCGCCGGCCTGCTCGGCCACCGCCAGCCCCTCGAAATTATCGATATTGAGCGGCCGTTCCAGGCGCGCCACCAGCTTCGGCCGCAGCCGCCGGACGCTGAGCTGGGCACTGGGGATCAGGCGGAGCTGCGCGGCGACGCCGCCGAGCAGCGAGAAGCGCCGCTCCAGCAGCAGCATGTCGCCCGACGGCAGCCGCGCCAAGTCGGTCGGCACGAAGGCGCCGTCGCTCACCAGCCGGACAATCTCCGTCCTTTGCCCGATATAGAATCCGAGCAGGTCGCCGTTCGACCCGCGGAGCGACTCGGTGAGTGCCAGCAGACGTCCGGGCTCGACCTCTTCCAGTGCCTCGATGCCGCCGTTGCGCTTGGCTTGCTTCAGCAACCGCGGCGCGCCGCCGTGCACCGGCCGGGCGTTGGCCGGATCGTCGCCGGGCCGGTAGAGCCACAGCCGGTGGCGCTGCTCGAAACCGACCATCAGGCTGCCGTCGGAGAGCCGCGCCACCGCCTCCGCGTCACCGAGCGAGGTGCTGTGCGCCACCTTCTCCCTACCGAAACCGAGCATCGGCGCCACCGTGACTTCGGCAATGCCGGTCAGCCGGCCTGTGGCGTCGTGGCTCAGCCGCCCCTGGATCCAGTCGCCACGGTCGGTGATGAACAGCGCCCGCTCGCCCTCGACCAGCAGGCCGGAAAGGCCGCCGAAGGTCTCGTCGTCGCTGGTGAGCTCGAAGCCGGCGAGGAACTCCAGACGGCCGACACGGGTCAGCGACGGGTCCTCCGGGTTCAGCGCCAGCGCGCTGGCCGTCACCGGAATCGGGCGCGCCGACGCGGCACTGGTCGGCGGGCACGGCAGCACCGCCAGCAGCAACGCGATCACCCATCCGTGTCGTGCCGCGGAAACCGACAACGGCTACCCTTGCGCCAGTGAATCAGAGGAGGCGCCACCATGCTGGCACGACGCAACTTCATCAAGGGCCTGGCGGCAGGGCTGCCGCTGGCGCAGGTTCTGGCCGATCCGAAGCTGGCCGCGGCGGCGGCGCACGGCCTGATGCCGGTCTCCACCACCGCCGGCGGCAAGACCGTCAACGCCGTGCTGGCGCTGCCGGAAACCACGCCGGCGCCGGGCGTGATCCTGGTGCACGAGTGGTACGGCCTGAACGACTACATCAAGACCATGGCGGCCGAGTTCGCCGCCCAGGGTTACGCGGCGCTGGCCGTCGACCTCTATGACGGCAAGGTCGCCGACAACTCGACCGACGCGCGTAGCTACATTGGCCAGGTGAAGCCGGCCGAGGCGGTCGCCACGCTGCAGGCCTGGGCCACGTGGCTGGAAGCCCGCGCAGAGACCACCGACAAGCTCGGCTCGGTCGGCTGGTGCTTCGGCGGCGGCTGGTCGCTGATGGCCGGCATGAAGGCGCCGATCGACGCCGTGGTGGTCTACTACGGCAACGTCGCGCGCACCGCCGACGAGCTGGGCACGCTGAACGCGCCGGTGCTCGGCCACTTCGCCACCGAGGACCAGTGGATCAACCGGCCGATGGTCGAACAGTTCGAGGCGGCGGCGAAACAGGCCGGCAAGTCGGTCGAGGCGCACTGGTACGAGGCGCAGCATGCCTTCGCCAACCCCTCGGGCGGCCGCTACGACGAACCCGACGCCAAGCTGGCCTGGGAGCGGACCATGGCCTTCTTCGACAAGCACCTGAAGGACTGACGCTTGACGCGGCGGCGCGGCCCATGCGACGTCGTGGTCATGGTCGAGAAAGACATCCATATCGTCGCCAGAACGGCCGGTATCCCAGATGGCGGGATGCCGGGATGTCGCGCGCGCGGAGACCAGCGCGCGCCCAGACCACCGCCAGCCCCCCCGGCAACGGACGGGGCTTTTTCAAGCCCGATTGAG
>JAVKFY010000008.1:0-167404 GCA_040223615.1 Alphaproteobacteria bacterium
CGGCGGTGAACACGGCGCTGGCCAACCTGGCCTTCGTGCCGGCCGCGAACAACGACCAGGACACCACTATCGCGGTCAACATCGACGACGGCGACGAGGACGGCAGCGGACCGCTGACCGGGACCATCACGCTCGACGTGACGCCAGTGAACGACGCGCCGAGCGCGACCAACTTGACGTCGATCAGCAGCTACGCCGAGGGCACCGCCAGCGTCGCCATCACCGACATCGTGGTCAGCGACGTCGACACCGGCGATCTGGTCACCGCGACCCTGACGCTGGCCGACACCGGCGCCGGCAGCCTGACGGTCAACGATGGCGCCAGCTACGATGCCGACACCGGCGTGTGGTCTATCACCGGCACGGTCGCGGCGGTGAACACGGCGCTGGCCAACCTGGCCTTCCTGCCGGCCACCGAGAACAACCAGGACACCACCATCGCGGTCAGCATCGACGACGGCGACGAGGACGGCGGCGGCCCGCTGACCGGCACCATCACGCTCGACGTGACGCCGGTGAACGACGCGCCGAGCGCGACCAACCTGACCTCGACCAGCAACTACACCGAGGGCGCCGCCAGCGTCGCCATCACCGACATCGTGGTCAGCGACATCGACACCGGCGATGTGGTCACCGCGACCCTGACCCTGGCCGACACGGCGGCCGGCAGCCTGACCGCCAACGACGGCGCCAGCTACGATGCCGGCACCGGCGTGTGGACCATCACCGCTGACACCGCCACGGTGAACACGGCGTTGGCCAACCTGGCCTTCTTGCCGGCCGCGAACAACGACCAGGACACCACCATCGCAGTCAACATCGACGACGGCGACGAGGACGGCAGCGGACCGCTGACCGGGACCATCACGCTCAACGTGACGCCAGTGAACGACGCGCCGAGCGCGACCAACCTGACTTCGATCAGCGGCTACGCCAAGGGCGCCGCCAGCGTCGCCATCGCCGACATCGTGGTCAGCGACATCGATAGCGATGAGATGATCATCGCGATGCTGACGCTGGCCGATCCGAGCGCCGGCGCGCTTAGCGCGAATGATGGCGCAAGCTATGACGCCAGCACCGGCGTGTGGACCATCACTGGCAGCGTCACGGCGGTGAACACGGCGCTGGCCAACCTGGTCTTCCTGCCCGCCGTCGGCAACGAGGGGGACACGACCCTTTCGGTCAGCATCGACGACGGCGACGAGGACGGCAGCGGGAAGATGACCGGCACAATCAGCCTGAACGTGCAACCGGCCGATACGCCAGTCGCCGCGGCGCCGAACGTCGAGCAGCCGACAGCACCCGCCGCCGAAGCCGGAACGGAAGAACAGGACGAACCGGAGAGTGACGAGGCCGACGCTAACGACGAGGGCGACGCTAACGACGAGGCCGACGCTAACGAGGAAACCGAGGGTACTGTCGACGACGTGCTGCCGACGACGGTGGATGCGACGCCGGCACCGGTGCCAGCCGTACTGCTACCGCCGGCCAGCGTGTTCCTGCTCGAAGTCGACTTGCCGGAGCTGACGGCGGCGACCGTCGAAGCATCGGAATCGGATCGGCGCGAACCAGAAGGGGCGCGCGCGGTGCAGCCAGCAGTGAAAATCAGCACTGCGCTCTCGCTGTTCGGTGAACTTCCGGCGCCTTCATCGTCGAACGCCTTTCTGCGCGACCTCAACGACATGCGCGAGCAACTGGCCCTTGAGAACAGCGACATCGGACGCATCGTCGTCGGCGGCCTCGGCGTTTCCGCGGGACTTTCGGTCGGCTATCTCGCCTGGCTGGTGCGCAGCGGCGTGCTACTGAGCAGCATGCTGTCGACGCTTCCTGCCTGGCGCTTCGTCGATCCCTTGCCGGTCTTGTCGGGGGTGCAGGGGTCGGCGGATGACGAGGACACCGAGACGCTGCAATCGATGGTCGAAGACAAGGCACCGCCGATGGATGCGGCGGACGAGGAGGTGGCGGAACGCCTGCCGCCGGAGGCCTCAGCGTGAGCCGGGGGCTGGTTTGATCGGCCGCCTGCTCCGGGGCAGGCCGAAGTTCCAGATCGCCCTGGGACTGTCCAGCATCGTGGTTTCCTTGCTGCTGCTTGCGGCCATGGTCGGCCTGATCCCGGACCGCACCCAAGCGATCGCCGATGGGCATGCGGCGCTGGCCGAATCCATCGCAGTCAACTCGTCGATCTTCATCACGCAATCCGACCTCAAACGCATGCGGGTCAGCCTGGATCTCGTGGTCACGCGCAATGATGACCTCGTGGCCGCCGCGGTACGGCGCAAGGACGGCGAGGTCCTGGTGCAGGTTGACGACCACAAACCACTGCCCTGGATCGAGGAGCTGCTGCACGGACGCCTCGCGTCGGTATCAGTGCCGATCTACGAGGGAAAGGACGAGTGGGGCGAGGTCGCCCTGACTTTCCGCATCGGAGCTCCAACTGGCTGGTACGCCTTCATGCTATCGCCTGTTGCGCTGCTTGCGGCTGCGCTCTCCGTCGTCAGCTTTCTCTGCTTCTACTTCTACCTCGGGATCGCACTGAAACAGCTCGATCCATCGCAGGCGGTACCCGATCGTGTGCGATCGGCGCTGGACACCCTGGCGGAAGGCCTGGTGGTGCTCGATGCCAAGCAGAACATCGTGCTGGCGAACCAAGTGTTCGCGAGCATCGCCGGCCGGTCGCCGAGCGAACTGGTGGGGCACGAAATCCAGCGGTTCTCCTGGCTCACCACCGAAGACGAGCCGCTCGACAGCAAGCGGGCACCTTGGAGCGAGACACTGGCCGACGGGCAACCGCGGATCGGCTCGATCATCCGGCTGGAAACACCGGCGGACGGACGCAAGACTTTCATGACCAACTGCTCGCCAGTAATGGCGGGGAGCAGGACCGCCGGAGCGCTGATCAGCTTCGACGACATCTCGGCCCTGGAAGAGAAGGAGATCCAGCTGCGCCTGTCGAAGGAGGAGGCGGAGGCTGCCAATCGGTCGAAGAGCGAATTCCTGGCCAACATGAGCCACGAAATCAGGACGCCGATGAACGCGATCCTGGGCTTCGCTGAAGTGCTGAAGCGCGGCTACAGTCGAGACAGCGAGCAGAACCTGCGCTACCTGAACACCATCTCGTCGAGTGGCAAGCACCTGCTCGACCTGATTAACGACATCCTCGACATTTCGAAGATCGAATCCGGCCACCTCGAAGTCGAGTCAATAGATTGCGCCCTGCACCAGATTATTAACGAAGTGGTGCAGATCATGACCGTGAAGGCCGAAGAGAAGGGGATCTACCTGCGCTTCCAGCCGGACGGACCGCTGCCGGAAAACGTTCGGACAGACCCGCGCAAGGTGAGACAGATCGTGACCAACCTGATTGGCAACGCCATCAAGTTCACCGAGCAGGGGGGCGTGACCGTCTCAAGCCGACTCAGCGGACGCGGCGCCATGCAGACCATGACCATAAGCGTTGCCGACACCGGCATCGGCATGTCGCCGGAACAGTCGACGAAGGTATTCGAGAGTTTCACGCAGGCGGACAGCTCGATCACGCGGCGGTTCGGCGGCACCGGACTGGGCCTGACGATCAGCCGTCGCTTCGCCCAGGCGTTGGACGGCGACATCGCGGTCGCGAGCGTCCAGGGCGAAGGCAGCACCTTCTCGCTCACCATCCGGGTCAAGGTGGCCGATGGTGTGCGCTTGCTGAGCCCGGACGAGATCATCGCCGCCGCGCCCGCGGGCGTCACGTCAGAGCGGCCGCAGTGGCGATTCCCGGCGGCAGAAATCCTGGTGGTCGACGATGGCGATGAAAACCGGGAACTGCTCGAAGTCGTCCTCGGCGACCTCGACCTTAGGGTCACCACGGCGACCAACGGTCAGGCCGCGCTCGACCTGGCCACCTCGCGCTCGTTCGCGCTGGTGTTGATGGACGTGCAGATGCCGGTAATGGACGGCTACACCGCTGTCGGCAGAATGCGTGCCTACGGAATCGACATCCCGGTGATCGCGCTGACAGCTCATGCCATGGAGGGTACCGCTGAGCGTTGCGCCGAGGCCGGCTATTCCGGGTACATGACAAAACCAATCGACGTCGACGGACTTATCGAGTACCTGGCGCGCGAACTCGGCGGTACGCGCCTGGAGCAATCCAGCGTACCTGCGCCATCCGTGCAGCAGGCGGCGGCAGCGGTGCCGCAGCCGCTCCGACCCGCGGCCGTAGCCGACACCGCTCCGGTCATCTCCTCCCTCGACGTGGCAAACCCGCGTGTCAGGGCAATCATCGAGAAGTTCGTCGGCCGCCTCGGTGAGCAGGTCGCGGCGCTCGAAGCGGCGTGCCAGGCTGGCGAACGCGAAGAAGCGGCGAAACTCTGCCATTGGTTGAAGGGTTCGGCCGGGTCGGTCGGCTATCACGCCTTCACCGCGCCAGCGAGCGAGCTCGAGGCGGCACTACGCGAGCAGCGCGACGATGCAGCGGCTGCCTTGCTCTCCACCGTCAGGTCGTTGGCCGCGCGCGTGGTACTCGAGGCGCCAACCACGGCTGCCACGCGGAAAGTCGAGGCGACCCCGATTGCGCCTGCGAGTAGCCCGGAGCCGCTGCCTGACAAGCTGACCTCCAACCTGCCCGACACCGACCCGCGTTTCCGCCCGATCATCGAAAAGTTCCTCGGTCGCATTGCCGAACGCCTAAGCGACCTGGAGCGCTGCGTCGCGGTCGAGGACTTCGAAGAGGTCGGCCGGCTGGCGCATTGGCTCAAGGGATCGGCCGGCTCCGTCGGCTTTCCGATGTTCACTGTGCCGGCGCAGGAGTTGGAACAAGCTGCCCGGCACGGCGACGGGGTCGCTGTCCGCGACCTCACCGACATGATTCTGGCACTGGGGCAGCGCATCGGCCTGAGCGAGCCTGAGATGGCCGAAACGCAGGCCCGTCAGGAACAGATGGACCGCGAACCGACTGGGGAGCACGGCATATGGCAGAACAGTTGAAAGCCATGCAGCAAAGCGACGATCGCCGGCCCAATCTGCTGGTGAGGCCCGCGCACGACGTCGCGGATTCCGCGGACGCCTTCGATCAGTTGCAGTCAGCGCACATCGTCATGGTCGACGACGAGCCGATCATGCTGGAGATCACTGCGACGCTGCTGGAGGACGCGGGCTACAGCAACTTCTCGGCGATCGAGGACTCCAGCCAAGCCATGGACATACTGACCCAGGGCCGGCCGGACATTCTACTGCTCGATCTGGTGATGCCGGATGTCGACGGATTCGCTATCCTCGAAGGCGTCCGCAACAGTAGCGAACTCGAGCATCTGCCGGTCATCGTGCTTACATCGTCGAGCGATCCGGCCGACAAGCTACGGGCACTGTCGCTCGGCGCCACTGATTTCCTCGCAAAGCCCGTCGATGCTAGCGAGCTGGCATTGCGCGTACGCAACACGCTGGCGGCCAAGGCGTACCAAGACCAGCTCGCCTACTACGACAACCTTACCGGATTGCCCAACCGCCGCCAGTTCCTCAGTCTTCTCGAATGGGGTCTGAAGCGCGCACTGCGCGATGGCACAAGTCTGGCCGTCTTGCATGTCGCCCTAGACAATTTGCGCGGCATCAGCGACACGGTCGGGCCGGCCTTGGCTGACGAGATACTCAAGGTCGCGGCAGAGCGGGTCTCGGCAGCATTACGCGACAGCGATATCCTGTCGCATACGACGGAGCGCGATGGCGATCGCTACGCCGCGCGCTTCGGCAGCGACGACTTCTCGGTCGCCCTGACGGGCGTCGACAGCGTGGTAGCACCTGCCGTCGTGACTCGGCGACTGCTACAGGCGCTTAAATCGCCGGTCACGCTGGACGGTCACGACTACTTCCTGATCTGCTCGATCGGTATCGCCGTGTTTCCGCAAGATGGCGACAGTGTCGATGGAATCGTGCGGAATGCCAGTGCCGCATGCGATCACGCCAGGTCCATCGCCGGCGAGCGGTACTGCTTCTTCTCGCGTGACATGAACGAGCGGTCGAGTCAGCGCATGCGGCTCGAATCTAAGTTGCGCCGGGCGCTGTCGAATGGCGAGCTTCGGCCGATCTACCAGCCAAAGGTGGCCGTCGACAGCGGACAGATTGCCGGGATGGAGTGCCTGCTCCGGTGGAGCCATCCGGAGGACGGCAGTATCTCTCCGGCGACCTTCATACCGGTGGCCGAGGAGACTGGTCTGATCGTCGAGATCGGCGAGTGGATCCTCGAACGTGCCTGTGAGCATGCTAAGCAACTGCACCACGACGGCGGGGACGCGCTCAAGGTGGCCGTTAACGTTTCCGGGCGCCAACTACTCGACCAGAACTTTAAGAAGGCTCTGAGCGCGGCACTCCGCCATACCGGATTGGATCCCAGCTGCCTTGTTCTCGAGATCACCGAATCGATCATTATGGATGATATCGATTCGAGCGTGCGGCTGCTGAACGAGATCAAGAACACCGGGGTACGCATCTCGATCGACGACTTCGGCACCGGCTATTCGTCGCTGAGTTACCTGAAGAAGCTGCCGATCGATGAGCTCAAGATCGACCAGTCCTTTGTCAAAGACATACCTGAAAGCAAGGATGACATCGCCATCGTTCGCGCCATAGTAATGATGGCGAAAAGCCTTGGCCTGAGCGTGGTATGCGAGGGCATTGAGACAGCCGAGCAGATGGCGCTCTTGAAGACGATCAACTGCGACTTGGCGCAAGGCTACTACCTGAGCCGACCGCTGGAATTCGCCGACCTGCTCGGCTTCGTGCGAGCAGACACGGCATCTGGTCGTTGACGCGTACGCGCTTGGCGTACGTTCGTTGGCGTTGCACGGCACTTGGGCGATCAGATAGTCCGTTTCCGGCGTTGACGTCGCGCTGGGCCGTCTAGAATTTGCAATCGCTCTCCGGCTTGTCGATGCCGAGCGTGTCGAGGTTGTTGGTGCGGTGCAGGAAGCCGTCGATCGGCGCGCGCGCGACCACCCAGATGTCGCTCGCCAGCAGGATCGGCTGGCGGAGCTGGTTGTTCCAGGGCCGGAAGCTGGCGACCGCGCCCTTGAACACGTCGAGCTCGAAGTCGGGCCCGCGCAGGTACGCGTCGAGCGTGGCGAAATCGGTCGCGCCGGTCTGCTGCACGCCGGCGAAAATCGCCTTCACGCCGGCCCAGGCGGCCCAGTCGACGCTGTCCATCGGCCGCTTGGCGACCTTGAGGAACCGCTTGGAGAGTTGCGGCGCGCCGTGCCGCTCCCAGCTCCAGTGCCAGGCGACGGCGCCGAGCCCGGCGGCACCGGCCACGAGCTGCGGCTTGGCGGTCGCATAGGGCACGCCGCGTGCGAACTCGCCGTCGCTGTCGGCGACGAAGACCACGTCGTGGTCGTCCTGGCCGGTGAGCAGCGTGGCGTTGTTCCGGTCGCGCTCGCGGGGATCGTTGGAGAGCACGAAGGGCCGGCGCTCGACCACGTCCAAGCCATACTTGCGCGCCGATGCAGCAAAGCGGTCGGCGAAGCGCACGTCGGCCTCGCCAGGGCCCTGCAGGACCAGCACGTCGCGCCATTTCCGCTGTGCCAGGTACTGCGCCAGTGCGTCCATCTGCATGGCCAGGCTGGGGACGACATGCATCAGGTGCGGCTGACAGTCGGCTCCGCGCAGCCGGTCGTCATCGGCGCTGACGTTGAACAGCAGGATGTCCTGATCCCGGGTCTGTCGCGCGATCGTCGTCGCGGCGTCGGCCGGCAGGTCGAGCAGGAACAGGCGGGTGCCGGCGGCCTGCATCCGCGTCACCTGCTCAAGCAGGGCCGCGGTGGAGCGCTCGCGCACCCGTGCCAGCTTCAGTTCCACGCCCGCCGCGGCGGCCGGAAATTTCAGCTCGCGAACTGCCGTGACGGCACCGTGATACGGTCGGCCGAGCGGTTGCAGCAGGTAGCGCGCTTCGGCGCGTGCGGCGCTGTAGCGCCGGTCGCCGCCAAGCTCCAGGTAGCCGATCGTCAGTTCCGCCGCGACGGTGGCAGGCGCCAGCCAGAACAGCCAGGCGACGGATACCAGAACGGCGAGGGCGCGGCGCATCCCGTTCAGTCGTCGATCAGGACGGTGTGCGGAACGCGCCCGACACGGATCGAGGTGATCGCCTTGCGTTTCGCCATGTCGATCACCGTGATGTCGTCGCTGAGGCCATTGGCAACGTAGAGCCTGGTATTGTCGCGGCTCAGCGTGGCGTTCCAGGCGCGCTTGCCGACCAGCACATAGGCCTCGATCTCGCGGCTGGCGATGTCGACGAAAGCGACGTGGTTGGCGCGGCCCAACGCCACGACGGCGGTGCGGCCGTCGGCGGTCATGGTGATGCCGACCGGGGTCACGTCCTCGCGGCGCATGCCGCGCGGCAGGAAGTCGATCTCCGCGACCTTGCCGTAGCCGTCGGTGTCGAGCACCGTGACCGAGCCACTGAGCTCGTTGGACACCCAGAGTTGCTTGCGATCGGCGGTGAGCGCCATGCGCCGCGGCCGGTTGCCGACCACCACATTGTGCACGATCTCGCTGCCGGCGACGTCGACCACGTGCACCATGTTGGCGACTTCGGAGGTGACATAGACGACGTTGCCGTCGGGATGCGCCAGGATGCCTTCGGGCTCCTCGCCGACCTCGATCACCGTCATGCCGGCCACTTTCTCCTCGTCGCCATCGCCGGCTTCTTTGTCGTCGTCTTCCTCGTCGTCGTCATCCTGCGACGGCGCTGCGACATCGAGCGACGGCGTCTCCTCGCGCTCCTCGCGGTGGCGGGCCAGGTCGAGGATGCCGAGCTTGGCGTCATCCTCCAGCGAGATGTACATGGTCTTGCCGTCGCCGCTGAGGTCAAACAGCTCCGGGTCGTCGATGCCGGCCATGCGGTCGACCAGTGCCAGCGTCACCACGTCGATCACGTCGATGGCGTTGCCGTCGCCACAGGCGACGTAGATCAGCGAACGGTCCGGGCTGAACTGCAGGTGGCGCGGCCGCGCCGCCGTGCCGATCGTGGCGACGACCTCGTAGGTCTTGCCGTCCAGTACGGTGACGGCGTTGTCCTTTTCGCTGCTGACGAAGATCAGTCCGGTGTCCTTGGCGGTGGCGGACCCAGCGGCGGCCAGCAACATCGCGGACAGGGCCAGGGCAAGCGCGTGACGGCGCATCGGCGTTCTCCCATTTATCATTGTCGTCATACTGGCTTTGCTGCGAGCAGTTCGCAATGTTCCGCTTGCCGACGGCTGCCGCTATGCTGCGCCGGGCGAGGGAGAAACGCGTGTCGGCATTGTCGATCGAGGGACTGAGCTACGGCTTCGGGGCAGGCGCCTTCGCCTTGAAGGATCTCGACGTCGACATCGTCGAGGGCTCCTTCACCGTCCTGCTCGGTCCGAATGGCGCCGGCAAGACCACGTTGTTCAATCTCGTGACGCGGCTGTTCGATGCCAAGGACGGCACCATCTCGATCTTCGGCCATGACGTGCGGCGGCAACCGTTGGCGGCGCTGGCGGCCATCGGCGTTGTGTTCCAGCAGCCGACCCTCGATCTCGACCTGTCGGTGATCCAGAACCTTTACTATCACGGCGCGCTGCATGGCCTGTCGCGGCGCGAGGTTCGCCGGCGCGCCGAGGCGGAACTGGGGCGGCTGGAGATGGCCGATCGCATGAGCGAGAAGGTGCGCAAGCTGAACGGCGGCCACCGCCGCCGCGTCGAGATCGCCCGCGCGCTATTGCACCGGCCGCGCCTGCTGCTGCTCGACGAGCCGACGGTCGGGCTCGACGTGCCGGCGCGCAAGGCCATCGTCGCCCACGTCCACGCGCTGGCCCGTGAACAGGGGTTGTCGGTGCTGTGGGCTACGCACCTGATCGACGAGGTCGAGGCTGACGACCGGTTGCTGGTGCTGCATCGTGGCGCACTGAGGGCCAGCGGCACCGTCGCCGAAATTCTTTCAGAGCAGCAGGCGGAGACGGTCGGCGACGCGTTCGAGCGTCTGACGGCGAAGGCGGCATGAGCGGCGCCCGGCACTACATGCGCGGCGCCGGCGGCATCGTGCTGCGCGAGGCTTTGCGGTTCCTGCACCAGCGCGAACGGTTCGTCGCCGCGCTGGTCCGGCCGCTGGTCTGGCTGGTGGTGTTCGCCGCCGGCTTCCGCAACGTGCTGGGCGTGTCGATCGTCGAGCCGTACGAGACCTACATCCTCTACGAGGTCTACATCGTGCCCGGCCTGATCGGCATGGTGCAGCTTTTCAACGGCATGCAGAGCTCGCTGTCGATGGTCTACGACCGGGAAATGGGCAATATGCGCACGCTGCTGGTGAGCCCGTTGCCGCGCTGGTACCTGCTGCTTTCCAAGCTGCTGGCTGGAACCGCGGTGTCGCTGTTCCAGGTCTACGCCTTCCTGATCTTCGCGGTGCTGCTCGGCGTCGACCTGCCGCTGATGGGGTTCGTCACGGTGCTACCGGCGCTGATCCTGAGCGGGCTGATGCTGGGTGCGTTGGGGATGCTGCTGTCGTCGTTCATCAAGCAGCTGGAGAACTTCGCCGGGATCATGAACTTCGTGATCTTCCCGATGTTCTTCCTGTCGACCGCGCTCTACCCGCTGTGGCGCATGCAGGAGGCGAGCATCGTGCTCTACCGCATCTGCGCCGTGAATCCGTTCACCCACGCGGTCGAGATGATCCGCCATGCGCTCTACCAGCAGCTTGACCCGCTCGCCGTGCTGGCGGTGCTGGGCGCGCTGGTGGTGTTCGCGGTGGGCGCCGTTTACGGCTACGACCCGTCGCGCGGCATGCTGACCCGCCGCGGCGGCCCGGGCGGTTAGGCCGCGCCGAACAAGACGAGGCCTATGCTGGTTGCGCCGCGCGCAGACGGACTAGTGCCGGCTGCAGCCAGCCCTCATCGAACCGCGCCGCCCGCTCGCCCTGCAGCCGGACCTCGGTGACGACCGTGCCCGGGGCGGCCGACAGGAACACCACGCGGTCGGCCAGCAGCGCCGCCTCGCGCAGGTCGTGGGTGACGAACAGCGCCGTGGTCGGCCTGGCCTGCAGCACCGTCTGCAGTTCGCGGCGCAGTTCGTCGGCGCCCTTCTGGTCCAGCGAGGCGAAGGGTTCGTCGAGCAGCAGCAAAGCCGGCTCGACCACCATCGCGCGGGCCAGCGCCACGCGTCGAGCCAGCCCGCCGGAGAGTTGGCCGGGATAGTGATCGCGATGCGCGGCCAGGCCGGTTGCCGCCAGCACCGCGTCGACCCGCGCATCGACATCCTCGGTCAGCACCAGGGCGAGGTTCTGCGCCACCGTCATCCAGGGCAGCAGGCGCGGGTTCTGGAACACAACGCCGATGGCCGGGCGTGGACCGTCGAAGTCGACCGTGCCCTCGAAGTCGGAATCCAGGCCGGCGACGATGGTCATCAAGGTGGTCTTGCCGCAACCCGACGGGCCGAACAGGCACACCATCTCCTGCGCCGCGATGTCGAGTTGCAGGTCGCGCAGCGCCAGCCGGTCGCCGCCGGCCGGATCGGGATGGCGTTTGGCGGCGATATCGAGGCGCACACTTTGGCTCATTGCCGCCACCGGTGCAGGCGTCGGTCGAGCGGCCGCAGCAGCCCGAACTCCACCACTTGCACGACGATGATGAAGGTCAGCGCATAGGCCAGGATCATCGCCACGTCGAAGTGCTGGAACGCGATCGAGATCTGGAAGCCGACACCGTTCGGCCGCCCGAGCAGCTCGACGACCAGCACGATCTTCCAGACCAGCGCCAGGCCGGAACGCGCCGCGCCCATCAGGTAGGGATAGAGCTGCGGCAAGATCACGTGCCGCAAGGTGCGCCAGCGCGACAGGCGAAAGCTCGCGGCCATGTCTTCGAGTTCGGCGTCGAGCGCGCGGGCGCCCTCGCGCACCATCACCACGACGGTGGGGATCTTGTTGATCGCGACGGCGCCGATCGCGGCCGCCTCGATCTGCCCGAACCAGACATAGGCCAGCACGATCACCACCAGCGCCGGCAGGTTGAGCAGCAGCAGGACCCAGGAGTCGAGCAACCCGTCCAGTCGCGGGGAGCGGCCGAGCAGCAGCCCGAGCGCGGCGCCGATCACCATCGCCAGCGTAAAGCTCGCGAGCACCCGCGCCAGCGTGATCGCGGTCTCGCTCAGCATGCGGCCGGCGGCGCTCTCCGCCGCGATGACCTGCACCACGGTCGACAGCGGCGGCAGCAGCCGACTGTCGGCGAGCTGTCCGGCGATCTCCCAGGCCGCGATCAGCGCCGCCAGCGACAGCAGCCGATAGATCAGTGTGCTCGACCGGCCGGTCACCGCGCCGGGCGCCAGAACGTCCCTGGCTGCAACGTCGTCGACGTGCCGACCAGTCGTGCGCCGCCCTCCGCCGCCAGCACGGCGAAAATCGCTGCCGCTGATTCCGGCCATTGCTCGGCCTCGTCCCAGTTCGGAATGCCGGCGCGGAAGGCGTCGCGCAGCGCCGCCAGTTCGGTCTCGTTGCGCGGCTTGATGACGGTGCGCAGGCGTTGCCATTCCGCATCGGAGCTGGCGAGGCGCGCCTGCGCCGCCCGCACCGCGGCGACGAAGCCGGCGATCGCCTTCGGCTGCTCGTCGGCCCATCCGGCGCGGAACACGAACCCGATCATCGGCAGCGCGGCACCGCCGCCGAGTTCCTCGATCAGTGAGCGGACGTCGATGACGCGTCGGTAGCCATCGGCTTCGAGCCGCGCCGCGTAGTGCCAGAAGGTCAGGACGGCATCCAGGCGACCGTGGCGCAGTTGCTGGTTGAGCAGCGGCGGCGCGCCGTAGGACGCGTCCACGGCGTCGGCGATGGCGAACTGATGCCGGCGTTGCGCCACCGCGCGCAGCAGTAGCCAGCTCTTGTCCACCGGCCCGCCGGCGATGCCCAGGCGCTTGCCGGCCAGGTCGCGGGGTCCATCGATCTCTGACGCCGGGGGTACCATCAGGGCGCCGACCGCGTCGGAGTAGGGCACGAAGGCGAAGTCCTCGCCCTCGGCGCGCTGTCGCGACGCCCAGATCCAGTCGCCGGCGATGATGTCGGCATCGCCGGCGAGCAACGCCACCCGGGTCGCGTCGGTGCCGGCCAGTCCGCGCCGCTCGATGCGAATGCCGGCCGCCTCGTCGTCGCCGTGGTGGAGAATGCTCTGAATCACCCAGTCGACGGTGCCGGACTGCAGGATCGAGACCCGCACGACCGGATTTTCCGCCTTGGCGACCGCCGGCCAGACCAATGCGAAGATCAACATCAGGTGAACGTAGCGCGACAGGTGCGGTGCCCTCACGGCGGCGATCCTTGCAGCTTGCGGGCGCGGACCGTAGTCACGCGTCCCATGACCGTCAACGCCGCTGGCCCACCATCGACACGCCTATATCGCGACTTTGCGTTGACTCGGTCGAGTTCGGGCCGCGAATATGAGTGCGGGAAGGTCACGTCCGTCGGCGAGGTGAGCGCCTGGCATCGGTGAGCGAAGTGGCGAAAAAGCCGCCTGTCCGATGATCAGAGAGCCTGTCGAGCGAGTTTAATGGTCCGCCGCCTGAAGCGGTGGCCCGGCGTTGTTGCCGCCGCACGACGACGAGATGCTTCCCTCAAAACGCAAAGCGTTTGGGGAGGACTCATGACAACCATCAAGATCAACGGTGTCGCGCGCGACGTTGACGCCGCCAACGACACGCCACTGCTCTGGGTGATCCGCGATCACCTTGAGATGACGGGGACCAAGTTTGGCTGCGGCGCCGGCCTCTGCGGTTCCTGCACCGTGCACGTCGACGGCAAGGCGGTACGGAGCTGCCAGACCCAGCTCTCCGACGCCGCCGGCAAGTCCGTCACCACGATCGAGGGCCTCGATCCGAACGGCAACCATCCGGTCCAGAAGGCCTGGCGCAAGCTGAACGTGCCGCAATGCGGTTACTGCCAGTCCGGCCAGATCATGCAGGCAGCGTCGCTGCTGGCCGAGAACGGCGCGCCAACCGATGGCGAGATCACCGACGCGATGTCCGGCAACATCTGCCGCTGTGGCTGCTATCAGCGCATCCACGCCGCTGTGCGCCTCGCGGCGGGGGGAGTGTAGGCCATGTTGCATTATCTTGAGCAAGCCGCCCGCGAGCGTGTGAGCGAAACCACGCAAGCGGTCGTCAAGAAGGTCGAAGGCAGCCGCCGTTCGTTCCTGAAGGGCGGCGCGGCGCTGACCGGTCTGGTCGTGGCGCTGCACGTGATGCCGAAGTCGGCCGCCGCCTTCAAGCCCTACAATCACGGCGGGCACGCGATGCCGCACGGCGTCGTCGCCGACCCGAACGTGTTCGTGTCGATCGCCAAGGACGGCACCGTCACCATCGTGGCGCACCGCTCCGAGATGGGCACCGGCTCGCGCACCTATGTGCCGATGATCATCGCCGAGGAACTCGACGCCGACTGGTCGCGCGTGAAGATCGTGCAGGCCGAGGGCGACGAGCCGAAGTACGGCAACCAGGACACCGACGGTTCGCGGTCGCTGCGCCATCATGTGCAGCCAGCCCGGATCATGGGCGCCTCGGTCCGTCACATGCTGGTCTCCGCGGCGGTCAAGCAGTGGGGCGTGGCGCGGTCCGACATCCGCGCGGCCAACCACGAGATCGTGCACGTGCCGACCGGCCGCAAGGTCGGCTATGGCGACCTCGCCGAAGCCGCGATGCAGGAGACGGTGCCGGTCTTTGATGCTCTCGACTTCAAGGACGAGGCCGACTTCCGCTACGTCGGCAAGGGCGAGATCCAGCTCTACGACCTGCACGACATCACCACCGGCAAGGCGGTCTATGGCGCCGACATCATCCGGCCCGGCATGAAATTCGCCGCCGTGGCCCGGCCCCCGGTGCTTGGCGCCACCGTCAAGTCGCATGACGCCAGCGCCGCGATGAAGATCAAGGGCGTGGAGAAGGTGGTGCCGATTCCGGGCGCCAATATCCCGGCCAAGTTCGCCCCGATGGGTGGCCTGGCCGTGGTGGCGACGTCCACCTGGGCGGCGATCAAGGGGCGCGACGCCCTGGTGATCGAGTGGTCCGACAGCCCGCACGCCGGCTACGACTCCGATGCCTATCACAAGGAGATGTCGGCGAACGCGAAACAGCCAGGCAAGGTCCTGCGCGCGCAGGGCGATACCGCGGCGGCGTTCAAAAATGCCGCCAAGGTGGTCTCGGCGGAGTACTACCAGCCGCACATGGCGCACGTTGCCATGGAACCGCTGGTCGCCGTCGCCGACGTGAAGGATGGCAAGGCCGAGATCTGGGGGCCGCTGCAGAGCCCCTACGGTGCCCGCCAGGATATCGCGGCGGCACTGGAGATGGACGAGGCCGACGTCACCACCCACGTGACGCTGCTCGGCGGCGGTTTCGGTCGCAAGTCGCAGTGCGACTTCGCGATCGAGGCGGCGCATGTCAGCAAGGCGGTCGGCGCGCCGATCAAGCTGCAGTGGACCCGCGAGGACGACATCCGCAACGCCTTCTACCACACGACGTCGGTGGAGCGGATCGAGGCGGCGGTGGACAGCAGCAACAAGGTCGTCGGCTGGCGGCACAACTCCGTCGCGCCGTCGATCCTGTCGATCTTCGCGCCGGATTCGGGCCACCAGTTCTTCATCGAAGCCGCCATGGGCCACGTCGACAATCCATTCGAGATCGCCAACATGTCGATCGAGAACGGCAAGGCGATGGCGCACAATCGCGTCGCCTGGTTCCGTTCGGTGTCGAACGTTCCGCGTGCCTTCGCGGTGCAGTCGTTCGTCGGAGAGCTGGCCCATGAGTTGGGCAAGGATCCGAAGGACATGCTGCTGGAGCTGATCGGGTCCGATCGGATTATCGACCCCAAGTTGCTGCCGAAGGACCACTGGAACTACGGCGAACCCTACGACGAGTTCCCGATCGACACCGCGCGGTTGAAGAACGTGGTCCGGTTGGCCGCCGACAAGGCGGGCTGGGGCAAGAAACTGCCGAAGGGCGAGGCGCTCGGCATCGCCGCGCACCGCAGCTTCGTCAGCTACATCGCCTCGGTGGTGCACGTGAAGATCGCGGACGATGGCTCGATCTCGGTCCCGGAAGTGCATACCGCGATCGACTGCGGCTTCACCATCACGCCGGAGCGCGTGGCGGCGCAGGTCGAGGGCTCGGCCGTGTTCGGCATGACCCTCGCGCTGTATTCCGCCATCACCTACAAGAACGGCGCGGTGGAGCAGTCCAACTACCACGACTACGAGATGTCGCGGATGAACCGCTTCCCGGAGAAGGTGCACACGCACATCGTGCCGCATAAGTTCGAGACCCACGCCACCGGCGTCGGTGAGCCGGCGCTACCGCCGTTCGCACCGGCCTTGGCCAACGCGATCTTCGCGGCCACCGGCAAGCGCCTGCGCGACCTGCCGTTCGGCGAGAAGGTCTGACGCATCGCGACGTGAACGGATGAACGACGACGTGCAGGGCGGTGGCCATTGGCCACCGCCCCTTTTCTTTGTCTGCCTATGCCTGCTGGCGACGCTGTGGCTGTCGCCCGCCCGCGCCGGTTGGGCCTACACCGAGTGGGGCATGAGCCAGGACGACGTGCTGGCCGCCGCCAACGGCAAAGTCACGCATTTCTATGAACCCCATCCGGAGCCTTGGGGTCTCTACCCGGATCTGATTGGCGACCATCGCGACTTGCGGCATACCTACGAGGTCGAGTTCTACTTCGACGACGAAACCGGTGGCCTGGTCGGCGTTCGCCTGGCGCCCTACGGCCGCTACTGGTGCATGGACCTGATGCAGTCTCTGATCCGTACGTTCGGCAACCGCAACATGATGCGTCGCGGCGGCATCCTGGAGTTTGCCGATGCGGCCAACAACAACCTGATCAGCCACCGTTTCGAGCCTTGCGCGGTGCGTTACCAGCCACTTGATCCGCAGGCGGCAGCGCGCTGACCTCACGGATCAGCTTGGCGGTCATCGCCCGCCGGAAGTCCGCTGCCGATAGCGCCGGCATGACGAATGCACCGGCCCCTCCGGCCACCCTTTCGCGGTAATAGTTCACCAGAAAAGCGCGGTCATCGTGCTCGATCCGGCCGCTGAGGATCGGCAATCCGTTGATCACCACGCCGGCTTCGATCAGGTCGTCGCGAACCTCGTCCGGCGCGCGACCCTGGTTGCCCGGATCGTCGCCGCTGATGTCGATCACCTGCCGGTGGGAGTCGATGCCGTTGCTCGCAAGCTCCGCGCCGGCACGCGCCAGCGCCGCGCCGATCGCGGTATAGGTCACCCCCGGCCAGCGTTCCAGCTTGGCCGCGGCCAGGTCGTCGGCGAAGCCGATGCAATCGTCGGCACTGCGCAGCACGCGCCACGGCATCACCAGCCGCTGCTGTTCGAGTCCGGCCCAGATCATCACCGCGATCGCCATGCCGCCGGGCGGCAGGCCGGTGACCGCGTCGATCAGGCGACGATCGCGAAACGCCTCCGCGATGCCCTCGATCTGGAAGCGCTGCTCGTCCTCCGCAATCGAATGCGACACGTCGAGCGCGAGTACGAGTTCCATCTCGGCCTGTTGTGCCGTTGCCGGCGCCGCGACCAGCAACGCCAACATCGCGACGATGCCGCCAATCCATTGGTGCAAGTGTCGAAATCCACCCGTGTTGCAATCGCTGTCACGCTAAGGGATCATTGCCGTGAGACGGGTTGCGTATGCAAGTCGTTTCCGGGATTGGGAGGTCTCGCCATATGAAACTGAAAATCGTAGCGGTGGCCGCGGTGGCCGCCTTGCCGTTCGGCGCGTTGGCGCAGACGGCGGCAGACTTGCGGGCCGACGCGACGACACCAGGCACCGTTCTCAACATCGGCATGGGTCAGGGCCAGCAACGGTTCAGCGCCCTGGATCAGATCAACAAGACGACCGTCAAGCGACTGGTTCCGGTGTGGAATTACAGCCTCAATGACGATCGTGGGCAGGAAAGCCAGCCGATGGTGTGGGAAGGCGTCATGTACGTCACCTCGCACAAGGACACCGTCGCGCTCGACGCCAAGTCCGGCCGGCAGCTGTGGAAGCACAGCATCGAGTATCCGCCGGAGACCCCGCGCATCGTCTGCTGCGGCATTCTCAACCGCGGCGCCGCCCTCTACGAGGGCAAGCTGTTCCGCACCACGCTGGACGCCAACGTGATCGCGCTGGACCAGAAGACCGGCGAGCAGATCTGGAAGGCCAAGGCCGGCGATATCAAGGACGGCCAGTCGCAGACCGTCGCGCCGCTGGTCGCCAACGGCGTCGTCATCACCGGCATCTCCGGCGGCGAGTATGGCATTCGCGGCTATATCGACGGCTGGGATCCGGACAATGGCACCCACCTGTGGCGGCGCTATACCGTCGCCGGCGAGGGCGAGAAGGGTGCCGACACCTGGCCGGGCGATACCTGGAAGCGTGGCGGCGCGCCGACCTGGATCACCGGTTCCTACGACCCGGACCTGAACCTGGTGTACTGGGGCACCGGCAACGGTGGTCCGTGGAACGCCGAGTTCCGCAAGGGCGACAACCTCTACATCGCCAGCGTGATCGCGGTACGGCCGAAGACCGGCGAGATCGTCTGGCACTATCAGTTCTCGCCGAACGATCCGTTCGACTACGACGCCGTGGCCGAGCCGGTGCTGGCCGACATCGACGTCAACGGCACCCAGCGCAAGGTGCTGATGCAGGCCAACCGCAACGGTTACTTCTACGTTCTTGACCGCGCCACCGGCGAGTTGCTGGCGGCCAATCAGTACATCGAGAAGCTGAACTGGGCCGACGGCATCGACATGAAGACCGGCCGCCCGATCGACTCCGAGCTGACCAAGAAGGTACGGACCAGCGGTGAGGCGGTGGACATCTTCCCGTCGGCCTTCGGCGGCAAGAACTGGTTCCCGATGTCCTACAATCCGGGTACCGGGCTGGCCTACTCGAACACGCTGAACTTCGGCCTGACCTACAAGTTCATCGAGCCGAAGTTCCAGTACGGCACGATGTATGTCGGCTATGACTTCTCCACGGCGAAGTGGATTCCGCCGGAGGAGGGCCAGGCGCTCGGCTACCTGAAGGCGATCGATCCGATGACCGGCAAGTCGAAGTGGAAGGTGCCGCTCGACGTCCCGAACTGGTCCGGCACCATCACCACCGCCGGCGGGCTGGTCTTCACCGGCAGCCAGACCGGCGAGTTCGCCGCCTACGACGCCGATACCGGCGCCAAGCTTTGGAAGTTCCAAACCGGCTCCGGCATCATCAGCCAGCCGGTTACATGGGAAGCCGATGGCCGCCAGTACATCACCACGACGAGCGGCAGCGGCGGGGCGTTCGCGCTCTACTCGGCGGCGCTGCCGGGCTTCTCGGAGGAACTGGTGAAGACGCTCGCCAACGTTCCGGCGGGCGGGTCGGTGTGGACCTTCGCCTTGATCGAGGAGTAGGGCGCGGCCCCCACCGCGATAGATGGCGATTTGGCCGTCCGGTGCACATGCATCGGGCGGCCGACGCCGACCATGGCACGGCCGTTGTAACCAGGAGTGTCTTGTACCGTGCGAAGCGTAGCCATTGTCTGTGCCGTCGCCATGTGCGCGATTGCCGGATCGGCACAGGCGGCCGATACCAAGCCCACGGCACATGACGGCAAGCAGGTCTACAACGCCTACTGCGTCATCTGCCATGGCGTGAACATGACGACCACCAGCAAGCAAGCGTTCGACCTGCGCAAGTTTCCACTCAGCCAGCGCAGCCGTTTCTTTACCTCCGTGCGTCAGGGCAAGCGGCAGATGCCGGCCTGGAAGGATGCGCTCAGCGACGAACAGATCGAGGCCCTGTGGGCCTACGTGAGGACCAGGGGCAAGATATGAGGCCATTGTTGACCCTGCTGTTGGCGCTGCTGGCGAGCTTGGCTGTCGGCACCGTGCAGGCCGCGCCGCTGCGCGTCTGCCTGGAGGAGAGCAGTCCGCCCTATTCCTTCAAGTTCGGCGAACGTGCCGGCGGGTTCGACCTGGCGCTGGCCGAGGCCGTGGCCGACAGGCTGCATCGGCCGCTGGAGATCCAATGGTTCGAGACCGAGCAGGATGAGGACGAGATCCTGCCGTGGCAACTGAACGCGTTGCTGTCGGACGGTCGCTGCGATCTGCTGGCGGGTTTCGCGCTGATCGCCAGCGGGCTCGGGCAACCGAACTCGAAACATTCAAAGCTGCCGGACTTCCATGGCATCACCAAAGCGGACCGCAAACGACGGGTTGCGTTGCATGCGCTGGTCGCGACCGCGCCCTATCTGCGCACCGAGCTGGCCATCGTCGTGCCGCCGGGCGGCGACGCCAACATCATGTCGCTGGGTGACTTGAAAGGGCGGCGCATCGGCGGCGAGGTCACCACGCTGGCGGCGACCCTGCTGTATGCCTATCAGCGCGGCACCTTGGTCGAGGATGTCGTGACCGTGGCGCCGGACAGAGACCTGTTGCGCCGGCTGGCGAAGCACGAGTTCGATGCCGCACTGATCGAACTGCACAAGGCGGAGCGGCACAACAAGCGGTTCCCCGACGCCAAGGTGTCGATTACCGGCTACCGCCACGCGATCGGTTTCAACTTGGGCTACGCGGCCCTGGAGGCGAACGGCGGGTTGGTATCGGATGTGAACGCGGCGCTGACGACGTTGCGGGACGACGGCACGCTGGAACGAATTGCCGCCGCGCAGGGGCTCACCTACGTCGCGCCCAAGCCGCCCGACATCCTGTTCCGCCTGACGCCACAGATGCTGATCGAAGGCTGAGCCAACCCGCCACCCGAACGGACCTGCGGGTTCTATATCCGGGTTTCGGTACCGGAGGCGGCACTTTCGCGCGCCGGCCGCTCTACTCTAACGGCCAAGCAAAACCCCTCGACGCCAGAGGGCGCCGAGGGGCTGCATGTATCCGTCTCGGACAACCGACCTATCGGTTGCCCAGTCGTGTGCGCCCTCGCCGTCGCCGTTCGGCGGCAAGCGAACCGCGATGGCTAGCCCAGGCGGCTAGCGCTCCGCACAGGCGTAGCAGTTGATCTCCATGCCAACGGAAACCTCGATAACCTCAAGTCTTGTCCAACGCATGTTCGTTTCTCCCAAGGGTTACGGCCGCGACGCCAACTTACCACCAGCCCCGCGAAACACAACGGGACCGTTACGGAAAGTCGGCGCTAGCCGAAGATGAAGTCATCGGCGGTGAGCTGGTCGGCGGTGATGTTGGTCAGCGTCACCCGCAGCGTCGGGCTATCGCCGTCAGACGCGAGCTGAATCTGCGCGCCGTCGTCGCTGTCGACGATCGCCAGGTCATCGATTGAGGTGGTGCCGACGAACGACATCAGGTCCTCACCGTCGGAAAAGTCGGTGATGATGTCGCTGCCTTGCATGGCGGCGAACTGGAATACGTCGGCGCCGTCGCCGCCGGTATTCTGATCGTCGCCGACGCCGCCGGTCAGGGTGTCGTTGCCGGCCCCGCCGAACAGGCTGTCGAGGCCGGAAATGCCGAGCACCAGGTCGTTGCCATCGTTGCCGTTGACGATGTCGTTGCCGCCCTGGCCGCGGACCGTATCGTCGCCGTCGCCGCCGTTCACGGTGTCGGCGCCGGAATTGCCGTTGACCACGTCCATGCCGGTGCCGCCGTCGACGCTGTCATCGCCGCCGCCACCGAACAGCAGGTCGTCATCGACGCCGCCGTCGACCATGTCGGTGCCGACCTGGCCGCGCAACGTGTCGTTGCCGGCCTCGCCCATCAGCATGTCGTCGTCGGTATTGCCCTTCATGTCGTCGGCGCCGTCGCCGCCCATCAGGGTGTCGTTGCCGGATTGGCCGAAGGCGCTGTCGGCCCCGGCGCCGCCGCCGACCGAGTCGTTGCCGGAGCCGGCGGCCAGCAGGTCGTCGCCGACATTCCCGAGCACCGTGTCATTGCCGCCGTTGGAGAAGATGGTGTCGTTGCCGGCGCCACCGTCGATCGAGTCGTCCCCGCCCGCGCCGGTCAGCGTATCGTCGCCAGCGGTCGGCGTGGCGGAAAAAGCGCCGTAGATCAGGTAGCTCGCGCCCGCGTTGGCACCGCCGTCGTCGTCGAACGGCGCGCCGAGCAGCACGTCGGCCAGACCGTCATTGTTGACGTCACCGGCACCCGATGCCGACAGGCCGAGCCCGTCGTCGCCGGCCTCGGCGGTGAACTCGACGCCGGCGCTGTCGGCCAGGCTGCCAAGGTCGATGTTTGTCAGGCTGGCGCCGCCGAACACGATGTAGGCCTTGTTGCCGAGGCTGCCGATGACGATGTCGTTGAAGCCGTCGCCGTTGAAGTCGCCCTGTACGCCGCCGGCGTAGGCGCCGATGCGGTCGTTGTCCGCCGCCCCGTCGATCCGGATGCCGGCGGTGCCGAGGCTGGAGAGGTCGATATTGGCCGGCGTCGCGGAGCCGAAGATGACGTAGACGGCGCCGCGCATGGTGCCGGCGCCGTTGTAGTAGCCGGCGCCGACCAGGATGTCGTCGATCCCGTCGCCGTTCACATCGGAGATGATGTCGACGTTGAAGTTATCCAGGTCATCGGCATTGGCCGGCGTGATGGTGAAGGCCGAACCCGGGGTCGGCAGGTCGCTGACGGTGAAGTTCGGCCCGTTGTTGGCCGCGCCGAAGATGACGTAGACCTTCTCGCCGGAACTGTTGACGACGATGTCGTCGATGCCGTCGTTGTTGACGTCGCCGCCGCCGCCGACCACCTGGCCGAAGCGGTCGCCGGCGGTCTCGCCGTCGATCAGGATGCCGCCGCCATTCTGGTAGCCAAGGTCGATGGTGTTGGCCAGGCCGTCGCCGTTGCCCGACAGGATGTAGACCCCGCCGGTATTGGCGTTGAGGCCGTACGCGCCGACGAGGATGTCGTTGATGCCGTCATTGTTGAAGTCGCCGGCGCTGGCGATCGCGTCGGCAAAGGCGTTGTCGGCGGGCCCGTCGATCAGCGTGCCGCCATCGCCCAGCGTCGCCAACATGACCTCGCCGGTCAGGGTGGCGCTGCCGAAGACGATGTAGGTCTCGCCCTCGTTATTGGTGCCGCCACCGATGGTGCCGAGTGCCAGGTCGGCGATACCGTCGCCATTGACGTCGCCGAGGCCGACCGCGAGCACGCCGGCATAGTCGTTGGCGGCGATGCCGGTGACCATGAAGCCGCCGGTGCCGATGCCGGAGAGATCGGTCGAGAAGCCATCCGCCGTACCGAACAGCACGTAGGCGGTGCCGGTCATGGTGTTGGTGGCGTCAGCAACCAGCAGCAGATCGGCAATGCCGTCACCGTTCAGGTCGCCGGCCGGACCGGCCACGCTGTAGCCAAGGTTGTCACCGGCCGCAAGGCCAGCGAACTTGATCCCGGCCGTGCCGAGGTTCGCCAGATCGATCGTGGTCATGCACCAATCCTCAAGGGTTACTGCGACCCACCATAGCAAGGGAATGTGGCAGTCATGTCATCAATTCGCGTTGTGCGATCAGGTGCCGGCGCTCTTCTGCGCCTGCCAGTTCTTCCTGACCTCTCTCGGCGGCGCATCCTCGGCCCAGGTGACGACCACCGACAGCAGCATGTCGATGCGCTTGCCGTCGCTCGACAGCGGCGCCACCAGCGCTTCGCCGATCAGCCATTGCGAGGAAACGTAACGCGTCCGGCCGATGGCGCGCATCGGCGCGTGCCGCTCCACTGCCGCCTCCATCACACCGCGGTTGCGGGCCGCGAACCGGGGCGCCAGTGCGTCCTCGATTACCTTGCCGGTGTGCTCGCCGTAGAGCGCCGCCACGGTGGTGCCGACCAGCCGGAAGCGCCACGTGTAGCCGGGCGGCGCGGCACATTCGACGCGGTCGAACAGCAGCACGTGGCGTAGCAGGGCAGGGATCTCCAGCGGATCGATGTCGGCGCGGGTCGGGAACACCGCGCCGCCGCGCTTGCGGCTCCAGTAGGTCAGCGCCTCGGCGAGGGCCGGATGCAGGAACCGCAAGGACGGGTCGAACAGCGTGCCGTCGTCGACTTCATAGGCGCCGTCGGGTCGCGGCACCGCGTCGAGGCGAAAGCGGATGCCTTCGGGCAGGTCGGCCGTCATGTCAGGCGCGCGTCAAAAGGCGTTGTCGACGAGCCAGGTCCGCAGGCGGTCGAGCGGCAGGCGCTGCACCGTCTCGCCGGTCCAGCGCACCTGGGCGTCGACCTGGCCTAGCATGACGCCGCGCGCCGCATAGTCTTTCGCTAGCCGCGGCAGCAGACTGTCGAGTTCCTCCAGCGCCTCGGTATAGGTCCTGGCGATGATCCAAGGCTCGTTCCAGTCGTCCAGTTCGACCACCAGCAGTCGGCGAGACATCGGCTGCTTCCATCGTAGTTTGCGGCCGACAAGTGCACTGTGTTGGCTCGCCCGGCCGCTCATCATTTAGACTAGCGCGATACGAGCCAAAAACCAGCAACTGAAAGGGTGACGCGATGGATCTGGGGATCGGGGGACGCAAGGCGATCGTGTGCGCATCGAGCAGGGGGCTGGGGCGCGGCTGCGCCATGGCGCTGGCCCGGGCCGGGGTCGACGTGGTGATCAATGGCCGTGACCAGGCGGCGTTGGACGAGACCGCCGCGGCAATTCGCGCCGAGGCCGGCGTGAAGGTCGAGATCGTCGTTGCCGACGTCTCCACGCCGGAGGGACAGGCGGCGCTGCTCGCGGCCTGCCCGGAGCCCGACATCCTGGTCAACAACAATGGCGGCCCGCCGTTCCGCGATTTCCGTCAGGTCGACCGCGCGGCGATGCTGGAGGGCGTCACGCAGAACATGGTCACGCCGATCGAGCTGATCCAGAAGGTCATCGATCCGATGGTGGCGCGCAATTTCGGCAGGATCGTCAACATCACCTCGGTGTCGGTGAAGCGCCCGGTGCCGGGCCTGGACCTGTCCAGCGGCGCGCGCGCCGGCCTGACGGCGTTCCTGGCCGGCGTGGCCCGCTCGGTCGCGCAGCACAATGTCACCATCAACAACATCCTGCCGGGATACATCGAGACCAACCGGCTGCGCGGCGTGATCACCGCCAACGCCACCGCCCAGGGCATCGGCGAGAACGCGGTGACCTCGGCGCTGACCGACGAGGTGCCGGCGCGCCGCTTCGGCAACCCGGAAGAGTTCGGCGAGTGCGCCGCCTTCCTGTGCAGCCAGCACGCCGGCTACATCACCGCCCAGAACCTGCTGCTCGACGGCGGCCTCTACATGGCGGCGTTCTGAGGCAGGGGGCTAGATCTCGCCTTCCTTGCGCAGCATCGCCAGGCTCTCGCGGAACGCATCGAGGGTCTGGTCGACCTCGGCTGCCCCGTGCGTGTTGGACAGCAGGCCGCCGGGCCAGGCGCCGAGGTCGACGCCGTTGACCAGCATCGCCAGGCGGAACTTGCGCACCAGCTCCGGCGGCTTCGCCTTCAGCGTCTCGTACGGCACGGCGGCGGCATCGAAGCGGGCGGGGTCGTCCACCGGTGCTGCCGGGTTCATGTGGAAGTGGAAGCCGGAGAAGGTGCCGTAGCTCGCCCACGGCACGCCTTCGTCCTTCAGCACCTTGTTGAATCCATCGCGCAGGCTCGCCGCTGTCTCGTTCGCGGTCTGGCAGGCGTCGGTGCTGGCGATGATGTCGAGCGCGGTGACGCCGGCGGCGGCGGAGACCGGATTGGCGTTGAAGGTACCGGGGTGCTGGATCTTTTCCTGCTTGGTCTTGGCCGCGATGCCGAAATCCAGCCGGTCGAGGATCTCGGCGCGCCCGGCGACGGCGCCGCCCGGCAGCCCGCCGGCCAGGATCTTCGCCATCGTGGTCATGTCCGGCGTGATGCCGTATTCGGCCTGGGCGCCGCCGGGCGAGACCCGGAAGCCGGTGATCACCTCGTCGAACACCAAGATCACGCCGTTCTCACTGCAGGCCTCGCGCGCGGCGGCGAGATATTCGGGCCCGATCGGCACCTGGCCGAAGCTGCCGCCGGTCGGCTCAACGAACATCAACGCCACGTCCGGCTCGGCCAGCGCTTTCCGCAAACCCGCTTCGTCGCCGGGCTCGACCAGGATCACCGCGTCGGCGACACCGTCCAGCACGCCGGCCGTCGCGGTGCCGTCGAAATGCGAGGCGTAGCCGGTGGTCATGTGGTCGTGCCAGCCGTGGAAGTGGGTCTTGATGCGCACGATGCGGTGCTTGCCGGTGAAGGCGCGCGCCAGCCGCACCGCCATGTGCGTGGCCTCGGTGCCCGACGACGTGAACCGGACCTTCTCGGCCGACGGGATCATCGCGCAGACCCGGTCGGCCCAGTCGACCTCGCGCACGTGATTGGCGCCGAAATGCGTGCCCTGGGCCATTGCCTCGGCGACCGCCGCCATCACCTTGGGATGGTTGTGGCCGAGCAGCAGCGCGCCGTGGCCGCCGAAGAAGTCGACATACTCGTTGCCGTCGACGTCCCACTTGCGCGGCCCCTTGGCGTGGTCGACGTAGGTGCCGTAGGGCGTCAGGTAGCGGCCGTCGTGGACGATGCCGCTGGGCAGGTGTTCCGCCGCGCGGGCCGCCAGCGCGGCCGACTTCGGAGTCTTGGCGCGGTAGGCGGCGACGATCTGGGAATTCGAGGCGATGGTATCCGGCATCAACTATCTCCTATCTCAGACCGCATTGTAGCCGCCATCGACCAGCAGGTCCGCACCGGTCATGTTCGACGACGCATCGCTGGCCAGGAACAGCGCCGCCTGGGCGATCTCTTCCGGCTCGCCGACCCGGCCCGACAGATGTTTCGGCCCGAGTTCGGCCTTGGCAGCTTCCATCGACCCGAAGCGCCAGCTTATCCGATCCGTCGCGATCGCGCCGGGCGATAGTGTGTTCACCCGGATGCCGTCGCCGGCGTGGTCGATGGCCATGCACTTGGCGAGCTGGATCAGCCCGCCCTTGGTGGTGCAGTAGGCGGCGCGGCCGGCCGAGCCGACCGAGCCGAGCTGCGAGGCGATCAGAATCACCGAACCGCCGTGTGCCTTCATCAGGGGAATCGCGTGCTTGGCGATCAGGTAGGCGCCGGTCAGGTTCACATCGATCACCTGCCGCCAGGTCTCGCTCGGCAGGTCCGGCACGGCGGCGGCCTGATCGTATGTTGCGGCGCCGTAGACCAGCACGTCGAGCCGCGCGCCGACCTTGCTCATCAGCGCTTCGATACCGGCCTCGTCGGTGACGTCGACCGGCTCCAGTCCGTCGCCCGGCTTCAGGTCGGCACCGACGACCCGCGCGCCAGCACCGGTCAGCGCCGCCGCGATGGCCTTGCCGATACCCTGCGCGGCGCCGATCACCAGTGCGGTGCGGCCGGCCAGCGCGGTCTCGCTATAGGTGCCCATGGTCGCCTCCCTTGCTGCCCGCAACGGTAGCGCAGGCGCCATCGGCCCGCTAAGACAAAGCGAGCGAGACAGGCGACAAGCGGGAGGACGGCATGGCTCAGATCGAGGTGACGCGCGACGGCGCGGTGGCGGTGTGCACGATCACGCCGCCGGACATCTACATGAACATCGACACGGTCGCGGAGCTCGACCGTGTGAGCGCCGACCTCGCCGATGATGCGGGCGTGCGCGCGGTGATCTTCACCGGCGGCCATGCCGGTGTGTTCATCCAGCACTATGACGTCGCCGAGTTGGCGCAGATGGCCGGCGGTCTGCGCGAGAAGGGCTTCAGCTTCTCGCCCGACCGACCGGTGAAGCCGCGCCAACTCGACGCGGTGTTCGAGCGGTTCGCGACCATGGACAAGCCGGTGATCGCGGCGTTGAACGGCAACGCCATGGGAGGCGGCTTCGAACTGGCGCTCGCTAGCGACATCCGCGTCACCCAACCCGGCGACTGGTCGTTCGGGCTGCCGGAGATCAACCTCGGCATCCTGCCTGGCGCTGGCGGCACCCAGCGCCTGGCGCGGCTGGTCGGTCAGGCTCGCGCGCTGGAAATGGTGCTGCGCGGCCGCACCGTGAGCCCCGACGAGGCGCTGAAGCTGGGGATGGTGCACGAAGTCTGTGTCGACGGCGCTCTCATCGGCGCCCGGCGTATTGCCGCCGAGATCGCATCCAAGACGCCACTGGCCGTGCGCCACATCAAGCATCTGATCCGTAACGTCGCGTCAGGCCCGCTCGACGACGGTCTCGGCCTGGAGCGCACCCTGTTCCTCGATCTGCTGGTCCAGGACGAGGCGGTCGAACGGATGACGGCGTTCGACGCCGGCGGCCGCGATATCCGCCGCGTCAGTCGAGATACTTGAACGTCGACAGCATCGCGCCGGCGCGGGTCTTGCTCTTCAGCTCGTCCGGATTCTTCAGCGGCAGCTGCTTGTCGGCGACATTGGCGACCATCAGGACGCCGTGCTCCTGCTTCGGGTTCAGGATGCCGACCAGCCACGTGTAGATCAGGCCGACGCTGGGGTCGACGTAGCGCCCGAACACCTCCACCGCGGTATAGCTGCCGACCTTGATCTTGCGCACGCCGTCGCGCTTCGACTTCTCGTAGCCCTGCACCACCATGTCGAAGGCCTTGGTGGCGAGCAGGTTGGCGGCGGCCTGGATGCGATCCTCCTCGTCCTCACGCATGGCGACGTTCATCGGGATGAACTGGAAGTTCTCGATGAACGCCTTGTCGAGCGTGGCGTAGGCGATCTTGACGAAGGTGTCCTTGCCCTCGGTAGACTGCAGCCGGGTGAGGAACTCGTCGCTGGTCGGCGCGATGAAGCGGAACGGCGCCTTCACCTCCAGTTTCTTCTCAGCGCCGTAGGCGGCGTCGATCTTGAAGGTCTTGCCGATCATCAGGTTGCCGCCGGTCATCTCGAAGAAGTTGAACTTCACCTTCGGACCGCTGTCCTGCGCGGCGGCGGGTGCGGCAACGAGCAGGATCGCAACCAGGGCGGAAAGTCGAAACTTCATGGCAACAAGCTCCAGTGCATTGGTCATCCGTCCAGGCGGTCGCGCCAGCCGTAGTAGGCGCGCGTCAGGCTGACGATCTGCGGGCTCCAGCGGTGCAACGGCATCGGCCGCAGGGGCAGGGCGGGCAGCGCCCATTCCGGGTCTGGCCGGCCGCGGGCGAGGCGGTCGGCGAGCAGCCGGCCCATCATCGTCGCCATCGCCACGCCGCGTCCGTTGTAGCCGAGCCCTGCCCACAACCCCGGCGCCAGCTCGTGCAGGTGCGGCAGGTGATCGCCGGTCAGCGCCACCCGGCCGCCCCAGCGATACTCGACCTTGGGTTCGGCGACTTGCGGCAATAGCTGGCGCACTCGGCCGGCCAGCGACTCGTAGAGCGTGTCTAGGCCGACAGGCGAGGGCGCGCCGCCGCCGCCCATCAGCAGCCGGCCGTCTTGGTCCATGCGGTAGTACCAGAGCAGCCGGCGGGTGTCGGAGACCGCCTGGCCGCCCGGCAGGATCGAGCGCCGCACATTCTCGCTGAGCGGGGCCGTGGCGACCTGGACGCTGTAGACCGGCACCACCGTCTGCTTCAGCCCCGGCCACAGGCCGTCCGTGTAGCCATTGGTCGCCAGCACCACCGATTGCGCGATCACGCTGCCGCCATCGGTCTGCAGCACCCAGCCGCTGCCATTCCGCGTGAGCCTGGTCACCGGCGTGCCGCCGTGGATCGCGGCGCCGGCGGCGTGCGCCGCGTTGGCCAGGCCGCGGGCAAAGGACAGCGGCTGCACCGTGCCGCCGCGCTTGTCGAGCCAGCCGCCGTGATAGCGCTCCGAGCCGATCAGCGAGGCGATGTCGTCGCGTTCCAGCCATGCCACATCGGCGCCGCGCCGGCGCCACTGCTCGAACCGGTGGCGCAGCATCGGGAGCTTGCTTTCCAGGTGGCCGGCCTGGATCCAGCCGGCCCGCACCGGGTTACAGTCAATGCCGTGCCGTTCGATCAGGTCGAACACCAGGTCGGCGCTGGCGGCGGCGGTGCGGATCCAGGCCTCGGCCTGGTCGACGCCAAACCGCGCCACCATCTCGTCGGGGTCGTGTTTCAGGCCGGGGATGACCTGCCCGCCGTTGCGGCCCGATGCGCCGACGCCGGGCTCGCCGGCTTCCAGCACCACCACGTCGACGCCGGCCTCGGCCAGGTGCAGCGCCGCCGACAGGCCGGTAAACCCGGCCCCGACCACGGCCACGTCGCACCGTCGCTCGCCGTGCAACGCCGGCCAGTCGCCGGCCGGGATCGCGGTCGCAGACCAGAGCGCCCGGGTCAGCGGCACCGGTTCCAGTTGCGTCGTGCTCACGCCGTCATCGTCCTCCAGGGTTCAACATCGCCTGTCTAAGCCGCCTCGTCTATGAATCGATGCAGGACAACCGACCGAGGCAGGCAAATGCTACGGGGATTGGCGCGGCTGGCTGTGATGGCGGTCGCGGTCTACGTCATGGTCACGGCGGGCATGTACACGATCCAGCGGCAGATGATGTATCACCCGCCGGCCGCCGTGTTGCGCGCGCCGCCCGCTGGTTTCCAGGCCGTGACCTTGGCCACCGCCGATGGCCTGAGCCTTGCCGCGTGGCATGCGCCGGCGCCCGCCGGGGCCAGGACCATCGTGCATTTTCACGGCAATGCCGGCCTGATCTCGGGCCAACTCAACCGCGTTCTGCCGCTGGTCGCGGCCGGTTACGGCGTGCTGCTGGTCGAGTATCGCGGCTATGGCGGCAATCCGGGCGAGCCGACCGAGGACGGTTTGCTGGCCGATGGCCGCGCCGCGCTCGCCTATCTGGATAGTCTGGGTGTCGCGGCCTCCGACAGGGTGCTGATCGGCGAGTCGCTCGGTACCGGCGTCGCCGTGGCGATGGCGGCCGAAGCGCCGGCTGCCGGCCTGATCCTGCTGGCGCCGTACACCAGCACCGCCGACGTGGCCCAGGCGCGCTACTGGTGGCTGCCGGCCAGATGGCTGATCAAGGACAGCTACGATTCACTGAGCCGGATCCGGCGGGTGCGGACGCCACTGTTGATCGTGCACGGCAGGCGCGACGCGACCATCGACGTGCGCTTCGGTGAGCGCCTGTTCGAGGCCGCGAACGAGCCGAAGAAACTGGTCGTGTACGACAACGCCGGCCACAACGACCTGATCGCCCACGGCGTCATCGAGGCGGAGCTGGCGTTCCTGGCGGCGTTGCCTTAGGCGCTGTCCCGTGCCGCGGTGAGCGCGGCCGGCGTGTCGACGTCGAGCAGGACGCCGTCGTCGGCCATCGCCACTTCGCAGACCTTGTCCTCATGCTGGCCGATCAGGTGCTTGGCGCCGCTGTCGCCGGCGACCGTGGCCATTTCGACCGCGAACTCGCGCGCGAACAGCACCGGGTTGCCGCGCTTGCCGTTGAAGGTCGGCACGCAGATCGCGCGGCCCTCCAGCGGGTTGAACGCGGCGATCAGCTTGGCGATGTGTTCCGGGCGCAGGCGCGGCATGTCGCCCAGCAGGACCAGCACCGCGTCCCACTCACCGGAAAGCGCCGCGAGCCCGGCCCGCAGTGACGTCGACAGACCCTCGGCATAGTCCGGGTTCACCACGAAGCCGACATCGGCGTCGGCGAGCAGGGCACGCACCTGGTCGGCCTCGTGGCCGAGCACCACGGTGACAGATTGCGCCTGCGCCGCCTTGGCGTTCATCACCGCGCGCTGCACCATCGGCACGCCGTCGACCTTGGCGAGCAACTTGTTGGCCGCGCCCATGCGGCGTGACTGGCCGGCGGCGAGCACCAGCGCCGCGATCCGCGGCGCGCGCATGATCGCACTGGCCTCGTCGCCGGCGCGCGGCTGCGGCCGCGACGGAATCTCGGTCAGAAGTCCGCCGCCGCCCATCGCCATGATCTCGCGCCGCCCCACGGGCAGGTCGGCCAGCAGGCGTTGCAGCACCCAGTCGAACCCGTTCAGCTTCGGCGAGCGCGCGCAACCCGGCAAGCCGATGACCGGCACGTCCCGGTAGCGGCCGAGCAGCAGCAGGTTGCCGGGGTCGACCGGCATGCCGAAATGCTCGACCACGCCGCCGGCGATCTCGATGCCGGCGGGGATCTCGTCGCGCCGGTCGGTGATCGCCGAAGCGCCGAAGATCAGGATCGGGTCGCAGCCCGCCGCGTGCTGTTCGCGAACCAGCGCGGCGATCTCGCGCGCCTTGTGCGCGCAGCGATCCTCGCGCGTCAATGTGCTGCCGAGCTGGGTCAGTCGGTTCTCCAGGACCTTGGCGGTCTTGTCGAGCACCGAGGGCTTGGTGTTGGCCAGCGTGGTCATGATCAGCCCGGCCTCGCGCGTCCGCAGCGGCGCCACGCGCAGCAGCGGCCCGCCGTCGCCGGCGATCTGCTCCGCCGCGTCCAGCGCCAGCTTAGGGGCTGCGAGCGGGATGATCTTCACCGTCGCCAGCATCTGGCCCTGCTGCATCCAGGCGTAGGGCGGCACGGTGGCGATGGTGATCGCCTCGTCGATCATGTTGATGCGGTCGAGCCGCGCCCGGTCCAGCACGACGATACCGGCGCTGGCGGCGTAGAGGTTGCACCGTCCGGTGAAGGCGGCCTGCCGTGTGGCGCCATCACCGGCCGCCGCGCTGGCTAGCCGCGTCGCCGCCTCGTCCTCGGGAATGTCGTCGGCTTCCAGGCGGGCCGCAACGACCTTGTCGTGACCGGCGGCCAGCAGTGCCGCGACGTCGTCGTCCGACAGCACGCGGCCCTTCTTCATCGCCCGGCCGGGCACCGCGACCGAATGCGCCAGGATCGCGCCGGCTGCCTTCGATGTGGCGACCGGACCGAACTGCATCAGGCCGCCCGTCGCAGTCGTTCGGTGATCTGGCCCATGATCGACACCGCGATTTCCGCCGGCGACTTGGCGCCGATATTCAGACCGACCGGCCCGTGGATGCGGTTGGTCTCGGCCTCGCCCAGGCCTTCCTTGTGCAGCCGCGTCAGGCGCGCCGCGTGGGTCTTGTTGCTGCCGAGCGAGCCGACATAGAAGGCATCTGATTTCAGCGCGACCAGCAGGGCCGGATCGTCCAGCTTGGGATCGTGGGTCAAGGTGACCACGGCGGTGCGGCTGTCGGGCGCCAGGGCCGACATCGCCTCGTCCGGCCAGCCGTCCGACAGCGCTACGCCGGGGAAGCGGTCGGAAGTCGCGAAGGCGCCGCGCGGGTCGACGACGGTCACGTCATAGCCGGACAGCGCCGCCATCTGCGACAGCGGCTGGGCGATGTGCACCGCGCCGACGATGATCATGCGCAGCGGCGGGTTGTAGGCGTGCAGGAACCACCTGGCGCCATCGATCTCGACGGTGCGGCTCTTGTCCTCGCGCAGTGCCGCCGCGGCCGGCTCGTCGAGCGGATCGGGGCCGTGCGTGGCGGGATGGATCAGCCGTTCCTCGCCGCTCTCCAGGTTGGTGGCGAGCACCACCGGCCGCTTCGCCTCGCGGTCTGCCAGCAACTGGCGCAGGGTGTCGCGTTGCATCTAGTTCAGCGGCTCCACGTAGAGCTCGATCTTGCCGCCGCACGCCAATCCGACCTCCCAGGCCATCTCGTTGGAGACCCCGAAGTCGATGGTGCGCGGCTGCTTGTCGGCGATGACCTCGCGCGCGGTATGCACCACGGCGCCCTCGATGCAGCCGCCGGAAACCGAGCCGACGAAGTTGCCGTCGGCGTCGACCACGATCTGGCTACCGACCGGGCGCGGCGAGGAGCCCCAGGTGCCGATCACCGTGGCGATGGCGACCTGCTTGCCGGCGTCGGCCCAGGCCGCGGCCTGCTCGATCACCTTGTCGTCGTCCTGTCGGTTCATGCGGCGGCCTCCTCTCCCCAAAGCCGGGCCGGCATCCCGCGCGGCCCTTGTGCGCTGAGCGCGCCGGCCAGATCGGCCAGGCTGTTCAGGTTGTGCACGGTACGGAACTCGTCGACGTGCGGCAGTATCGCGCGTACCCCTCTTGATTTGGGCTGGAAGCCCTCGTAGCGCAAGAGCGGGTTGAGCCAGATCAGACGGCGGCAGGATTTATGCAGCCGTTCCATCTCGCCCTCGATGCCGGCGCCGGCGTCGCGGTCGAGCCCGTCGGTGATCAGCACCACCACGGCACCCTGGCCGAGCACGCGGCGCGACCAAACCGTGTTGAAATCCTTGACACATTGGCCGATGCGGGTGCCGCCGGCCCAGTCCTCGACCTGATCCCCGATGGCGCCCAGCGCGAGGTCGACGTCGGCGTGGCGCAGGTGTCGGGTGATGTTGGTCAGCCGGGTGCCGAACACGAAACAGTGCACCCGGTCGTAGTCCGACGTGATCGCGTGCATGAAATGCAGGAACATGCGGCTGTAACGGCTCATCGAGCCGGAGATGTCGCAGATCAGCACCAGCGGCGGATGCCGGCGGCGCTTGGTCTTATATCGCAGCGGGATGGTCGCCGGGTTGCGCAACGCGGCCCGCAAGCTGGCGCGCATGTCGGCCCGCGCGCCGCTCGCGTCGGGCCGGAACCGCCGCGTCGGCACGGCCATGATCGGCAGCCGCATCTTAGCGATCACCGCCTTGGCCTCGGCGATCTCGTCGGCCGACATCTGCTCGAAATCCATGGTCTGCAGCACTTCGCGATCGGAAAAGGTGAAGGTCGCGTCGAACTCGACCTTTTCCTCCTCCGGCTCCTCGCCTTCGCCCTCGCCGGGCAGCTTGTGCATGGCGTCGGCGACGCGCCGGCTGATTTCCTTGTCGTCTTCCTCGAAGCCGCCGGTTTCGAGCTGCGGCAGCAGCATCGACATCGCCTTTTCCAGCAGCTGCGGGTTGCGCCAGAAAATGTGGAACGCCTGGTCGAACACGTCGCGCTGATCCTGGCGGTTCACGAACACCGAGAACAAGGTCCAATAAAAGTCGTCGCGCCGCGCCACCCCGGCGACCTCGACGGCGCGAATGGCGTCGATCACCCGCCCGGGCCCGACCGGCAACCCGGCGGCACGCAACACGCGGGCGAAATGCATGATGTTCTCGGCCAGCCGGCCGGAGGGGTCGGGCAGGGCGATGTCCGCGTTCACGCGCCCGCCTGGGCCATGTCGCGCTTGACCTCTTCGAGCATCTTGGCGGCCTCGCTGCCGCTGATCTTGGCGATGTCGTCCTGGTACTTCAGCAGCACGCCCAGCGTGTTGTCGATGGTTTCGGGGTCGAGCGACATCTTGTCGAGATGGGTCAGCGCCGTGGCCCAGTCCAGCGTCTCCGCGATGCCCGGCAGCTTGAACAGGTCCTCCTGGCGCAGCCGCTGCACGAAGCCGACGACCTCGCGGCTCAGCGCCTCGTCGCAGCCCGGCACCTTGGTCTTCACGATGGCCAGCTCGCGCGCCGCGTCGGGATAGTCGACCCAGTGGTAGAGGCATCGGCGCTTCAGCGCGTCGTGGATCTCGCGGGTGCGGTTCGACGTGACGATCACTAGCGGCGGCTCGGCGGCCCTCACGGTGCCGAGCTCGGGGATGGTGATCTGGAAATCCGACAGCACCTCCAGCAGGTAGGCCTCGAACGGCTCGTCGGTGCGGTCGAGTTCGTCGATCAGCAGCACCGGGGCGCCGTTGGTATGCGGCTCCAGCGCCTGCAGCAAGGGCCGCTTGATCAGGAATTCCTCGCGGAACACGTCGCGGCCCAGGCTGTCCGCTTCCGCCGTGCCGGTCGCTTCCGACACCCGGATCTCGATCATCTGGCGGGCGTAGTTCCATTCGTAGACGGCCGAGGCGACGTCCAGTCCCTCGTAGCACTGCAGCCGCACCAGGTCGCGGCCCAGCGTCTCCGCCAGCACCTTGGCGATCTCGGTCTTGCCGGTGCCGGCCTCGCCTTCCAGGAATAGCGGCCGGTTCAGGCTCAGCGCCAGGAACAGGGTGGTCGCCAGGGAGCGTTCCGGCAGATAGCGGCCGGCCAGCAGCAGCTCCATGGTCTCGTCGATCGATTGCGGCAGGGCTCGGGTCATGCGGGTTCGGGTCGCTTGTCCTGATCTGGGTATGTTACGCGCAAATGCGAACGGGGAGGCATGCCTCCCCGTTCCAGATTTGCATATCGGCTGGCGCCGGCCGGGGTCAACCGGCCCGCACGCCTAGCCCGCCGCGGCGATCGCCCGGCCGGCCATCACGCCGACCAGATGCGCGCGATACTCCGCGCTGCCGTGGATATCGCTGTTGAGGCCGCTGTCCGACTGCTTCACGCTCGAGATCGCATCGGCCGAGAAGTTGCTGCCGAGCGCGGCTTCCATGTCCGACTGCCGGAACACGCACGGGCCCGCGCCGGTCACCGCGACGCGCACGCCGCCCGACGTCTTGGCCACGAACACGCCAACCATGGCGTAGCGCGAGGCCGGGTTCGGGAACTTGGCGTAGCCCGCCTTCTCCGGCACCGGAAAGCTGACCGCGGTGATGATCTCGTCATCGCCCAGCGCGGTCTCGAACATGCCGGTGAAGAAGTCGTCGGCGGCGATCTCGCGCTTGTTGGTCTTCACCGTGGCGCCGAGCGCGACCACGGCGGAGGGATAGTCGGCCGCCGGGTCGTTGTTGGCGATCGAGCCGCCGATGGTGCCGCGATGGCGCACCTGGGCGTCGCCGATGTGGCTCGCCAGACTGGCCAGCGCCGGGATCGCCTTGGCGACGTCGGCGGAGCGCGCCACCGTCGCGTGCGTGGTCATGGCCCCGATGGTGACGGTGTTGCCGTCGACGGTGATGCCCGACATGCCGTCGACCTTGCCCAGGTCGACGACGTCCGACGGCTGCGCCAGACGCTGCTTCAGGGTCGGGATCAGGGTCATGCCGCCGGCCATCAGCTTGCCGTCCTCTGCCCCGGCGATGGCCTTGGCGGCGTCATCGACGCTGCCGGGCTTGTGATAGTTGAAGTTGTACATCTCTGTCCGTCCTTCCCTCAGGCCGCCCGGTTCATGGCGCGCCACACCCGCTCGGGCGTGGCCGGCATTTCCAGGTCGTTGACGCCGATGGCATCGGTGATGGCGTTCATCAGCGCGCCCGGCGCCGCGATGGCCCCGGCCTCGCCGCAGCCCTTGATGCCGAGCGAGTTGTGGGCACACGCCGTGGTCGTGGCGTCGACCCGGTAGTTCGGCAGGTCGTCGGCGCGCGGCATGCAGTAATCCATGTACGAGCCGGTGACGAGCTGGCCGCTATTCTCGTCGTAGACCGCGCCTTCCAGCATGGCCTGGCCGACGCCCTGGGCGATGCCGCCATGGACCTGGCCTTCGACGATCATCGGGTTGATGACGTTGCCGAAGTCGTCAACCGCGACCCAATCGACGATCTTCACCATGCCGGTGTCGGGATCGACCTCGACCTCGGCAATGTGCATGCCGGCCGGGAAGGTGAAGTTCGCCGGGTCGTAATAGGCGGTCTCCTCCAGGCCGGGCTCCAGCTCCTCGTGCGGGTAGTTGTGCGGCACGTAGGCGGCGAAGGCGACCTCGCCGATGGTCACCTGCTTGTCGGTACCGGCGACATTGAACACGCCCTGCTTGAACTCGACGTCGTCGGCCGAGGCCTCCATCAGATGCGCGGCGATGCGCCGGCCCTTGGCGATGATCTTGTCCATCGCCTTGTCGATGGCGACGCCGCCGACGGCGGCCGAGCGCGAGCCGTAGGTGCCCATGCCGAAGGGTATGCGCGCGGTGTCGCCGTGCACGATGTCGATCTGATCATAGGGCACGCCAAGCTTGTCGGAGACGAGCTGGGCGAAGGTGGTCTCGTGCCCCTGGCCGTGGCTGTGCGTGCCGGTCAGCACGGTGATCGAGCCGGTCGGATTGAACCGGATCGTGCCGGCCTCGAACAGGCCGGCGCCGGCGCCGATCGCGCCCGCCACCGCCGACGGTGCCACGCCGCAAGCCTCGATGTAGGAGCAGAAGCCGATGCCGCGCTTCTTGCCCTTGGCCTCCGAGGCGGAACGACGGGCCGCGAAGCCGGCATAGTCGATCATCTCCAGCGCCCGGTCGGTCGAGGCCTGGTAGTTGCCGCTGTCGTAGTTGACGATCACCGGCGTCTGGTAGGGGAACTCGTCGGGCTGGATGTAGTTCTTCCGGCGCAGCTCGACCGGATCGATCTTCATCTCACGCGCCGCGACCTCCACCAGGCGTTCCACCAGGTAGCAGGCTTCCGGCCGCCCGGCGCCGCGATAGGCGTCGACCGGCACCGTGTTGGTGAACACGGCCAGCACGTCGCCGTAGATCGCCGGGGTCTTGTACTGGCCGGCGAACAGCAGCGCGTAGAGATAGGTCGGCACCATCGGCCCGAAGGTCGAAAGGTAGGCGCCGAGGTTGGCGACGGTGTTCGCCCGCAGGCCCAGGAAGTTGCCTTCCGCATCGAGCGCCAGCTCCGCCTTGACCACGTGGTCGCGGCCGTGCGCGTCGGTGATGAAGCTTTCCGAACGTTCCGCCGCCCACCGGATCGGCCGACCGACCTGCTTGCAGGCCCAGGTCAGCAGCGCCTCCTCGGCATAGTGGAAGATCTTCGAGCCGAAGCCGCCGCCGACGTCCGGCGCCACCACCCGGATCTTGTGCTCCGGCAACGCCAGCACGAAGGCGCCCATCAGCAGGCGGATCACGTGCGGGTTCTGCGAGGTGGTGTAGAGCGTGTACTGATCGGTCGCCGGCTCATACTCGGCGCAGGCTGCGCGCGGCTCCATCGCGTTCGGCACCAGCCGGTTGTTCACGAACTCCAGCGTGGTGACGTGCGCCGCCTTGGAGAAGGCATCGTTGGTCGCCGCCTCGTCGCCGATCTGCCAGTGGAAGCAGACATTGTCGGGCGCCTCGTCGTGCACCGCGGAACTGGCGCTTGCCGCCTTGGCGGTCGAGGCGACAGCCGGCAGCTCGCCATAGTCGACATCGATCGCCTCGGCCGCGTCCTTGGCCTGGGCCAGGGTCTCCGCCACCACCATGGCGACCGGATCGCCGACATGGCGCACCTTGCCGGCGGCCAGGATCGGGTGCGGCGGGGTGATCTGCGGCCGCTTGATGTGCTCTTCGATCTTGATCCCGAAGCCGCAGGGAATGCCGCCCAGGCCTTCCAGGTCGGCGCTGGTGAAGATCGCGACCACGCCGGGCTTGCCGGCGGCCGCGTCGGTGTTGATGGCGTTGATCGTCGCGTGCGCGTGCGGCGACCGCAGGATGTAGGCGTGGGCCTGACCGGGACGGTTCAGGTCGTCGACATAGTTGCCTTTGCCGGTGAGGAACCGCAGGTCCTCGCGGCGTGGTACGCGGGCGCCGAGGCCGGTTTCGCTAGCCATGGTGAATGCCTCCCAGAGATCTTTGTGCGTGGTTGCCGGCGGCGCCGGTCACATCGTCTCGATCACATCGTTTTCTGCGCCTGCTGCACGGCTTTCACGATGTTGTGGTAGCCGGTGCAGCGGCAGATGTTGCCCTCAAGTTCGGCGCGGATCTTCGCCTCGTCGGCGCCCGGGTTCTTTTTCACCAGGTCGATCGCGCTCATCACCATGCCGGGCGTGCAGAAGCCGCACTGCAGGCCGTGATTGTCCATGAACGCCTGCTGCATCGGATGCAGCTGGCCGTCCTTGGCCAGGCCTTCGATGGTGGTGATGTCGCAGCCTTCGGCCTGCACCGCGAGCATGGTGCACGACTTCATCGAGTCGCCGTCGACATGGACCACGCAGGCGCCGCATTGGCTGGTATCGCAGCCCACATGCGTGCCGGTGAGACGCAAGGTCTCGCGCAGATACTGCACCAGCAGCGTGCGCTCCTCGACCTCGTGCGAGACGGCTTTTCCGTTGACCGTCATCGAGACAGTGGGCATGCGATCCTCCCTTCAGATCAGGATAAACCCTGTCGGTACGCGGGTTTTTCTGGTGCGAGGCGGCGTTTTCACGCTCGCCGCCACGCTTGGCTGGCAGTGTTCCGCTTCACGTCGGCAAGGTCAAGCGGACGCTGCCCTGCGGCGCCGAACGCCGGGTCGAAACAATCAGAACGCGAAAAGATAGAGCCCGACGGCGATCAGCACGATGACACCGGCGCCCCAAACCCAGGTCGGCAGGCCGGAGCTCGGCGCCGGCGTCGGCGGCGGCGGGGCCGCGGCGCGGGCCGGTTCCGGCTCAGGCGCCGGCTCGGGGGCGGGCTCGGCCTCGGCCTCGGCCTCGGCGGTTGCTTCATCGACGGCGGTCGTCGGCGCGGTCGGATAGTCGGATGTATCCGGCGTCGTTTCAGGGGCCGGGGCAGGGGCCTCGGCCGCCGGCGCGACGCCGCCGTGGCTGACCGCCAGTTCGGAGAACTTGGCGAAGAACTCGTCGGCCATCTTGCGCGCGGTGCCGTCGATCAGGCGGCTGCCGAGTTGCGCCAGCTTGCCGCCGACATTGGCATCGACCTCGTAGGTCATCAGCGTGCCGTCGCCGTCCTCTGCCAGGTGCACTTTCGCGCCACCGCGCGCGAAGCCGGCCGCACCGCCCTTGCCCTCGCCGGAGATGGTGTAGCCGTTCGGCGGGTCGATGTCGGACAGCGTCACCTGGCCGGCGAACTTGGCCTTCACCGGGCCGACCTTCGCCGTCACCGTGGCTTTGTAGCCATCCTCGCCGACCGGCTCCAGGCTGTCGCAGCCGGGGATGCAGGCCTGCAGCACCGCCGGATCGTTCAATGCCGCCCAGACCTGCTCGCGCGCCGCTGGAATCCGCTGTTCACCGGACATCTGCATGGCCGTGCCCCCGTTGTCGTTGTCTGACGTCTATCTGGCGTAGAAGAATACAAGGCAGGCGGTCAAGAGAACCACCGCCCACATCACCATCGAGCCGGTGGGCCAGGTCCGCGCCAGCACGCCCTCCGGGCCGTGGTGGCTGACGATATAGTCGTAGAGCGCGCGGGTCAGCCCGAGTGCCCAGTCGCGCGCCGCGGCGCTGGCAGTCGCGATTCCGCGATAGGCCGCCCCGGCCAAGCGTGGCAACAGACGCCGGTACACCCAGTCGAAATCCAGGTTGGTCGAACGCAGCTCCGGCGGATAGATGCCGGTGCGCATCAGCACCGCGAAGGCCAGCGCCGAGAACAGCAGCAACTGCAGTTGACCGACGACGTGGCCGACCGTGTACGGCTCGAAGTCGACCGGGTAGGGCAGCAGGTCGTAGAGCACGCCCGGGAACACGCCGATGCCGATGCAGAAAGCCGCCGCGATCGCCATCGCGATCAGCATGTTCAGCGGCGCTTCCTTGCATCGCTTGCCGCTGTCGTGTGCGAAGAAGGCGAAGTACGGGATCTTGATCCCGGAGTGGTGGAACACGCCGGCGCTGGCGAACAGCAGCACCAGCCAGACCACGACGTAGCCCTGTTCCGCCGCCTGCTCGATGATCAGCGCCTTGGAAATGAAGCCGGAGAACAGCGGGAAGGCGGAAATCGAGGCCGCGCCGACGATGCAGAAACCGGTGGTCCACGGCATCGACTTGTAGAGTCCGCCGAGTTCCGAGCCCAGCACCGTGCCGACCCGGTGCAGCACCGCGCCCATGCTCATGAACAGCAACGCCTTGTAGAGAATGTGGCTGAAGGCGTGCGCGGCGGCGCCGTTGATCGCCATCTCCGTGCCGATGCCAATACCGCAGACCATGAAGCCGAGCTGGTTGTTCAGGCTGTAGGCCAGCACCCGGCGCAGGTCGTTCTCGATCACCGCGTAGAAGATCGGGAAGGCGGTCATGAGCGTGCCGATCCAGATCAGCTGCTCGGTGCCGGCATAGCCGCGCGCCAGGGCATAGATCGCCAGCTTGGTGGTGAACGACGACAGGAACACGGTGCCGCCGACGGTGGCTTGCGGATAGGCGTCCTGCAGCCAGTTGTGCAGCAGCGGGAAGGCGGCCTTGATGCCGAACGCGACCAGGATCAGCGCGCCGGCGAAATCGTTGATGTCGAACGTGCCGAAGGCGATACCGCGGCCTTCGTGCGCCAGCACGATCACCCCGGCCAGCAGGATCACCCCGGAGCTGATCTGGATCAGCAGGTAGCGCATCGCCGCGCGCGTCGCCTCCGGCGTGCGGCGCGCCAGGATCAGGAACACCGAGGCGATCGCCGTCATCTCCCAGAACACGAACAGCGTCAGCAGGTCGCCGGCGAACACCGCCGCGATCGCCGCGCCGGCATAGATCAGCCCGCTGACCTGCTGGACCGGATCGCGCTCGTGCAGCGTGTAGATCACCGAGATGATCGCGGCGATGTGGAAGATGATGCCGAACAACCGCGCCAGCCGGTCGACATGCAGCGCCGCGAGCTGCAGGTCGAAGGCGGAGAAGGTCAGGTAGGTGCCGTTGTCCAGCAGCAGCACCTGGCCCAGCCCGACCAGCGGCAGCGCCAGCATCCACGCGCCGCGCAGCATGCCGGGTAGCGCCGGCACCAGGATCGCGCCGACGATCAACAGCATGCCTGGCGGCAGGCTATGCGCCAGGGTTGTCAGCATCCGTCGTCAGCATCGTCGTCGTAGTAATTCTCGTCGCGCATGATCAGCTTGCGCAGTTCCTTGGCCGCAAGCACCAGGCCGACGCAGGCCAGGAAGCCATAGATACCGTAAGCACCGATCAGGTGCTCGATCTGGTAGTGACCGTGCTTCTCGTAGAACAGGTCGGCGGCGACCGAGCCGACGCACAGTACGATCAGGCCGTAGTAGATCTTGTCGACGTTGCGTCGTTCGTCGAGCCAGCGCGGCGTCTCGCCGGGCGGTATTTTGTGGCCATGGCCGCTCACCTACTTGCCCTCCGTGATCGGCAGCAACGCGTCATAGAGGCTGCCGGCGAAGAAGAACAGCAACAGGCAGCCGAATGCGGTCAGGCACAGCGGCACCACCGAGGCCACCGGCGCCTCGTGCCGGCCGGTTGGCGCGTCCGCCGGCAGCGGGCGGAAGAACGCCCGCAACACCGGTCCCAGCAAATAGAACACGTTGAGCAGGGTGCTGACCGACAGCACCGCGACCAGCACCAGCTTGTCCGCCTCTACCGCACCCAGGAACAGGAAGAACTTGGCCCACGATCCACCCAGCGGCGGCAGGCCGATGACCGACAGCGCGCCGACCGCGAACGCTGTCATGGTCCAAGGCATCGTCCGGCCGAGTCCGTCCATCTGACTGATCAGGGTCTTGTGCGCGGCGGTGTAGATCGCACCGGCGCAGAAGAACAGGGTGATCTTGCCGAAGGCGTGCATGACGATCTGCAGGCCCGCGCCCATCACGCCGGCCGACGAGGCCAGCATCGCGCCGACCACGACGTAGGCGAGCTGGCTCACCGTCGAGTAGGCGAGGCGGCGCTTCAGATTGTCCTGCCGCATCGCCACGATCGAGGCCGCGAGCAGCGAGAAGGCGGCGATGTAGAGAATGACGTCGGTGCTCCACAGCCGGTTCAGGTAGTCGACGCCGAAGATGTAGACCGAGACCTTGAGCACCGTGAACACGCCGGTCTTCACCACCGCCACGGCATGCAGCAGCGCGGAGACCGGTGTCGGCGCCACCATCGCCGCCGGCAGCCAGCGGTGCACCGGCATGATCGCCGCCTTGCCGATCCCGTACATGTAGAGCAGCAGCAGGATTGCGCCGATCGACTCCGGCACCCTGCCGTTCAGGATGCCGCCGGGCTTGAACTCGGTGGTGCCGGCGGTCGCCCAGGTCAGCATCATCGCCAGCAGCATCAGGCCGATCGAGGTGCCCATCAGCAGGCCCAGGTAGGTCCGCCCGGCTCGCCTGGATTCCGCATCCTGGTGGTGCGTGACCAGCGGGTAGGTCGACAGCGACAGCATCTCGTAGAAGATGAACAGCGTGAACATGTTGCCGGCGAAGGCCACGCCCATGGTGCTGCCCAGCGCCAGCGCGAAGCAGATGTAGAACCGTGTCTGGTGCGGCTCCTTGTTGCCGCGCATGTAGCCGATCGAGTAGAGCGAATTCAGGATCCACAGGCCCGAGGCGACGCAGGCGAAGGTCAGCCCCAGCGGCTCAATCCGTAGCAAGATGGGAAGCGCCGGGATCGGCACCGCCAGCGTCACGTGCGGCACACTGCCGAGCTGAAACGGGAAAGCAAGCGCCAGCACGGTGATGAACAGCGTGCCGGCGGTGACCAGCGTGATGGTCTCGCGCTGGTTCGGGCTGTCGCCGACCACGGCGATCAGCACCGCGCCGAGCAGCGGGATCGCCACCGTCGCCGGCAGCAGCAGGGCGTAGAGGCTGTCGATGTCCATCATTCGCCCAGCCCCAGCAGGCTCAGCGCGCCGCGCGACGCCACCGTCAATGGCATGCTGGTCTCGACGCCGAAGTAGACGTTGGCCAGTGCCAGCACCGCGGTCGGCAGCAGCAGGCTGAGCGGAGCCTCCTGCACCGGTGGCCGCCCGGCCGGCGGTTCCTGCAGGTACAGCACCTCAACCACGCGCCAGACGTACACGACGGACAGCAGGCTGCCGATCAGGATCGTCGCGACCAGCCACCACATCTGGTACTCGATGGCGGCCTGCACCAGGTACCACTTGGACACGAAGCCGCCGGTCAGCGGCACCCCGATCAGACTCAGGCCCGTTAGCACGAAGGCGGCCGAGGTGTACGGCATCTGCCAGCCGAGCCCGGCCAGCGACGTCAACCGGGCGCTGCCGACGCGGTAGACGATGGCGCCCAGTGCGCAGAAAAGCGCGCCCTTCATCAGCGCGTGGTTGAACAGGTGCAGGATCGCTGCCGTCAGCCCGGTCGTCGTCGCCAGCGTCAGGCCGGTGACGATGTAGCCGATCTGTGCCACCGACGAATAGGCCAGCAGGCGCTTCACGTTCTGCTCGAAAATCGCCGACAGCGACGCCAGCACGATGGCGACGGCGGCGGGCAGCAGCAGCCCGTAGCCGATGGCCAGGTCGCCGAATACCTCCTCGCGGCCGAAGACGGTGAAGATCACCCGCATGATCAGGTAGACCGACACCTTGGTCGCGGTCGCGGCGACGAAGGCGCTGACCACCGACGGCGCGTAGGCATAGGCATTCGGCAGCCACAGGTGCAGCGGGAACAGGGCGGCCTTCAGCGCCAGTCCGACGATCAGGAACCCGAAGGCGGCATAGACCGGCCGCGGGTCGGTGACCATGGGCAAGCGCTCGGCCAGGTCGGCCAAGTTCAGCGTGCCGGTCATGATGTACATCAACCCGACACCGATCAGGTAGAAGGTGGCGCCGATGGTGCCCATCACCAGGTAGCGGAAGGCGGCGGTCAGCGCGCGGCGGTCGCGGCCCAGCGCGATCAGCGCGTACATCGACAGCGACGAGATTTCCAGGAACACGAAAACATTGAACGCGTCGCCGGTGATCAGGATGCCGAGCAGGCCGGTCAGGCACAGCGTGAACAGCGCGTAGAACATCGTCTGGCGCGGCCGGGCGATCTCCGAATCCACGCTGCGCGGCGCGTAGACCAGGATGATCGCGCCGCTGCCGGCGACGATCAGCAGCATGAAGGCGTTGATCAGGTCGACGCGGTACTCGATGCCCCATGGCGGCGCCCAGCCGCCGAGCGCGTAGGAGATCGGGCCGTTCGCCAGCACCAGGAACAGCAGCCCGATGGCGCAGGCGAAGGCGGCCAGGGCGGCCAGCAGCGCCAGCGCCCAGGCCAATCGCGCGTGGCCCACCACGATGATCAGCGGGGCCGCCAGCAGCGGGATCACCACCTGCAGCGCCGGCAGCTGCGTCACCACCGGCGCCAGCGCTGGCATCGCCAGCCATTCCGCGATCATGAGCCGGGCTCGTCGCGCTCGTCGAGCTCGTCTTCCTCGATCGTGCCGTAGGCTTCGTTGATCCGCACCACGATGGCCAGGCCGAGCGCCGTGGTCGCCACGCCGACCACGATGGCGGTCAGGATCAGCACGTGCGGCAGCGGGTTGGAGTAGACGGTGAAGCCGGGCTCGGCGATCGGCGCGGTGCCGCCGATGATCTTGCCCATCGATATGTAGAACAGGAACACCGCGGCCTGGAACACGTTCAATCCGACCAGCTTCTTCACCAGGTTGCCGCGGCTGACCACGATGTAGAGCCCGACCAGCAGCAGGATGAAGGCGATCCAGTAATTGTAGTGGCTGAGCAGCAGCATCAGTCGTCGTCTTCCGAGCCGCGCTGGGCGAAGGCGAAGAAGATGCCGACCATAGCGGCGGCCACGGTGGTGCCGACGCCGAACTCGATCACCAGGATACCGAGGTGCTGGCCGGCGACCTGCTCGGCCGCCAGCACCGAATAGTTCAAGTATTCGCCGCCCATCATCATGGTGGCGACGCCGACGCCGCCGTAGATCAGCACGCCGGCGGCGATGATCCGGATCAGCACCCAGCCGGGCATCACGTCGGCGGCCGCGTCGATGCCGAAGATCAGGCCGTAGAGGATCAGCGCGCTGGCCAGGATCACCCCGGCCTGAAACCCGCCGCCCGGCCCGAAGTCGCCGTGGAACTGCACGTACAGCGCGAACAGCATGATGTAGGGGATCAGCATCTTGCTGATGATCCGCAGGACGCGATGGTGCTTCACGGCTCGCCGTCCTTGCGCCGGCCGCCACGCCCGATCAGGGCCAGTACGGCGATCGCGGCGGTGAAGATCACCGCGACCTCGCCCAGCGTGTCGTAGCCGCGATAGCTGGCCAGCACCGAGGTCACCATGTTGGGCACCCCGATCTCGCTCGGCGAGGTGTCGATATAGCGCGGCGCCACGTGGGTGTGGACGGGGGCCATCGGGTCGCCAAAGGCGGGCAGCCCGGCGGTCGCGTAGAGCAGCACCGCGCCGGTCAGCAAAACCACCACGATCGGCAGGATCGGCGTGTGCACCGGAATCTTCTCGGTCGAGCGGGTCAGCGACAAGGTCGCCACGAACAGCACCGTCGAGACACCGGCGCCGACCGCCGCCTCGGTGAAGGCGACATCGACCGCGTCCAGCATCACGAACACCGACGCCGCCAGCAGGCTGTAGATGCCCGACAGCATCGCCACCGACAGCAGGTGGCGCAGCAGCAGGATCGCGATCGCGGTCGCGCCCATGAAGCTCAGCAGCACGATGTCGATCAGGGCTTCGATGGCTTGTCACCCCCGTCGGCCGGCTTGTTCATGTCGCGTCCGAGCAGCGGCCGCAGCCCGGCGGCAAGCGCCGCACGCGCCGTGGCGTGGCCCGAGGTCGGGCTGGTGAAGAAGATGATCGCGAAGATCAGGAGCAGCTTCACCGCCACCAGGGTTGGCCCGGCGAACACCAGCAGCCCGAGCAGGATCAGCCCGGCGCCGGCGGTGTCGGTGATGCCGGCGGGATGGATGCGGCTATACAGGTCCGGCATGCGCAGCAGCCCGATCCCGCCGATCAGCAGGAAAATCGAGCCGCCGGCCAGCAGCACGCCCCCGACGATGTCGACTGCGAGTTCCATCACCGCCGCTTGCCGCCGCGCGCGCGCACCACTTCCGCCGTCAGCACGCCGAGGTCGCCGTATTTCACGAACTTCAACACCGCGATGTTGCCGATGAAGTTGAGCAGCGCGTAGAGCAGCGCGATGTCGAGGAATGCCGGCCGACCCATCAGGAAGCCGACCACGGCGATCAGCAGCACCGTCTTGGTGCCGAAGGTATTCACCGCCAGCACCCGATCGAACACGGTCGGGCCGATGAAGGCGCGGGCCAGGGCCATCGCCATGGTCAGCAGGATCGCGATAGCTGTCGCGGCAAACATCTAGCTGTCGACCATCCAGGTCACCCGGCGGTCCATCTCGCCGCTCTCGATGTCGGCCGCGCCGGTCTCGGTGATGGCGTGCACCAGGATACTGCCCGGCTCCAGGTCGATCGAGATCGTACCCGGCGTCAATGTGATGGAGTTGGCGTAGATCACCTGGCCGAGGTCGCTGTCCTGAGAGGCGCGGGCCGGAAACAGTACCGGGTTGATCGGCAGCGACGGCGCCAGCGTGAGTTTGGCGACATCGATACTTGACTTCATGATCTCGAGCAGCAGCCAGGGGGTGTAGCGCACCGCGCGCCACAGGTGCTGGAAGGATTGTGCCTCGCCGTCCAGGATACCCAGTCGCCACGCGGCAAGCGTGCAGAACAGCACGGACGCCGCACCCAACGCGAGCAGCAATGGCTGAAAGAAGCCGGACAACAGCAGCCAAAGACCGCCCAGCACAACCACAAGCACGACCACCCGCCAGCCCTGTACGCCGGGCGCTGGTTCGGGCGATGCGTCGGCCTGATTCGTCACGACGCCACAGCCTCCCAGATCGGATTTTTCAACATAGCCCAGGAACACCCTGGCGCAACCCAAATCTGGTTTTCAAGACACGGGAAAGTCGCTGTGAATTCCGTATCTTCCGCCGATTGTCGACGGCAACATCACGTGTTAACCTTGGACATCCGGGCTGCTGCGTAGCCAGGCTCAAGAAAAGTCAATGAACGAAGATAACAAGAATGAGGGCGCGGCGCGCGAGCCCGAGGGAAGCGCGTCTGACGCAACCGTCACCCAGGGTACAGTAAAGTGGTTCGATGCCGTTAAGGGTTACGGCTTCATCGTACCCGAGAGCGGTGGCGCGGATGTTTTGTTGCACAAGACGGTGCTCAGGCAGGCCGGGCACTCCATTGTGTACGAGGGTACGCGCGTTGTCTGCGAAGCCGTGGAGGGGCCGCGCGGCATGCAGGCCTTGAGAGTCATGGAGGTCGACGACAGCGAGGCCATCGTGCCCCGGCGCGGCCCGTCGCAGGGGCTGGCGCCGCGTGCCCGGACCCAGACCGTCGAGGTCGAGGCCAGCGGCGACTTTCTCGAAGTCAAGGTCAAGTGGTTCAACCGCGTGCGCGGCTATGGCTTCGTCACGGAGGGCGAGGGCACGCCCGACGTCTTCGTCCACGTGGAAACCCTGCGTCGCTTCGGCATTGAAGAGGTGCGTGCCGGCCAGTCGGCCCAGGTTCGCATCGGCACCGGGCCGAAGGGCCCGATGGTCGCCGAGATCAAGCTGCTGGATTGACCCGTCGCTCGTGCGGTCGACCTACGGCCAAGGCCACACTACTATAATACCGCAACAGTAAACTTCTGAGATTGCAGGCCGAATTGCGTTGACGTGACGCTGGCACTGGGGTACATCGCGGCCCTCGAAACGCCAGATTGGATCGTCCCATGAACACCTTTTCGGCCAAGGCCAGTGAGGTCGAGCGCAAGTGGTGGCTGATCGACGCTGAGGACGTCATCCTCGGTCGTCTCGCCGTCATCGTCGCCGACCGGCTGCGCGGCAAGCACAAGCCGATCTTCACCCCGCACGTCGACACCGGCGATCATGTCGTGGTCATCAACGCCGGGAAGATACGGCTGACCGGCAACAAGCGCGCCGACAAGACTTACTATTGGCACACCGGATTTCCCGGCGGCATCAAGCAGCGCACGGCAGGCCAGATTCTCGACGGCAAGCACCCGCAGCGGGTGGTCGAGAAGGCGGTGCAGCGGATGATCCCCAAGGGCCCGCTGGGGCGCGCCCAGCTGGGCAAGCTGCGGGTCTATGCCGGCGCCGAACATCCCCACGAGGCACAGCAGCCCCAGCCGCTCGACGTAGCCGGCATGAACGCGAAGAACAAGAGGAGCGCCTAGCGCATGGCCGAAGAACGCACAGGCGGTCTGCAGGACCTGAAGGAACTGGTGGCCGGCGCCGACGCGGCCCCGACGGGTGGCGACGACAGCGGCACGGTCGTGGGTGAGGCGGAGACGCCAAAGCCGCAGCGTGACGACCTGGGCCGCGCCTACGCCAGCGGCGCGCGCAAGGGCGCGGTCAGCCGCGTCTGGATCAAGCCCGGGCGCGGCATCATCACCGTCAACGGCCGCGACAGCCAGATCTACTTCGCGCGGCCGGTGCTGCGCATGCTGATCAACCAGCCCTTCGTGGTCGCCGACCGCATCGGTCAGTATGACGTGATGTGCACCGTCAAGGGCGGCGGCCTGTCCGGCCAGGCCGGCGCGGTTCGCCACGGCATCTCCAAGGCGCTGGTGTACTACGAGCCGGAACTGCGCCCGCTGATGAAGCGCGGCGGCTTCCTGACCCGCGACAGCCGCGAGGTCGAGCGCAAGAAGTACGGCCGCGCCAAGGCCCGCCGCAGCTTCCAGTTCTCGAAGCGCTAGTCGCGTATCGTTTCGCACGCTTCACGGGGCGCGGCGCTGGCCGTGCCCCGTTTGGCGTTACACTGGTCGGCGACCTTTTTTAGGAGACGAGGATGTCCGGTTTGATCCTGCCGTTCGACGGCAAGTATCCCGAGATCGCCGAGGGCGCCTGGATCGCGCCGAACGCCACCGTCATCGGCAATGTGAAGATCGGCGCCGGCACCGGTATCTGGTACGGCTGCGTGCTGCGCGGCGATGTCGGGCTAATCGAGATCGGCGAGCGTTGCAACATCCAGGACGGCACTGTCATCCACATCACCGGCGGCGTCCAGGACACCATTATCGGTGACGAGGTGAGCGTCGGGCACCAGGCGCTGCTGCACGGCTGCACCCTGGAGAGCGGTAGCTTCGTTGGCATGCGCGCCGCGTTGCTCGACTTCACCCATGTCGAGACCGGGGCCATGGTCGCTGCTGGCGCGCTGCTGACGCCCGGCAAGCGCGTGCCGAACGGCCAGCTCTGGGCCGGCAACCCGGCCAAGTACATGCGCGACCTGGGCCCGAAGGACGAAGAGCTGTTCTATTTCACCTACACGCACTACGCCGAGCTGGCACAGCGCCACGCCCAGTCGATCGCCGACGCCGGCCGCGCCGACGCGGCGGAGTAGCTACTCCGCGGCCGGCAGGACGAGGTCTTGCTGGTCGGCGGTGTTGTAGTTGGCGTCGTACCACCACACCAGATAGTCGCCATAGCTGATTGGCGCGAAGCGCGGCGGGTTGGCCGCGTCGGTGCAGGTCGGCAGGCACTCGACCACCGCGTCCATGTGCGGCCCCAGGAAGTACGGGATGGCGTAGCGGTCGCGCCCGACCGGCGGGATCGCGCGGTGCGCCGTCGACTGGTAACGGCCGTTGGTCCAGCGATGCATCATGTCGCCGCTGTTCACCACGAAGCTGTCCGGCACGTACGGCACGTCGAGCCAGCTCCCGTCCGGCCGCTTGATCTGCAGTCCCGGCACGTCGGATTGCGCCAGGAAGGTCATGAAGTTGGCGTCGGTGTGCGGCGCGATACCGTACTGCCCGGCCTCGGCCTCGCTCACCGCCGGGTAGTGCGACAGACGGAACGAGAACTGGCTCTCCGCGAAGGCCGCGTCGAAGAAGTCCGGTTCGAGGTCGAGCGACAGCGCCAGCGCTGGCAGCATCCGCCGGGCCATCGCGTCGACCGTGTCGGTGTACTCGATCAGGTTCTCGCGGAAACCGGGCAGGGCGGCCGGCCACTCGTTCGGTCCGGCGAAGCGTCGCCCGGCCCTGGCCAGCGGATCGTCGGGTCCGCGCTCGCGTTTGGTGAAAAAGGCTTCGTTCAGGTCCGGCTTGGCGTCTTCGCTGGCCCGCGAAGTGCGCACATTGTAGCGCCCGGCGGCCATGTAGCCGTTGTTGTGCCGGTTCATCAGCACGGCGCGCTTGGCTGCCATCGGCTGGTCGTGGAACCGCCGCGCCTCGGCGAAGGTGCGCGCGATCATGTCGGCCGGCACGCCGTGATTGACCAGGATCAGGAAGCCGCTGCCCTCGAACGCCTGGCGCAATTGTGGGGCCACGACCTTCCAGCCCGCCGGACCGTCGGCCAGCGGTGCCAGGTCGATCAGCGGGATCGCGTCCATCGCGGGTCTCCTAGATCCAGGTTTGCAGCACGTAGTCGAACGGCGCGTCGTAGTTCAGCAGGTCGACCCGTTGCAGCCGGATGCGGAAGCCGTCGCCGGCGCGCACCAGGTGGTGGCGATAGCGGCCGGCGAAATAGCGCTGCTCGTCCAGCCGCAGTTCGACGACGTGGAATTTGGAGCGCACCACGACCTCGCTGTCGTCGGCGTCCTCCACGACGACATTGCCGACCACGTGGGAGAGGCGGTTCGGGTTGGCCTGCGACCAGGCGCGCGGATGGGTGATGCGCTTCATGCGCGTGCGCATCAGGTAGTGGTCTTCGTAGAAAATGCTCGGGACGCCGTCGCCCGACGTGTGCTCCGGCTGCGCCGGCATCCAGTACTTGCCGTCCTTGGTGAACAGCGCCAGCCACTCCTCCCAGCGCCGTTCGTCGAGAATCTCAGCCTGGCGGTAGAGGAACTGTTCCACGTCGTGTTGCAGCGCCAGCCGGTCGGCCGCCGACGGCATCTGTACCGCGCCCACCGTCATCTCAGGCCCCCCGCATGTAGTTGGCCCAGGCCCCGAACATGTGCCGCATCGGCAGTTCGGAGAGCCCGGTGACCGAGGTGGTGACGCCGTCTTCGGCCGGGTCCTGGCCGGCGTTGCGGTGGAAGCTGACCCAGTCGCCGCCGTCCGACATCAGGCCCTGGTGGCAGCGCCAGAAATTGTGCAGGTCATCGGCGTTGACCATGGTCGAGGGCGAGTTCACCAGATTGTAGTAGTCCAACGAACGCCGGTAGATCGCCTCCGGCGCGCCTTTCAGCCGGAAGTGCCAGATCTCGGTCAGCGTGCGGTCGGCGGCCAGCGGACGCACCGCGCGCAACTGCTGCAACGGCGACTGTACCGAAAGGCACGGATAGACCAGCACGTGGTGGATGTTGGTGTTGAAGATCTCCTCCATGCGCTCCTTGCCGTAGGCCTTCTCCATCACCCGCTCGTATTCCAGCGTGTCCGGATCGGTCGGGCGCAGGCCCATGTAGCCCTGCAGCATGCAGTGGCCATGCGGGTGGCCGGCGGTCTCCAGCCCATCCCACTTGTAGATCGGCGTCGTGAAGGCGCTGAGGTAGTGATAGGAGAGCGGCGCCGCGTTGCCGGTCTCCGCCTGCATCTCCTTCTCCACGTCTTCGGCCGCCTTGCCGGTCGAGCCGTGCGTGATCGACGGATGCAGCGCGTCGAGCTGGTTCTCCAGGAAGATCTTCCAGTTCGACTTCTGGATCACCCGGAAGCAATTCGGCACCACCTCGACCTCGCCCTCCGGCGCACGGTCGCAAATGTCGTCGAACGCCTGCTTGGCGCCGCCGAGCCAGCTGACCAGGTCCGGACCGCTCTGCGCCAGGCTGGCGAAGACGAAGCCGCGATAGCTGTCGTAGCGCGCTGCCGGCTTCATCCGCGCATCGTCGTCGGTGAAGCGCGTGTTGTCGTAGCCGTTGGGCGCGGGGATCGCGTGCTTGGAGCCGTCCAGCTTGAACTGCCAGGAATGGTACGAGCAGGTGAACGTGTTGCCGGCGTTGCCCATGTGGCCGTTGCACAGCATCGCGCCGCGGTGCGGGCAGCGGTTGTAGAGCACGTGCACCTTGCCGTCGTCGGCGCGCACCATGACCATCGGCTGGCGGCCGATGACGAAGGTGGTGAAGTCGCCGACATTCGGCACCTGGCTTTCGTGCCCGGCGTAGATCCACGACTTGTAGAAGATCTGGTCCAGCTCGCGCTGGAACACCGCGTCGCTGACATAGCAGTCGCGGTGCACGCGGTCCGGTTCGACCAGGGTGTCGATGTCGAAGCGGGTATCCAGCGGCATGGTCGCTCTCCTCGGGTCTCGCCTGATCGCGGATTATGCGTAAAGCGCGCCTAGCCGGCCAGACCGAACAGGCGGTTGAGTTGTCCAGGGTCGTCCTTCAGCGTCTGGCTGGCGCCATCGAAGGCGATACGACCACGGTCCATCACCACCGCGCGGGCGGCGAAGTCGAGCGCCAGCCTGGCCTTCTGCTCGACCAGCAGGATGGTCATGTTCTCGGTTTCGCGCAGCCGCTCGATGGCTTCGACCAGCTCCGCCACGATGACCGGCGCCAGACCTTCCGACGGCTCGTCCATCAGCAGCACCGACGGACTCGCCATCAAGGCGCGGCCGATCGCCAGCATCTGCTGCTCCCCGCCGGAAAGCTGGTTGCCGTAGGCCCGCCGCCGCTCCGCCAGGCGCGGGAACAGGTCCAGCACGCGATCCGCGGTCCAGGGTCCACCGCGCGCGGCGACAGACAGGTTCTCCAGCACCGACAGCGATGGAAACACCTCGCGTTCCTGCGGGACGTAGCCCAGGCCGGCGCCCGCGCGTTTCGGCAGCGCGATGCGGGACAGGTCGTTGCCGTGCAGGTGCAGCGTGCCGGCATGCACCCGCACCAGGCCCATGACGGTGGCGAGCAGGGTGGTCTTGCCGACGCCGTTGCGGCCCAGGATCGACACGCTCTCGCCGGCCGCGACCGTGAGGTCGACGCCCTCCAGCACCACCGTGGCGCCATAGCCGGCATACACGCCCTTCAGAACAAGCGCCGGCTCAGTCATCGCGCGACTCCGCCAGATAGACGGCGCGGACGTCGGCGTTGCGGGCGATCTCATCCGGCGCGCCCTGCACCAGCACCTTGCCGCCGACCAGGACGGTGACCGCGCTCGCGAAGCGGAACACCACGTCCATGTCGTGTTCGATGATCAGCACCGCGAGGTCCTGCCCCAGTGCCTCCACCGCTTCGAGCATCCGGTGGCTCTCGGCTGATGGGACGCCGGCCGTCGGTTCGTCCAGCAACAGCACGCGCGGCTTCAGCGCCAGGGCCAGGGCCAGTTCCAGCATGCGTTGCAAGCCGTACGGCACCGCCGCGACGGCGGTGTCCGCGACAGCCGTCAAGTCGAGCTGGACCAGCAGGTCGGCGGCCTCGTCGATCAGGTCGGCGCGCCGGCGTAGCGGCGTCCAGAAGACCGAGGCGGCGCCACGGCGTTCGGCGACGGCCAGCGCGACGTTTTCCAGCACCGTAAGACCGGCGAACAACTGGTTGATCTGGAAGGTGCGGACCAGGCCGCGTTTCACCCGCTGCGCCTCGCCCAGGCGCGTGATGTCGCGGCCGTCGAGCATTACCCGCCCGTCGCTCGGTGCCAGCGCGCCGGTCAGCAGGTTGACGAAGGTGGTCTTGCCGGCACCGTTCGGCCCGATCAGCGCGTGCCGGTCGCCGGGCCCAAGCTCGAAGTCGATGCCGTCGGCGACCACGAGCTGGCCGAAGCTCTTGTACAGGGCGTGGGTGGCCAGAAGGCTCATCGCCGCCACCGCTGCCACAGCCGCACCGCCACGCCGGCGATGCCGTCGCGCGCGAACAGCACCAGGCAGACCAGGACCAGGCCGATGCCGAACTCCCAGAACTCGGGACTGGCCTTGGCCAGCTCGTCCTCCAGCACCGCGTAGACCACGCCGCCGATGAACGCGCCATAGAGCCGCCCGACGCCGCCCAGGATCAGCACGATGATCACCGTGCCGGAGCGTAGGAAGCTCATCGCGTCCAAGGTGACAAAAGCGTTGGTCTGCGCGAACAGGCCGCCGGCGATGCCGGCCATGGCGCAGGCGATGGTGTAGATTTGCACTTGGCGCCAGTAGACCGGCGCGCCCAGCGCGTGCATGCGTCGGGTGTTCTCGCGCAGGCCGACCAGCGCCCGCCCGAATGGCGAGTAGACCAGCCGGCGTGCGCCCAGGAAACAGATGAACAGCACCGCCAGCACGTACCAGTAGTGCGTTCGCCCCCACAGGTCGTACTCGAAGGTGCCGAACAGCGGTGCCGGCGTGATGCCGAGCAGGCCGTCGAAACCGCCGGTCACGTCCGACCAGGCGTTTGCCGCCTCGTACAGCAGGATCGCCGCCACCAGGGTCAGCATCAGCAGGGTCAGTCCGTGGTAGCGCAGCAGCACCACGCCGGTGAGGAAGCCATAGGCGGCGGCGACGGCGCCGGCGACCAGCAGTCCCGAGATCGGCTCATGCCAGCCGAGGTGCGCCGACAGCATCCCCGCCGCGTAGGCGCCGATGCCAAAGTAGGCGGCGTGGCCCAGGCTGACGATGCCGGCATAACCCAGGATCAGGTCGAGCGAGAGCGCGAACAGCACCAGGATCAGCGCCTGCGCGCCCAGCGCCATGTAGCCGGGAAAAACGAAATAGGCGGCGATCGCTGCGATCCACACCAGTGCCTCGGCCGGGTGCCAGCGCCCGAAGCCGGCCGCCCGGGCCTTGGCCGCGGCCAGCGCGTCGCCGCTCAACCGCTCAGCTCCGCCCGGCCAGGCCCTGCGGCCGGACCAGCAGCAGCGCCAGCGTCAGCGCGTAGATGAAGAAGGCGCCGCCGTCCGGCCACAGGTACTTGCCGGCATTGTCGACGATGCCCAGCACCAGCGCGGCGAAGAACGCGCCCTTGATCGAGCCGAGCCCACCGACTGCGACCACGATCAGGAAGTAGACCAGGTACTGCGCGGCGAAGACCGGCGACACGCCCAGCATCTCCACCGCGACGCCGCCGCCCAGCGCCGCCAGCCCGCTGCCGACCGCGAAGGTGATCATGAACAGCCGGTCGACGTCGATGCCGACGACCTGGGCCATGGTGCGGTTGTCGACGGCGGCGCGGATGCGGGCGCCGAAGCCGGTGCGCTCGAACCCGAACCACAGCACCGCGATCAGCACCAGCCCGATGCCGATCACCACGGCGCGGAAGGTCGGAAAGCTGCGGAAGCCGAGGTCGATCTGCCCGGTGAGATAGCTCGGAAGCTGCAGCGTCTGTGGCGACGGCCCGTAGAAGAACGTGAAGCCGGCGATCGCCATGAACACCAAGCCGATGGTCAGCATCACCTGGTCGAGCTCGCGCGCCGCGTAGACGCGGGCGTAGAGCAGGCGCTCGACGGGCACGCTGGCCACCCCGACGATGACGGCGGCGGCCAGCAGCGCCAGTGGGTAGGGCAGTCCGAGCCCGCCAGTCAGGCTGGTCACCGCGTAGCCGCCGGCCATCGCGAAGGCGCCATGCGCCAGGTTGATGAACCCCATCAGGCCCATCGTCACCGACAGCCCGACCGAGATCACGAACAGCAACATCGCGTAGGCGAGGCCGTCGAACACGATGGAGATGACGACGTCGGTCATCGGCTAGATGGCGGAGGTCATTGTTCCCCCCACCTCACCTGCCCTCTTTGCCCTGGGGCGGAGAGGGTTGGGGCGAGGTGGGGTTCGACGTCGATTCAGGCGAAGGCGAGCCGATGCTCAATCGCCGCACTTGCCGACCTTGAGCTCCTTACAGGGGTCCTTCACCTGCGGGATGGTGTCGAGCACCTTCACCTTCAGGCGTCCGCCCTCCATGACGATCTCATGCACGTGCTCGTCCATGACGATGTCGCGCGTTTCGGGGTCGATCATGATCGGGCCGCGCGGGCTGTCGAACGACCAGCCGGCCAGCGCCTTCATCGTGCCCTCGGCGGTGACCTTGCCATTCTGCGCCTTGATCGCGTGCGCGATCGCGGCCATGCCGTCCCAGCCGGCGACGCCCATGAAGTCCGGCGTGGTGTCGTCGCCATAGGCGGCCTTCCAGGCCTTCACGAACGCCTGGTTTGCCGGCGTGTCGTAGTCGGCCGAGTAGTGGTGCATCGTCACCAGGCCGACGCCGGCCTCGCCCATGCCCTGGAGCTGCGTGTCCTGGGTGATGTCGCCGGGTCCAATCAGCTTGATGCCGGCGTCCTTCATGCCGAGTGCGCCGAAGGTCTTGACCACGGCGGCGGCGTGGTTGCCGGCCGGCACGAAGACGTAGAAGCAGTCCGGCTTGGCGTCCTTCACCCGCTGGAAGAACGGCGTGAAGTCAGGAACTTCGCGCGGCCCGCCCATCGGGATCGCCTCGACCACCTTGCCGCCGGCCTTCTCCAGGCCCATCTGGAACGCGTTCCAGCTGTCCTTGCCGGGCGGATAGTCGGTGTAGCCGACGGCGGCGGTCTTGCAGCCGAGCTTGTCGGCCGCGTAGCCGCCCATCGGGTAGCCGGAATGCCACATCGAGAACGACACGCGCGCGATATAGGGCGACAGCTTGGTGATCCAAGCCGTGCCGGCGTTCATGATCACCATCGGCACCTTGCCTTGCGTGACCAGCGGCGCGCTGGCCATCGCGTTCGGCGAGAAGATGAAGCCGGCCAGCAGGTCAACATTCTCGCGCGTGATCAGCTCCTGGACGGCGTTCTTGGCGATGTCGCCGCCCGGCCGCTTCGAGTCGCGCTTGATGATTTCAAGTTTATGTTCACCAAAGGCTTCGGCATGTTCTTTCATGTAAAGGTTCATGCCACGCTCGACCTGCTCGCCGAACTGCGCCGCGCCGCCGGAGAAGGTCAGCACGACGCCGACGCGCACCGTTTCGGCCACCGCCGGCAGTGCCAGCGCCGTGGTCAGCGCCGTCGCCAGCGTCCACGTCTTGATCCCCATGGTGAGTGCCTCCCGTTCTGGTTCCGACGCGCAGGTGGCGTCTTCGTTATGGCAGCAATTGCGCCACGAGCGGGAATTGTTTGCAACCCAAACCAATGGGTTGGCGTGTCAGGCGGCGACGGCCTCGCCGCGTTTCACCTGATCCAGCACGAACGTGCGGAACGCGCGCAGCAGGTCCATATCGAGATGGCCCTCGAAGCCGGCCATGATCTCCAGCGCCTTTTCCGGCGGCATGGCGGGCTTGTAGGCGCGTTCCTCGGCCAGGGCGGCATAGACATCGCAGATCGCGGTCAGCCGCACCGGATCGTCGAGCTGGCTGGCGTTGAGTCCGTCCGGATAGCCGCCGCCGTTGAGCTTCTCGTGGTGGTGCACGGCCATGCGCACGATGCGTTCGCTTAGGCCATGCTCGCGCAGCAGGATGTCGCGGCTATGCGCCGGGTGCGTGCGCATCACCTGCCATTCCTCGTCGTCCAGCTTGCCGGGCTTGTCGAGGATCGCCAGCGGGATCATCGCCTTGCCGGCGTCGTGCAGGAATCCGCCGACGGTCAGTTCCTTCAGCTCGTCGCCCCGTATCCCGAGCGAGCGGGCGAAGAAGGCCAGCACGCCGCAAACGAACATCGAGTGGCGATAAGTGTTGTCGTGGTGCTTTTGCAATGCGCCGAGCCAGCGATTGACGTTCGATTCGCCAAGCGAATGCTGAATGTTCTCGCAGGCTTGAGTGACTTTCTCCAGCGGCAGCGGCTGGCCGACGCTGGCCGCTTCGAGCATCGTATCGAAGCTGGCGACAGAACTGCGCAGAGCGCGCTCCTCGCTCGGATGCAACGCCGACCAACTGGCTTCGACAATGGCGTTGAGGCTGGCGCGCACCGCGGCGACGATCGTCGCGTCGTCATAGGGCGGCACGAAGCAGTGCGCGGCGCCCAGCGCGCGCGCCGCGTCGACGTGCTGCAGCTTGTAGCTGCGGAACACGAACAGCGGCGTGATCGCATGGCGTGCGCAAAGGTCGCTGATCCGCGCCGCGTCGCCACCGCTGAGCCGGGCAAGGCAGAATACCGCGACTCCCGGTAACGCACCTTCCGCGTCGATGGCATCGCTCAGCGAAAGCGAACCGACCGAGAAAGCCGAGGCGACCACCGACTCGATCGTGCTCGCGGCCGCGTTGCCATCGCTGATCAACGCCACCTGGGCACTGGATTGCGTCATCGATTGTTGCTCAATCATGGCTTTCTCGTCTGGGCGATACGGCAATACTGGCGTGTGATCGGTAAACAGTTGGTTATTGACGAAAGGTACCAGTTGGAACAAAGCGCAACGTATTAGCAATAAAGGTAACAATAGCCGTGATCGAGCGTCCTTCGCCGTGCGCACCGAATTTGCTATATTGGCTGATCATTGACTTAGGCCGCGTCGTTCTCGTTCGTTTGGCAACCATCGCCAACGGATCGATGGGGATCGGGCGTGCGGGCGCGGCGCTGCGGAATGGCAAGCGAGGTGACAGGAATGACGACAGCGAAAGCGGGCGATACGGTCCGAGTGCATTACACCGGCACCCTGGATGACGGCACCCAGTTCGACAGTTCGGCGGGCCGCGATCCGCTGGAATTCGCCGTCGGCGGTGGCCAGGTGATTGCCGGCTTCGACAACGCGGTTCAGGGCATGACGGTGGGCGAGAGCGTTACCGTCGACATCCCCGCCGACGAGGCCTATGGCGCGCGCGAGGAGTCGCTGGTTCACGACGTGCCGCGCGATGCGCTGCCCGATGACATGCAGCCCGAGGTCGGCATGCCGCTACAGGCCCAGGCGCAGAATGGCCAGGTGGTGCGGCTGGTGGTGACCGCGGTCGCCGAGGAGGCGATCACCGTCGACGGCAACCATCCGCTGGCCGGCAAGGACTTGTCGTTCGAGATCGAGCTGGTCGAGATCGTCCAGGCCGCTTAGGGCGACGCGCAACCGCATGCCGCCGTCTCTCGACGTGGGCAGCGTCCCCCGATCGAGTGGGGGCAGGCGCTGTCGAGCGCGAGCTAGGCGCCGGGCGGCAGTTCCGTGGTGTGATCGGTCGGTTGCGGCGTTGCCGTCAGCACGGTGACCCCATCGGCCGACTTGAAGCGGTGCCAGCACCCCTGCGGTACCACCGTCAGCATGCCGGTCTTCAAGTCAAGGTCGACCGGGCCATCGTCGGTCACGATGGTGAGCGTGGTGGCACCGTCGAGGATGTGCACCAGTTCGTCGCCCATCCGGTGCCGCTCCCACGGACTTTCACCCCGAAACCGGCCGGTGAAGATGCTGCCCTCGCGAAAATCCGCCAGCGTGGCGAACGCGGCCGAGGCCTCCTCGGCGGGCGTGTCGGGGCGCCGGCCGTCCAGCATTGGCCGTCCCGCCAGCGCATCGGCGATGGAGATGGCCTTCGGCGTGGTGTCCGTCATCGATCCTGTCCTTGGCTTGCGCGCGCAGTTTAACGTGCTTCGTGCAACAAGGCTTTGACTCCGTCGCCCGCCCTGCCGTCTCATGTTGCAGGTGCGAAGCGGGGCGGCATGAGCGGACTGCGGATCGGGATCGACACCGGCGGAACCTTCACCGACATCGTCGCGGTGGATGGCGCCAGCGGCGCCATGCGCGTCACCAAGGTGCCCTCGACCCCGGCCAATCCCGCCGTTGGCCTGGTCAACGGCGTCAACGACATCCTGGGCGCGATGAACCTGCCGGCCAGCGCCGTCGACGGACTGGCGCACGGCACCACGGTGGCGACCAACGCGCTGCTGCAAGGTCAGATCGACAGCCTGGGCCTGATCGTCACCGAGGGCTTCCGGCATGTGCTGGAAATCGCCCGCCAGTCGGTGCCCGACGGCTACGGCAACAGCTATTTCTGGGTCAAGCCGGACCGGCTGGTACCGCTGCACCTGGTGCGCGAGGCCGGCGGCCGGCTCAACGTGCGCGGCGAGGAGTTGCGGCCGCTGGACGAAGCCTCGGTGCGTGCTGCCGCCGAGTTGTTCAAGGCCGAGGGCATCCAGGCGATCGGCATCTGCCTGATCCACGCCTACGCCAACGACGCGCACGAACGGCGCGTCGCCGAAATCGTGCGCCAGGTCTATCCGGAGGCGGCGTTGTCGCTGTCCTGCGAGGTGCTGCCCGAATACCGCGAGTACGAGCGCGCGGTGACCACGCTGGTCGACGCCTACGTGAAGCCCTACATCGCGCGCTACCTGGCCCGCGTCGCCGACGAGCTTGGCGACGATCTGCGCGCCAAGCCGTTCCTGGTGATGCAATCCTCCGGCGGGGTGATGAGCGCCGACCAGGTCACCGGCAAGCCGATCACCACCGCGCTGTCGGGGCCGGCCGCCGGCGCGCTGGGCTCCGCCGTGATCGCCGAGCTGGCTGGCTTCCCCAACATCGTCACCTTGGACGCCGGTGGTACCTCGACCGACCTGTGCCTGATCGAGAAGGGCGAGCCGCACCTGACCAATGCCGGCAGTGTCGGGCCGTTTCCGGTGCGCCTGCCGATGATCGACGTGCGCACCATCGGCACCGGCGGCGGTTCCATCGCCTGGGTCAGCCCGGAAGGCCATTTGAAAGTCGGCCCGCGTTCAGCCGGGGCCGTGCCGGGGCCGATGTGCTACCCCTGTGGCGGCGACGAACCGGCGCTGACCGACGCGAACCTGGTGCTTGGCCGGTTGCCGCCGGCACTGATTGGCGGCGGCATCGCGCTCGACGTGGACCGTGCGCGGGGCGGCATCGCCGATCTGGCGCGGCGCCTCAACAGCGACCTGAGCGTCGAGCGCCTGGCCGAGGGCATCGTCGAGATCGCCAACTGGAACCAGGCCAACTGCATTTACCAGATGACCATCCAGCGCGGCATCGATCCGCGCGACTTCGCGCTGCTGTCGTTCGGTGGCGCCGGGCCGGCGCAGTCGGCCGCGGTGATGGATCTGATGAAGATGCGCGCCTGCCTGGTGCCACCCGATCCCGGCAACCTCTCGGCCTTTGGATTGCTGGCGGTCGACTGGCGCTCCGACCACATCCTTACCAAGGTGATGCCGGAGGCCGAGATCGACCTCGCTGCCGTCGCCGACATCTACGATCGGCTGGAGGCCGAGGCGCGCGACACGCTGGCCCGCGACGGCATCGCCGCCGACCGCGTGCGCCTCGCGCGCCAGGCCGACGTGCGCTACGCCGGCCAGTCGATGGAGACCCGCGTCGCGGTACCCGGCGGCACTGTCGACGCCGCGTTCCTGCAGCTACTGATCGACGCGTTCCACACCGCGCACACACGCCTGTTCGGCTACGACTACAAGGGCGAGCAACCGGTCGAGCTGGTGAACTTCTGCGTCTCCGGTTTCGGCACCATCGACCGTCCGTCGCTGCCGACCTTGCCGACGGGCGAGGGCGTCACCCCGGCGCCGAAGGGCGAGCGGCCGGTGTTCGTCGACGGCGACTGGCGCACCACCCCGGTCTACGATCGCGCCGCGCTGCCCGGCGGCTGGCGCGCTTCGGGCCCGCTGGTGGTCGAGGAGTTCGGTTCGACCACCATGGTGTTCCCGAACCAGCGGCTGACTGTCGACCCGCACGGTATCCTGATCATCGAACCGGAGGCGTCATGACCACCGCCCGGCTGTCCGACATGAGCCCGCCGTGGCCGGTGGCGCCCGCCGAAGCGTTGCGCCGCCAGGTCGATCCGATCGTGCTGCAGATCGTCGAGGGCACGCTGAACTCGATCGAGCGCGAGATCGAGTACGCCATCGAGCGTACCGCGCGCTCGCCGATGATCCGCGAGGCGCACGACTACCGCGTCGGCTTGTTCGACAGCTATTGCCGCAAGCTCACCGGCCGGTCGTATTCCGCCATGCCGAACGCGGTATTGCGCGACTACCCGCCGGAGACCATGCGGCCCGGCGACGTCTACCTGATGAACGACACCTACCTGACCGAGGGCTCGATTGGTCACTTGCCGGACATGTGCACCACGGTGCCGGTGTTCCACGATGGCGAGGTGGTGGCCTATATCCAGGCCTTCGGCCACCACGACGACATCGGCGGCCGGGTGCCGGGCTCGATGCCGGGCACGGCGGTCAGCGTGTTCGAGGAAGGCCTGGCGATCCCGCCGATCAAGCTCTACGACGCCGGCGTGCGCAACGAGGCGGCGTTCAAGATCATCCGCCGCAACACCCGCGTGCCGGAGATGCTGGCCGCCGACCTGGACAGCGAGCTGCAGGCCTGCGTGATGGGCGCACGCCGCATGACCGAGCTGTTCGAGCGTTTCGGGCGCGAGACCGTCGAAGCCTGCTTCCAGGCGGTACTTGACAAGTGCCGCGACATCTACCGCAACGAGCTGCTCTCCAAGATCGCCGATGGCGAGTACGCCTGGGAGGACTTCGTCGAGCACGACAGCGTCAACGATCCCAGCCTGCACAAGCTCGCGCTGACCATGACCAAGGCCGGCGACAGGATCACGCTCGACTTCCACGGCACAGCGGAACAGGCCGACGGCCCGATCAACTGGCCGGCCGACTACGCCGACGGCGCCTTCCTCATCAAGTGGATCGCGCCGATCCTGCGCAACCTCGCCGACACGCCGGAGCGCGCCGCCGAGATCCACGTGAACGAGGGCGTGTGCGAGGTCTTCGACGTGATCTTCCCGCCCAAGGGCACGCTGATCACGCCGGTGTGGCCGGCGGCGACCAATGCACGCTCCTTCGTGCTGCTGCGCTCGCTGGGGCTGCTGGCGGGCTGCGTCGCGCAGGCGGTAGACGGGCGCATGCCGGCGGACCAGGAGACCATCCGCTACACCGGATTCTATGGCGACGACCTGGACGGCAAGCCGTTTTTGTCGCGCGAAGTCCTTGGTGGTGGGTCGGGTGGGCGCTACTACGCCGACGGCAACGACGCGATCCACATCGTGCCGGACTCGCGCAACCAGCCGGCCGAGTTCACCGAGACCCGCTTCCCGGTCGTGGTCGAGAAGCTGGCGCTGAGTCCGGACAGCGGCGGCGCCGGCGAGTTCCGGGGCGGGCTCGGCTACGAGAAGCATTACCGCGCGCTGGTCGACTGCCACACCATCGTCACCGCCGATCGCGTGCGCCTGGGCTGCTACGGCCTGAACGGCGGCAAGGCAGGCCAGCCGTTCCGCGTCACCATCGATCCCGACGGCAAGGCCAAGGCGCTGGGCGGCCTGGTCGACGGCGAACCTCTACTGGCGGGCGAAGTGGTGAAGGTGGTGACCACCGGTGGTGGCGGCTGGGGTGACCCGCTGGCCCGTGACCTGGAGCGTGTCCGCCTGGACGTGATCCAGGGCAAGGTGACGCCGGGCGGCGCGCGCCGCGACTATGGCGTGGTGATTGCCGTCGACGGCGCGATCGACGTCGCCGCCACGGCCAAGCTGCGCGACGAGATGCGTGCCGCGCGGCCGGCCGAGACGCCGATGATCGACCGCGGCCCCGGCTACGAGCGGTTCGTGAAACCCGCATGAAGCCGGCGCCGTTCACCTATCTCGTCGCTCATTCCCTGGACGCGGCGCTGGCGCTGAAGGCCGAGCATGGCGACGAGGCGCGCTTCCTGGCCGGCGGGCAAAGCCTGGTCCCGGCGATGAACTTTCGCCTGGCGCAGCCCGCGGCGCTGATCGACCTGAACCCGCTCGACGAACTCGACTACATCCAAAGCAACGGCACTTTGCGTATCGGCGCACTGACCCGCCACCGCGCGCTTGAGAAAGCCAACGCGCATCCGCTGCTGCACGAGATCATGCCGCACGTCGCGCACTGGCCGATCCGCACGCGCGGCACCATCGCAGGCAACCTGGCGCACGCCGACCCGGCCTCCGAACTGCCCGCCGCCATGGTCGCGCTCGGTGCCCGCCTGAAGGCGCAGTGCAACTCCGGCGAACGCTGGATCGAGGCGACGGACTTCTTCACCGGCCCGCTGACCACCGCGCTCGGCGACGACGAGATGCTGACCGAGGTCGAGGTGCCGACGCTACCGGAACGCACCGGCACCTGCTTCATGGAACTGGCCCGCCGCCAGGGCGACTACGCGATGATGGGTGTCGCCGCCGTCGTCACGGTGGATGAGATGGCAACATGTACCGCCGCGCGGCTGGCCTATCTCAGCGCCGGACCGACGCCGATGCTTGTCTCGGATGCGGGTCTGGTCGGCACGACACTTGACGACGACGCCATCGCCGCCGCCGCCGAGACCGCCAAGGCCGCCATCGATCCTGCCGGCACGGTGCACGCCAGCGCCGCCTACCAGCGTCACATCGCCGGCGTGCTGACCCGACGCGCGCTGGTCAAGGCGCGGGACCGGATCGCGTGACCCGCGTCGCCGTCATCGTGAACGGCCAATCGCGCGAGGCCGACGCCGAGCCGCGCCTGCTGTTGGCCGACTTCCTGCGCCACGAACTGGGCCTGACTGGCACGCATGTCGGCTGCGAGCACGGTGTCTGCGGCGCCTGCACGGTGCTGGTGGACGGCGAGCCGGTGCGCTCGTGCCTGATGTTCGCGGTGCAGGCCGACGGCAAGACTATCGAAACCGTGGAAGGCCTGGCCGACGGCGACAAGCTCAACCACCTGCAAAGACAGATGCGCGAACAGCACGGCGTGCAGTGCGGCTACTGCACCGCCGGCGTGTTGATGAGCATGACCGCGCTGCTGCGCGAAACCCCGAGCCCCAGCGAGCCGCAGGTCCGCGAGGCTCTTTCCGCGCACCTGTGTCGCTGCACCGGCTACCAGAACATCGTCAACGCCGTGCTGGCGGCCTCGTCATGAGCGGGCAACAGCACGCTCATGTTTGCAAGCGGGCCGTGCCCTGCTGGGCACGGCCATGATCGCCGAGCCGCGCTACGTCGGCCAGTCGGTACGGCGCAACGAGGACGCGCGGCTGCTGACGGGCAGGGCGCTGTTCGTCGACGACGTCGACCTGCCGGACATGCTGCATGCCGCCTTCTGCCGCAGCCCGGTCGCGCACGGCCGCATCAGGTCCATCGACACGTCGGCCGCTTTGGCGCGCGACGGTGTTGTCGCGGTCTACACCGCCGACGATTTGGGCGAGTACTGGCAGCCGGGCCCGCTGCTGGTGCCACCACCGCCGATCCCGGGTTCGGCGTTCAACCAGCGCTGCCAGGTGCCGTTGGCCAGGGGCAAAGTGCGCCATGTCGGCGAGCCGATTGCCATCGTGCTCGCGGCCAGCCGCTACATCGCCGAAGACGCCGTCGCCGACATCGTCGTCGAGATCGAGGATCTGCCGCCGGTCGTCGACATGGCCGCAGCACTGGAAAGCGGCACGGCGCTGGTGCACGACGACCTCGGCCACAACGTCTCGGCCAAAGTGCGCCAGACCAAGGGCGACTACGACGCCGCGCGGAAGAACGCCGCACACGTGATCGCGCGACGCTTCCACTACGACCACGGCGCCTCCTCGCCGATGGAGACGCGCGGCATCGTCGCGGCCTGGGACGCGCGCGCCGACCGTATGACGGTGTGGGACACCACCCAGGCGCCGGTCATCATCCGCAACGGCCTGGCCGCCATGCTCGGCCTGTCGGAACGGCAGGTCCGCGTCGTGGCGCCGTTCATCGGCGGCGGGTTCGGCCCGAAGATGATGATGTTCTATCCGGAAGAGGTGCTGGTGCCGTGGGTGGCCATGCGCCTGGATCGTCCCGTGAAATGGATCGAGGACCGCTACGAGCACTTTTTCGCCACCACGCAGGAGCGCGACCAGATCCACGAGGCGGAGATCGCGCTCGACGCCGACGGTCGCATCCTCGGCGTGAAGGACGTGTTCCTGTTCGACACCGGCGCCTATGACCCCTATGGCCTAACCACGCCATTGAACAGCCAGTGCACGCTGCTCGGCCCGTACGTGATCCCGGCCTACGACAGCACCTTCACGTGTGTCTTTACCAACAAGACGCTGGTCACGCCCTATCGCGGTGCCGGTCGACAGCACGGCGTCTTCGTCATCGAACGGCTGCTGGATATCGCCGCGCGCGAGATCGGCATCGATCTGGTCGAACTGCGCCGGCGAAATCTCATTCCGCCGGACGCCTTTCCGTACAACAACGAAATCATCTTTCAGGACTTCGCGCCGCTGCGCTACGACAGCGGCAGCTACGCGCCGCTGTTCGACAAGGCCAGGGCGATGATCGGCTACGACGACTTCGCCGGTGGGGTGGACACCGTCGGCCGCCGGCGCGGCATTGGCCTGGTCGCCTATGTCGAGGGCACCGGCATCGGCCCCTACGAGGGTGCCAGGGTTCAAGTGCAGTCCTCCGGACGGGTCAGCCTGGCGACCGGCATGGGTACGCAGGGGCAGGGACACTTCACGGCCTTCGCCCAGGTGGTGGCGGAGCAGGTCGGCTGCCGCGTCGAGGATGTCGACGTAATCACCGGCGACACCGATCAGTTCTACTGGGGCGCCGGCACCTTCGCCTCGCGTGGCGCCGTGGTGCTGGGCAACGCGACGCACGCGGCGGCGCTGGCGGTGCGCGGCAAGATACTGAAGACCGCCGCAGAGCATTTCGAATGCGCCGAGGCAGACGTGGTGGTGGGCGAGGGCGCCGCCCACGTTGCCGGCGTGCCGGAGAAGCGGGTCACACTCGGCGAGCTGGCCGGGCTGGCCAACCCGATGCGTGGCGCGGTCACGCCTGGCACCGAGCCGGGCCTGGAGTCGACGCAATATTTCGGGCCGGAGATGGGCGCCACGGCGGCCGGTGTGCACGCCATGATCGTCGCCGTCGATCCCGAGACCATGATGATCGAGATCGAGAAGTACGTGGTGGTACACGACTGCGGCACGGTGCTGAACCCGATGATCCTGGCCGGCCAGGTCACCGGCGGCGTCGCCCAGGGCATCGGCAACGCCTGGTTCGAAAAGCTGGTGTTCGACGCCGAGGGCCAGCTCCTGAATCCGACCTTCGCCGACTACCTGCTACCCACAGCCGACGTGGTCCCGGCAATCGAGCTCGGCCACGAGGTCACGCCCTCGCCGCTGAACCCGCTCGGCACCAAGGGCGCGGGCGAGGCCGGCGCCATCCCCGTCGGCGCGCTGTTCGCCCAGGCCCTGGAGAACGCGCTCGACCTGCCGGCGCAGGGCGTCGAGCTGCTGGAAATCCCGCTCAGCCCAAGCCGGCTCTGGGAGCTGGCGTCTAGCTAGGCGCGCATGCCCTGATCGCGGCCTTGAAGTGTTCGGCGGCGCCGGGGCCGCGGGCGAAGGGCGAGATGATCGGCACGTCGATCCCGGACTCTCGATAGGCGTCCAGCCGGGTCCGGCATTCGTCCGGAGTGCCAGCGATGCTGGTCGCCTGGATCATCGCGTCGCTGACCGCTGCGATGGCGGCGGCGCGGTCGTTCGCCGCCCAGGCCGTGGCGATGGCGGTCGCTTCGTCGGCGAAGCCATGCTCGGCGATCAGCCGGTTGTAGCGCGGGAAGAAACCGGCATAGAAGGCGAGGCCCGGCCGCATCGCGTCCAGCGCGTCGGCCCGCCGCTCGTGCACCGAGGTCGGCAACAGGCTGGTGAGGCAGACCTCATCCGCCACGCGGCCGGCGCGGCCCGCGCCCTCGGCGATCAGCGGCCGCGTTTTCGCCGCGGTGTCGAGTGTGCTCCGGGTCAAAATCACGCCGTCGGCGATCTCGCCGCACAGCGCGGTCATCTTCGGGAACACGGCGGACAGGTAGATCGGCAGTTCGCGCCGATGCGGCGTGAACCAGAGGTCGAAGTGCTCGATCCGCACCGTCTCGCCATCGAAACCGACCTCGCCATCGCGCAGCAGCGCGCGCACCACCGCCACGGTCTCGCGCACCCGGGTCAGCGGTTTCTCGAAGTGCACGCCATGTTCCGGCGCGACCTGCACCTTGTGGCTCGACCCCAGGCCGAGAATGAACCGGCCGCCGGACAGGTCGTCCACCGTGGCCGCCGCCATGGCGATGGTCGGCGCCGTGCGCACGAAGACGCTGCTGATCGAGGTGCCGAGCTGGATCCGCGAGGTGGCGGTGGCGCAGGCCGCGAGGACGGCGAACTGATCGCCGCCGTGGCCTTCGGCGACCCAGGCCGACTCGTAGCCCAGTTCCTCGGCCAGCCGCACGCATTCGACGATCTCCGAGGCCGTCGGTCCGCCGGAGAACGCCACCCCGATCCTGCTCATTCGCCCGCACTCCCGATGCTTCGCTCGCGCCGAGGCTAGCGCAGCAACGCGGGCCAGACCATGGCGGCACCGGTTGGCTCAGGCTGGCCGCGCACCGACCGCCGGAGGTCCGATGTTTCGCGCTGCCCGACAGGCGAACCGGCTGCATCGGGACGCCTTTCCCTGGGCCGTGGCTCGGCGCTATGTTGGACCCGGCACTCAACTCGCGGTGTCCGATAGCCCCTCGGCATAGGAGTAGGTCCGCGCCTTGCAAGACCGTCAGCGGCCACATGAGATGAGTCCCCTGCGCCTGGGAGCGATTGTCTGCGACCGAACCGCCCCCGAGGTGTCGGAGCGGCTCCATCGACTGGCGCATGCCGGCCGCGTCGAGACCTTGAGCATCGAGCCGCGTGACGCGGCACGAGGCCGGCTGCGCCTCGCCACCGATCAGGGCACCGACTGCGCCATCGCCCAGCCGCGCGGCCAGCGGCTGCATGATGGTGCGGTCCTGTTCATCGACGAGGTCCGCGCCATCGTCGTCCGAGTGGGCGAGCAGCGGTGGCTCGGCCTGCGCCCGCGTGACGACGCGGCAGCTCTGCAACTCGGCTATCAGGCCGGCAACTTGCACTGGCGCGTGCGCTTCCGCGATGCCGACCTGTTCGTCGCACTCGACGGTCCGGAGGCCGAATACCTGGCACGGCTTCGCGACCTCGTCGCATCGGGCGCGGTAACGGTGTGCGATGACTGACGCGTCCGCGCTCGCGACGGCGCTGCAGGTGGCTGACAGCCAGTTTCCCGGCGGCGGCTTCGCATTTTCCTGGGGCCTGGAAAGCCTTTGGCGTGAAGGTCAGGTGGAGCGCATCCACATCGGCGCCTTCCTCTCGGCACAGCTGCACGGTCGCTGGGCCAGCTTCGACCGCGCGGTCGTCGCCGACGCACATGGCGCCAGCCTCGACCACTGCGCGGCCCTCGACGGGATGATCGAGGCGATGAGCTGGTCGGCGCCGCTGCGTGACGGCTCGCGTCGTGCCGGCCATGCCATGCTGGCCGCCCACGCGCGCCTCGGCACGCCGGATGCCGCCGAGTACCGTGCCCGCAAACCCGACGGACACCTACCCGTGGTGCAAGGCCTGGTGTACGCCGGGCTCGGGCTCGACCGCACCGAGGCACTGACCGTATCGGGCATGACGTTCCTGAATGCCTTGGCCTCGGCGGCGGTTCGGCTGAATATCGTCGGGGCGCTGACGGTGCAGGGCGACGTGGCACGGCTGCGTCACACGGTGGCGGCGCTCGCCATGGCCGAGCCGCCGCAACAACCGAGAAACTTCGCGCCGATGGCCGACGTCGCCATGAGCCGGCACACGTCGGGAGGTGCGCTGTTCGCCAACTGATCCGCCTTAACGAGAGGGCATGCGATGAACCTGACCCCGACGGAGCTCGAGCGGCTCACAATCTTCACTGCCGCGGAACTGGCGCGGCGCTATCGATCCAAGGGCATCCGCCTCAGCCATCCGGAAGCCATCGCGCTGATCTGCGATGAGGTGATGACGGCGGCGCGCCAGGACATGGACCATCCGGACATGGTGGCGCTGGCCGGCAGCCTGCTGACCACCGATGACGTTCAGCCCGGGGTGCGCGCGATGATCCCGGTGGTCTCCTTCGAGGTCGGCATGGCCGAGGGCACCAAGCTGGTCACCGTGTTCGACCCGATCAAGCCCGGCGGCAGCGCCGACGACGAGGTGAGGCCCGGTGAGATCATCGCCGCCGACGGCGATATCGAGATCAACGCCGGCCGCGCGGCGGTCGATGTCGAGGTGCTGAATACCGGCGACCGTGCCATCCAGGTGCGTAGCCACGCGCACTTCTTCGAGACCAACCGGGCGCTGGAGTTCGACCGCGCCGCCACCTTCGGCATGCGCCTGGACGCGCCGTCAGGCGTCGGGGCGCGCTTTGATCCCGGTGTTGTGAAGACCGTGCGGCTGGTCAAACTCGGCGGCACGGCCGAGGTCTTCGGCGAAGGTGGCCTGACCAATGGCGACACCAACGACGCCGACGTGAAGGCCAAGGCGCTGGCCGCGGCCCGCGCCGCCGGCTATCGCGGCGCGTAGGGAGGACTGAACCATGGCGACGATCTCCCGACAGGCCTACGCCGAAGTCTACGGACCGACCACCGGCGACATGGTGCGCCTCGGCGACACCTCGCTGCTGGCCGAGGTCGAGCGCGACTTCACCACCTACGGCGACGAGCTGACCACCGGCGCCGGCAAGTCGATGCGCGACGGCGAGGGCTTCCAGACCAAAGGCACCTACGCCTCCGGCGCGCTCGACATGGTGGTGCACAACTGCACCATCGTCGATCCGGTTCTGGGCATCATCAAGGCCGATATCGGCATCCGCGACGGCCGCATCGCCGGCGTCGGCAAGGCCGGCAATCCGGACATCATGGACGGCGTCGACGCGAACATGGTGACCGGTCCCAACACCACCTGCGTGCACGGCGACTTCTACATCTGCACGCCTGGCGGCATCGAGGCGCACGCGCACTTCCTGTCGCCGCAGCAGGCCTGGCACGCGCTGGCCGGTGGCTGCACTACCATGCTGGGGATGTCGCCCGGACCGCACTTCGACACTTCGTGCGCGGGCCCCAACATTCTGGGTCAGTTGATCCGGGCCTGCGACGAGTATCCGCTGAACTTCGCCTTCCTCGGCCGCGGCTGCTCCGATCCGGGCGCGGTGGAGGAGTCGGTGGCCGGCGGCGCGCTGGGCGTGAAGATCCACGAGGACCTGGGTGCCGCGCCGGCGGTGATCGACGGTTCGCTGATCGCCGCCGACCGCAACGACTTTTCGGTGCACATCCACACCGACACGATCAACGAGTTCACCTACTGCGAGGACACGATTGCGGCGTGTGCCGGTCGCACGGTGCACATGTACCACGTCGAGGGCGCCGGGGGCGGCCACTCGCCGGACATCCTGAAGGTGGTCGGCGAGGCCAACGTGCTGCCGTCGTCGACCAACCCGACCAACCCGTTCACCCCGGCGGCCCTTGAGGAGGGCGTGCCGATGACGATGTTGTGCCACATCCTCAACTACAAGCTGCCCGAGGACGTGGCCTTCGCCGAAGGCCGCATCCGGCCGCAGTCGATGGCGGCGGAGGACATCCTGCACGACATGGGCGCGATCTCGATCTTCGCCACCGACACACAGGGCATGGGCCGGCTGGCCGAGAACATCACCAAGTGCTGGCAGCTCGCCTCGGTGATGAAGGACCGCGTCGGCCGCTTGCCTGAGGAGAAGACCAGCCGCGCCGACAACGAACGCATCCTGCGCTACGTCGCCAAGTACACCATCAATCCGGCGATCGCCGCCGGTATGGACAAGCACATCGGCTCGCTGGAGCCGGGCAAGATGGCCGACCTGGTGCTGTGGCCGCGCGCGTCGTTCGGCGCCAAGCCGGAGATGATCATCAAGTCGGGCGAGATCGTCTGGTCGGCGATGGGCGACGGCAACGGCAGCCACATCGGCACCGAGCCGATCATCCAGCGGCCGATGTGGGGCTCGCTCGGCAGCGCCAAGACCACGCTCGGTGTCACCTTCGTCTCCAAGCTCGCCATCGAGGCCGACACCGAACGCAAGCTCGGCGTGGCCAAGAAGTTCGTGCAGATCGACAGTGTGCGCGGGCGTTCCAAGCGCGACCTGCTGCGCAACGACGCGTTGCCGTCGATCCGCGTCGACGCGCAGACCTTCGAGGTTTTCGCCGACGGCGAGCTGCTGACCTGCGAGCCGGCGACGGAGGTGCCGCTCAGCCGGCGCTACATGCTGCGATGAGCGTGGAACCGCTCATCGAGCCGGTCGGCGCCGCGCGCGTCGGCATCGGCGGACCGGTCGGCTCCGGCAAGACCGCGCTGCTGGAGCAACTCCTGCCCCGGCTGAAGGCGCGCGGCGTGTCGCTGGCCGTCATCACCAACGACCTGGTCACGCACGAGGACGCGGAACGGGTACGCCGCGCCAACCTGATCGATCCGGCGCGCGTCCTGGCGGTCGAGGCCGGTGCCTGCCCGCACACCGTGATCCGCGAGGACCCGACGCTGAACCTGCAGGCGGCGGAGTCGCTGGAGCAAAGCTTCCCCGGCCTGGAACTCGTCCTGCTGGAAAGCGGCGGCGACAACCTGGCGTCAACCTTCTCGCTGGACCTGGTGGATTGGTGGTGCTTCGTCATCGATGTCGCCGGTGGCGGCGACATTCCGCGAAAACGCGGCCCTGGCGTGGTGCAGTCCGACCTGCTGATCATCAACAAGCCGGACCTGGCGCCGCACGTCGGCGTCGACCTCGACGCGATGCTGGCGGAGGCACGCGCGGTGCGAGATGACCGACCGGTGCTGATCACCAACGGCCGCACCGGCGTGGGCGTCGACGCCATCGTCGACATGCTGTGCCACGACGTACTGTTCCGGGCGTGACGCAGCTCGACCTGGCCTTCGCGCCGGCCGCCGACGGCCGCACCGATCTGGCGCGCCGGCGGCTGAGCTATCCGTGGGCGCTCACGCAGCCATTCTATCTGGACCGGGTGCCGGCCGGCATGGCCACGGTAATACCGCAGTCCAGCGCCGGCGGCCTGTTCGCCGGCGACAGGCTGGTCCAGGCAATCGAGGTCTGCGCCGGCGCGGCCGCGCACGTCACCACCCAGGGCGCGACGGTGGTCCATGCCGGCAACAACGGCCACCACGCGGAGAGCGTCTGGCGTCTTACGGTTGCCGCGGGTGGCTGCCTGGAGGTGCTGGGCGATCCCCTGGTCCTGTTCCCTGACGCCGATCTGCGCCAGCGGATTGAGATCGAGGCGGCAGGTGAGTGCGTCTATGCCGACGGGATCGGCTGGCATCCGGAGGCCGCGTTTCGGCGTTATGCAGCCACCATCGAGATACGCCGTGCCGGCAAGCTGCTGGCGCTGGATCGCGTCGACATCGCCGCCGACGACGTGATCCGCGAGCAGGCGGCGACGAGCCGGGCGATCGGCGGCATGGGCCTGATGCTGTTCCTCAATGTCGACGCGAAACGATTGGTCGGGCCGCTGCGTGATGCCGCCGGCGATGCCTGGACCGGCATCGGCACGTTGCCCAACGATGCCGGTCTTGTCGCGCGCTCCATCGTGGCAAGGCTTGGCGACGTGATGCCCCTCCACCAGCGGCTCTGGCGCGCCTATCGCGAGACGACGACCGGCATCGCACCGGCTGACCGGCGGCGCGGCATCTAGGGTTGCTGTTCAGCCGGGCAGCGACGTCGTCAACAGCCTGCTAGTCGCAGCGCTCGGCCTCGAACTTCGAGCTGGACGAGGCGTCCAGACGGCGGTGCTTCACCTCGGCATCGCGGTCGGCGTTCTGCAGGGCCTTGTCGACCCAGCCGCTGATCAGCTTCTCCGCCCGGCGCTTGGCGTCGCGCTCGTTGGCGGCATGGAACGGCTTGCGGGTCGCGCGGATGCGCCCTTCCAGCTTCTTGAGCTGCGCCGCCATCGCCTGGCGTTCGTACTTCAGGTGCTTGCGCTCGTGCTCCAGCGTCACCTTGTATTCGCAGCCGCCGGGGCGCGATTGCTTGGCGATGTAGATCGTCACCGGGCTCAGCTCGACAGTCACCTCGACCCGCTGCAGCACCACGCAGACACCGCCGCCGGGCGCGTCATGGACCTTGTAAGCGGTCTTGTAGCGCGCGCGCTTCTCGACGTGGATCTTGCCCATCAGAATGGTGTCGCCGCGACCGCGCTGCGACTGCAACACCGTGTGCGGCAGGTCGTTTCGGATCTTCGGCGTGGCCACCCGCAGCGCGGTCTCGGGCTTGGCGCGGAAGGCCTTGAGATCGGCGCAACGGTCCGCCGCCAGCGCCGGGGACGCCAGCAGCGCGGCGAGCAATGTCAGGATCGCTGTTTTCACCGGCGTCGCCAACGTGGACATTTCGCCAGGCTCCCCCTGATGTTGGATTGAATATCCAGATAGCTGTGGCCGCGCTTGGCGACCTTAGTGGCGCGTTTGAGCAACTTGTTCGACCACCTGGCGATGCGGCGCTCGACGGCCGCGATCGCCTCGTCCTCGTCATCGCCGTGGAACCAGCGGACCGGCTTGGCGATCTCCTTCTCGATCTCCTTCAGCGCCTTCATCAGGGCGCCGCGCTCGTATGACACATGGTCGCGCTCGTGCGCCATGGTGACGTCGTAGGTGCAGCTGCCGGCATGGACGTGATCGGCGATGTAGATCGCCAGAATCGTGTGCACGATCGCCAGCTTGACCTCGCGCAGCGCGGCGCAGACGCCTCGGCCGCCGGGCGCTTCGACGGTATCGAGCGCGTAGCTGTGGTCGGTGGCGCGCGCGAACTGGGTCAGGCCCAGCAGGGAGGTCGGCGTCGCGCCGGGAATCGACGACAGCGCCTTGTAGGGAATGTCGTTGCGGATCTCCGGCTCCGGCGACTTTAACGATGTCTTCGCCAGCGGGACGTAGCTTTGCAGACCGGCGCAGGCATTGGCCGCGAGCGCTGGCGCGGCGGCCAGACTGGCCATCGCCGCCGCGCTTGCCGCCATGGCGCGAAAGCGCATAGATTGCCGGCCACGCGCGGACCGGAGCGCGCCGCACGCGCCCGGCCGATCCGAAACGGCGTTACGGGGAGTAGCGCAGCCTGGTAGCGCATCTGCTTTGGGAGCAGAGGGTCGCTGGTTCGAATCCAGTCTCCCCGACCACCACGAGCGAAAGTGATCCGGCATGCAGGCCACCATCTTCAAGCCATCCAAAACGGCAATGCAGTCGGGTCGGCACAATACCCGCCAATGGTTACTCGAATTCGACCCGGAGGCCGCCCGCCGTGTGGAGCCGCTGATGGGCTGGACCGCGTCGGTCGACACCACGCAGCAGCTGGTGATGCGGTTCGACGACGAGGGCGAGGCGGTGGCCTTCTGCAAGCGCCACGACATCCCCTACCGCGTCGTGCCGCCGCGCGAGCGCCGGGCGAAGATCAAGTCCTACGCGGAGAATTTCAGCTACTACAAACACCGCGGCCCGGGCAGCGAGCCGCTAGAGCGCCCTTAGCTCAGCTGGATAGAGCACCCGCCTTCTAAGCGGGCGGTCGCAGGTTCGAGTCCTGCAGGGCGCGCCAATACTTAGCCGATTCGCGAAGGAGTTCCCGCCATGGCCACGTTCATCACGCTGACCCAGGCCGGTGGCGGCGAGATCGTGGTCAATGTCGACTGGATCGCCTGGATCACGCCGCACCCGAAGGAGGAGGGGACGCTGATCTATCTCGGGGTCGGGCGGCAGTATAGCGACGGCACCAGCCAGTCGCCGGCGCTGGTCTGGGTCGAGCAGAACCACGCCGCGATCCGCGAGACGCTGGGCGATGCCGTCGAGATGCTGGAAATTGCTAAATAAGGTTCACCTGTGCATGGGTCGTTAACCACTGCTTAGGCCGTCACTGCGATAACCGACCCACGAGTGCGGAGGTTGTCTTGTTGACAGTTGGTGCGATGAGCGGCGGCATCTGCTGCCGATGGAATTGGTGAGCCGGGCGATGCCGGCGGCACAGACGGCCGGTGCAGACGCCGGCGAAAGCGGCGGCTGGCGCGCGCGGTTCGCGTCCTGGTGGGACGGTGCCGGCCGCAGCCAGGAAAGTCAGCGTCTGACCAAGCGGCTGCTGCGGCCGCAGTTGCCGGCGGCGGCCATCAGCGAGGCCGACCGCGAGCGCATCATGCGGATCGAGGCGCCGCAACTGGTCTGGGGCGCTGGCCATTCCGGCCCCGGCAATCCCGCATTCTATGAGAAGTTGTTGAGCTCGGCCGCAGTCGAACCGGGGCACGATATGGTGCTGGTGGGCGCCGGTCTTGGCGGTGCGGCGCGCGACCTGCGGCGACGCTTCGATATTTCGGTGACCGGGCTGGAAGCGTCCGAGGCCGTGGTCGAGAAGGCCGGCGAGCTGAACGCGGAAGCCGACATGGCCGACAAGGTCTCGGTGCGCGCGTTCAATCCCGAGGCTCTCAAGCTGAAAGCGCGCAGCACCGATGTCGTGCTGGTCGAGCCGTTGCTGTTCTCTGTCCAGAACAAGCTGGAGTTGCTGCGCGAACTCGATCTGTCGCTGCGCGGCGCGGCGCAGATCGTGATGCTCGACTTCGTGCTGGGCGGCATCACCGATGCGAACAAGGAAGACTGGAACCACTGGACCGAGCACGAGCGGCCGCAGCCGAAGGTGCGCACCATGGGCGAGCAGAAGACGTTGATCCGCGACGCCAGGCTGAAGCTGCGCCAGGCCAACGACATCACGGCGATCTACAACCGGATGATCGTCAAGGCATGGGCGCGCTGCCTCGACCAGGTCGAAGCCAAGTCGAAGTCGGACCAGGCAAACGACCCGGTGCTGCGCGGCGTCGCCGAGCTGGCGGAGTTCTGGGCGCGGCGCGCCGCGCTGATGGAAATGGGCGCGTTGAAGGTGGTGCGGTTCCAGCTCGGCCGGGCCAAGTTCGGCGGCAAGTAGCGCGCGCCGGCGCCGGTTGGTCCGGCGCCGCATCGTGAAATGGCCCTTTCCGGGAAGCGTGCTGGCGCGATATCCGCCGACGCTCGGCACTTTCGCCGCCCGGAGACACCGCCATGACCCGGCTCAGCGTCAACCTGAACAAGGTCTGCCTGCTGCGCAATCAGCGCGACGTCGGCTATCCCGACGTCAGCGATGCGGCCGTGGAGGTTCTGGCCGCCGGCGCGGAGGGCATCACGCTGCATCCGCGGCCGGACCGACGTCACGTGAAGCCCTGTGACGTGCGCGCGCTGACGGCCCTGTTGCACGACGACTGGCCGGCGCGGCCGCTGAACCTGGAGGGCTATCCGGACGACGATTTCCTGGCGCTGGTGGCCGAGGCGCGGCCGGCCCAGGTGACGCTGGTGCCGGACGCGCCGGATGCGCGCACCTCGAGCGAGGGCTGGCGCTTATGCGGCAACACGCGTCTGCTGCGCGACTCGATCGAGGCGCTGCGGCCGTCGACCGGGCGGATCGCGCTGCTGATCGATCCGGACCCGACGGCGCCGGCGGTGGCCCGCGCGGTCGGCGCCGACGCGGTGGAAATCTTCACCGGCGGCCTGGTCGGCGACGCGCCGGCGTTGTTTTTGAACCAATGCCAGCGCACGGCGCTTTCGGCAGCCGACGTTGGCGTCGCGGTCCATGGCGGGCATGATCTGAACCTGGACAACCTGCGGCCGTTCCTGGCTGCGGTGCCGGCCTGCGCGGAAGTCTCGATCGGCCATGCCCTGGTCGCCGACGCCTTGCGGCTCGGCTGGCGCCACTCGGTCGGTGCCTATCTTGCCATCCTGCGCGACGCGGGACCGGCACGGGCGGCCCCGCCATGACGGCGGCGGCCGGAAAGGAGAGTCATGGCGCTGTATATTGCCTATGTCGGATTGGGCGCCGCGACGGAGGTGAAGCTGGATCTTCCCGATCCCTACTTCGAGCTGCGTCACGATCTCTACTTGATCGACACGACGCTGACGCGCTCGCGCCTGTATCACCAGATCAAGCATCTGCTGCCACCCGACACGCCGTTGCTGGTTGCGCCCCTGGCCGACACGCCGAAGTTCAAGGGGATGGGAGCGGGCGCGCTGAACTGGGTGCGGGACTTGGCCTGAGGTTGCGATCATGAGCAAGGGAGCCGGCGGCGCGCTGCTCGACATGCTGGCGGTGCGCCGGACGCCGGGACGGCCGATCTACCGGCAGATCTTCGCCGGCATCCGCGAGCGCATCCTGCGCGGCGAGCTGGCCGTCGGCACGCGCCTGCCGTCGACCCGCACGCTGGCGCGCGAGTTGAGCGTCTCGCGCCACACGGTGATGCAGGCCTTCGAGCAGCTCCAGGCCGAGGGCCTGATCTCTAGCCAGGTCGGCGATGGCGCGTATGTGCTCGACGGCGGCGCCGGGCACGGCTTCGCCGCCGCGCCGGACAAGCCGTCGGAGGCCGGGCCGGACATTGCGCCGCGCCAGGTGGCGCTGTCCAGCCGGGGCGCCCGGCTGGCCGGTTCGGGCCTGGCGCGAAGGCCGGAACTGGCGCAGCGCGCGTTCTATCCCGGCCTGCCGGCGCTGGACCTGTTCCCGCGCGCGGTGTGGCGGCGGCTGTCGAACCGGCACCTGGCAGCCAGCGGCACCGGGCTGTACGGCTATGGCGACGTCGCCGGCCTGCCGGCACTGCGCGCGGCCTTGGCCGACTACTTGCAGGTGGCGCGTGGCATGACCGTGGCGGCCGACGACGTGGTGGTGCTGTCGAGCACGTGGCAGGCATTGGACATCGCGCTGCGGCTGGCGGGCGACACCGGCGATCGGGCCTGGCTGGAAAACCCCGGCCCGGAACAGGTGCACGCGGTGGTGCGCGCGGCCGGCATGAGCCCGGTGTCGGTGCCGACCGACGCCGACGGGCTGGTGGTCGCGGAAGGCGAGAAGCGCGCGGCCGACGCGCGGCTGGCCATCGTCAACCCGTCGCACCAGTTCTCCACCGGCGGAGTGATGAGCCTGGCCCGGCGCGAGGCGCTATTGGCCTGGGCGCGACGCTCGCAGGCGCTGGTGGTCGAGAACGACTACGAGTGCGAGTTCCGCTACGACGACCGGCCGCTGACGCCGCTGCACGCGCTCGACGGCGGCCAGGGGGTGCTGTACCTCGGCACCTTCTCCAACATCCTGGGGCCGGGGCTGCGGCTGGCCTACGCGGTGGTGCCGCCGGGCCTGCGCACCGCCTTCCTGGCGGCCAAGCAGGTGGTCTCCGGCCATACCGCGCTGTTCAACCAGGCGGTGCTGGCCGACTTCATCGGCGAGGGCTATCTGGTCAGCCACATCCGCCGGCTGCGCGATGCCTATGGCGAACGGCGCCGCGCGCTGATGCAGGCGCTGACCGCGCAACTCGGCAGCCGCGCCACGCTGCACGCGACTGGACGCGGCACCAGCCTGATCCTGGAGCTGTACGACGGCCAGGCCGCCGCGATCTCCCGTGCCGCCGCCGCCCAGGGCGTGGCGGTGAAGCCGCTCGACGCCTACTACCAGGCCGGCGCCGACCTGAACGCCCTGGTGCTGGGCTACGCCGCCGTCACCGAGGCCGAGGTGCCGCGCGCGGTGGCGCGGCTGAAGGCGGCATTCGAGCGTTCATGACCCGGCAACGTGTCTGCCAGGTAGCGTGTCGCGGCCGCGACGCCGCTGTCGGCCAGCGGCACGCCGAGTTGCATCAACGTGGCTTCGACGCCGCCCAGGGCGCCGATCACCATCGGGGCGTTGAGGTCGCCCATGTGGCCGATGCGGAAGGCCTTGCCCTGCAGCTTGGCGAGGCCGCCGCCGAGGCTGACGTCGAAATGCTCGCGTGCGAAGCGGCGCACTTCCTCGCCGTCGAGGTTTTCCGGCGTGAGGATGGTGGTGACGGAGACGGCGCGCTCGGCCGGCTCGACCGCGTTGAAGCGCACGCCGTCGGGTCGGCTCCAGGTCTCGATCGCCTTGTGCACGGCGCTCGACAGACGGACGTGGCGGGCGGCGATGGCGTCCAGGCCCTCCTCGAAGATCATGTCCAGCGCCTCGCGCAGGCCGTAGACCAGGTGGATCGGCGCGGTGCCGCAGAACCGGATGTAGTTGTTCTCGGTGAAGCGTTCGGCCCAGTTCCAGTAGCTGCGCGAGATGCCGGCCGACTGGCTGGCCTTCATCGCCTTGTCGGAGACGGCGGTGAAGGCGACGCCGGGCGGGCACATCAGCCCCTTCTGCGAGGCGCCGACGGCGACGTCCACGCCCCACTCGTCCATGCGGAATTCGGCACAGGCCAGCGAAGCGATGGTGTCGACCAGATAGAGGCAAGGGTGGTTGGCGGTGTCGATGGCGCGGCGCACAGCGGCGACGTCGGAGGAGGTCGCGGTCGCGGTGTCGACGTGGACCAGCATCACCGCGCGGATCTCGTGGTTGCTGTCCTCGGCCAGGCGCGCCTCGATCGCGGCGGGGTCGACGGCGCGGCGCCAGTCGCCGGGCAGGGTCTCGACCTCGACGCCCAGGCTGGCGGCCATCTTGCCCCAGTTGGTCGAGAAGTTGCCGGTTTCCGGCACCAGCACCTTGTCGCCGGGCGACAGCGTGTTGGCCAGCGCCGCTTCCCAGGCGCCATGGCCCGACGATGAGTACAGGAACACCGTGCCCTCGGTGCGGAACACCGGCTTCAGGTCGGCGAACACCGAGCGCGAGATGGTCACGAACTCCGGCGCCATGAAGTCGACGGCTGGACGGTTCATCGCGCGCAGGATGCGCTCGGGAATGTTGGTCGGTCCGGGCGTATGCAGGAAGTTGCGCCCGCGCTTGATCGAGGTCGTCATGAGCTTGCTCTTATCCGGGATTCCAGGCGTTTCTAGGGCAAAGCGGCGGCGGTGAAAAGGCCGGCGGCGATTGTCGCCGCGCCGGTCACCGTCTACCGTCGCTCGGAACGGTAAACAAGGGCTGAGGGGCTGAGATGGCGGGTGAACTCTGGCGGCTGGGCGCGGGCGAGACGGCGGCGGCGGTGCGCGATGGAGAGGCCAGCGCGGTCGACGTGACGGAAGCGCATCTGGACCGGCTGCAGCAGGTGAACCCGGCGATCAACGCCGTCACCGTGACGCTGGCCGACGAGGCGCTGGCGGCGGCGAAAGCGGTCGACAAGGCGCGCGCGGCAGGTGAGCCGTTGGGGCCGCTGGCCGGCGTGCCCGTGACCATCAAGGAGAACACCGACCAGGCCGGGCAGGCGACCACCAACGGGCTGCCGGCGCTGGCCAATCACATGGCGCTGGAGGATGCGCCGTCGGTGGCGAACCTGCGCAAGGCCGGCGCGGTGATCATCGGGCGCACCAACACGCCGGAATTCTCGGTGCGCTGGCACACCGACAACCCGCTGCGCGGTGCCACCCGGAACCCGTGGGACCCGAGCCGGGTGGCCGGCGGCTCGTCGGGCGGCGCGGCGGCGGCGGTGGCGGCCGGAATCGGCGCGGTGGCGCATGGCAACGACGCCGGCGGCAGCTTGCGCTATCCGGCCTATTGCTGCGGCGTCGCCACCATCAAGCCGACGCTCGGCCGGGTGCCGCATGCCAACCCCAGCGCCTGGGAAGAGCGGCCGCCGGGCATCCAGCTGATGTCGGTGCAGGGGCCGATCGCGCGCAAGGTCGCCGACGTGCGCCTGGCCTTCGAGGCGATGGCGGCGGGCGATCCGCGCGACTCCTGGTGGGTGCCGGCGCCGCTGCAGGGGCCGAAGCCGGAGGGACCGGTGAAGGTGGCGATGACCGTCGATCCCGCCGGCGGCGGTGTCGACGACGCAGTGGCGGCGGCGGTGCGCCAGGCCGGCACGGCGCTGGCCGAGGTCGGCTACGAGGTCGAGGAAGTCGAGCCGCCGCTGGTCAAGGACTGCGCCAGCCTGTGGGCGCTGCTGCAACTCAACGAGATCCGCTGGTTCATGGGGCCGGCGGCGCGCAGCATCGGCAGCGACGCCTTCAACGCGGTGCTGGACGCCTACGAGGCCTTCACCCCGACGCTGGAGGTGGAGGGGTACGCGCGGGCGCTGGCCGACCGGGCGCGTCTGCTGCGGGCGTGGATGATGTTCTTCCAGGCCTATCCGCTGGTATTGGGGCCGGTGTCGTGCACGCCGCCGATGAAGGCCGGGCTGGACACCGAGGGACCGGATGCCGTGGCCGGGATCATCCACGCGCACCGGCTGCTGATCGCGGTCAACACGCTGGGCCTGCCGGCGGCGGCGGTGCCGACCGGGCTGGTCGGCGGTGTACCGCTGGGGGTGCAGGTGATCGGCGCCCGCTACCGCGAGGACATGTGCCTCGACGCGGCTGCCGCGATCGAGGCCGCCGGCGGTCTGCCGACGCCGATTGACCCGGTCCCTTAGGCGCGTTCCGCCAGCAGCGCCTCGACGGCGTCGACCAGGTCCTGGTTGCCGAACGGCTTGAACAGCACCTTGTCGGCGCCGTAGGCGTCGGCGATGGCGACGGCCTGCTCCAGCGGCGTGCCGGGCCGGCCGCCGGACATCATCACCACCGGCAGGGTCAGGCCGCGCTCGCGCAACTCGGTCAGCAACGCCAGCCCGTCGGCGTCGGGCATGTAGATGTCGAACACCGCCAGGTCGTAGCTGTGCTGGTCGAACAGCGCCTTGGCCGCTTCGCCGTTGGCCGCTTGCGTCACGTCATGGCCGCGCGCGGCCAGCACGGCGGCGAGCACTTCGCGCAGCGCGTCGGAGTCGTCGACGATGATGATGGCCGCCATGATGCCCCTTATACGATCCCGCTGAACAACTAGACGTATTCGCCGATGGCGACAAGGCCGCCGGCTTGCTGGCGCGGGTGCCCGCGCGTATGGTCCGCCCGCGCTTCCGCACGTTGCCATTGACCATGTACGTACCGATGCCGAAACCCGATCAAAGTCTCTACGAAAAAGCCCAGTTGCTGGCCGACGCACTGCCGTACATGCACAAGTATGCCGGCGAGACGCTGGTGATCAAATATGGCGGCCATGCCATGATCGATCCGACGCTGTCGCGCCTGTTCGCGCGCGAGGTCGCGCTGATGAAGCAGGTCGGGATGAACCCGGTGGTGGTGCACGGCGGCGGGCCGCAGATCGCCGCGCTGCTGAAGCGGCTCAACATCGAGAGCGAGTTCATCCATGGCCAGCGGGTCACCGACGCGCCCACCATGGAGGTGGTCGAGATGGTGCTGGCCGGGCGGATCAACAAGCAGATCGTCTCCGACATCATCGCCGCCGGCGCCAAGGCGATCGGCCTGTCGGGCCGCGATGCCAGCCTGATCACGGCGCGCAAGCTGATCGAGACGGTCGACGGCAAGCCGGTCGACCTGGGCTTCGTCGGCGAGCCGGACATCATCGACCCGGCGATCCTGAACGAGATCGCGGATACCGACTTCATCCCGGTGATCGCGCCGGTGGCATCGGACGCCGACGGCCAGAGCTACAACATCAACGCCGACACGGTGGCCGGCGCCATCGCGGCAGCGCTGTCGGCCCGACGCTTGATGATGATGACCGATGTCGACGGCGTGCTCGACAAGGACAAGAACCTGATCGCCGAGATGGACAAGGCGCAGGCCGAGGCGATGATCGCCGACGGCACCATCGCCGGCGGCATGATCCCGAAAATCCGCACCTGCCTGAACGCGGTCGATGGCGGCGTGCGCGGCGCGGTCATCATCGATGGCCGCCAGCCCTACGCGGTTACCCTGGAAATCTTCACCGAGGGCGGCGCCGGCACGCTGATCCGCGCCTGAGCGGACGTCAGTCGTAACCCTTGGGCGCCACGAAGCCGCCGGTCTCCCGAGTCAGCAGGCGGGCGAACTCGATGGTGGTGCGGTCGTTCAGGTGGTCGCCGATGATCTGCACGCCGACCGGCAGGCCGTCGGAGAAGCCGACCGGCGCGGCGGTTGCCGGCAACAGCGGCGCGGTGACCAGCCCGGCCCAGTAGAGATTATCGAGATAGGCGCCCTGGGCGCCGTTGACCGGCAGGGTGCGCTTGGTCTGGTCCGGCTCGTGGTCGTGCTTGAAGGCCGGCGTGGTCGAGATCGGCGCGATCACCACGTCGTGGTCGCCGAAGAAGCGGTGCCAGGCCCAGCGCACCTGGGTGCGAAACTCGTTGGCGCCGAGCCAGTCGCGGTAGTGCAGCACCCGGCCGCGCGTCGTCATCGCCTGGATCGACCTGTCGTCGTCGGCGAGCGCGGCGACGTCGTGCCTGGCCTGTTCGAATGCTTCCGCCGGCTCGCGCGCAGTGACGATGCCGAACAGCAGGGTCAGGTAAGTCTGGTGCGCGGCGGCGGTGTCGTAGTCGGGGCGCGCGGCGCGGTCGACCTTGGCGCCGGCCTTCTCCAGCAGCTGCGCGACCGTCTCGATGTGATCGGCGACCGCGGCGTCGACCGGGGCGAGCGGGTCGTCGGCCCAGACCGCGACGCGGAAATCGCCCAGCCTCGTGGCGCGCGGCGGCGCCAAGTCGAGCTGGTAGCCGTTGGCGTCGAGCTCGTTCGGGCCGGCCATGACGCCGAGCGCAAGTGCCAGGTCCTCGGCCGAGCGCGCCAGCGGGCCGATCACCGACAGGTCGGTCGGCGCCACCGTCGGACCCATCGCGTGGCCGCGTGGCGGCAGCAGGTTCCAGGTCGGCTTGTGGCCGTAGACGCCGCAGAAATGGGCCGGATTGCGGATCGAGCCGCCGATGTCGGAGCCGGCGTCGAGCCCGGTGAGGCCCGCCGCCAGCGCCGCCGCGGTGCCGCCGGACGAGCCGCCCGGACTGCGGCCCAGGTCCCAGGGGTTGTTGGTGGTGCCGTAAATCTCGTTGTAGCTCTGCCAGTCGCCCAGCGTGAGCGGCACGTTGGTCTTGCCGAAGATCACCGCGCCGGCGTCCATCAGGCGCCGCGCCGCCAGCGCCGGTTCGGTGGCGATGTTGTCGCGCAGTGCCGGCACGCCCCAGGTGGTCGGCAGTCCGGGATAGTTGTAGCTCTCCTTCAGGCTGGTCGGCACGCCGTGCAGCGGACCCCAGCTCTGGCCCTTCGCGGTCGCCTCGTCGGCCTGTCTGGCGCGCTCACGGGCACCTTCGGCATCCAGCGCGACGTAGCAGTTCAGGGTCGGGTTGTGGCGCTCGACGCGATCCAGGTAGAGGTCGAGCAGTTCCAGCGCGCCGATTTTCTTGGCCTTGATCGCGGCGGCAAGCTGGGTGGCGGACTGGAAGGCGATATCGGACATGGCGGCGGGCTCCTTGCGAGCCGCCAACATAGCACGCGACACCGGCCGTTAACCGGGCGTGAGCGATATACTCGCGCCATGCGACTCGCGCGTCCTTCGCCGATCACCTTGCTCTGCGGCGGGCTGGCGCTGGTCTATGCGGCGCGTACGCTGGAGTACTTCGCCGGCGCCGACGGGCTGATGGACAAGTTCGGCTACGTCATCGGGCGCGACTTCATCGCCGTGTGGCTGGCCGCCAAGCTGACCTTGGGCGGACAGATCGCGGCCGTGTTCGACCCGGCGCTCTACCGCCAGGCGATGGTGGCCCAGTTCGGGCCGGACCTGACCCGGCATTTGTGGCTGTACCCGCCGCATTACCTGCTGTTGATCCTGCCCTACGGCATCTTGGGCTACGTCGCCTCGCTGGTGCTGTGGGCGGCGAGCACCTTCGTGCTCTATGCCGGCGCGGCGCTGACCGGGCTGACGCGGCACTGGCAGGCCGGGTTGGTGCTGTTTCTGGCGCCGGCGACCTACGCCAACCTGCTGTTCGGGCAAAACGGGTTCATCACGGCGGCGCTGCTGATCGGCGGCCTGCGCCTTCTGCAGACGCATCCGGTGCTGGCCGGCGTGTGTTTCGGCGTGCTGACGGTGAAGCCGCAGCTCGGGCTGCTGATCCCGGTGGCGCTGGTGGCGCTGGGTGCGTGGCGGACGATCGCCAGCGCGGCGATCACCGGGATCGCCCTGATGGGGTTGTCGGCCGTTGTGTTCGGCGTCGATAGCTGGCTCGCCTTCGCCGAGGTGACGACCGGGCAGCAATCGCTGCTGCTGAACACGCCGTCGACCGGCCTGCACCTGCTGATGGTGACACCGTTCGGCGCGGCGATCCGGCTCGGCGGACCGGTGGAGCTGGCGCTGGCACTGAACCTGGCGACGGCGGCCCTGGCGGCGATCGCGGTGTGGTGGTCCTACCGGCGGCCGGCGGAGCCGGTACTGCGCCACGCGGTGCTGGTTACGGCGGTGTACTTCGCCGCGCCCTACAGCCTGACCTACGACATGCCGGCGCTGGCGGCGATGTGCGTGTGGCTATGGCTGGCCGCGCCCGGCTTCTGCCGGCCGGTTAGGACCAGGCTGGCGTTGCTGGCGGTTTGGATGCTGCCGCTGCTGCACCATCTGGCGATGATCTACTACGTGCCGCTGGCGCCGCTGGTGCTGGCCGGGTTCGGCGCGCTGCTGCTCAGCGCGGTGGCGCGGTCAGGGAATAGGTGACCTGGCCGGTGGCGACGTGACTGTCGTTCTTGCCGTACACCTCGACCTGCAGCACGACGATGCGGCGGCCGCGGCGGATCACCCGCGCGTCGGCCACCAAATCACCCAGGCCGCCGGTCAGATAGCTCAGCGTCATGCCGATCGTGGCGCCGCGCGAGCCCGGAGCGATGTCGGTGGAACACCAGGCCGCGGCGGTGCCGGCGACGTCGATCAACGCGGAGATGGCGCCGCCCTGCACCAGATCGTCGCCACGGCTGACCTCCTCGCGATACGGCAGCCGGACGCGGGCGTGGTCGACCTCGGCGAGGTCGAGCTGCATGCCGCACAAGGACACGAAGCCCTTGCCGCTGGCAATCGACCGCGCGCGCTCGACAAATTCTTCCGCCATTAACGCTCACTCCCTATGATCCCGGCACCATGAATACTGCCTGGGCGGTCGGCATCGGTGCCGGCGTGTTGATGCTGGTCGCGGTCTATGCCGTCAAGTGCGTGCGCGTGCGCCGGCTGGCGCGGCCGCGCGAGCTATACTGGCCCAGCCTGGTGACGCTGTGCGTCGTCGCCGGCGGCATCGCCGGCTATGTCTACGACGCCAACTCGTCGCGCCAGGTCCCGGTCCCCGACGACTTGAAGAAGCAGCTCAGCCCGCCGCGCGATTGAACGCGTCGAAGGCCCGGGTCAGATCCTCGATCTGGTCCTCCGGCGCCTCCAGCCCGGCGTGGAAGCGCAGCGTCTGGCCCTCGTAGGGCCACTTGGTGGCGGTGCGCACGCCGTGCGGGCTGGTGACCAGCACCAGGCTTTCGTAGCCGCCCCACGAGGCGCCGAGCCCGAACAGCTCCAGCTCGTCGATGAACGCCGCGGTCGCCGCCTCTGGTGCTTTCTTCAGTTGCACGCCGAACAGGCCCGACGCGCCGAGGAAGTCGCGTTTCCACAGCGCGTGGCCGGGATCGTCGGGCAGGGCGGGGTGCATCACCCGCTCGACCTCCGGGCGGCCCTTGAACCACTCGGCCAGGCGGATGCCGTTGGCCATGTGCTGCGGCAGGCGGACATGCAGCGTGCGCATGCCACGCTGCGCCAGGTAGACGTCGTCCGGTCCGGTCGACATGCCGAGGTCACCGGACATCTTGCGCAGCGAAGGGAAGTGTTCCTCGGTGGTGGTGACGGTGCCGAGCATCACGTCGGAGTGGCCGACGATGTACTTGGTGCCGGCCTGGATGGAGACGTCGACGCCGTGCTCGAACGGCTTGAAGTAGAGCGGCGAGGCCCAGGTGTTGTCCATCATGACGATGCAGCCGGCCTTGTGCGCGACCTCGGCCAGCGCCGGGATGTCCATCACCTCGAAGGTCTGCGAGCCGGGCGACTCGACATAGACGATCCTGGTGTTCGGGCGAATTAAGGCGGCCAGGTCGGCCGGCGCGATCAGCGGGTCGTACCATGTCGTTTCCACGCCATAGCGCGGCAGCAGCTCGGTACAGACCCGCCGGGCCGGGGCATAGGCGCTGTCGACCAGCAGGATGTGATCGCCCTGGCTGACATAGGCCATCATCGCGGTGGTGATCGCGGCCAGGCCGGAGGGGAACAGGGCGCAGCGGTCGCCGCCCTCCACCGCGTTGACCAGATCTTCCAGCCCGAACTGGGTCGGCGTGCCGCGCCGGCCATAGGCGATGGTGCGCTCGCCCTTGCCGGAACGCTCGCGCAGCTCCTTCCAGGCGGCGTAGGTCGGCGCCAGCACCGTAGAGGCGTGGTAGACGGGCGGATTGACGATGCCGAAGTTGCTCTTCGGGTCACGGCCGGCGGTTACGATCTTGGTTTCGTCCTTCATCGCCTCGGTTCTGTGCTGGGAATGGATGGGATGCTCAACCTGTACTATCTGGCATGTCAGCGCGGCAAGCTAGCGCCTGTCGGCGCCCAGCTCGATCACGGCGAGCGAGGCGGCGCCGGTGGCGACCGGCGGCCGGCCGGCCTCGGCGAGGTGGCCGCGCGCGAAGCCGACCTGCCGGCCCATGCGCTCAATCTCGCCGACCGCGACGTAGGTCGCCGGCCGCGCCGGCCGCAGAAAGGCGACGTTCAGCGTGGTGGTGGCGCAGACGCGGTTCGCCGGCAGCATGGCCAGACCGGCGAACGCCATGGCGAAGTCGATCATCGCCGAGACCACGCCACCCTGCACGACATCGGCGCCCTGCAGGAACATCGGCCCTGGTGTGAACCGCAACTCGACGCGGCCGGCTTCGGCGTCGACCTTGGCGATGTGGCCGGACAGGGCCATGGCGAAAGGCGACGCTTCGATCGGCAACGGCGCGCCCGGCGCGTCGCGGAACCGGTGCAACAGAGCCTGATCGGGGTTTCGATAGTGCTGGGCCATTGGCGATCTCGGTTGCGGTAAAACGGCTGGACATGTCGCAAAGCACAGTTCGCGGCTGATCGCCGGTCATTCTTGTCGGTTTCGAGACAGGTGTGTTAGCGTCGCGTCCTCAGATGCCTTGTACGGCATTAAACCCGCTTCGACGCAGAAAGCAGGCAATACAGGGAAGGTCTACAGTATGAAAGCACTCGGCTTCATTACGGCAGGTGCCGCGGCGGCGTTGTTCGCCGTCAGTGCCCAGGCCGACACCATCGATGACATCAAGGCGCGCGGACAACTCATCTGCGGCGTCACCACCGGTCTGGCCGGCTTCGCCGCGCCCGACGACAAGGGCGAATGGGCCGGCTTCGACGTTGAGATGTGTCGCGCCGTCGCCGCCGCCATCCTCGGCGACGCGAATAAGGTCAAGTTCGTGCCGACCACCGGCAAGAGCCGCTTCCCGGCGTTGCAGTCGGGCGAGGTCGACATGCTGGCCCGGAACACCACCTGGACCTACGATCGCGACGTGAAGCTCGGCTTCGATTTCGCCGGCGTGAACTTCTATGACGGCCAGGGCTTCATGATCCGCAAGGACCTGGGCGTGAAGTCGGCCTTCGAGCTCGACGGCGCCAGCGTATGCGTAGCGACCGGTTCGACAACCGAGCTGAACCTGGGCGACTTCTTCCGCGCCAACAACATGAGCTACACGCCGGTCATCTACGAAAAGGCGGACGAGATCCGGACCGCCTACGACGCCGGCCGTTGCGACGTTTACACCACTGACCGTTCCGGTCTGGCGGCGCAGCGTTCCGAGCTGTCCGAGCCGGATGCGCACATGATCCTGCCGGAAGTGATCTCCAAGGAGCCGCTGGGCCCGCTCTCGCGGCATGGCGACAACCGCTTCAACGACGCCATCCGTTGGACGCTGAACGTGATGATCATCGCCGAGGAGAAGGGCATCACGCAGGCCAACGTCGATCAGATGATGGATAGCGCGAGCGACCCGGAGATCCTGCGCATGATGGGCAAGGAAGGCGACTATGGCGAGCGTCTGGGTCTGGCCAACAACTGGCCGTACCAGGTGATCAAGCAGGTCGGCAACTACGGCGAGTCGTACGAGCGCAACATCGGCCCGAACACGCCGATCCAGCTCGAGCGCGGCGTCAATGCCCTGTGGACCAAGGGCGGTATTCTCTACGCGCCGCCGTACCGTTGATCCGGACAGCGTGGCTGTCATGATCTGAATCTGAAGGGGCGCGCCCACCGACGGTAGGCGCGCCCCAACGGATTCTGGTGCAAGAGATTCTGGCGCACGCCGCCGTCGAGGCGCGTATCCGGGAGACGGGTCCATGGCCGTTCAGAGCGAACCGCAGACCGGCAGTTCCAACTGGCTGTATGACGCGCGGCTGCGCGCGATTTTCTACCAGATCGCCACCGCCGCCATTTTCGTCGGCGTGGTCTTCTGGCTGACCAACAACACCATCGACAACCTGAACGAGCGCGGCATCGCGACCGGGTTCAAGTTCCTCGGCCAACCGACAGGCTTCGGCCTGCCATTCTACCTGATCCCCTATTCGGAAACCTCGACCTACGGCACCGCCTTCGTGGTCTCGGTGCTGAACACGTTGTTCATCTCGTTCATCGGCATCGTGCTCGCGACCATCATCGGCTTCCTGTTCGGCGTCATGCGGCTGTCGAGGAACTGGCTGATCTCCAAGATCGCGACCGTCTACCTGGAGACGGTGCGCAACGTGCCGCTGCTGCTGCAGATCCTGTTCTGGTATTTCGGCGTGCTGCAAACGCTGCCGCAGGTTCGTAACAGCGTGAACATGGCCGACACGGTGTTCTTGAACATCCGTGGCCTGTACATGCCGAAGCCGCATTTCGAGACCGCATTCCTGGTGCCGGTCATCCTGTTCATCGGCGCCATCGTCGCCACCTGGGTGCTGGCGCGCTGGGCCAAGAGGCGTCAGGCCGATACCGGCGAACAGTTCCCGATCTGGCGCACCGGCATCGGCCTGATCCTCGGCCTGCCGATCGTCGGATTCCTCGTTACCGGCATGCCGGTGACCCTGGAATACCCGGCGCTCAAGGGCTTCAATTTCCAGGGCGGTCTGGTGCTGGTGCCCGAGTTCATGGCGCTGCTGGCGGCGCTGACGCTCTATACCGCCGCGTTCATCGGTGAGATCGTGCGTGCCGGCATCCAGTCGGTGAGCCACGGCCAGACCGAGGCGGCCTTCGCGCTGGGGCTGCGGCCGAGCGTGACCATGCGGCTGGTGATCATCCCGCAGGCGCTGCGGGTGATCGTGCCGCCGCTGACCAGCCAGTACCTGAACCTGACGAAGAATTCGTCGCTGGCCGCGGCGATCGGCTATCCGGAGTTGGTGGCGGTGTTCGCCGGCACGGTGCTGAACCAGACCGGCCAGGCGGTCGAGTGCATCCTGATGACGATGGCGGTGTACTTCACCATCTCGCTGTGCATCTCGATCTTCATGAACTGGTACAACAAGCGCATCGCGCTGGTGGAGCGCTAGCCATGAGCGATATCACGCGCGACCTGACCGACCCGGCCTCCGGCATGCAGGAGGACGCGGACCGCATCCACACGCCGGCGCCGGACCTGCCGCCGCCGAAACTGGAAGTCGGCATCATCGGCTGGGCACGCGCCAGCCTGTTCTCCGGCTGGTTCAATTCGATCCTGACGGTGCTGGCGCTTGTGCTGATCTACCTGGTCGTGCCGCCGATCCTGGATTGGGCGATCTTCTCGGCGGACTTCATCGGCGAGAGCCGTGACGACTGCACGTCGGGCGGCGCCTGCTGGGTGTTCGTGTCGATCCGTTTCGACCAGTTCATCTACGGCTTCTACCCCGAGGCGCTGCGCTGGCGGCCATCGCTGGCGGTCGGGCTGGGGCTGGTCTGCCTGTTCTACACGCTGACCGACGGCGTGCCGTTTCGCGGCAAGGTGGCGTTGTTCCTGTGCATCCCCTACCCGATCATCGCCTTCTTCCTGCTCTATGGCGGGCTCGGCCTGGAGGTGGTGGAGACCTCGAAGTGGGGCGGGCTGCTGCTCACCATCGTCATCGCCGGCGTCGGTATCGCCGCCTCGCTGCCGATTGGCGTGGCGCTGGCGCTGGGCCGGCGTTCGAACATGCCGGTGGTGCGGATGCTGTGCGTCGGTTTCATCGAGTTCGTGCGCGCGGTGCCGCTGATCACCATCCTGTTCATGAGCCTGGTGGTGCTGCCGCTGTTCCTGCCGCCGGGCAGCAACTTCGACCAGCTCTTGCGGGCGCTGATCGGTGTGTCGCTGTTCTCCGCCGCCTACATGGCCGAGACCGTGCGCGGCGGGCTGCAGGCGATCCCCAAGGGCCAGTACGAAGCGGCCTCCGCGCTCGGCCTGGGCTACTGGTCGTCGATGCGGCTGATCATCCTGCCGCAGGCGCTGAAGATCGTCATCCCGGCGATCGTCTCCAGCTTCATTGGCCTGTTCAAGGACACCACGCTGGTGCTGATCATCGGCCTGGTCGACCTGCTGGCGATGGTCCAGCTGGCGATCACCGACAGCAAGTGGATCGGCCTGGCGGAGGAGGGCTACGCCTTCTGCGCCATCGTCTTCTTCGTCTTCTGCTTCGGTATGTCGCGCTACTCGATGTACTTGGAGCGCAAGCTCGATACCGGCCATCGCCGGTAGCTGAGAGGTATTTGCATCATGTCTGACGCCGCAACCGATAGCCCGCAAGTCGACCGCAGCCAGTTGAAGGTGAGCGACGAGGTCGCGATCCAGCTCATCGGCATGCACAAGTGGTTTGGCGAGTTCCACGTGCTCAAGGATATCAACCTGACCGTTAATCGCGGCGAGCGGATCGTGATCTGCGGGCCCTCGGGCTCCGGCAAGTCAACGTTGATCCGCTGCATCAACCGGCTGGAAGAGCACCAGCAGGGCCAGATCATCGTCGACGACATCGAGCTGACCAACGATCTCAAGAATATCGACAGTATCCGCCGCGAGGTCGGCATGGTGTTCCAGCACTTCAACCTGTTCCCGCACCTGACGGTGCTGGACAACCTGACGCTGGCGCCGATCTGGGTGCGCAAGATGCCGAAGCGCGAGGCCGAAGAGGCCGCCATGCACTACCTGGAGCGGGTTCGTATCCCGGAGCAGGCACACAAGTTCCCGGGGCAACTCTCCGGCGGTCAGCAGCAGCGCGTGGCGATCGCGCGCTCGCTGTGCATGAACCCGCGCATCATGCTGTTCGACGAGCCGACCTCGGCGCTCGATCCGGAGATGATCAAGGAAGTGCTCGACGTGATGGTCACGCTCGCTGAAGAGGGCATGACCATGCTCTGCGTGACCCATGAGATGGGCTTCGCGCGGCTGGTGGCGAACCGGGTGATCTTCATGGACGCCGGCGAGATCGTCGAGCAGAACGAGCCGGAAGAGTTCTTCAACAACCCGAAGAGCGACCGCACCAAGCTGTTCCTGAGCCAGATCCTGTCGCACTGAGGTGACGACGCTGCGGCCTCAGTCGTCGCTTTCCGCCTCGCCGCGCTGCCAGGGGTTGGCCACGGTCTGGCGCGCCACCACCTCGAAGCCGAAGCGCTGGTACAGGCCCAGCGCCTTGGGGTGGTCGAGCGTGCAGGTGTTCACCGTCACCCGTCGCGGGCCGTAGCGCCACATCGTCTCCAATGCCTCGCCCAGCAGGTAGGGCCCGAAACGCTGGCCGATGAAGTCCGGCATTATGCCGAAATACGCCAGGTCGATGACGTCGGACGCGCGCCGGTCGAGTTCGAAGGCGCCGGCCGGCGAGCCGTCGGCGTAGAGCACGTAGACCTCGACATTCTCGTCCCGGACGATCTCCAGCAGTGCCGCGTCGCCGAGCAGCTTGCGGTCGGTCCAGTGCCAGTCGCGGCCGATGGCGTCGTACAGGTAGCGATAGAAGCTCAGCGTCGGCGGCTGCGCCCGCAGCAGCGCCAGGCGGTGATGGCCGGCCGGCTCGATGCGCGGCAGCTTCGGCGGCTCGGTCATCTCCAGATAGGTGATGGTGACCGGCTCGGTGCTGGACTGACCGCCCATCTGCACGGCCCGCCCGTCGAGCCGTTTCGACATCACTTCGCGTGGCTCCACCACGTAGCCGATATTCTGGTAGAAGCCGATCACCCGGGTATTGGAGGCGCGCACCATGAGCTGCATTTTCGGCACGCCGCGCTCGGCGACCCAGTGTTCCGCGGCGTGCATGATGCGCCGCCCGAGGCCGTCGTTGCGCCGCCCGGGGTCGGTGGCGACATAATAGACCCAGCCTCGGTGTCCGTCGTGGCCGACCATGGCCGCGGCGGCCAGTGCGCCGTCGTCCTCGCCGAGCAGGATGGTGGCGTTGTCGCTGGCTAGTGCGAAGTCGAAGTCCCGGACCGGATCGTTCAGCGGGTTGACCAGCAGCCCGGCGGCATCCCACAGCGCGATCGTGACATCGCGATCGGCCGCCGTGGCGTCGCGGACCGCCAGCATCAACCCTCGCCGGTGACGATCGGCGTATCTTCCCGGCCGCCCCATTCCGACCAGGAGCCGTCGTACAGCGTGCCGTTGTCGTGGCCGATCAGGTTCAGACCCATCAGCAGTACCGCCGCCGACACGCCCGACCCGCACGACGTCACCACCGGCTTGCCCAGGTCCACGCCGGCGTCCTTGAAGGCCTTCTCCAGCTCGGCTTTCGGGCGGAACTTGCCGTCACTGTCGAGTAGGTCGGTATACGGCAGGTTGAGCGCGCCCGGCATGTGGCCCGAGCGCATGCCGGCGCGCGGCTCGGGCTGCTCGCCGGTGAAGCGGCCGTGGGCACGGGCGTCGAGGATCTGCTCCGAACCGCCGGCCTCGATGATCGCCAATATGTCGTCGCGCGCACGGACCAGACCGGCCGCCTTGCTCGCCTCGTAGGTCGCCGGCTCGGGTGTGTTGATGCCGTCCTCGACCGGCCGGTCTTCAGTGGTCCAGCGGGTGAAGCCGCCGTCCAGCACCGAGACCTTGGCGTGGCCGAACACCTTGAACATGTACCAGGCGCGGCATGCCGCCGTGGCCTTGCCGCCGTCGTAGCAGATCACGTGGTCGCCGTTCGACACGCCGAGCGAGCCGACCTTGGTGGCGAAGGTGTCGTTGTCGGGGAACATGTGCGGCAGCGGGTCGGCGGTATCGGCGATGGTGTCGATGTCGAAATAGACCGAGCCGGCGATATGGCTGGCGCGGTGTTCGGCATGCGGGTCGCGCTTCTCGGTCGGCAGGTACCAGGAACAGTCCAGTACCTTCACCCCCGGCTTGCCCAAGTTCTTGGCCAGCCAGGCGGTGGACACCAGCAGGTCTACGCTCATGCGTTTATCGCTCCCAAGTCGTCACCCCGGACCTGATCCGGGGTCGATATCGAAACCTGGCGCTGTCATCGCCATGGACCCCGGCTCTGCGCGCTTCGCGCTCCGGTCGGGGTGACGATGACCGTATGCCATGCGCGGATGGATGGTTACCCCAACAAGATGGAGACGCGCCGGTTCTGCCGGCCTTTCTTTTCGATCTTGCCGACGCTGAGCGCGCCGATCTCGCCGGTGCGGCGTACATGGGTGCCGCCGCAGGGTTGCAGGTCGCAGCCCTCGACTTCGATCAGCCGCACCCGGCCGGCACCGGCCGGCGGCTTCACCGACATGGTCTTCACCAGGTCGGGCTGGGCCGCCAGTTCGTCGTCGGTGATCCAGGTCGGGGTCACCGGATGATCGGCGGCGACCAGCGCGTTCAGCTTCTCGCCGATCTCTTCCTTGCTGATCGGCAGTTCGGGCATGTCGAAGTCGAGCCGGCCCTTGCCGGCGCTGACCTGACCGCCGGTGACCGGGAAGGTCAGCACGGCCGACAGCAGGTGCAGCGCGGTGTGCACGCGCATGTGCGAGAAGCGCTGGTCCCAGTCGATCTCGGCGGTCACGGTGGCGCCGACCGGCGGGGCCGTCTCGCCCTCGGCCGGCACGTGAACGACCTCGTCCATGGTCTCGCCCTTCACCGCGGTCGCGATCGCCACACTGCCGCCGTCCCAGGTCAGGCGGCCGCTGTCGCCGGGCTGGCCGCCGCCGGTGGCGTAGAACACGGTACGGTCGAGCAGGATGCCGCCGCGCTCGTTCACGCCCACGACCTTGGCTTCGCAGCTGGTGAGGTAGGCATCGTCGCGGAACAGCAGCTCGGTCATCTCAGGCTCTCCTCAGGCCATCCATTCGGGGTAGGGCAGGCCTTGCTCCTTCAGAAAGGCGACATTGAACATCTTGCCCATGTAGCGATGGCCCCAGTCGCACAGCACGGTGACGATGGTATGGCCGGGGCCGAGGTCCTTGGCCAGCCGGATCGCGCCGGCGACGTTGATGCCGCTGGAACCGCCCAGGCACAAAGCCTCATGTCTCAGCAGGTCATAGCAGATCGGCAGCGCCTCGCTGTCCGGGATCTGGTAGGGGAAATCGATCTTCAGGCCTTCGAGGTTGGCGGTGATGCGGCCCTGGCCGATGCCCTCGGCGATCGAGCTGCCCTCGGCCTTCAGCTCGCCATTCTTGTAGTACTCGTAGAGTGCGGCACCCATCGGGTCGGCCAGGCCGATCTTGATGGCGGGGTTCTTCTCGCGCAGCGCCATCGCGACACCGGCCAGCGTGCCGCCCGACCCGACGGCGCAGACGAAGCCATCGACCTTGCCGTCGGTCTGGTCCCAGATCTCCGGACCGGTGGTCTCGTAGTGGCCCTGACGGTTGGCGACGTTGTCGAACTGGTTGGCCCAGATCGCGCCGTGCGGCTCGGTCTTGGCCATCTCCTCGGCCATACGGCCGGAGACGCGGACGAAGTTGTTCGGGTTCTTGTAGGGCACCGCGGGCACCGGGCGCAGGTCGGCGCCGGCCAGCCGCAGCATGTCCATCTTCTCCTGCGACTGGGTGTCGGGGATGACGATGACGCAGCGATAGCCTTTCACGTTGCCGACCAGCGACAGGCCGATGCCGGTATTGCCAGCGGTGCCCTCGACGATCACGCCGCCGGGCTCCAGCAAACCCTTGGCCTCGGCATCCTTGATGATCGCCAGGGCCGCGCGATCCTTCACCGAGCCGCCCGGATTGAGGAACTCGGCCTTGCCGTAGATCTCGCAGCCGGTGATCTCGGACGCCTTGGTCAGCCGGATCAGTGGCGTATTGCCGATGGCGTCGATGAAGTCATGGCGGATCTGCATGGTGGTTCCCGGTCTTGCCTGAGCGGCGGCGAGCCGCGAGACTAGCCGCCCGGTGGAGGCCCATCAAGCGGGCCACCGGGCCGCATCATCACGTTCATCTGACATGAGGAAGGCTTGGCCGTGTTCAAGCTCTATTGGGCACCACGCACCGGCGCCTTCGGCCCGGAAGCGACTCTGCTGGAGGTCGGCGCGGCATTCGAGGCGGTGCGGGTCGACTACGACAGCGGCGAGCACCAGGGCGACGGCTACCGGGCGCTGAACCCCGCCGGCCAGATCCCCACATTGGTGCTCGACGACGGCACCGTGCTGACCGAATCCGCCGCGATCTGCCTGTGGCTGGTCGATGCTTTCCCCGACGCCGGCCTGATCCCGCCGGCCGGGACGCCGGCGCGGGCCACGGTGCTGCGCTGGGTGGTGTTCGGCGCCTGCAACCTTTACGAGAACGTGCTGCGACACTACTACGCGCCGCGCTACACGACCGACCCGGCCGGGGTCGATGCGGTCAAGGCGGCGGCGCTGCAACGCGTGGAGGCCGGCTTCGACATCGTCGAGGCGGCGATCGGGCCAGGGCCGTTCATGCTCGGCGAGAGCATTTCCGTCGCCGACATCTATCTGCTGATGCAGGCCTGCTGGCACCCCGACATGCCGGGCTTGCTGGCCAGTCGGCCGAAGCTGGCGCGCCTGTGCCTCGAAACCGGCCGCCGGCCCGCGGTGGCCGACGCGCTGGAGCGCTACAACATGGCGCGGGACGTGATGCCGGCGGGTTAGTTGCGAGGCGGTCGCAAATGTGGATTCTTGCCCGCCGCGACCGTCGTTAAGTCGCGGAAAAGCCAACTGTCGCCGTCGGTTGTCTAGTCCAACATGACTAGTGCCGCATCGTCCTGGTCACGGCGGCGGGCGCACCATCGTCAACGCGTGTGACAGATTCTGCCGCACGTTGCCGGCCTGAAGTCCAGCGGGGCACCGGCAATCGGGCGCATCGGGTGGCTCGGCCCACTGCCGCCATGGCGTGCTGCCGTGGCACGCCGTCAAGCGACGTGACGGCCGCGCCCGTCATCGGGGTTTCACCGATCCGTCATCGCACCGCCGCGCGAGCTGCTAAGGCGGTCTGTGGATAACTTTGTGGAATCCCCGATTTTCCGGGACTCAGTCGAGGCCTTCACGCAGCCGGTCGCGGTTCAGCGCCAGCCATTGCAGCGAGACGATGGCCGGGCCGACGACGATGCGGCCCTCGGCCAGCATGGTCATGGCCTGATCGAATGTCGGGACCAGCACGCGGATGTCCTCGCCTTCCTCGGCCAGGCCATGCACGCCGCCGACGCCGTCGGGCAGCGGGCCGGAGGCGCAGAACAGGATCAGGGTCTCCGAGGTGCCGCCGGGAGAGACGTAGAAGCGGCTGATCGGCTCCAACGGCCCGGCCAGCGTCACGCCGGCTTCCTCCTCGGCCTCGCGGCGCGCCACGTCCTCCGGCGTCTCCCCGGGGTCGATGACGCCGGCGATGACCTCGATGAGCCAGGCCGGCTCCTCGCAGATGTAGGGCGCGATGCGGAACTGCTCGATCAGCACCAGCCGGTCGCTCACCGGATCGTAGGGCAGCACGCAAACGCCATGTCCACGCTCGAACACCTCACGGCGGATCTCCACCGACCGGTCGCCGGCATAGGTGGCGTGGCGCAGGTGATAGCGGTTCATCTGGAAATGGCCGTCGTGGAGCGGCTCGCGGCCGAGCAAGGTTACGGCGTCGGGCCGGTCGGCGGGGTGGTCGCTCACGCTCAGTGACCCGAAGCTTCGATCCGGTCGGCACTGGGCACGATGCGACGCACCAGCAGGCCGATGGTCAGGCCCTGGACCACGATGGAGAACACCACCACGGCATAGCAGGCGGTGAGCAGCGGGTCGCGGAACTCGCTGGCCGGCAGGCTGAGCGCCAGGGCCACAGAGATGCCGCCGCGCAGGCCGCCCCAGGTCAGCACCCGGATCGCGCCCTTGGTGAATTCCTGGAACATGCCAAGCCCGCGGATTGGCAGGCCGACGGCGATGAAGCGGGCCAGCAGCACGATCGGGATCGCCATGAGGCCGGCGAGGATGTGGCTGCCGACCAGCGTCAGGATCAGCACCTCCAGCCCGATCAGCAGGAACAGCACCGCGTTCAGGATCTCGTCGATCAGGGTCCAGAAGTTCGACAGGCGCTCGCGGGTGGTGTCGCTCATCGCCAGCCGGGTGCCGTGGTTGCCGATCAGCAGGCCGGCGACCACCACCGCGATCGGCCCGGACAGGTGCAGGGCGGTCGCGACCTGGTAGGTGCCGGTGACCAGCGCCAGGGTGACGATGACCTCCAGGTTGTGCTCGTCGATGGTGCGGATGACGTAGAACGCCAGTGCGCCGGTCAGCAGGCCGAGCAGGCCGCCGCCGACCGCCTCCTGCAGCAGCAGCCAGGTGATCGCCCCGGCGCTGGCCTCGTCGCCGTTGCCGCCGCCGGCGGCGATGCCGGCCAGGATCAGGAAGATGACCACGCCGACGCCGTCGTTGAACAGGCTCTCGCCGGCGATCTTGGCCTCCAGTGCCGGCGGCACCTTGGCGGTCTTCAGGATGCCGAGCACGGCCACCGGGTCGGTCGGCGAGATCAGCGAGCCGAACACCAGGCAGTAGATGAACGGCACCTCCAGCCCGACCAGCCGGAACACGCCCCACATCGCCGCGCCGACCAGGAAGGTCGAGAGCACGACGCCGAAGGTGGCCATGGTGGCGATGGCGGCGGCGCGCTGGCGAAGTTGGCCGAGGTCGACGTGCAGCGCGCCGGCGAACAGCAAGAAGCTCAGCATGCCCTGCAGCAGCACGTCGGCGAAATCGAGCTCGCTGAGCGCGCCGCCAATCTGTCCGGCGATGTTGATGCCGGGCATCACGCCCTCCAGCGCCAGCAAGCCGAGCGAGGAGGCGAGCGCGATCAGCACCAGGCCGATGGTCGACGGCAGCTTCAGCCAGTGATAGTTGATGGCACCGAATATCGCCGCCAGCACCAGCAGCGTGGCGACCGCGTTCAAGCCGTCGATCATGGGCGTTGGCTCATGGCAGGGCCTCGATCCTCAGTTCATGGCGCGGCGACGGGCCAGGTAGCGGCCGTCGTCCAGCGCCTCGAAAAAGTCCTGCACCTGGGGGTGGACGATCGGCTCGCCGGTGTCGTCCAGGTCCAGGTTCTGCTCGGCGACATAGGTCGTGTGTACCGCATCGTGCACCAGCACGTGGTACCAGGGTCGGTCTTTGGGCGGGCGGCTGCGGGCCATGCGCTGATACCACTCGTCGCTGCCGGAAAACACCGGATCGACATCGAAGATCACCCCGCGATAGCCGAACAGCTTGTGCCGGATGACCTGGCCGATGGCGAACTGTGCCTGCGCCATCGTCGCGACCCCGATGTTTCAGACGGGTAACCGGGACTGGACGTTGGCCGATTACGCGCCATCTCCTAACACAACCCGGCGCGGCGCCGCGACAGGAGAACCGATATGCGCCAGATGCTAGCCATTTGCCTGCTGATTTGCGGGCTTGCAGGGCCGACAATGGCCGCTGATGACCTGCCGACGCAGGCCGATCAGGCGGCGATTCGCGGTGTCATCGAGGGCCAGATCGAGGCGTTCAGGCGCGACGACGGCGCCGCTGCCTTCGGCTATGCCGCGCCGATGATCCAGTCGATGTTCGGCGATCCCGACAATTTCATGCGCATGGTGCGCACCGGGTATCCGCAGGTCTATCGGCCGCGCAGCTTCGAGTTCCGCGACATGCGGATGGTCGGCGACCGGCTGATCCAGTCGGTACTGGTCATCGGGCCGAAAGGGGTGCCGGTGCTGGCGCTTTACGAGATGAAACAGCAGCCGGACGGCACCTGGCGCATCGCCGGTTGCACCCTGGCGGCGCTGTCCGACAAGGCGGTTTAGCTATCGCCGACGCGTAAACGTAGGAAAAACACTTTCCGGTTCAAGATCGAATGATCCAGTTTGTGAGCGCCGCCGTATAAACGGGCTGAAGAGGGTGCGTCACATCGAGACGCAAGTATGCACGTAAGTGCGAGTGCTAATACTGTTGGAGTTGGCATCATGACCGGTCTGGCGCAAGGACCGTCTCACCATATCCCCGACGTCGTGCTGATGGACTATGCCGCGGGCAACGTCCAGGAGGCGCTGGCGCTGCTGGTGGCGACGCATCTGGCGATGTGCCCGGCGTGCCGCACCGAGTTGCGCGAGATCGAGCTGATCGGCGGCGCGCTGCTGCAGGAGCTGGATACCGCGGCGGTTGTCGGCGAGTTGCCGATGAGCGAACCGTTCACGCTGGCGCCGGAACCGGCGACGCGCCGGTCCGCGGAATCCGCGATGCCGATCGAACTGCCACGACCGCTGCGCGACTATGTCGGCGGCGACCTCGCGGCGCTGGACTGGCGCTCGGGCCTGCGCGGGGTTCAGGAATGCGTGCTCGGGACCGGGCCGCACGGCATCAAGTCGGCGTTGCTTTGCATCCAGCCGGGCCGGCAGGTGCCGAACCACACGCACATGGGCGACGAATACACGCTGGTGTTGCAGGGCGGGTTCTCCGACCAGGCCGGGCAGTACCTGCCGGGCGACGTGGCGGTGGCTGACAGTTCCGTCACGCACCGGCCGGTGGCGGACGCGCACGAGCCGTGCCTGTGCCTGACCGCGACGGACGCGCCCCTGCAGTTGACCGGTCCGATCGGCTGGCTGGTCAACCCATTCCTGCGCCGCTAGTTTCTAGGCGCCGAACGAGTCGGCGGGAGGTTGCCCATGGTGTCCTTCTTCGGTCGCGTGGCGCTGATCGTGCTGCTGGCCTGCGGGCCCGCGCAGGCGGCGGTGCCCGACGATGGCGAACTGGTCTTTGACATCATCCGCAATGGCGACCCGATCGGCACGCACCGGTTCCGGTTCGAGCGCGCCGGCGAACGGGTCGACGTTGCCATCGACATTCAGATCAAGGTGAAGGTGCTGCTGCTGACGGTCTACGACTACCAGCACAGCAATCGCGAGACCTGGGAGAATGGGCAACTGGTGCGCCTGCTGACCCAGACCGACGACAATGGCGACCCGCACAGGGTCGACGGGCAACTAACCCCGGCCGGCTTCAAGGTGGTCAGCGAGGCCAATCAGCACGTGATGGCCGAGCCGGTGATACCGACCAGCTACTGGCGCACGGACACGGTCAATGCGCGCCAGATGCTGAACACCCAGACTGGCGAGCTGATGAACGTCACCATCACGCCGGGCAGCGAGACCCGCATCAAGGCGCGGGGCCAGGAGATCGAGGCCCGGCACTACGTGATCAGCGGCGACCTGGATCTGGAGATCTGGTACGACGCCGACGACGTGCTGGTCGGCCTGCGCTTCGCCGGCAGCGACGGCTCGGTGATCGAATATTCGTTGCGGCCGCCGTCGCAGACCACCGCCCGGGGCGGCTGAGTGACCGGCAAGGTCGTCTGGATCACCGGCGCCAGCTCAGGCATCGGGCAGGCCGCCGCATTGGAACTGGCCCGCCGTGGCGAGCGGGTCTGCATTTCGGCGCGCGGCGGCCGCGCCCTGGAAGAGCTGGCGCAGGACCACGCCAACCTGCGCGCCTATGCCGTCGACGTGACCGACGCGACCGCGATGGCCGAGACCGCTGCCGCCATCGCCGAGGCCGAAGGCCCGATCGACATTGCCGTGTTCAATGCCGGCATCCACCGGCCGGTGACGCCGGAGCGCTTCGATCCTGCGACCTTCCGCACCCTGCTCGACGTGAACGTGATGGGCGTGGTGAATGGGATCGGCGCGGTGCTGCCGGCGATGCGCGAGCGGCGGGCCGGGCGGATCGCCATCGTCTCGTCCGTGGCCGGCTATTCCGGGCTGCCGACCGCGTCGGCCTATGGCGCCACCAAGGCGGCGCTGATCAACATGGCCGAGTCGCTCAAGCTCGACCTGGACAGTCACGGGATCAAGGTGCAACTGATCTGTCCCGGCTTCGTGAAGACTCCGGCGACCGACCGCAACCCGTTCCCGATGCCGTTCCTGATGGAGGCCGAGGATGCGGCGCGACGGATCGCCGACGGGCTGGCGGGCGACGCCTTCGAGATCACCTTTCCACGCCGCTTCACCTGGCAGCTCAAGGTGCTTCGGATGCTGCCCTACCGGTTCTACTTCTGGCTCATCCACAAGCAGACCGGCCTGTGACCGCCGACGCGGCGGCCCGCTACCAGCGCTTTTTCGAGGGCCTGAACCCAACGACGGTCGGCGATCTGCGCCAACTGGCGGCGCCCGACATGCGCTTCGTCGATCCGTTCAACGACGTCACCGGCGTCGGCAAGGTCATCAAGGTGCTGGCCGCCGGGTTCGAGGACGCGGAGGACCTGCGATTTGAGTTCGCCGACCGGGCCGCCGGCCGTCCGGGGGTCTGGTACTACCGCTGGCGCTGCTCGTTTCGGCCCAGGAGCCTGTCCGGCGAATGGGTGCTGGAGGGCATGAGCGAGGTGTCGTTCGACGCCGAGGGCCGGGTGGTGGAACACCTCGACCATTGGGATTCCGGCAGCCAGTTCTATGCCCGGATCCCGGTGCTGCGGTGGTTCATCGGCCTCATTCGCCGGCGCCTGCGGGTCGACTAGCGATCGCCGCACGGATCTCGGCCTGGCGGGCAGCGTCGATCGGGAAGCGCCAGACCAGGGCGATGGCCGAGAGCTTGATGACGATCGGCGCGGCGCCATAGAGCAGGGACAGGCCGAGTCGGGCCTCGTCGGTCACCGCCTCGGGCTCGAAGCCAACCAGGTCGAGCACCGGGAAGGCGATGCCGACCGCTAGGGCCAGCGCCAGCTTGGTCGCCATGCCCCAAAGCGCGAAGAACAGGCCGGTGCGCTGCGTGCCGGCCTGCAGGGTGTCGAGGTCGACCACGTCGGCCTGCATCGAGCCGGGCAGCGCCAGGTCGGCGCCCAGACACAGGCCGGTGGCGACACAGACCGCCAGGAACGGCCAGAAGTCGCCCGGCCCCAGGAACGGTACCGCCAGGAAGAACAGGCTGGTCAGCGCCAGCGCGGCGGCCCATGCATTGGCCTTGCCGAAGCGGTAGGAGACCCGCACCCACAGCGGCACCGAGACGATCCCGGCGGCGAAATAGGCCAGCAGCAGCGGCCCGGCATTCTCCGGCATGCCGAGCCCGTGGGCGACGAACAGCAGGAACAGGGTCGCGGTCATGCCGTTGGCGGTGCCGTTCAGCAGGTAGGCGATCAGCAGCCGGCGAAACGGCGCGTTCTGTCCGATCAGCTTGATACCGGGCAGCAGCCGCATCGGTTTCGTCGCCACCGGCGGCGGTTCCGGCACGAACCAGACCGCGGCCAGCACGGTCAGCGGCAGGGCGAAGGCGGTGACGATCGAGATCACCGCCAGGCTCTCGCGCCGGGCATCGCCGCTGATCCCGTCGCGCAGTTCCGGCAGGATGGTCGGCAGCGAGGCGGCCAGCACGGTGCCGACGACGACGCAGGCCTCGCGCGCGCCGACCACGCGGCTGCGCTCGTGATAGTCGGCCGACAGTTCCGCGCCCCAGGCGGCGTAGGGCAGCTGGATCACGGTCCAGCCGAGATACAGCACAAGAGTCCAGAGCAGCAGGTGGCCGGCGCCGGCGCCGTCGGGCGGCACGAACAGCAGGTCCATCGCCACCACGACCAGCGGCAGGCCGGCGAGCAGCCACGGCCGGCGCCGGCCCCAGCGGCCGTGCCAGCGATCCGACAATGCGCCGACGATGGGGTCGGTGACCACGTCGAACAACCGCGCCAGCAGCAGCAGGCCGCCGACCAGGCCCAGGCCGAGGCCAAGGTCTTCCGCGTAGAATGCCGGCAAGTAGATGTAGACGGGCAGGGTGAGCGCGGCCAGCGGCACGCCGGGCAGCGCGTAGGCGGCGAGCCAGCCGAACGGCAGGCGCGCCGCCGGTTCAGTCAAGTACGCGCTCAGTCACGCGCCAGCGCGATCTGGTGCACGTCGGTGAACCCGACGACGAAGCCGGCGCGGCAATAGGCCAGGTAATAGTCCCACATGCGCCGGAAGCGCTCGTCGTAGCGGCCCAGCGCCTCCAGCGACGGCCACGCCGCACGGAAACTGTCATGCCACTCGCCCAGCGTACGGCCGTAATCCTGGCCGAAGCTGTAGTGGTCGACCCAGGTCAGGCCGGCGGCGGCGGTCTGTTCGCGCAGGATCGTCGGCGTCGGCAGCATCCCGCCGGGGAAGATGTAGCGCTGGATGAAATCGGGGCTGGCGCGGTAGTTGTCGTAGTGCCGCTCGTGAATGGTGATCGCCTGCAACGCCGCCCGGCCGCCGGGGCGCAGCCGGTCGCGCAACGTCTTGAAGTAGAGCGGCCAGAACTGGGCGCCGACCGCCTCGATCATCTCGATCGAGGCCACGCGGTCGAACGTGCCGGCGGTATCGCGGTAGTCGCAGAGCTTGACCTCCACGCGGTCCGATAGACCGGCCTTGGCGATGCGCTCCACCGCGTAGACGTGTTGCTCGGCGCTGATGGTGATGGCGGTGACCTTGGCGCCGACGGTGGCGCCGAGATACTCCGCGAAGCCGCCCCAGCCGCAGCCGATCTCCAGCACATGATGCTCAGGCCGCACCTGCAGCAATTCGGCCAGCCGGCGGTATTTCTCGTGCTGCGCCGCCTCCAGGCTGTTGCCGCCCTCGGCGTAGATCGCCGCCGAATAGGTCATCGTGCCGTCCAGCCAGGCGGCGTAGAAGTCGTTGCCGAGATCGTAGTGGTCGGCGATGTTGCGCCGGCTGCCAGCCTTGGTATTGGGGCGCAGCAAGTGCATGGCGCGGTTCAGCAGCCGGCGCCAGCCGCTGCCGCCGAGCAATTCCTCGGAAAACACCTCCTCGTTCTCCGCCGCCATGGTCAGCAGCGCGCACAGGTCGTCGGTGTCCCAGTCGCCGTCCAGATAGGCCTCGGCCAGCCCGACGCCGCCGCCGAGCAACATGCGCCGACCCATGCGAACGTTGTTGACAGTGATCTGGCCGTGGGTGCCGGGCTCGTCGCCGGTGATCTGGAACTCGCGGCCGTCGGCGAGGCGGACCACGATGCGGCCACGGCGAAGCTGGGTGCCGAGCGCCATCAGCACCCGCAGCATGCGCGGCACGCCGTCGAGGCCCAAGGCCTGGCCGGCGCTGGTCAGCGCCATGGCCTGCTGGCGGTTGGCGTTCACGTCGACGGCCTCGTGCCGAAGCTGGCTTCCGGCACCGTGCCGTCGGGGCGGCGGAAGAACGGCGCGCCCTTGAGCCAGAGCCGCAGCGCCTGCCAGTGGATCGCCGCGATCACCTTCACGGTCATCAGCGGATGCGAGGCCCAGGCGCGCAGCAGCGCCGCGTCGCTCCAGGCCCGGAACCGGCCCGAAGTGGCAGCGATCAGCCGCATGCCCTCGTCGTCGTCGAGCCGGATCACCAGCGACAGGCGCTCGTCGGGACCGCGCAGGCTGAAGCGGTAGGCGCCTTCGGGCGCAATGAAGGGCGAGACGTGGAAGCGCTTGGCGCAGGCCTGTTCGACCAGCCCGTCGCTGTTGCCGGTCACCGGCAGCACGTAGCAATGTTGATCGCCAAAGGTGTTCTTCACTTCGTACAAGACCGCCGCCAGCCGCTCGCCGTCATAGCAGAGGTAGAGCGTAATCGGATTGAACACGTAACCAAATAGCCGCGGGTAACACAGCACGAAGACGCGCAGGCCGGCAGGGGCGATCCCGGCTTCGGTCAGCAGCCGGTCGACCCAGCGCCGCAGCGGCGAGCCGTCGCGCGGCCCGTGGTCAACGTCATGGAACGACAGCGGGCGCCAGCGGTTGTGGCCGAACAGACGGCTTGCCGCGGCGGTCTCGGCCAGCCGGTCGAGGTCGAGCAGCACGGTGAACACGCGGTGGCGGAAGCGATGCCGGAATGGCCGCAACCGGTGGTGCATCACCCGGCCGAGGTAGAGGCCTTGGCGCGGCATCCCCATCGCCTCAGTCGCCCGCCGCGGCGGCCAGCATGGGCTGTGGCATCGGTGCCGGAGGGGCCAGGTCCGCCAACGGCAGGCGCGGGCGCCCGGCGCGTCGCCAGGGCACGATCGCGCCCAGCGCCTCGGCCACCCGCAGGCCGCTGGTCAGGGCGTCCTCGTGGAAGCCGTAGCCGTGGTAGCTGCCGCAGAACCAGACCCGGTCGGCGCCCTGGATCGCATCCAGCCGGTCCTGCGCGGCGACGGCGCCGGCGTCGAACAGCGGGTGGCGATAGTCGATCTCGCGGATCACGGTCTCGTCGCGCGGCCGCGTCACCGGGTTCAGGGTGACGAACACCGGATGGCGCCGGGGCAGGTTCTGCAGCCGGTTCATCCAGTAGGTCAGGGCGACCGGCGCGCGCTCGGTTTCAGCGGCTGCGGCCTCGGCGCGGTAGTTCCAGCTCGCCCATAGCCGCTTGCGGCGCGGCATCAGGCCGGCGTCGGTGTGCAGGATCGCGGCGTTCGACTGATACTTGAAGTCGCCGAGCGTGACCCGTTCCGTCGCGCTCGGTTCAGCCAGCAGGGCCAGCGCCTGATCGGCGTGGCAGGCCAGCACGACGTGGTCGAACCGGCGTCGGCCACCGTTGGCGTCAATCACCTCGGCGCCGGCCGGGTCGCGCCGGATCGCCTGGACCGGGGTACCGAGATGCAGCGCCTCGCGCCCGATCAGGTCGAGCACCCGGGCGACGTAGGTCCGGCTGCCGCCGGTGACGGTGCGCCACTGCGGCCGGTCGTTGACCGTCAGCAGGCCATGATTGTGGAAGAAGCGCAGAAAGGTGCGCGCCGGGAAACGCTCCATCTCGGCCAGCGTCGCCGACCAGATCGCGGCGCCCATCGGCAGCAGGTACCAGCGCCGGAAGCCGTCGCCATAGCCGCCGGCGGCGAGATACTCGCCCAGGCTGACCGTGGGTACCCGATCGGCGGCGACATCGGCGGCGGCGCGCCGGTTGAAGCGCAGGATGTCGCGGACCATGGCGATGAAGCGCGGCCGGATCAGGTTCGATGGCTGGCCGAACACGGTTGCGGTGTTGTCGCCGGACCATTCGACGCGCTCGCCCGGCGCCTGCACCGAGAACGACATGTCGGAGTTTTCCGTCGCCACGTCGAGGTGCCGGAACCAGGCGGTCAAGTTCGGGTAGTTGCGCTGGTTGTAGACGATGAACCCGGTATCGACGGGCAGCGACTGTCCGTTTGGCGCGACCTGAAGGGTGTTGCAGTGCCCGCCGGGCCGCGGCTCGGCCTCGTACAGGGCGACCCGATGACGGCGCGAAAGGGCCCAGGCGGCCCCGAGACCGGCCGCACCCGACCCGACAACCGCGATATGCAACCGATCCGTCATCGTACAACGCTTGCTTGTGAACACCGCGCGCGCGGCAGGTGCCGCAATCGCGCCGCAGTTTCCCCGAACGGGGTCCGGACAGCAATCATGCGATGACTGTTACTTTTACCATTTACGGTGCTGATACGCCGGTAGACGGCAGCCGGATCACCCAGCGGCTTCGTTTCCTTCACCATGGGCCTGATCGCCGACCAGGACGGCCAGCCAGGACACTAGATCGCAGCCGTTCACCGTGGCGCGGCCATCGACCGCTTCCAGACGCACCAAATGCCGCGTTTCGCCGAGACATAGCACCAATTCACCCTCGATCGGCAACATGTCGTCGTCGATCAGGCGCAGCCAACCGCTGGCGCACAGCGTGCCATGTTCCGTTGCAAGGTAGAGATCGTCGATATCCAGCCGGGCATCAGGCGCGCGCTTCCGCCAGTCCTCGGCCAGCGTCAAGGCCTCGCCAACGCCGCCGGACAGGGCTAGGTGCACAATCTCCCAGGCAAAATCGGCGAGTTTTTCGCGATCGTGCGGTGTCAGGCGGGCGTCCAGGCGCAGCCGGGTAGCGGCGGCGGGCACACCAAAGGCGAGGCGAACGCGGCCGCCTTCGACATCAAGCTCGAAGTCGTCGATCAGCGCTGCTCCGGCGCCACGGTGGCGAGCAATGCCAGCAGCGCGCGGGCATCGTCGGCCTGCGCGCGCGAGGCTTGCTTGGCCGGTTTGGTCGACTTGGCCGGTTTCTGGTGCGGCGCCGGCGGTTGGCCGTCCTTCTTCATCTCGCTCTTGCGTTCACCGGCGCGCTTGGCGTCAAGCAGTTCCTGCAGCTCCGGCGCCAGGGCGCGGAGGGCTTCGACGGCGGGTTGGTAGCCCTGACGGGCGGCGCGGGCATACCACTTGGCGGCGACGAGCACGTCGGCGTCGACCGACTCACCGCGTTCGAACAGCACGCCGATGCTGTACTGGGCCGCTGGGTTGCCGTCTTCGGCCAGCGGCAGCCAGACGTCGTGCGCCTGCTGGTAGGCGCCGGCCCGATAGAGGAGCTGGCCCTTGGTGAACACATCGGCCGCCGCCTGGGGCGCGGCCATCATGCAGAAGAAGATCAGCAGCCAACGCAGCATCATCCGCACTCCGTTCGGAATCTGTCCATGATTATGGTGCCTTCCGTTGAAATTTTAAAGTGCGATCGGACAGGTAACCAACATATCCGCTTCGGCGACTAGCCATGTATCGCGCCGGCGATCACCACCAGCCCGATGAGCAACGCTGTCACGCCGATCAGCAGCGGTCCGGTCCAGATGCGCTGGTCGTACTTCGACAACGGCTTGCGCGGCAGGCGGCCGGACTGCTGCGCCGCCTGGCGCGTGCTGTTGCGGCCCACCTTGCGGCGCCGCGGCGTCTCCGGCTCGACGATCTGCGGCTTGTCGCCGAGCGGTACCGGCGGCGCTGGCGCCGGCGCACGGGCGCGGCCACTGGCGACGGCCTCGACCGACCATTCGTCGACGTCGCCGCGCTCCAGCAGGGCGCCGCGGGCGCCGTCGTCGACCCATTCGTACATCTCGTCGGCGAGCGCGGGCGGCAGGTCGGCGCGGGCGATCATCGCCTGCTGCAGCTTCGGGCGGTGGCGAGCGAAGCGAGAGATCTCGTGCAGCATCGCCGGCCGCAGGTCGACCGCGTGGTTTTCGACCAGGACCTGCAGCGCGCGCGGGTCGCCGGTCTTGAGCAGCGCCTCCAGCACGGCGGTCGACAGCGTCCGACGCCCGGCGATGGTGGCGCGCAGCACATCGCTGCGCCGCAGCCCGTCGATCAGCGTGGCGTCGTCCAGGCCGGGTCCACGCAGGCAGACCGCGACGGCGACCTTGTCGACGTCTTTGGCGAGCGCGCGCAGGACGGCTTCCGGGCCTTCGGGCGCGGCGGACAACCGCTCCGCCAGACGTCGGCGGCCTTCGACCTCGACGCGCGGCAGTAACGCCAGCAGGACTTCGCCGTAGAGTTTCTTCTCTTCGGCCGTGTAATCGTCGGCGGACTCCAGAAACAACGAGGCGACCTCGTCGAGCAGCGATTCCCACTGTCCGCTGCTTGGCGCCTGCGCGAGGGCGATCAGTTTTTCCAGATTGGCCGGGTTGACGCCCATTGGGTCCGGATAGTGGTGATACGTGTTCTGGTGTCGCTTGTTCGATGGCCAACATCGCGTCGAAAGGTAAACAAACGTATACTCTGTTTATGTGGCTTTTATGGGCTGTCGCCGCGTTGTCGGCGGTGCTGATCGGGCCGGCGATGGCGGCCAATCCGGACGGTGTCGCGGTGATCGTCGGCAACCGCGGCTATCAGGGCCGCGTGCCGCAAGTTGACTACGCCCACCGCGATGCCGACGCATTCCACGACCACGTGGTCGAAAGCCTGGGATTCCGCCCGGAGAACATCATCGACCTGCGCGATGCCGGCCAGGCGCAGCTGTTCTCGGTGTTCGGCAACGCCAACGACCACCGGGGCAAATTGTGGAGCCTGGTGCGGCCGGAACGCTCCGACGTGGTGGTGTTCTATTCCGGCCACGGCGTGCCAGGGCAGCGCGACCGGCGCGGCTACCTGCTGCCGGTCGATGCCGATGCCGAGACGCCGGAAATTAACGGTTACGCGCTGGACACGCTGTACGCCAACCTGGCCAAGCTGCGGGCGCGTCAGGTGGCGGTGTTCATCGACGCCTGCTTCTCCGGCGACAGTCAGGCGGGCACCCTGATCCAGTCGGCCAGCCCGGTCCACTTGCGGGCGCGGCCGGCGACGGTGCCACCGAAGCTGGTGGTGCTGACGGCGGCGCAAAGCGATCAGCTCGCGAGCTGGGACACCAAGGCCGGGCAGGGGTTGTTCACCCGTCACCTGCTGGCGGCGCTGGGCGGGGCCGCCGACCGTCGGCCGTGGGGCGATGGCGACGGCCAGGTGTCGCTGGCCGAGACCCGGGCCTACCTCGACGACGAGATGAGCTATGCCGCCCGGCGGCTGTACCGGCGCGAACAGCGTGCCTCGGTGACCGGGCCGGCGGAGATCGTGTTGGCCGCGGTGCCGGCCGCGCCGGCGCCAGTGGCCAACGCCGCCCCGGCACCGGCGCCAGCCGCGAAATCGGTCCCAAAACCGACGCCACCGCCCCGGAACGACGGCCGCAACGAGGCCCTGTTCTGGGAATCGGTGCGCGACAGCGACAATCCGGCCGACTTGGAAGCCTACCTGGCACGCTACCCCGACGGCACGTTCGCCGTGCTGGCGCGCAATCGCCTGGCCGCGTTGCAGCCAGTCGCGGCCCCGAGGCCGGCTCCGGCACCGCAGGCAGCGGCACCCCGACCGGCGCCACCCGCGCCGGCGGCCCGATTGCCGGGCCCTGACGGCCACTGGGCCACGGCAGACGGCAACACCACGCTGCATGTGCGCGGTGGCACTGGCGAAATGCTGTTCTTCCACGGCGGCAGCACCTGGCGGGCCACCCTGACCATCCAGCCGGACGGCACCGTGACCAACGGCTACGTCAATTTCGACGCCTTCTCTGGCGTGCAGTTTCGCGGCAAGGTGCCGAACGTCACTTACGAGGTGTTCGGCACCGGATTCGGCAAGGGAGTCATAAGGCTGCAGCGGCGCGATCCCGCATAGACCTGGAACCGTTTAAGACTGTATAAAGACACCTGCTGCCAAGGTGTTGGCAGAGAATAATAATGGGAGGCTGGAGGTTTGGGATGGAACCAACCCTAACGGCCGCAGGATGGCTGATTGGACGTCACCGCAGTGACCCCGATGCGGAGGCCATCTATGAGAGCGCGATGCTGACGGCGTCGCAGCCCGGTGCGTCTGTCGATTTCGCCGCCGTGGCGCGCATGCTGCACGGCGCCGCGATGCGCGGCCACGCCGAGGCCCAGATGCATCTCGGCACTTGCTATGCCAGCGGCATGGGTGTCGAGCAGAACCAGACCGAAGCCGCGAAATGGTTCCGCAAGGCGGCCGATTGCGGCCTGCCGCGCGCGCAATACTGGCTGTCGCGCTGCTTCTTCACCGGCACCGGCGTGGAGCAGGATTATGCCCAGGCCTACCTGTGGGCGTTGCGTGCCAAGGCCCAGGGGTTCGGCGATCCGGGCGAGATCGCGCGGGCCGCGTCGCTCTACCTGGCGCCGCAGGTCACCGCCGGCATCGCCGCCGCGGTCGCCGCCATTCCGCCCGCCGCCGATCCCGACGCCGTGGTGGCCTGAACGGCCGGCAACGGACTCCGCCTCTCAATACCGCCGATAGAGCCCGACCATGCGGCCCTGCACGGTGACGCGGTCGGGCGGGAAGATCTTGGTCTCGTAGGTCTGGTTGGCGGGCTCCAGCGCCACCGAGTTGCCGCGCCGGCGCAGCCGCTTCAGTGTCGCTTCGGCCTGATCGATCAGCGCCACCACGATGGTGCCGTTGTCGGCCGCGTCGCAGCGCTGAACGATGGCGATGTCGCCATCCAGGATGCCGGCCTCGATCATCGAGTCGCAGGCGACCTCGAGCGCGAAATGCTCGCCGTGGGCGTAATCGCCGGCCGGCATCTCGATGAAGGTCGACGGGTCGCGCAGCGCCTCGATCGGCGTGCCGGCGGCGATCCGGCCGAGCAGCGGCAGGCTGATCACGTCGCCGGTCGGCTCCGGCACGGCGCCGGTATGGCCCATGGCGCGGCCCCGGCCGCCCTCGATCACCTGCGGCGTCGGCCTGGCGGGACCGGCGACCGATTCAGGCAGCTTCAACACCTCAAGCGCACGCGCCCGGTGCGCCAGCCGGCGGATGAAGCCGCGCTCTTCGAGAGCGGTGATCAGGCGGTGGATGCCGGACTTGGAACGAAGCCCCAGCGCCCCCTTCATTTCGTCAAAAGACGGTGAAATTCCAGTATCTTGCAGGCGTTTATTGATAAACAGCAGGAGTTCGTGTTGTTTGCGTGTCAGCATCTTTGCTCCGCGCCCCTCGACATGCCACCGCATTCCGGCTGACCCGCGGGTCCACCGGCTCCCGAATTGATTTCGCCAGCTATTGGGGCATCTTTCGACGTAACCCCAACATCTAGAACAAAACCAAAACCTCAACACATGTTCTAGTTTGGTTCCCGAAGACCGTCAAGCGCTATTCGATCTCGTCGAGGTCGATGATGGCGACGGGATCGCCGGCCTTGGCGGCCGGCGCGTGCGGCGGCCGGATTGTCAAACAGTCGGCGGCGGCGAGGTGCGAGAGCATCGAACTGTCCTGGCGTTCGAACGGGGTGGCGACCCAGTCGGCGCCGTCGCGGCGTTCGAGTTTGCTGCGCAGGTAGTCCTCGCGGCGGTCGTTCTCGCCCAGGTCGCGGCCCAGCACCGCGCGGGTGACGGCCGGCGTGGCGGGGCTGAGTCCGAGCATGGCGCGGATCGCCGGCTGCACGAACAGCAGGCCGCAAACCAATGAAGAAACCGGATTTCCCGGCATCCCGAGCAGCGGCATCGGGCCCAGGTGGCCGAACATCAGCGGCTTGCCCGGCCGCATCGCGATCTGCCAGAAGCCGAGCTCCCAGCCGCGTTGTTCGAGCGCGTCGCGCACCAGGTCGTGGTCGCCGACCGAGGCGCCGCCCAGCGTGACCAGCATGTCGCAGCCCTGGGTGCCGGCCAGATGGGTCTCCAGCGATGCCAGGTTGTCCGCGGCGATGCCGAGGTCGACCGGCTCGGCGCCGGCGGCGCGGACCAGCGCGGCCATGGCGACGGTGTTGGAGCTGACGATCTGGCCGCGGCCGATCGGCTCGCCGGGCCGCACGATCTCGTCGCCGGTGGCCAGCAGGGCGACGCGCGGGCGCCGTCGCACCGTCAGCCACGGCACGTTCATCGCCGCCGCCAGCCCGACGTCGCGCGCCGACAGCCGGCGGCCGGCAGCCAGTCCCACATTGCCGGCCTTGAAGTCGAGGCCGGCGGCACGGACGTAGCGGCCGGTCGGCGTCGCCTCGCGAACGGTGATGTCGGTCCCGTCGGCGTCGACGTCCTCCTGGATGACGATGGTATCGGCGCCGTCCGGCACCGCGCCGCCGGTGAAGATGCGCACCGCCTGGCCCGGACCGACGCTGCCCTCGAACAGGTGCCCGGCCGGAGCCTCGCCGATCACGGTGAGCTTCGCCGGGGCGCCCGCCACTTCGGCGCCGCGCACGGCGTAGCCGTCCATCGCCGAGACCGGCGTCGGCGGCTGGGTCACCCGGGCCAGCATGTCGGCGGCCAGTACCCGGCCGAAGGCTTCGGTCACCGACGCCACCTCGCTCGGCATCGCCGGCATGGCGGCCAGGATGCGTTCCTGCGCCTCGGCAACGGGGATCATGACAGCACTCGACAGGTTGGCCGGGTTGAGACGCCGCGCCCCACCTCACCCCAACCCTCTCCCCCCCTGAAAGGGCGGAGAGGGAGTAGAATGGTAGATGCGACAGCGTTCCCCTCCGCCCTGGAAGGGGGGAGGGGACAGGGGAGGTGGGTGGCGCCACATCCGTTCATATCGACGGTCGTCAATCCTGCTCGAAGGTGCCGGACTTGCCGCCGCTCTTGTGGCGCAGGCGGATGTCGCCGATGCGCATGCCGCGGTCGATCGCCTTGCACATGTCGTAGACGGTGAGCGCGGCGACCGAGACGGCGGCCAGCGCTTCCATCTCCACGCCGGTTCGGCCGGTGGTCTTCACCGTGGCGGTGATCTCGATGCCCTGGCCGGCCGGCGCAAGTTCCAGTTCCACCGAGGTCAGAGGCAAGGGGTGGCACAGCGGGATCAGGTCGGCGGTGCGCTTGGCCGCCATGATCCCGGCCAGGCGGGCGACGGCCAGCACGTCGCCCTTCTGGATGGTCTTGTCGGTGATGGCGGTCAGGGTTTCTGCCGCCATGTCGACGCGGCCGGCGGCGACAGCGACGCGCCGGGTTTCAGGCTTGTCGGCGACGTCGACCATGCGGGCGCGCCCGTCCTGGTCGAAATGGGTGAGCCCGGCCATCAGGAGGCCGCCCGCAGTCCCGGCGCCGGGTTCAGCAGCGCGCTCGTCGCGGCGGCGACGTCGGCCTGCCGCATCAACGACTCGCCGACCAGAAAGGCCCCGAAGCCGGCCCGCCCCATCCGTTGCAGATCGTCATTGCCGCCAAGACCGCTCTCGCAGACCGCCACGGCGTCCGTCGGCATTCGTTCCGCCAACGCTTCGCTGACCGCCAGGTCGGTCACCATGGTCTTCAGGTTGCGGTTGTTGACCCCGACCAGCTCGGCGCCCAGCGGCAGGGCGCGGTCGAGTTCGGCGGCGTCGTGCACCTCGACCAGCACGTCCATGCCGAGGTCGGCTGCCGCGCGGCGCAGGGTTTTCGCCTCGTCGTCGTTCAGCGCCGCCATGATCAACAGGATGCAGTCGGCGCCGAGCGCGCGCGCCTCGACCACCTGGTAGGGGTCGAGCATGAAGTCCTTGCGCAGCGCCGGCAGCGGCACCGCGGCGCGGGCCTGTTGCAGAAACTCGTCGGCGCCCTGGAAGTAGGGTTCGTCGGTGAGCACTGACAGGCAGGTGGCGCCGCCGGCCCGGTAGGCTTCCGCCAGACCCGGCGGATCGAAGTCGGCCCGGATCAGGCCTTTCGAGGGCGAGGCCTTCTTGATCTCGGCGATCAGGCCGAAGCGGCCGGCCGCCATGGCACCCTTCAAGGCATTGGCGAAGCCGCGGGGGTCGCCGGCCCGCGCCGCCTTGGCCTCTAGTTCCGCCACCGACACCTTGGCCTTGCGGGCGGCGATGTGCCGGCGCTTGGCGGCGCAGATCCTGGCGAGGACGTCGCTCATGGCCGTGCCCCGCAGGACACGGCCTGCTTATCGTGATCAGCGTGCTGTTGCGCGCTCATCGCTCGCCATCCTCAGGCAGGTTGGTGATCGCCGCCATCGTCGCCAGGGTTTCACGCGCCTTGCCGCTGTCGATCGCCTCGGCGCCCAGCTTGACGCCGTCCTTCAGGTCACCGGTCTTGCCGGCGATCACCAGGGCGGCGGCGACGTTGAACAGCACCATGTCGCGGAAGGCCGATTCTTCACCGTTGAGCAGATCGCGCACGGCCTGGGCGTTGTGGTCCGGGGCGCCGCCCTTGATCGCCTCGAACGGCGCCACGTCCAGCCCGGCGTCGGACGGGTGCAGCTCGGCCTCGGTGATGTCGCCGGCCTCCAGCTTGGCGCAGTAGGTCGCGCCGGTGATGGTCAGCTCGTCGGTGCCGTCTGCACCGTGCACCACCCAGATCGTCTCCGAGCCCAGGTTGCGCATGGTCTCCGCCATCGGCACCAGCCACGGCTTGGCGAACACGCCGATGAGCTGGCGCTTGACGCCGGCCGGGTTCGACATCGGTCCCAGCAGGTTGAAGATCGTGCGGGTGCCGAGCTCGACCCGGGCGCCGCCGACATTGCGCATCGCGCCGTGGTGGCGCGGCGCCATCATGAAGCAGATCCCGGCCTCGACCAGCGCCTGTTCCAGACGCGGGAAGGGCGCGTCCAGGTTGACGCCGAGCGCGCTCAGCACGTCGGCGGCGCCGGTCTTGGAGGAAAGCGCGCGATTGCCGTGCTTGGCCACGACCACGCCGCAGGCGGCGGTGACCAGCGCCGACGTGGTGGAGACGTTCAGCGTGCCCTTGGCGTCGCCGCCGGTGCCGACGATGTCGATGGCGCCGGCCGGCGCGTGGATCGCGGTCATCTTGTCGCGCATCGCCATCACGCCGCCGGTGATCTCGTCCACCGACTCGCCGCGCACGCGCAGCGCCATCAGAAAGCCGCCCATCTGCGCCGGCGTGGCATCGCCCGACATCATGATGTTGAAGGCCGACCGCGCCTCGGCGACGGTCAGCGGCATGGCGTCGGCGACGCGGGCGATCAGGGATTTGAAGGTGTCGTTGTCGCTTGTCATGGCGGTGTCCTCAAGCTCGGTTCCGGTGCAGCGCGGCCACGCGGACGGGTCGCGCGGCGCGATCGAATCGCGGTCCGATCAGCACCACCGCAGCGCCCAGCGACCGCCGGCGACGGCGGCCAGGTGCGCGACGGACTCAAGGACAGTTCTCGTCATCGCCATGTCCTGGTTGAACGGCGCCAGAAAACCGGACCGCCGGGGCCGCGTCAAGTGCGCCGCCGGCTGCGGTTCGCGCGCCCGGTCCGGTATAGTGCGGCGCACCTGAATCGTCCGCGCCTGGAGAGCCGCGCTTGAGCAGTCCCGGACCGGTCCGCCGGCAACGCCAGAACCGGCTGGCCTGGCAACAGCAGATGGAACGCCGGCGCACCGCGCGGCGGGTCGGCGGCATGGCGATCGGCGTGTCGGTCCTGCTGCTCGTGGTCGGCGCCGCGCTCAGCGCCGGGGCCGACTGGTTGAGCGGGGGCGCGCCGGCCGAGCCGACGCAATCGGCGCGGGCCGGCTGGACCGTGGTCTCGATGACGGAACCGGTACCGAACGCGCCGCCGGCCGCGCCGGCGCCGTTGCGGCCGATCGCAGTGGAGGATTTCGGCGACCTGGCCTTCGCAGCCGAACCTGAGCCCGTGTCGACGGCCCAAGCTGAACCGAAACCGGTGCTCGCCACGGCGCCACCATCGCCGGAACCGGTTCCGGCCCCGACAGCGAAAGCGGTCGCAAGCACGACAACGACGACCGGGCGCCTGCCGACGGTGCCGGTGCTCGACGCGGCGCGCGCCGAGCCGGCGCCGCCGCCGGTGATGACCAAGGGCGCCGTGGTGGCGGAGAACGTGCCGGCCTGGCGCCGGTTTGCGGTCGCCGCGCCGCTGGTCGACACGGCGATGATCGCGGTGATCATCGACGACGTCGGCCTGAACGCGGAACGCACGCGCGCGACCATCGACCTGCCGCGGCCGCTGACGCTGTCCTTCCTGCCCTACGGGGTCTATGCCGAGCCGCTGGCCGCCGAAGCGCGCCGGGCCGGGCACGAGGTCATGCTGCACCTGCCGATGCAGCCGGAGGACTCCGCCGAGGACCCCGGCCCGAAGGCGCTGCTGGTCGGTCTGACGCAGGCGGAACTGAGCGACCGGCTGGACTGGTATCTCGATCACCTCAGCGGCTATGTCGGGGTCAACAACCACATGGGCAGCCGCTTCACGCAGTCGGCCGACGGCATGGCGCTGGTGATGCGTGAACTGCGTCGGCGCGGGCTGCTGTTCGTCGACTCGATGACGCATTCGCGCTCGGTGGCGCTGAAGACGGCGCGGCGCATGGGCGTGCCGTCGCTGGCGCGCGACGTGTTCCTGGACAACACCATCGACGCCCGCCACATCGCCCGCCGCCTGGCCGAAGTGGAGGACGTGGCGCGGCGGACCGGCCAGGCGATCGCCATCGGCCACCCGCACTGGGCCACGGTGGAGGCGCTCAAGGCCTGGCTGCCGACGTTGCGCGACAAGGGCTTCACCCTGGCGCCGGTCAGCGCGATCTTGCGCCGGCGGCTGACGGGCTGAGCATGCGCTTGCTGCTCGCCGGGGCTCTGTTGTGGGCGCTGCCGGCGGCGGCGCAGATCGCCGACGACCCGATCCTGCCGCTCGGCGCGGCACAGTGGCTGGCACAGGAGGCCAGCGACGGCGACGGCCTGTTCGACCGGCCGCGGCAGGTGCTCGACATCGAGACCAGGGGCGGGCGCGCCAGCTTCTACGCGCGGCTCGGCGAACTGGCGTTCCGCTCGCCGCTGACACTGGGCGGGCTGGCGCAGCGCAGCGGCTTGAGTTGCGACACCTGCCATAGCGGCGGCCATGCCAATGCCGGCTTCGAGGTGCCGCTGATCTCCGACAAGCCCGGCAATGTCGACGTCACCACGGTGGTGTTCAGCCACCTGGGCGAGGATGGGCTCGACAACCCGGTGAACATCCCGACCTTGCGCGGTGTGGCGCAAACCGCGCCCTACGGCCGCGACGGACGCGCGGCCTCGCTGCGCGATTTCGTGCGCGACGTGATCGTGACCGAGTTCGAGGGCGACGAGCCGGCGCCGTGGCTGCTCGACGGCCTGCTGGGCTATTTGCGCCAGCTCCGCTCGCCGCCATTGCCGGCGTTGGACGAGGCCGCGGCGCGCGGCGCGGCGCTGTTCGCGCGGCCGGGGCAGGCAGGTCCGGCCTGTGCCGCCTGCCACATCCCGTCGGCCGGTTTCGTCGACCGGCTGGCGCACGACGTCGGCACCGGCGGGGCGTACGACACGCCGAGCCTGCGCGAGACCGCCGACACCGCGCCCTACGGCCATGACGGCCGCATCGACGACCTGGACGCGGCGATCGATCACTTCGACAGCCTGCACGGCCATAGCTTCACGCCGGCGGAGCGCGCGGACCTGCGCGCTTATCTCGACGCCATCGGGCAGGGCTGGGGCCGCGAGCCGGTGACCTTCGCCGACGACTGGCGCCGGCTGGGCGGCTTTCTGGCCATGCTGCGGCCCGGTGCGGAATCCGCATCGCCGGGAACTTTATTGTTTGTTGTCAAGGCACTGCGTCGCGAACTTGAGTTCGTGAATCAGCGTTTTGCGGGGTTGCCGAGCGAACAGGCGGCGCTGATCGGCCTCGCCGGCCAGCTCAAGGCGCTCACCGCCGCCATGGTCGGCGACGACGAGCCGGCCTTCATGGCCCAGCTCGATACGCTGGAGCGGGATTTCGAGGCCGTGGGCGCGCGCCTCGCGGCGATCGCCGACCGCTCGCTATACGACCCCGACCGCCTACGCGCGGCCCTCGGAAATCGTTAGTACTGGCCGGTCGGTTGCTCGAACAGGCTGTTCAGCGCGGCCTGGTTGACCGTGACTTCGTAGGTATTGGCCAGCTTGGTCTGGAACTGGTTGCGGATGTCGTCGGCGATCGACTGGCCGACGAGCTGGGCAATGCGCGCCATGTCCTCGCCGGCGCTGGTCAGGCTGGCATCCCGGACCGACTCCAGCTTAGCGATGACCCGGCCGGTTCCGGCGGCGTTCGCGCCGACGATCACGGCGCCCGGCGTGGCAGCGAACAGCGCCTTGATGGCGTCCTCGCCAAAGCCGGCCTCGGCGGCGAAATCGGTGCGCAGCAGCGGCTCGGTGGTGGTCAGCGTGCCGCCGACATCCTCCTTCAACGCCTCGAGGCCGGTGCCGCCGCGCGCCTTCTCGGCCAGCTCGGCGATCTTCGCCTCGGCCGCCTGGGCGCGCTGGTCGTTGGTCCAGTCGGCGACGACGGTCTCGCGGACCTCGTCGAGCGGACGGATCGCCGGCTCGGTGATGCCGTCGACGCGAACCAGGAAGTAGTCGTTCTCGTCCGATTCCAGCAACCTGGGTTCGTCGCCGGGTTGCTCCTCGAACGCCGCCGCCAGGAACCGCTGGCCGGAGGGCAGGTCGGGCACCGCGTTGCCGGCGCGGTCGGCGCCGCGCTGGTCGATCGACGGCACCCGGGTCAGCGTGAGGTTGAATTCCGCGACGACCTCCTCGACCGACGCGCCGCCGGCGAAGGCGTCCTCGATACGGTTGGCGAAGCCGTACATCAGCTCCGCGGCCTTCTCCAGGCCGAGCTGGCGCGAGACGTCCTCGCGGACCTCCTCGAAGCTCCTGGTGCTGGCCTGCGCGACCACGTCGGCGACGCGGAACAGGTGCCAGCCGAGGTCGCTTTCGACCGGCGCCGAGACTCCGCCTTCATCCAGCGCAAAGATCGCGTCCACCGCCGCCTGCGGCAGGGGCAGGCTGGTCGGCGTCACCACGCCCAGCTTGGTGGCCTCCGCGTCGGTGCCGGTGAATTGCTGGGCGGCGGCGTAGAAATCGGTGCCGCCGGCAATGGCTTCGGCGACTTCCTTGGCCGCGGCCTCGCTGTCGAGCAGGATCTGCTCGACCTCGCGGCGCGCCTCGATCGAATACTGGCCGATGGAATCCTCGTAGGCGGCGCGCAGTTCGTCCTCGCTGACGGCAACCTCATCGAGCAGGTCGGCCGGCTTCAGCGTGAAGTAGCTGACCGCGCGGTACTCCGGGGCCGTGTAGCGGGCGGCATGGTTCTGGTGGTAGGCCTTCAGCGTCTCCTCGTCGGGCGGCGCGACCTCGGCCAGCGCGGTGTCCGGCAGGGCCAGCACGGTGGCGACGCGGCGCTCCTGCTGGAAGCGATAGAACGCCTCGGTCAGCGCCTTGGGCGGGTGCACGCCGACGGTCAGGCCGTTCAGCAGTTGCGCGCGGGTCATGTCGCGCCGGGTCGCGTCCAGGTAGGCAGCCTCGGTGAAGCCGTTCTCGCGCATCAGGTTCTCGAAGCGGAAGCGGTCGAAGCGGCCGAACTCGTCCTTGAAGCCGGGATTGTTGAGCACCTCGGCCGACAAGGCATCGTCCGGGATCGTCATGTCGAGCTCGCGCGTCGCCTCGTCGAACAGGCCGCGGGCGATGAGCTGGCGCACGGTGGTCTGTAGCAGGCCCATCTCGCGCGCCTGCTGGGTATCGAACTCGGGGCCGAACTGAAGCTGCAGTCGGCGCAGGTCGCGGTTGAAGGCGGCGGCGACCTCGTTGCCGCCGAAATCGCGCTCGCCGACGCTGATCACGCCGGTGGTCGACTGGGCACGGAAGATGTCGCCGATGCCCCAGACGGCGAAGCTCGCCACCAGGACCATCAGGAAGATACGCACCACCCAGGTGCCGGCGCTCGTGCGCAGCGCGTTCAGCATGTCCGGCTCCATCGCAGTCGTTGACGGGCGCGCACTATATGGGCGCGCCGGAGCCCGCCGCAAGGCGGCATCTGGCCCCGGTTCCGGCGATCTGCTACATCGGCGCGGTCCGACCGGGAGGTGCCATTGGCCAATACCATCACGCCGCTGATCGCCGGCAACTGGAAGATGAACGGCTTGATCAAGCCTGGGCTGGCGCAGATCGACGCGCTGACCAAGCTGACCGCGCGCAAGCGCGGCCTGAAGGCCGACATCCTGCTGTGCCTGCCGTTCACGATGTTGCCAGCGGCCTGCGCCCAGCTCAGACGCAACCGCGTCGCGGTCGGCGGCCAGGACTGCCATGCGGCGCCGTCGGGCGCGCATACCGGCGATATCAGCGCGGAGATGCTGGCCGACGTCGGCTGCAAGTACGTGATCTGCGGCCACTCCGAACGCCGCGCCGACCACCACGAGACCGACAAGGCGGTACGCCGCAAGGCCGAGGCGGCGCATCGCGCCGGACTGACCGCGATCATCTGCGTCGGCGAGACCCTGGAACAGCGCGAGGCCGGCGAGGCGGAGCGCGTGGTCGGCGCCCAGCTCACCGGCTCGCTGCCACGCTCGTCGTCATCGACCGACACGGTGGTTGCCTACGAGCCGGTGTGGGCAATCGGCACCGGGATGACGCCGACCGCCGACGACGTTGCGGCGATGCACGACTACATCCGTGCCCGCCTGCGCCGCCGGCTGCATCAGGAGGGTGCCAAGGTCCGCATCCTCTACGGCGGCTCGGTGAAACCGGACAACGCGGCGGAACTGCTCAGCGTGGCGAACGTCAACGGAGCCCTGGTCGGCGGCGCCTCGCTCAAAGCCACCGACTTCTTCGGCATCATCGAGGCCGCTAGCTAGACCAGGGCCCTAGCCCTGGCCGGCGGCTTGGTGTATAGCGCCGGCAATTCCTGAAACGGATCAGCAAAGCTCACGCATGCACGAAGTCCTCCTGGTGATCCACCTGCTGCTGGCGGTGTCGATCGTGATCCTGGTGCTCCTGCAGCGCTCCGAAGGCGGGGCGCTCGGCATCGGCGGGTCCGGCGGCGCCGGTGGCGGGCTGATGACCGGCCGCTCGGCGGCCAACCTGCTGACGCGGACCACGGCGATCCTGGCCGCGTGCTTCATGCTGACGAGCATCGGGCTGACCATCCTGGCTAACCGGTCCAGCGATCGCGGCTCGATCCTCGACCAGCCGTTACCCGCGAACAGCTCAGCGCCGGCGAATCAGCTCCCGGCGCCGCGCGGTCCGCAGGTTCCGACCTCCGACTAGCCGCCGATGAACCGGCGGATTCCCGGCGCGCGCGATGGCGGGCGACGATCCCGCTTTGGCCAGCGCCAGAGCATCGATACGATGTAGGTCCATGACGCGGTTCATCTTCATCACCGGCGGCGTGGTTTCCTCCCTTGGGAAAGGACTGGCTTCGGCGGCGCTGGGCGCGCTGTTGCAGGCACGCGGCTATTCGGTCCGCCTGCGCAAGCTGGACCCCTATCTCAACGTCGACCCGGGGACCATGAGTCCGTACCAGCACGGCGAGGTCTACGTCACCGACGACGGCGCGGAGACCGACCTCGATCTGGGCCACTACGAGCGCTTCACCGGGGTCGCGGCGAAGAAGTCCGACAACATCACCTCGGGCCGGCTGTACCAGGAAATCCTGCAACGCGAGCGCCACGGCGACTATCTCGGCGCCACCGTGCAGGTGATCCCGCACGTCACCGATGCGATCAAGCGCTTCGTGCTCAATGACACAGAGGGCACCGACTTCGTGCTGTGCGAGATCGGCGGCACCGTCGGCGACATCGAGGGCCTGCCGTTCCTGGAAGCGATCCGCCAGCTCGGCAACGAGATGCCGGACCGCACCATGTTCATCCACGTCACGCTGGTGCCCTACATCGCGGCGGCCGGCGAACTGAAGACCAAGCCGACGCAGCACTCGGTGAAGGAACTGCGCTCAATCGGCGTGCAGCCCGACATCCTGCTGTGCCGCGCCGACCGCGAGATCCCGGCCGACCAGCGCCGCAAGCTGGCGCTGTTCTGCAACGTGCGGCCGACCGGGGTGATCCAGGCGCTGGATGCCAGCTCGATCTACGAGGTGCCGCTGGCCTACCACGCGGAGGGGCTGGACGAGCAGGTGTTGCGCAATTTCGGGCTCGACGACGCGCCGGAGCCTGACCTGACCCGCTGGCGCAATATCGTCCACCGCATCACCCAGCCGGAGGCCGGCGCGGTCAAGGTCGCCGTGGTCGGCAAGTACACCAACCTGCGCGACAGCTACAAATCGCTGGAGGAGGCGCTGGCGCACGGCGGCATCGCCAACAACGTGCGCGTCGACCTGGAATGGATCGACTCGGAGATCTTCGAGACCGAGGACGCGGTCCACTACCTGGAGGACGTGCACGGCATCCTGGTGCCGGGCGGCTTCGGCGAGCGCGGCTCGGAGGGCAAGATCAACGCCGCCGGCTTCGCCCGCACGCGCGAGGTGCCGTATTTCGGTATCTGTTTCGGCATGCAGATGGCGGTGATCGAGGCGGCGCGCAGCCTGGCAGACATCCCCGGCGCGAACTCCACCGAGTTCGGGCCGTGCGACGATCCCGTGGTCGGGCTGCTGACCGAGTGGACGCGCGGCAACTCCATCGAGCTGCGCAACGCCGACGACGACCTGGGCGGCACCATGCGGGTCGGCGCCTACGACGCCAAGCTCGACGCTGCCAGCAAGATCAGCGCGATCTACGGCGCCACCGAGATCAGCGAGCGCCACCGGCACCGCTACGAGGTCAATATCAACTACCAGGCCAAGCTGGAGGCGACGGGGCTGCGCTTCTCCGGCATGTCGCCGGACGGCGAGCTGCCGGAGACCGTCGAGCTGCCGGACCACCCCTGGTATATCGGCGTCCAGTTCCACCCGGAGTTGAAGTCGCGCCCGTTCGACCCGCACCCGTTGTTCGCCAGCTTCATCGAGGCGGTGGTGGAGCGCTCCAGGCTGGTCTGATGCATCTCGTCACCCCAGGCGAAGACCCGGGGCCCCTTGGTGTGCAGGAGACTGCCGGCGGCATGGACCGCGGCTCAAGGCCGGGCTGACGAGTTTGTTTTGACGGCTCGCGCCAAAAATAGGATGACGGCGCCATGACCACAGCCCAGAAAACCGTCCGCGTCCGTGACATCGAGATCGCCAACGACAGGCCGCTGGCGATCATCGCCGGCCCGTGCGCGATGGAGACGCGCGAGCACGCGCTGATGGTCGCGCAGACCCTGGCCGAAGCCTGCGACAAGCTCGGCATCGGCTTCATCTACAAGACCAGTTTCGACAAGGCGAACCGGACCTCGTCGAAGAGCGTGCGCGGCGCCGGGCTGGAGGCGGCGCTGCCGGTGTTCCAGGCGGTGCGCGAGCGGGTCGGCTGTCCGGTGCTGACCGACGTGCATACCGAGGCGCAGTGCGCCACCGCGGCGCAGGCGGTCGACGTGTTGCAGATCCCGGCCTTCCTGTGCCGGCAGACGGATCTGCTGGTCGCGGCGGCGGAGACCGGCAAGCCGGTGAACGTGAAGAAGGGCCAGTTCCTGGCGCCGTGGGACATGAAGAATGTCGCCGCCAAGCTGGTCGAGGCCGGCAACGACCAGGTGCTGCTGACCGAGCGCGGCGCGTCGTTCGGCTACAACACGCTGGTCAACGACATGCGCGCGCTGCCGATCATGGCCGAGACCGGCTTTCCGGTGGTGTTCGACGCCACCCACTCGGTGAAGCAGCCGGGCGGGCAGGGCACCACCTCGGGCGGCGACCGGCGCTACGTGCCGCCGCTGGCCCGCGCGGCGGTCGCGGTCGGCGTCGCGGCGGTGTTCATGGAGACCCACCAGGACCCGGACAACGCGCCCTCGGACGGCCCCAACATGGTGAAGCTGGACGAGATGCCGGCGCTGCTGAAATCACTGGTCGCGTTCGACCGGCTGGCCAAGCAGAGCTCTTGAGTGACGCCGACAGTCTGAACGAGCTGCTGGCGGCGCATTTCCGCCGCTTCCAGGCCAGCCACCAGCGCGCGCGCGGCCAGGCCGGGCCGTCGCTGTTCGGGTCCGACCGCGCCGTCGATCACTGGACCTTCGACTACGCCAAGCGCGCCATCGACGAGGCGATCGCCGACGCCGTCGCCTATGCGCTGGCCAACGACGTCGGCGACCCGTCGCCGGCGCTGCGCCATTTCGTCGACGACATTCAAGCGGCGCTGAAGGCCGATGCCGACGCGCCGCCGGCCAACGAGTTCGGCCTGCGGCCATCGCCGGCCGCGCTGGAGGATGTCCGCCGGCATGGCGCGGAGCGGCTGTCGATGGCGCAGGCAAGCCTCACCAGCGGCCGCATCGATCCGCGCCTGAAGCCGCCGGCGCGGCGTTTCGGCAACGACAAGCTGGTGCTGTTCGCTGTCGTCGCGGTCGTGATCCTGGCGGTGCTGGCGACGATTTGATATAGCGCCGGCACGCTTTCCAGCCACCGAGAGAGAACCCCGCCCATGAGCGCCATTGCCGATATCGTCGCGCGCGAAATCCTCGACAGCCGCGGCAACCCGACCGTCGAAGTCGACGTGCAGCTGGACGACGGCGCCATGGGCCGGGCCGCAGTGCCATCGGGCGCGTCGACCGGCGCGCACGAGGCGGTGGAGAAGCGCGACGGCGGCGACCGCTACGGCGGCAAGGGCGTGCTGCAGGCCGTCGAGGCGGTCAACGGCGAACTGTACGACGCGCTCTCCGGCATGGACGCGACCGACCAAAGCCGCATCGATAGCCTGCTGATCGAGCTGGACGGCACCCCGAACAAGGGCCGGCTGGGCGCCAACGCGCTGCTCGGCGTGTCGCTGGCGGTGGCGCGGGCGGCGGCCGGCTCGGTCGAACTGCCGCTCTACCGCTATGTCGGCGGCGTGTCGGCTCGGGTGCTGCCGGTGCCGATGATGAACATCATCAACGGCGGCGCACACGCCGACAATCCGATCGATTTCCAGGAGTTCATGGTGATGCCGGTCGGCGCGCCGAGCTTCTCGGAAGGCCTGCGCATGGGCGCGGAGGTGTTCCACGCGCTCCGCGCCGGGCTCAAGAAGGCCGGCCACAACACCAATGTCGGCGACGAGGGCGGTTTCGCGCCAGCGCTGCGCTCGACCACCGAGGCGCTCGATTTCGTTGCCCAGGCGATCGCGGCGGCGGGCCTGAGCCTGGGCGACGACATGGTGATCGCGCTGGATTCCGCCTCGACCGAGTTCTACCAGGACGGCAAGTACAACCTGGCGGGCGAAGGCCGGGTGGTCGACAGCGCCGGCATGGTGGAGCTCTACGCCAGGCTCTGCGCCGACTATCCAATCGTCTCCATCGAGGACGGCATGGCCGAGGACGACTGGGACGGCTGGAAGGCGCTGACCGACAAGGTCGGCGACAAGGTGCAACTGGTCGGCGACGACCTGTTCGTCACCAATCCGGCGCGGCTGGCCGACGGCATCGCCCGCGGCACGGCCAACGCGATCCTGGTGAAGGTCAACCAGATCGGCACGCTGACCGAAACCCTGGCCGCCGTCGACATGGCGCACCGGGCAAACTATCGCGCGGTGATGTCGCACCGCTCCGGCGAGACCGAGGACACCACCATCGCCGACCTCGCCGTCGCCACCAATTGCGGACAGATCAAGACCGGCTCGCTGTCGCGCTCAGACCGCATGGCCAAGTACAACCAGCTCCTGCGAATCGAACAGGAGCTGGGCGACCAGGCGACCTACGCCGGCCGCGACGCGCTGCGTTCGCGGGGGTGAGCGGGAGACTGCCGGGTCAAGCCCGGCAATGACGAGTTTCTTATGATTATCAATGCGTTCGTCATGCCCGGACTTGATCCGGGCATGTTGCGGCCATGACCCACGGCAACCTCGACTTGACGCGACTCCGCTGCGGTGATTCGGTGCGCTAATGGACCTGTCCCATCGCCTGCGCCGATACCTGCGGAGCGGCCTGCTGCCGGCCGGTCTGGTGCTGTGGATCGCCTATTTCGGCTACCACGTGGTGCAGGGCGACAGCGGCTTGGCCGCCTTCGCGCGGCTCGAGCAGGATCTGGTCCGGGTGCAGGCGCAGCACCGCGAGGCGCTGGCGGTGCGGCAGAAGCTCGAAGCCCGCGTGGCCCTGCTACATCCCGAGCACATCGACGCCGACATGCTCGACGAACGCGCCCGCGTCGTGCTCGGCGTGGCGCACCCCGACGAGGTCCTGGTCTACGCCGAGTAGTCGCGGAAGGCCCACTGGATCGCGTCGGCCATGGCGCGCGCGGCCGGCGTGTCGGCGCGCCGCTTGAGCACCAGCTTCGAGCTCGGCATTGCCGGGAAATCCTCCAGCACCGCAAGATCGTCCGCCAGTGCCGACCGGCCCAGCAGGCCGACGGCGATGCCGGCGCGGATCGCCGCAGTGATGGCGCCGACCCGCTCGCTGCTGAACGCCACGCGGTAGGGCCGGCCGGCGGCATCGAGCGCGTGCAGCGCCCGCGTCCGCCACCAGCAGTCGCGGTCGAACAACGCCACCGGCAACGGCGTTCGCCGGTGCGCCCGGTGCCGACGCGCCGTGACCCAGTGCGTCGGCTCCTCGTACAGCAACACCGCGTCGGGTGGCAGCACCTCGACCTCGTAGACCGCAAGATCGAGCCGGTCGTCGGCGAGCGCCGCCGGAAAGCCGCTGCTGTCGCTGCCGCGGATATCCAGGTCGACGCGCGGATGGTCGCGCGCAAAACGCCCGATGGCGCGGGTCAGCACATCCTGGCCGTATTCGTCGGCAATCCCGACACGCAGCGCGCCGGCCAGCGGCGCCTGGCGCAGGTCGGCCAGCACGCTGTCGAGCTGGCCGACGACCTGGCGTGCCACCGGTTGGAGACGCTCGCCGGCCGGCGTCAGGGTGACGCCACGGCCGTGCCGGTCGAACACCGGCCGCCCCAGCAGTTCTTCGAGCTGCTTGATCTGCAGGCTCGCGGCCGACTGCGAGCGATAGATACGGGTGGCGCCAGCGGAAATGCTGCCGGCGTCGGCCACGGCGAGGAAGGTGCGCAGCAGGTCGCTGTCCAGGGCGCCAACCTCGATATTGGCAGTACTCATATCAAGTCCATGAATTACTCATTTTGCCAATATCTAAGCGGGCGCCACATTGTCGGCAACCGCAGGAGCCGAGCCATGCGTCCGATCACCGCCCTTTCGCCGCTGCCGATGTTGCGCCGGACCTGGCTGCCCGTCGTTCTGTTCGCCGTCGCCGCGCTGGCGCTCTGGGCGCCGCACCAGACCGGCGAGGCGGCCATGTTCGTCGCCGTGAGCCTGTTCGAGGTGGCGCCGATGCTGGTCCCCGGCATCGTGCTGGCCGCCTGGCTGACGGCGAGCGGGGCCGGTGGGCCAGTCTCGCGGGCCTTCGAGGGGCGTACGGTCGTTGCGGTGCTGGCGGCCTCGGCGATAGGCGCGGTGACGCCGGTGTGCGGCATCACCGTGCTGCCGATGATGGTCGGCCTGCTGGGCGCGGGCGTGCCGCTGGCGCCGGTGATGGCCTTCTGGCTGTCGTCGCCGATCACCGACCCGGCGATGCTGGCGGCGACCATGGCGACGCTGGGGCTGGATTTCGCGGTCGGCAAGACGGTGGCGGCCTTCGGCCTGGGACTGGCCGGCGGCGCGGTGACGGCGGCGCTGGCGAGACGCGCATGGATAACGGCGCCGTTGCGCGGCAATGCGCTGGTCGCCGGCATCGCCAGGCCGGCGTGCGGACCAACGGGCTTCGCGCCTCAGGTCTGGCGTCGGCGCGAGGACCGGGCTCGATTCGGGCGCGAAATGCTGTCGCTGACCCGGCTGGTGCTGATCTGCCTGGTGCCGGCCTTCGCCGCGGAGCACCTGCTGAACGAGTTGCTGCGGCCCGACGCGCTGGCGGCCTATGCCGGCGCGGAGAATTGGTGGGCGGTGCCGCTGGCGGTGTTCGTCGGGGCGCCGGCCTATGTCGACGGCTACGCGGCGCTGCCGCTGACCCGGGCGCTGCTCGACCACGGCCTGGCGCCCGGCGCGGCCATAGCGTTCCTGGTGTCCGGCGGCGTGGTCAGCATCTGGGGCGCGCTGGCCATCGCGCCAGTCCTGAAGCTGCAACCGTTCGTGTTGTATCTTGCGGTCGCGGTTGCCGGGTCGCTGGCAACGGGCTGGCTGTTCGGCGCCGTGGCCTGACTGGCTGAATCTCGAAATTAACCGAACTTCGGTTAAACATGCGCTTGCCGTTGCCAGCCAAGGGTCTGAGGCCATCTAATGGGGTAACGAAGCGGGGTCGCGTAGCCGATCTTCATCTTTCGGCAACCGCCAACGGACAACCCTCGCGCGACCTTCATGGGAGGACCGATCCGCCATGGCCAAAGCCGCCACACGCCGCAAGGGCGCGGCGAAGAAAGCCGACGCCGACGACGTAGCGCTCAACGCCGATCCCGAAGCCCTGCTCGAATACTACGCGAAGATGCTGGAGATCCGGCGTTTCGAGGAGAAGGCCGGTCAGATGTACGGCATGGGCCTGATCGGCGGCTTCTGCCACCTCTACATCGGCCAGGAAGCCGTGGTCGTCGGTCTGCAGGCGGCGATCAGCGCCAACGACACCGTCATCACCTCGTATCGCGACCATGGCCACATGCTGGCCTGCGGCATGGATGCCAAGGGTGTGATGGCCGAGCTCACCGGACGCGCCGGCGGCTACTCCCGGGGCAAGGGTGGCTCGATGCACATGTTCAGCCGCGAGAAGGGCTTCTTCGGCGGCCATGGCATCGTCGGGGCGCAGGTGCCGATCGGCACCGGGCTGGCCTTCGCGCACAAGTATGCCGAGGACGGCCGGCTGTGCGTCACCTATTTCGGCGACGGCTCGGCCAACCAGGGCCAGGTCTACGAGGCCTTCAACATGGCCAGCCTGTGGCGCCTGCCGGTGATCTACGTGATCGAGAACAATCAATACGCGATGGGCACCTCGGTGGCCCGCTCCTCGGCGCAGACCGAGCTGTACAAGCGCGGCGAGGCGATGGGCATTCCCGGCCGTCAGGTCGACGGCATGGACGTGCTGGCGGTGAAGGCGGCCGGCGACGACGCCGCCGAGCATGTCCGCGCCGGCAAGGGGCCGGTGATCCTGGAAATGAAGACCTACCGCTATCGCGGCCACTCGATGTCCGACCCGGCGAAATACCGCACCAAGGAAGAAGTGCAGAAGATGCGACAGGAACGCGACCCGATCGACCACCTGCGCGAGCGCATCCTGGCCGCCGGCGCCGCCGACGAGACCGCGCTGAAGGAGATCGACCGCAAGATCAAGGCGGTGGTGACCGAGGCGGCGGAATTCGCGCAGCAGAGCCCGGAGCCCGATCCGGAAGAGCTCTACACCGACATCCTGGTCGACGCGGCCTGAGCGGGGACGGAACACATGCCGATTACCGTGACCATGCCGGCGCTGTCGCCGACCATGACCGAAGGCACGCTCACCAACTGGCTGGTCAAGGAGGGCGACGCCGTCACCGCCGGCGACATCCTGGCCGAGATCGAGACCGACAAGGCGACCATGGAAGTCGAAGCGGTCGACGAAGGCACCGTCGGCAAGCTGCTGGTCGATGCCGGCACCGAGGGCGTGCCGGTGAACCAGGCGATCCTGGTGCTGCTGGAAGACGGCGAGGATTCGTCGTCGATGGATGCCTACCAGCCGGAGTCGGGTCCGGCCCCGTCTGGCGGCGACGACGCCGAAGCCGAAACGGCCGACGACGACGATGATGACGATGACACTGACGACGACACCGATGACGACACCGCGAACGGCAAGTCGAGCGCCAAAGGTGCGGTAAGTGCCGGCGGCCGGGCGCCGGAGAGCGCCATCATCACCGCGCCGCCGCCGGACGCCGAAGTGCCCGACGGCACCACGATGGCCGAGCAGACCGTGCGCGACGCCCTGCGCGACGCCATGGCCGAGGAGATGCGGCGCGACGACAAGGTGTTCCTGATGGGCGAGGAGGTCGCCGAGTATCAAGGCGCCTACAAGATCAGCCAGGGCCTGCTGGACGAGTTCGGGCCGCGCCGGGTGATCGACACGCCGATCACCGAGCATGGCTTCACCGGCCTGGGCGTCGGCGCTGCGTTCGGCGGCCTGAAGCCGATCGTCGAGTTCATGACCTTCAACTTCGCCATGCAGGCGATGGACCAGATCATCAACTCCGCCGCCAAGACGCTGTACATGTCCGGCGGCCAGATGGGCTGTCCGATCGTGTTCCGCGGACCGAACGGTGCCGCCGCCCGCGTCGCGGCACAGCACTCGCAGTGCTACGCCTCGTGGTACGCGCACTGTCCGGGCCTGAAGGTCATCGCGCCGTACACGGCGGCCGACGCCAAGGGTCTGTTGAAGTCTGCGATCCGCGATCCCAACCCGGTGATCTTCCTGGAGAACGAGATCCTCTACGGCCGTGGCTTCGAGGTGCCGGAACTGGACGACTGGACCGTGCCGATCGGCCGCGCCCGCATTGCCCGGCCGGGCAAGGACGTCACCATCGTCGCCTTCTCGATCTCGGTCGGCTGGGCGCTGGAGGCGGCGCAGCAGCTCGCCGACGACGGCATCGAGGCGGAGGTCATCGACCTGCGCACGATCCGGCCGCTCGACATCGGCACCGTCGTGGAGTCGGTGAAGAAGACCAACCGCTGCGTGACCGTGGAGGAAGGCTGGCCGACCTGCGGCATCGGTTCGGAACTCTCCGCGCAGATCATGGAGCATGCCTTCGACTGGCTCGACGCGCCGGTGACCCGCGTGGCCGGCGAGGACGTGCCGATGCCATACGCGGCGAACCTGGAAAAGCTGGCGCTGCCGAGCGCCGACAAGGTCGCGGCCGCCGCCCGCGCCGTCTGCTACCGCTAGGGGAGGGCGCGAAAGATGCCGATTACCGTCACCATGCCGGCGCTGTCTCCGACGATGACCGAGGGCACGCTGACCAGTTGGCTGGTCAAGGAGGGCGACACCGTTGCCGCCGGCGACATCCTGGCCGAGATCGAGACCGACAAGGCGACCATGGAGGTCGAAGCGGTCGACGAAGGCACCGTCGGCAAGCTGCTGGTCGATGCCGGCACCGAGGGCGTGCCGGTGAACCAGGCGATCCTGGTGATGCTGGAGGACGGCGAGGACGATTCCGCGCTGGAATCCTACGAGCCGGAATCCGGACCGGCACCGCAGGGCGAGGGCGGCGAGGCGAAGTCCGATGACGCGCCCAAGGCGAAGTCCGAAGCGCCGAAGCAAGAGCAGAGCAAGTCCGAGAAGCCAGCCGGCAACGGCAAGGCGGTGAAGGACGACGGCAAGCCGGCACCGGCCGCGCCGAAGACCGATGACGGCGAGCGCATCAAGGCCAGCCCGCTGGCCCGGCGGATGGCGGCGCAGGCCAAGCTGGAACTCGCCGACCTGAAGGGCTCCGGCCCGCATGGCCGTATCGTCAAGGCCGACATCGAGGCGGCGTTGAAGGGCGGCGCGCCGAAGAAGGCCACAGCCGACAAGCCGGCCGCCGGGCAGAAGGCGCCGTCCGCGCCGCCGTCAGGCTACGAGCCGCCCTACGACGAAAAGCCGCTCAGCCAGATGCGCAAGACCATCGCGCGCCGCATGAGCGAGTCGAAGCAGACCGCACCGCACTTCTATCTCACCATCGACTGCGAGATCGACGCGCTGCTCGACCTGCGCAAGCAGCTCAATGGCCGGGCCGACGGCGACGAGTTCAAGCTGTCGGTCAACGACCTGATCATCAAGGGCGCCGCGCTCGCCCTGATGAAGGTACCGGTGGCCAACGTCGCCTATGTCGACGGCAACCTGCGCTCGTACAAGAACGCCGACATCGCGGTCGCGGTGGCGACGCCGGGCGGGCTGATCACCCCGGTGGTTCGCCGGGCCGAGCAGAAGGGCCTGATGACCATCTCGAACGAGATGAAGGAACTGGCGGCCAAGGCGCGCGACGGCAAGCTGCAGCCGGAAGAATATCTCGGCGGCACCTTCACCATCTCCAACCTCGGCATGTTCGGGGTGAAGGCGTTCGACGCGGTGCTGAACCCGCCACAGGCCTGCATCCTGGCGGTCGGCGCCGGCGAGCAGCGTCCCGTGGTGGCGGATGGCGCTGTGGCGATCGCGACGGTGATGAGCTGCACGCTGTCGGTCGACCACCGCGCCGTCGACGGCGCCATCGGCGCGCAGTACCTGGCGGCGTTCAAGGCGCTGATCGAAGACCCTATGGCGATGATGCTTTGAGGCCCCACCGCCGTCACCCCGGGCTTGATCCGGGGTCCATGTAGACGGCGGAACCGGCATCGACATGGATCCCGGATAGCGCTGCGCGCTCCCGGGATGACGAAAGGAAGCAACAATGGCCGACCAGAACGCTTACGACCTCGTCGTGGTCGGCTCCGGGCCGGGCGGCTATGTCGCCGCGATCCGCGCCGCCCAGCTCGGCATGAAGACCGCCGTTGTGGAGCGCAGCGAACTCGGCGGCATCTGCCTGAACTGGGGCTGCATCCCGACCAAGGCGCTGCTGCGCTCGGCCGAGGTGTTCCACCTGTTCCACCGCGCCGAGGAGTTCGGCTTCAAGGCCGAGAAGGTCAGCTTCGACCTCGACAAGATCGTCAAGCGCAGCCGCGACGTCGCCGCCCGCATGAACAAGGGCGTCACCTTTCTGATGAAGAAGAACAAGATCGACGTGATCGAGGGCCACGCCAAGCTCGACGGCAAGGGCAAACTGGCAGTGGAGAAGGACGGCAAGACCACGTCGGTGAAGGCCAAGCACATCGTGCTGGCCACGGGCGCGCGGGCGCGCGAGTTCCCGCCGGCGCTGGTCGCCGACGGCAAGCTGATCTGGACCTACAAGGAAGCCATGGTGCCGCCGGCAATCCCGAAGTCGCTGCTGGTGATCGGTTCGGGCGCCATCGGCATCGAGTTCGCCAGCTTCTACCGCACCCTCGGCGTGGAGGTGACGGTGGCGGAGGTGCTCGACCGGGTGCTCCCCGTCGAGGACGAAGAGATCTCCGCCTTCGCCGCCAAGGCGTTCAAGAAGCAGGGCATGAAGCTGCTGACCAAGGCCAACGTCACCGAACTGAAGAAGGGCAAGGACAACGTCACCGCCACCATCGAGGCCGGCGGCAAGAAGCAGGAGCTCACCGTCGACCGCGTGATCCTGGCCGTCGGCATCGTCGGCAACGTGGAGGACCTGGGCCTGGAAGGTACCAAGGTGAAGGTCGAGAAGGCGCATGTCGTGGTCGACGAGTGGCTACGTACCGGCGAGGACGGGGTCTACGCCATCGGCGACCTGGTCGGCCCGCCCTGGCTGGCGCACAAGGCCAGCCACGAGGGCGTGATCTGCGTCGAGAAGATCGCCGGCAAGAACGACGTTCACCCGCTCGATACCGGCAACGTGCCGGGTTGCACCTACTGCACGCCGCAGGTCGCCAGCGTCGGCATGACCGAGGCGGCGGCGAAGGAGGCCGGCCACAAGGTCAAGGTCGGCCGCTTCCCGTTCGTCGGCAACGGCAAGGCAATCGCGCTGGGCGAGCCGGAGGGCATGGTGAAGACCGTGTTCGACGCCAAGACCGGCGAGCTGCTGGGCGCGCACATGGTCGGCGCCGAGGTCACCGAGCTGATCCAGGGCTACGGCCTGGCCCGCACCCTGGAGACCACCGAGGTGGAACTGATGCACGCCATCTTCCCGCACCCGACGCTGTCGGAAATGATGCACGAGAGTGTCCTTGACGCGTATGGGCGCGTCATCCATGTCTAGCTGATGACCCTCGACGCCCGCGCCTTACGCCACCCGGAGAAGCGCAACCGGCCGGACAGCCCGATTCAGCGCAAGCCGGGCTGGATTCGGGTCAAGGCGCCGACCTCGAAGCAGTATTTCGAGACCCGCGACATCATGCGGGCGAACAACCTCGTCACCGTGTGTGAGGAGGCGGCCTGTCCCAACATCGGCGAATGCTGGGCGCAAAAGCACGCCACCATGATGATCATGGGCGACACCTGCACCCGGGCCTGCAGCTTCTGTGACGTGAAGACCGGCCGGCCGCGGCCGCTCGACCCGCTGGAGCCGGAAAGCGTCGGTATCGCCGTCGCCAAGCTCGGGCTGAAGCACGTGGTGGTCACGTCGGTCGACCGCGACGACTTGGCCGACGGCGGCGCGGAACACTTCGCGCAGACCATCGGCGCGATCCGCCGGGCGGCGCCGGAGACCACCATCGAGGTGCTGACGCCGGATTTCCAGGGCAAGTCCGGCGCGCTGGAGATCGCCGTCGCGGCCCGGCCCGACGTGTTCAACCACAACCTGGAAACCGTGCCGCGGCTCTATCCGGCGGTACGGCCGGGCGCGCGCTATTTCGGCTCGCTGCAACTGCTGGCCGAGGTGAAGCGGCTCGACCCGTCGATCTTCACCAAGTCCGGCATCATGGTCGGGCTGGGCGAGGACAAGGGCGAGGTCGGCCAGGTGATGGACGACCTGCGCGCCGCCGACGTCGACTTCCTGACCATTGGCCAGTACCTGCAGCCGTCGGTGAAGCACCACCCGCTGGCCCGGTTCGTGACGCCCGACGAGTTCGAGGACTTCGCCAAGCTGGCGCGCGGCAAGGGCTTCCTGCTGGTCTCGTCCACGCCGCTGACCCGCTCGTCGTACCACGCCGACCGCGACTTCGCCGAGTTGCGGCGGCGGCGCGAGGCGGCGCTCGCGGGCTGATGCCGACCCACGCACAACGCAAGATCCTGCCCTATACGCCGGCGCAGATGTTCGCCCTGGTGGCCGACATCGAGCGTTACCCGCAATTCCTGCCGTGGTGCCTGGCGTGCCGGGTCAAGCGGCGCGAGACCACGGACGACGACGCGGGGCAGGGCGAGGTGATCTGGGGCGACCTGATGGTCGGCTTCAAGGTATTCCGCGAAACCTTCACGTCCAAGGTCACCCTGAGTCCGCCGGACCGCATCGACGTGGAATATATCGACGGGCCGTTCCGCTACCTGAACAACCACTGGGTGTTCGAGCCGGCGGCCGACGGCGCTTGCGAGGTCGACTTCTTCATCGACTTCGAGTTCCGCTCACGCCTGTTGCAGAAGGTGGCGACCGGCGTATTCAACGAGGCGGTCAAGCGCATGGTCGGCGCCTTTGAGGCCCGCGCGCACGCGATCTACGGCGACGACGGCGTCAGCCCGGCAGCGCCGCCCGCAACATCTCCAGCGCGGTGACCACGGTGGCGCGGCGGATGCCGGTGCGGCCAATATCGCCATAGAGCATTTTCCGGTGCGCGGTCGGTTGGCCGGTCGCGGCGACCGCGAGGTGAACCAGGCCGACCGGCTTGTCGTCGGAACCGCCGCCGGGACCGGCGACGCCGGTGACCGCGACGGCCAGGTCGGCGCGGCTGCGTTGTAGTGCACCTTCCGCCATCGCACGGGCGACCGGCTCCGACACCGCGCCGTGCTCGGCCAGCATCGGCTCGGGCACGCCCAGCAGCTCGTTCTTGGCCTCGTTGGAATAGGTCACGAAGCCGCGCTCGACCACGGCGGACGAGCCGGCGACCTCGGTCAGGGTGCCGGCGATCAGGCCGCCGGTACAGGATTCAGCGGTCGCCACCATCTTGCCGGCGGCCTTGACTTGGTCGAGCAGGGCGCCGGCCAGGTCCTGAAGGTTTTGGTCGATCACAGCAGGAACTCCGGCCAGCCCACGAACATGTTCAGCAGCAGCAGCGCGGCCAGCCCCCAGGCAGCGGCCAGCATGTCGTCCAGCATGATGCCGAGCCCGCCGGAGAGCCTCGTGTCGGCCCAACTCGCCGGCCATGGCTTGGCGATGTCGAGCACCCGGAACAGCAGGAAGGCCAGCACATAGGCTGGCCACGACAGCGGTACCGCCAGCAGCAGCAGCCACTGCCCGGCGACCTCGTCGATCACCACCGCGCTGGGGTCCTTCGCGGTCTCGGCGCGCTCATACAAGTCGCCGGCCCAGCATCCCAGGCCGAACACCACCACCGTCGCCGCCAGCAGCAACGCCGGCCCGCCGACCCACATCAAGCCGGCGCCAAGCGGCAGGGCGGCGAGCGAGCCCCAGGTCCCCGACGCCGGCCGGAGCAGCCCGATGCCGAACCAGGTGGCCAGCAGCGCCGCCGGCTGGCTCATTGGCAGTGCCGGCTTGCGCGGGGTGAACATGCCCATCAATCGCTCTCCGGCAGTTGCACGGTGGCCGTGGCCGTGGCGGCAATGCCCTCGCGCCGGCCGGTGAAGCCCAATCCCTCGGTCGTGGTCGCCTTGATCGACACGGCGTCGAGCGCCAGGCCGCAGATCGCGGCGACATTCTCGCGCATCGCCTGACGGTGCGGGCCGACCTTGGGCCGTTCGCAGATCAGCGTCAGGTCGAGATGATTGAGGCGGCCGCCGCGCTTGCCGACCTCGGCGACGGCGTGCTTCAGGAACCGGTCGGAACTGGCGCCGCGCCATTGCGGGTCGGAGGGCGGAAAGTGCGCGCCGATGTCGCCGGCGCCGATGCTGCCAAGTATCGCGTCGGTCAGCGCGTGCAGGCCGACATCGGCGTCGGAGTGCCCGACCAGTGCCGCATCGTGCGCCACCATCACGCCGCACAGCATGACGTGGTCGCCGGGCCCGAAGCGGTGCACGTCGAAGCCGGCGCCGACCCGGGTCACCCAGGCGGGATTGAGCGCGCGCTCGGCGCGGACCAGGTCGGCGGCGGTGGTCACCTTGAAATTGCCCTCCTCGCCGGCGACCTCGACCACCTCCAGCCCGGCGGCCAGGGCCACCGCGACATCGTCGGTCTGGCCGTCAGCATGGAGTCCCGCGGCCCGCCGGTGCGCCGCCAGGATAGCCGCAAAATCGAAACCTTGCGGCGTCTGCGCCGCGACAAGGCCGTGACGGTCGACCTGGCCGGTCACCCGGCCGTCCGCCGTGCGTCGCAAGCTGTCGGTCACCGGCAGGGCGGGTAGCGCGCCCGGTGCCGTATCGAGCGCCATCAGCACCCGGTCAATCAGGTCGCCAGAAACCAGGGGGCGGGCGGCATCGTGGATCAGGACGCGGGCCGGCGGCTCGTGCGCCAAGGCCTCCAGGCCAGCCAAGACGCTGGCCTGCCGCGTCGCGCCGCCCGGCACCGGCGGCGACAGGTCCAGGCCTGCCACGGCGTCGTCATGAAGCGCGCGGTCGTCGGGATGGATCACCACCAGCACGCGGCTGACGCGCGGATGCGCGACAAATGCCGCCGCAGCGTGGCGCAATATAGGCTGGCCGGCGAGAGCTGCGTATTGCTTGGGCGCGTCGGAGCCGAAGCGCTGGCCACGGCCGGCGGCCACGATCAGCGCGGCAACGGAGGAATCATCGGTCATCGGGATTCAAGTCTGCGGCCCGGTCCCCTGCGACGCAATGGCGCGACGCACACGGTCATGTTGCATTGCACAACGACCTGCCCGTATGTATGCTTCTGGTTTGGGCAGTTTGACAAAGTGGTCAAAAACTAGGCATGCAGATTGGCCCGCACGCATTGAACGATCCGGTGATCCTGGCACCGATGTCAGGGATCACCGACGCACCGTTCCGCCGGCTGGTGCGCCGGCACGGCGTCGGTATGACCGTGACCGAGATGATCGCCGGGGCGGCACAGCTGCGTCACTCGCCGCTGGCGACAGAACGCGTGCGTCGCGACGCGGACGAACGACCGTTCGTGATCCAGCTCGTCGGCTGCCGGCCGGAGGACATGGGCGAGGCGGCTCGCCACGCCGTCCGCTGCGGCGCCGACATCGTCGACATCAACATGGGTTGCCCGGCGCGCAAGGTGGTCGGCGGCGAGGCCGGCTCGGCGCTGATGCGCGACGAGGACAGTGCCGCGCGGATCATCGACGCGGTGGTGCGCGGCGCCGGCGAGGTGCCGGTGACGCTGAAGATGCGTACCGGCTGGGACGCCGACAACCGCAACGCGCCGCACCTGGCCGCGCGCGCCGAGGCGCTGGGCGTGCAGGCGGTAACCGTGCATGGGCGGACGCGGGCGCAACGCTTCGAGGGCCGCGCCGACTGGCGCTTCATCGCCGAGGTGAAGGCGGCGGTCTCGATCCCGGTGATCGCGAACGGCGACCTCAGCGAGATCGGCGATGCCACGGCGATGCTGCGTCAGTCCGGCGCCGACGCGGTGATGGTCGGACGCGCGGCGCGCGGCCGGCCATGGTTCTGCGCCCAGGTCGCCGACGCGCTGGCTGGCCGGCCGGTACGACAGGCGCCCGATCTCGCCATGCGCCGCGACCTGGCGCTGGAACACTACGAGGCGATGCTGGCGCACTACGGCGTCGAGCGCGGGCGACGCATGGCTCGTAAGCACCTGGACTGGTCGATGGCCGACGCCGGGATTCCCGGTGACGCACGCCATGCCGTGAAGACCGCCGACGACCCCGGCGCCGTGCGGCGGTTGCTCGCCGACGCCTTCGCGCGGGCCGGCGAACGGGAGGCGGCGTGATGATGGACATTGCCGACCCGCGCCTGCCGCTGTCCGCCGACGACATCCTGCTGGCGCTGCCCGATCCGGTGCTGGCGCTCGACGGCGACAACGTCATCCGCTACGCCAACCAGGGCGCGGAGGAGCTGTGGCAGACCAGCGCCAGTCAGCTTTGCCGCGGCCGGCTGCAGGATTTCGTGCCGTTCGGCAGCCCGCTGCTGGCGCTGGCGGACCGCGTGCGGGCGGAACAGTCGACGATGTCGGAGCACGAGATCGACATCTCCACGCCACGGATCGGACCGCGCCTGGTCTCTGTCACCGCCTCGCCGCTGCTCGGGCACGACGGCGTGTTGCTGTTGCTGCACGAGAACTCGATCGCTTCGAAGATGGACCGCGCGCTGCTGCATCGCGGCGCGGCGCGCATGGTGACCTCGATGGCCGCCGTGCTGGCGCACGAGGTGAAGAACCCCCTGTCCGGCATTCGCGGCGCGGCGCAGCTGCTCGACCGCAGCCTGGAGGCCGACGACCGGGTCCTGACGACGCTGATCTGCGACGAGAGCGACCGCATCTGCACCCTGGTCGACCGCATGGAGATGTTCAACGACAAGCCGATCGAGCGGCAGGCGGTGAACATTCACCGGGTGCTGGAACGCGTCCGCATGGTGGCCGAGAACGGCTTCGGCGAGAGCGCGCGGTTCCAGGAACAGTACGACCCGTCGCTGCCGGCGGTGCTCGGCGATTTCGACCTGCTGGTTCAGGTGTTCATGAACCTGGTGAAGAACGCCGCCGAGGCGGTGCCGGCGTCGGGCGGCGAGATCGTGCTGGCGACCGCCTATCGCCATGGCGTGCGGCTGGCGATCCCGGCCAGCGCGGCGCCGGTGCGGCTGCCGCTGGAAATCTCGGTGACCGACAATGGCGGCGGCGTGCCGGAGGAGATCCGCACCCACCTGTTCGATCCGTTCGTCACCACCAAGGCAAGCGGCGCCGGTCTCGGCCTGGCGCTGGTCGCCAAGATCGTCAACGACCATGGCGGCGTGGTCGAGTGCGTGCCCAGGGTTCGGGGCACCACGTTCAAGGTCATGCTGCCCGTCCATGAAGGTGAGGCGCCATGAGTACTGGCCGTATCCTGGTCGCCGATGACGACCGCGCGATCCGCACCGTGCTGGACCGGGCGCTGGCCCAGGTCGGCTACGAGGTGCGCACCACCGGCAACGCCGCGACGCTGTACCGCTGGGTTTCCGACGGCGACGGCGACCTGGTGATCACCGACGTGCTGATGCCGGACGAGAACGGGCTCGACCTGCTGCCGCGGATTAAGAAGCTGCGCCCGGAAATACCGATCATCGTGATGAGCGCGCAGTCGACGCTGCTGACCGCGATCAAGGCGGCCGAGCGCGGCGCCTACGAATACCTGCCCAAGCCGTTCGACTTGAACGAGCTGACCAGCGTCGTGAACCGGGCCCTGACCGCCCGGCGCGGCGTGGAAGTCGCGGCGGCGGCGGAGGCCAACGAGGAGCGGCTGCCGCTGATCGGCCGGTCGCCGGCGATGCAGGAGATCTACCGCACGCTGGCCCGGCTGATGCAGACCGACCTGACGGTCACCATCTCCGGCGAGAGCGGCACCGGCAAGGAGCTGGTGGCGCGCGCCCTGCACGACTACGGCAAGCGCCGCAACGGCCCGTTCGTGGCGATCAACATGGCCGCGATTCCGCGCGAGCTGATCGAGAGCGAGCTGTTCGGGCACGAGCGCGGCGCCTTCACCGGCGCCAACCAGCGCAACATCGGCCGCTTCGAGCAGGCCGAGGGCGGCACGCTGTTCCTGGACGAGATCGGCGACATGCCGGCCGAGGCGCAGACCCGGCTGCTGCGCGTGCTGCAACAGGGCGAGTACACCACTGTCGGCGGCCGCACCGCGATCCGCACCAACGTGCGCATCGTCGCCGCCACCAACCGAGACCTGCGCCAGCTGATCAACCAGGGCCTGTTCCGCGAGGACCTGTACTATCGCCTCAACGTGGTGCCGATCCGGCTGCCGGCGTTGCGCGAGCGCTCCGACGATATCACCGACCTGGTGCGTCACTTCTTCGAGCAGGCCGAGCAGGAGGGCCTGCCGCCGAAGCGGCTGGAGCCGGCGGCGCTGGAGGTGATGAAGCGCTACCGCTGGCCCGGCAACGTGCGCGAGCTGGAGAATCTGGTACGCCGGCTGGCGGCGCTCTATGCCGAGGATACGCTGGGCCCGGAGGTGATCGAGGCGGAGCTGGCGATCGGCGCGGCGGCGCCGATGGACGACGGCGACGGCGAGCCGGACAGCATCTCCGCGGCGGTCGAGCGGATCCTGAAACGCTACTTCGCGGCGCATGGCGAGGCCCTGCCGCCGGCCGGCCTGCACGAGCGCGTGCTGCGCGAGGTGGAACGGCCGCTGATCGAGCTGACGCTGGCCAATACGCGCGGCAATCAGGTTCGCGCCGCGCAGCTTCTCGGCGTCAACCGGAACACGCTACGCAAGAAAATCCGTGACCTTGACATTCAGGTGGTCCGGGGCCTCAAGTGACCCGTTAAATGGGCCCTGCCGCGCGTCATCGCGGCGTAGAATGCTCGGTGCCGGAAATCGTCGGCGTGGCGGGTGACGGCGACCGAGGTGTTGATGGCATCAACGACCGACTTCAGCGCGCTCGATTTTTCCAAGGCCAGACGCTGGCGCCGCTGGGCCAACCGCGTCGGCCTGGCGCGCAAGCTTGCCTACGGGCTGGCCGCGGCGGTGATCGCCTGCGGCCTGGCGACCTATGCGCTGTGGAGCGACTCGATCCCGATCGGCGGTTCGCCAGACGAGGTGCTGGCGCTGCTGATCGTCGACCTGGTGCTGCTGCTCTCGCTCGGCACCCTGATCGCGCGCCAGCTTGCGCAACTGTGGGCGAATCGTCAGAGCGGCGGTATCGGCTCGCGCCTGCACCTGCGCATGGTCGCCTGGTTTTCCGCGCTCGCCGTGGCGCCGGCGATCGTCACAGCGGTGTTCTCCGCTGTGTTTTTCCACTTCGGCGTGCAGAGCTGGTTCTCCGACTCGGTGCGGACCGCGGTGGAGGAATCCGTCGCCGTGGCAGAGGCCTATGTCGACGAGCACCGCAACGCGATCCGCGCCGACGTGCTCGCGATGGCCGCCGATCTGAACCGCCTGGCGCCACAGCTGATCCAGCGGCCGCCGCTGTTCAACCAGGTGCTGACCGCGCAGGCCGCGCTGCGGTCGCTGTCGGAGGCGACGGTGTTCGATTCCTCCGGCCGCATCCTGGCGCGCACCACGCTGAGCCTGGCGGCGGCGTTCGAGACCGTGCCGGTGAATGCGCTGGACGAAGCCCAGGGCGGCGACGTGGTGATCTTCACCACCGGCACCGAGGACCAGGTCCAGGCGCTGGTGCGGCTCGACCAGATGCTCGACTCCTATCTCTACGTCGGGCGCTTCGTCGATCAGACGGTGCTGAACCATGTGCGCCAGACCCGGCAGGCGGCGGCGCAGTATCGCCAGCTCGAGGGCGCCCGCTCGTCGATCCAGCTGACCTCGGCGGCGATCTTCATCATCGTCGCGATGATGCTGCTGCTGGCCGCCGTGTGGCTCGGCCTGAACTTCGCCAACCGGCTGGTGCGGCCGATCGGCGACCTGGCGAACGTCGCGGACCGGGTACGCCAGGGCGACTTCGGCGCCCGGGTGCCGGTGCGCGGCCAGTCCGACGAGCTCGGCATGCTGGCGCGCACCTTCAACCGCATGACCCGCCAGCTCGACCACCAGCGCTCCGAGCTGATCGAAGCGAACAAGAAGATGGACCGCCGGCGCCGCTTCACCGAGGCGGTGCTCTCCGGCGTCTCGGCCGGCGTCATCGGCGTCGACGGCGAGGGCCGGATCAGCTTCCCCAACAGTTCCGCCGCGCGGCTGCTGCGCACCGAGATGACCGACCTGGTCGGCCAGCCGCTGGCGCTGGTGATCCCGGAGATGGCCGACCTGCTGGCCGAGGCCAAGGCGCGGCCCGGACGGACGGCGGAAGGCCAGGTCGACCTGGAGCGTAACGACCGGCGCCACGCGCTGCTGGTGCGGGTCAGTGCCGACCGTGGACGCGATGGCGCGCAACAGGGTTACGTGGTCACCTTCGACGACGTAACCGAACTGGTGGCGGCACAGCGCACCGCCGCCTGGGCCGACGTGGCGCGGCGCATCGCGCACGAGATCAAGAACCCGCTGACACCGATTCAGCTTTCCGCCGAACGCCTCAAGCGGCGCTACCTGAAGCAGATCGAGGAAGACCCCCAGACCTTCCTGCGCTGCACCGACACCATCATCCGCCAGGTCGGCGACATCGGCCGCATGGTCGACGAGTTTTCCGCCTTCGCGCGGATGCCGGCGCCGGCGATGCAGACCGTCGACATCGTGGAGGTGTTGCGCCAGGCCCTGTTCGCGCAGCAGATCGCCAACGGCGGGATCAGCTATGAAGCGGCCCTGCCGACCGCCCCGGTCTGGCTCAGCGGCGATCCGCGCCAGCTCGGCCAGGTGTTCACAAATTTACTGAAGAATGCGGCGGAAGCAATTGAAGGAAAACCTGAAAATACCGACGCCAGTAAGCCCGAAGGGGCGATTGCCGTGACCGTCGAAGAGCGCGAATCGGAGGTGGTGATCAGCATAGCCGACGACGGCCGCGGGTTGCCGATGGAGCTGTCCGACCGGCTTACCGAGCCCTATGTCACCACGCGGTCCAAGGGCACCGGCCTGGGGCTGGCGATCGTGCGCAAGATCGTCGACGACCATGGCGGCAAGCTGCGGCTGGAGAACGGTGCCAAGGGCGGCGCGGTCGCCATTCTGACGCTGGCGCTGCCGGCGGTAGCCAGCATGGAGGCGACGCGTGGCGGGTGACCTGCTGATCGTCGACGACGAGCTCGACAACCGCGAGCTGATCGCCGAGGTGCTGAGCGACGAGGGCTACGCGCCGCGCACCGCCGCCGACAGCACCCAGACACTGGCGGCGCTGGCCGCGCGCCGGCCGCAGCTGGTGCTGCTCGACATCTGGCTGCAGGGCTCGAAGATGGACGGGCTGGAGCTGCTCGACCACATCAAGGCGCAGCATCCCGATTTGCCGGTGGTGATGATCTCCGGCCACGGCAACATCGAGACGGCAGTCTCGGCGATCAAGCGCGGCGCCTACGATTTCATCGAAAAGCCATTCGAGACCGACCGCCTGTTGCTGGTGATCCAGCGCGCGATCGAGGCGGCGAAGCTGACGCGCGAGAACGCCGAATTGCGCCAGCGCGTCGGCCGCGACTCGGAGATGGTCGGCGGCAGTTCCGGCCTGGGGCAGGTCGCCAACGCCATCGAGAGGGTCGCGCGCACCGGCAGCCGGGTGCTGATCAGCGGCCCGGCCGGCGTCGGCAAGGAGATCGCAGCGCGCCGGCTGCACAGCCTGTCGAGCCGTGACGACGGGCCGTTCGTGGTGATCAATGCCGCGACGATGGCCCCGAACCTGGTCGAGATCGAATTGTTCGGGATCGAGGAGGGCGCACTCGGCAACGAGGGCAACCGGCGCATCGGCGTGTTCGAGCAGGCGCACGGCGGCACGCTGCTGCTCGACGAGGTCGCCGACATGCCCTACGAGACCCAGGGCAAGATCCTGCGCGTGCTGGTCGACCAGACCTTCCAGCGGGTCGGCGGCGGCACCGACGTGCAGGTCGATGTCCGCGTGGTGAGCGCGTCGAGCCGCGACCTGCGCGTCGAGATCGACGCCGGGCGGTTCCGCGAGGACCTGTACCACCGGCTCTCGGTGGTGCCGATCCGGATCCCGCCGTTGCGCGAGCGGCGCGACGACATCGCGCCGCTGGTCGAGCATTTCATGGCGCGCTCGTCGCAGGTTCTCGGCCTGCCGGCGCGGCAGATCGGCGACGACGCGCTGGCGATCCTGCAGGGCTACGACTGGCCCGGCAACGTGCGGCAGTTGCGCAATATCGTGGAACGGCTGCTGATCATGGCGCCGGGCGATGCCGGCGAGGTGATCGGCGCCGACATGCTGCCGCCGGAGATCACCATGGCGACCCCGCCGGCGCTGCAGGGCGACGCGGCGGGCCAGGTCATGACGTTGCCGCTGCGCGAGGCGCGCGAGGTGTTCGAGCGCGAATACCTGGCGGCGCAGATCAATCGCTTCGGCGGCAACATCTCGCGCACCGCCGAGTTCGTCGGCATGGAACGCTCCGCCCTGCACCGCAAGCTGAAGTCGCTCGGGCTCAACACCAGGTTCGCCGGCGGCGGCTGACGCCGCGGCTGGACATAGGGGACGCGCGGTCATGAAGGTCATCGTCTGCGGCGCCGGCCAGGTCGGCTACGCCATCGCCCGCCACCTGGCCGGCGAGCACAACGACGTCACCGTCATCGAGCAGGATCCGATGCTGGTGCAGCGGGTCAACGACACGCTGGACGTGCAGGGCATGCAGGGCTTCGCCTCGCAGCCCGACATGCTGGAGCGCGCCGGCGCGCCGGACGCCGACATGATCATCGCCGTGACCTATGCCGACGAGGTCAACATGGTCGCCTGTCAGGTCGCGCATTCGCTGTTCAACGTGCCGACCAAGATCGCCCGGATCCGCGAGCAGACCTACCTGCGGCCGATCTGGCGCGACCTGTTCAGCCGCGACCACATGCCGATCGACGTGATCATCTCGCCGGAGGTGGAGGTGGCGCGCGCCGTCGACCGGCGCCTGCATGTGCCCGGCGCCTTCGACACCATCCCGTTCGCCGACGAGAAGGTGCGCGTGGTCGGCGTCAGCCTGGACGACGACTGTCCGATCCTCGACACGCCGCTGCGCCAGCTCACCGAGCTGTTCCCCGATCTCAACATCGTCGTCGTCGCCATCGTGCGCGGCGACCGCATGATCGTGCCCTCGGGCGACGACCAGATGCTGGCCGGCGACGACCTCTACTTCGTCGCCGAGGCGGGCCACGTCACCCGGGCGCTGTCGCTGTTCGGGCACGAGGAGCGCGAGGCCCGGCGCATCATCATCATCGGCGGCGGTCACATCGGCCTGGGCGTGGCGCAGCAGCTTGAGGAATCCGGCGCCGGCGTTCGCACCAAGCTGATCGAGCTGGACAAGGCGCGCGCGGAATTCGCCGCCGAGCACCTGGAGCGCACCGTGGTGATCAACGGCGACGCGCTGGACGGCGAGATTCTGATCGAGGCCAACGTCCGCGAGACCGAGACCGTGGTCGCGGTCACCAACGACGACGAGACCAACATCCTGACCTCGCTGCTGGCGAAGAAATACGGCTGCGGACGCGTCGTCACGCTGGTCAACAACACCAGCTACGCGCCGCTGATCCGCTCGCTCGGCATCGACGCGGCGGTGAACCCGCGCGCCACCACTGTTTCCACCATCCTGCAACACGTGCGTCGCGGCCGGATCCGCGGCCTGCACAGCCTGCGCGACGGCATGGCCGAGGTCATCGAGGTGGAGGCGCTGGAAACCTCCGGGCTGGTCGGCACGCCGCTGCGCGAGGCCAAGATTCCGTCCGGCGTGATCGTCGGCGCGGTGGTGCGTGGCGACGAGGTCATCATCCCGCGCGGCGATACCGTGGTTCAGGTCAAGGACCGCGTGATCATGTTCGCGCTGGCCGACAAGGTGCGCGAGGTGGAGAAGATGTTCACGGTGCGCATCGACTTCTTCTAGGACCCGGATATGTCCTTCGCCGCCGTCGCCTTTGGCCTGAGCTGGTTGTTGCTGGTCGAAGCCGGTCTGATGCTGCTGACCGGCGCCATCGCTTTGGCGCTGGGCGAGACCAGTGTGGCGCTGGCCTGTCTGGCGGGCGCTGTGCTCGGCGGTTTCGCCGGCGGCGGCCTGGCGCTGGCGACGCGCGGGATCGGCGGCGATTTCGGCAAGTACGAGGCCTATCTGCTCACCGTCCTGGCGTGGCCGGTGCTGGCCGGCTTCGGCGCCCTGCCTCTGTTGCTGACACCGGCCGGGATCGGCGTCGTGGACGCCTTGTTCTCCAGCCTTTCGGCGCTGACCACCACCGGAGCCTGGGTGTTGCCGGGGCCGTCGACGCTGCCGCGCGGCTTGCTGATCTGGTTTGCGCTGCTGCACTGGGGTGGCGGCCTGCTGACCATCGTCCTGATTGTCGCGTTGATGAGCCACTTGGGGATCGGCGGCCTGAACATGTTCCGCAGCGCGTTGCCGCGCGGCGAGGGGCTGTCGCCGTTGTCGCGGCTGGGCCACACCGCTCGCGACCTCGGCCTGGTCTATGCCGGCCTGACCGCGGTTGGCGTGCTGGCGGTCTGGCTTGCCGGCATGAGCGCCTTCCATGCTTTCTGTCACGGGCTCGGCGCGATCTCCACCGGCGGTTTCTCCAGCATCGACGGCGGCGTGCAGCTGATCGACAACTGGCAGATCGAGACCGTGCTGATGGTGCTGATGCTGATCGGCGCGCTGAACTTCACCACGGTCTGGGCGGTCGCCAGCGGGCGTGGCCACGAACTGCGGACCGATCCGGAGCTGCGGTATCTCGGCGCCGTGGCGCTGGTGGTGGCGTTGCTGGTGCTGGCGTCGGTGATCGATGAGGGGTGGAGCGGCGTCGGCGCGCGGGCGCATGCGGCGCTGTTCGCCGCAATTTCCGCGATCAGCACCACCGGCTATGCGGTGCAATCGCCCAGCTTGTGGCACGCGCAGGCGCCGGTGCTGCTGATCGCGCTGTTGCTGCTCGGCGGCTGCACCGGCTCGACCACCGGGGGCATCAAGCTGATGCGGCTGGCGATGCTGTTCAAGCAGTCCTCGCGGGAACTGGCGCGGCTGTCGCATCCCCATGGCGTGGTGCCGATGCGCTTCGCCGGCCAGCGCATCACCGAGACCACGCTGGGTAGCGTGTGGTCGTTCTTCTTTTTCGGGCTGCTGAGCCTGGTCGGACTGGCGCTCGGGCTGGCGCTGGCCGGGCTGACGCCGTTGCTGGCGCTGTCCGGCGCGGTGGCGTCGATCAGCAATGCCGGCCCGGCGCTGGGGCTGATGGCGCCCTACGAAGCCGGCTACGGCGAATGGCCGGATGCCGCGAAGGGCGTCTACGCGCTTGGCATGTGGCTCGGGCGGGTAGAAATTCTAACATTGCTGACGATGTTGAACCCGGCCTACTGGCGCCATTGAGGGAAGGGGAGAGCGATGAGCCGTATCGCCTATGTCAACGGACGCTACGTGAAGCAGGCCGACGCCGCGGTGCATATCGAGGATCGCGGCTATCAGTTCGCCGACGGCGTCTACGAGGTCATCGCCGTGGCCGGCGGACGGCTGATCGACGAGGCGCCGCACATGGAGCGTCTGGCCAGATCGCTGTCGGAGCTTCAGATCGCCATGCCGATGACGCCGGCAGCGCTTGCGGTGGTGCTGCGCGAGACCGCGCGGCGCAATGGCGTGCATCGCGGCATCGTCTACCTGCAGATCACCCGCGGCGTCAGCCGGCGCGACCATCCGTTCCCGAACCGGCCGATCCGGCCGGCGGTGGTGGCGACGGCGCGGCGCACGGCGCCGGCCGACCCGGCCCGGATCGAGGCCGGGGTCGCGGTGATCACGCTGCCCGACATCCGCTGGGCGCGCTGCGACATCAAGTCGGTGTTGTTGCTGCCGAACGTGCTGGCCAAGCAGGCCGCGCGCCAGGCCGGCGCCTTCGAGGCCTGGCAGGTCGCCGACGACGACACCGTCACCGAGGGCGCCTCGACCAACGCCTGGATCGTGACCCAGGACGGCACCCTGGTCACCCGGCCGGTGGAGAACGCGATACTGGCCGGGATCACCCGGCTGCGCGTGCTGGACCTGGCGCGTGAGGCCGGCATCCCGGTCGAACTGCGCGCCTTCACCGTGGCCGAGGCCAAAACCGCGCGCGAAGCGTTCGTGAGTTCGACCACCGCCTTCGTGATGCCGGTCACGCGGATCGACGACGCGGTTCTGGGCAACGGCCGGGCCGGCGCGATCGCGCTGCGGTTGCGGTCGCTTTATGAAGGGTTCATGGTGGAGGACACGCCGAAATCGCTGCCGTTCGCCGCCTAGCGTGCAGAGAAGGCCCGGCGATGGCATAGTCAAGAATGGCTATGAATGGCCGGTTTGGTTGCCAGACCCCGGTAATCGCACTATTTCAACTTATTGAGGGCTCGGGCGATATCCGGTTCGCTAAGAAGTTCCTTTGAACGACACCAATGAAAACCAATGCCGGAACCAGAGAAGAATGGCCGAAAAATCTCAGAACATTCAGGACGTGTTCCTAAACTACGTCCGCAAGAACAAGACTCCGGTGACGGTGTTTCTCGTCAATGGCGTCAAACTCCAGGGCTTCATCAGTGGGTTCGACAACTTCTGCGTGCTGTTGCGGCGTGATGCGCACGTGCAGCTCGTCTACAAGCACGCGATCTCCACGGTGATGCCAGCTCATCCGGTGCAGTTGTACGATCCGGCGGCCGAGGCTGCCGAGGGCGCCGACGCCGCATCGTGAGCACGCGTGTCTCGCGCGGTCCCGGCGAACCGGCTCGGGTCGTTGTTCTTCACCCGAACCTGCCGGGCGGCGCGCGTGACGACCGCGACGCGGCGGCGGCGCTGGATGAGGCGGTCGGATTGGCCGCCGCTCTCGACCTGGTTGTGGCTGAGCAGCTCGCGCTCAACGTCAACCGGCCTAAACCCGCCACCCTGTTCGGCAGCGGGCAGGTGGAGGACATCGCCGCGCGCGTGAAGGCGCTGGACGCCGAGCTGGTCATCGTCGACGGCCCCGTCAGTCCGGTGCAGCAGCGCAACCTGGAGCGTGCCTGGCACGCCAAGGTGCTGGACCGGACCGGTCTGATCCTGGAGATCTTCGCCGACCGGGCGCGCACGCACGAGGGCCGGCTGCAGGTCGAACTGGCGCGGCTGAGCTACCAGCGCACCCGACTGGTCCGGTCGTGGACCCACCTTGAGCGCCAGCGCGGCGGCCTGGGCGCCGTCGGCGGCCCCGGCGAAACCCAGCTCGAGCTTGACCGGCGGCTGCTGGAAGACCGCATCGCCAAGATCAAGCGGGAGCTGGCCGCCGTCACCCGCACCCGCGAGTTGCACCGCAAGCGCCGCCGTGACGCGCCATACCCGGTGATCGCGCTTGTCGGCTACACCAACGCCGGCAAGTCGACGCTGTTCAACCGGCTGACCTCGGCCGAGGTGACGGCGCAGGATATGCTGTTCGCCACGCTGGACCCGACCATGCGCGGCGCCGATCTGCCGTCCGGGCAGCGGGTCATCCTGTCCGACACGGTCGGTTTCATCGCCGACCTGCCGACCCACCTGGTCGCCGCCTTCCGCGCCACGCTCGAAGAAGTTCTGGAGGCGGACGTGATCGTTCACGTGCGCGACGTCTCGCACGCCGATGCCGAGGCGCAGCGCACCGACGTGCTGGCGGTATTGGCAGACCTTGGCGTGACGCCGGAGACCGACACGGTGATCGAGGCGCTGAACAAGATCGACCTGCTGGACGAGCCCGCGCGCGCGGCGCTCCTGACCGGGCTGGACCGGCGCGAGGACACCGCGGCGGTCTCGGCCTTGACCGGGCAGGGGTGCGAGGCGCTGCTGGCCCTGATCGACACCAAGTTGGCCGAGGGCCAGCACAGCTACACCATCGACATCGATCTCGCCGATGGCGCCGCGCTGGCCTGGGCCTACCGCAACGGCCGGGTGAAATCGCGCACCGATACCGACCGTGTGGCGCGGTTGGAGGTGACGCTTTCGGCCGCCGAACTGGGCCGCTGGCGCAAGCATTTCCCGGACACGTTCCTGCTCGACGCGGCGCAATAGCCACAGCCCCTTGGCACTCCGGTATCCGGAGTGCTACACCAGGGACGACGCGGGTCGCGAGGCCCGTCGCCGAGTTTCACATCACGCCGCAAGAGGTTGAAGACGCATGAAAATTCGTCCGCTGCACGACCGCGTGCTGGTGCGCCGGGTCGACTCCAACGAGAAGACCGCCGGCGGCATCATCATTCCCGACACCGCCCAGGAGAAGCCGATGGAAGGCGAAGTCATCGCCGCCGGCGAGGGCGCGCGGGCCGACGACGGCCGCATTCAGCCGCTCGACGTCAAGCCGGGCGACCGGATCCTGTTCGGCAAATGGTCCGGCACCGAGGTCCAGGTCGCCGGCGAAGAGCTGCTGATCATGAAGGAAGCCGACATCATGGGCGTGCTCGATTGAGCCACGGGTTTCCCTGAACTGGAATACGAAGAGCGCCGCGGATCACCTTGATCCGTGGCGTTTTTCTTTATCGACGACGTCTATTCCTCGGCCTTGGCGGTTTCCCAGAGCGCATCGAGTGCCGCCAGGTCCGCCGTGCGCAGGTTGACGCCACGCTCGGCCGCCAGCGCCTCCAGACGGTGGAAGCGGCGCTCGAACTTGGCGTTGCCGGCGCGCAACGCGCCTTCGGGATCGACATTCAGGTGCCGCGCCAGGTTCACCACCGAGAACAGCAGGTCGCCGATCTCGTCGGTCAGCGCCGCCGTGTCGCCGCCGGCCGCGGCCGCACGCACTTCGGCAATCTCCTCGTCGACCTTGGCATAGACCGGCGCCGCGTCGGGCCAGTCGAAGCCGACGCGGGCAGCACGGGCCTGGAGCTTCTGCGCCCGTAGCAGCGCCGGCAGGTTCAGCGCCACCCCATCCAGCGCGCTCAGCTCTCGGTGCTCGGCGTGCGCGCGCCTGGCGCGTTCCTCGGCTTTCTGGTCTTCCCAGGCCAGCGTTTGCGCCTGCGACGTGGCGATGTCGACGTCGCCGAAGACGTGGGGATGGCGGCGCACCATCTTGTCGGCAATGCCATCGGCGACGGCGGCGAAATCGAACAGGCCGCGCTCCTCGGCCATGCGCGAATGGAACACGACCTGAAGCAGCAGGTCGCCGAGCTCGTCCTTGAGCTGGCCCAGGTCGTCGCGCTGGATCGCGTCGGCAACCTCGTAGGCTTCCTCGATGGTGTACGGCGCGATCGACGCGAAATTCTGCTCAAGGTCCCACGGGCAACCGCCATCGGGATCGCGCAGCTTCGCCATGATCTGGACCAGCCGGTCGGCGGCGGGGGCGGTCTTCGTCTTTTCAGTCACTTAGCCGCCTGGTCGTTGGGCTTGGTGTGCGATGATTCGCATAAGATATATTATGACCAATAACCAGTATCCACACCCTCTAGGTGGTCACCTAGTCGACGCGAGAGCCGTCGGGACGGCGCCGGAAGTGTCTGACGAGCGACATGACGCCGATTCCAACGAACAGCAACGCCGCAGTTTCCGGTTCAGGCATGGGCTCCGCATCGGAATGATTGATCGCAAATGCAACGTTCCAGCTGCCCAAATCGCGGTAGGCTTCGTCCCTTGATGTCCGTGTCGCGCGACCCTGAAGGAAAAAGTGATACTGACCAGCTGCCAGCGTCCCGCTGCCAGAAAAGGCACCGGCGGTGCTGGAACTCAGCAATTCCGGTCCGCCAACCTCCTCGAACAGGACGCTTCCGGTGCCTTCGCCAGACAGCTCGAAGTCGCCGCTCAGCGACCACGGCACGCTCTCGTCTACGGTCAGGACGAGGTCGACCCGAGAAACGCCGCGCACTTGGGTGACGATGTTGTTCCCGACATTTCGCCGGGCCAAGCCGAAACCGGAACCCTCCAATACGAGGCTGTCGGTCTGCACTTCAAGATCGGTGTTCTGGTTCCCGCGTCCCCGCGCATCCCCGGAATCTCTCGTGCGCTGCTCGTCGAAGACGCCACCAGCCGAGGAGGAAACGGTCACGTCACCGCTTGCCAACGGACCCGCCGTCGCCCGAATGAGCCGAGTGGCTGAATCCAGGACCAAAGCCGCCTGCGCACCGCTCGTTGCGAGCAGGAGGCTCATGGTGGCGGTCGCAGCGATGATGGATAGGCGCTGGCTAGTACTGAACATTGCTTCCCCTTACGTTTTTTCGCTTGTGCGCCAAACTACCACCGCCCTCCAATCCGGCAAAACACTTACACGCTAGATCAGAATTGCTATGGATGTCGTGACGATCGGGTAAAGCGCTTCAGAGGTCTATCACCATGCCGTCATAGGCCGGCAGGACGCCGTCGGGCAGCTCGCGGCACAGCGTTTGATAGTCCATGTCCCAGGTCATGTGGGTCAGCACGGCGTGGCGCGGCTTCACGCGCTTAATCCAGCTCAACGTCAGGTCGAGGTGCGCATGGGTCGGATGCGGCTCGGGCCGGAGCGCGTCGACCACCCAGGTGTCGATGCCCTTCAGGACCTTGAACGATTCCTCCGGCAGGCCGTTCAGGTCGGTCGAGTAAGCGATCGGACCGAAACGGAAGCCCAGCGAATTGATTGGACCGTGATGTTGAGAGAATGGTTGAACCGTGATTCCGTTCACATTGAACTGGCCGTCGATCTCGGTCGGCTCGACCAGCGCCGGATAGCCTTTGACGCTTTTGAAGATGTACGGGAACCGCGTGCGCAGCGTGCGCAGCGTCTTGGTGTCGCCGTAGATCGGCATACGCCGCTGTCGACGAAAGAAAAAGCCGCGCAGGTCGTCGATGCCGTGGGTGTGGTCGGCGTGGTCGTGGGTGTAGAGCACGGCGTCGAGGTCGTCGACGTTGGCCGACAGGCACTGCTCGCGCAGGTCCGGGCTGGTGTCGACCAGGATGCGGGTGCCGTCGTGCTCGACCAGGATCGAGGCGCGCCGGCGCCGGTTGCGCGGCTCGGCCGGGTCGCACACGCCCCAGACGTTGCCGATGCGCGGCACGCCACCCGACGTGCCGCAGCCGAGAATGGTGACCCGCATCCGCCTCAGGCCGCCAGCCGGGCGCGGTCGGCCTTGGCGAACAGGCGGAAGAAATTGTCGGTGGTGGCTTGGGCCAGGCGCTCCGGCGAGACCTGCTTCAGCTCGGCGACGACCTTGGCGGTGTGCGCGACGAACGCCGGCTCGTTGCGTTTGCCGCGATGCGGCACCGGCGCCAGGTACGGCGAGTCGGTTTCCACCAACAGCTTCTCGAGCGGCACCTCGGCGATGGTGTCGCGCAGGTCTTGCGCGTTCTTGAAGGTGGCGATGCCGGAAACCGAGATGCTCATGCCCAGGTCGACCGCGCGCCGCGCCAGCTCCGGGCCGGAGCTGAAGCAATGGATCAGGCCGGGGAAGGCCCCTGCCCGCATTTCGTCTTCCAGGATCTCGGCGGTCTCGGCGTCGGCGTCGCGGGTGTGCACGATCAACGGCAGGCCGGTCTGGCGCGCCGCGGCGATGTGCTGGCGGAACTGGCGTGCCTGTTCGTCGCGCGGGCTGTGCTCGTAGAAGAAATCGAGGCCGGTTTCGCCGATGCCGACGACTTTCGGGTGCGCCGCCAGTTCGACCAGCCGCGCTGTCGCCAGTTCCGGCTCCTTGGCGGCCTCATGCGGGTGCAGGCCGACCGAGCACCAGACGTTGTCGAAACGCTCGGCGATGGCGCGGATGCGGTCGAACTTCCGCACCTCGGTGCAGATCGTCACCATGCCGGCAACGCCCGCCTCGCCGGCGCGCGCCACCACGTCGTCGAGCTCGCTGGAGAGCGAGTCGAAGTCGAGGTGGCAGTGGCTGTCGATCAGCATCAGTCGGCCGCCGCCGTGGTGTCCTCGACGAAGCGCGGGAACACGCCCGACGGTGCCGGCAGATCGGTGCCGGGCACCAGCGCGCCGCTCTCTCCCAGCGCCGCGAAGTCGCGCGCGTCGGCCGGCACGCCAAGCTGGTCGAGCAGCTTGTTGGCCGAGTCCGGCATCACCGGCTGCACCAGGATCGCCAGATGCCGCACGGTCTCGGCCAGCACGTAGAGCACCGTGTCCATGCGCGCGCGATCGGTCTTGCGCAGCGCCCACGGCGCCTCGGCATCGATGTAGCGGTTGGCGTCGCCGGCGACCTGGAACAGGTCAGCCAGCGCCAGGTGGATCGCCTGGCTGTCGAGATGCGCGCGCATCTTGTCGGCCAGGCCATGCGCGGCCGCCAGCAGCGCCTGGTCCTCGGCCGAGAAGTCGCCGGGCCGCGGCACCTTGGCCTCGCAATGCTTGGCGACGATCGACAGCGAACGCTGGGCCAGGTTGCCAAGGTCGTTGGCCAGGTCGCTGTTCGTCCGGTTGATCATCGCGCGGTGCGAGAAGTCGCCGTCATTGCCGAACGGCACCTCGCGCATCAGGAAGTAGCGCACCTGGTCGAGCCCGTACTGTTCGATCAGCGCGAACGGGTCGATCACGTTGCCCAGCGACTTGGAGATCTTCTGGCCCTCATTGGTCCACCAGCCGTGCGCGAACACCCGCGCCGGCGGCTCCAGGCCGGCCGACATCAAGAACGCCGGCCAGTACACCGCGTGGAAGCGCAGGATGTCCTTGCCGACGATGTGCAGCGCCGGCCAGTAGGTTTCGTACATCCCCGCCTTGTCGGGATAGCCGAGCGCGGTGATGTAGTTGGTCAAGGCGTCGAGCCAGACGTACATCACGTGCTTGTCGTCGCCAGGCACCGGCACGCCCCAGGTGAAGCTGGTGCGGCTGACCGACAGGTCGCGCAGGCCGCCCTTGACGAAGCTCACCACCTCGTTGCGCCGGCCCGGCGGCAGGATGAAATCCGGGTTCCGGTCGTAGAACTCGAGCAGCCGGTCCTGCCACGCCGACAGCTTGAAGAAGTAGCTCGGCTCCTCGACCCACGCCACCGGCGCGCCGGACGGCGCCAGCTTGGTGCCGTCGGGGCCGTCGGTCAGTTCCTCCTCGCCGTAGAAGGCCTCGTCGCGCACCGCGTACCAGCCGGCATAGCTGCCCAGGTAGATGTCGCCGGCCTCCTGGATGCGCTGCCAGATCGCCTGGCTGGCCGCCGTATGCCGGTCCTCGGTGGTGCGGATGAAGTCGTCGTTGGAGACGTTCAGCGCCGCCGCCAGATCGCGGAATTCCTGGCTCACGCGGTCGCAATAGGTCTGCGTGTCGACGCCGGCGGCCTTGGCCGACTGGTCGACCTTCTGGCCGTGTTCGTCGGTGCCGGTCAGGAACCGCACGTCCTTGCCGTCCAGCCGCATGAACCGGGCCAGCACGTCGCACGCCAGGGTCGTATAGGCGTGGCCGATGTGCGGCTTGTCGTTCACATAGTAGATCGGCGTGGTGACGTAGAACGTGTTCGAGGCGGCCATGGGTTCAGGGTCCAATGCCGGAAAGGCCGCCCCGGAGCGTTACGCGCGGGCGGCCTGTTCCAGGGCTAAGAAAATCGCCAGCACCGCCTGTTTGCGGTCCATGTTCACCGCATCGGTACGGGCGACGAGCTGGGTGATCTTTTCCCACACGTCCACCCAGCGATCAAGGTTGCCCGCCGCCAGCCGGCGGGCCAGCGCCGCCTCGCCGGCCGCCGCTTCCGCCGGCGCCTCGGCGGCCACGCCGGCGCGCACCAGCCGGGTCAGCCACACCGGTACCAGCGCGGTCCACAGCCGGTAGTCGGCTTCCGCCCCGCGCCGGGCCAGCCGGTCGGCCAGGGTATGGACCTGGGCATAGTCGACCCGCGGCAGGTCCGACAGCAACTGCACCAGCTTGCCGTAGACGTCGACGCCGCCGGCTTCGGCCAGTTCGAGGGCCAGACCAGGGCTCCCGTCAGCCAGCCGCGACAGCACCGCGGCGTCCGCCGGCACGACCATATCGGCCTGCTGTCGCAGCACTTCGGCGACCTCGTCGTCGGTCAGCGGACGCAGGTTCAGGCGGCGGCATCGTGAACGGATGGTCGGCAGCAACCGCCCCGGCGCATGACTTACCAGCAGCAGGACGGTGCGCTCTGGTGGTTCCTCAAGAATCTTCAGCAACGCATTGGCTGCATTGGCGTTCAGTTGATCCATCGAGTCGATAATCGCAACCCGCCAGCCGCCCTCGGCGCTGGTCATGGCGAAGAAGTTGCCAAGCGCCCTCACCTGCTCGACCCGGATCTCGGTGCGCATCCGCTTGCGCTTGTCGTCGTGCTCCAGGGTCAGCACGCGCAGGTCGCCATGGCCGCCGGCGGCGACGCGGCGGAAGGTCGGGCTGTCGGGCGCCAGGTTCACGCCTCCGCCGCGCTCGGCCGGCGGGCTCAGGAGGGTGCGGGCGATGTGATAGGCCAGGGTCGCCTTGCCGATGCCGCGCGGGCCGCAGATCAGCCACGCATGCGCCATCTTGCCGGCGTCGATCGCGGCGCGAACCGAGGCCGCGGCCGTCTGGTGCCCGACCAGCTTCGGCGCCAGGGCCGGCCGGCGCAGCAGCTCCTCGTCCGGGCTCACTGCTGCGAAGCCAGGCCCCAGACCATGTGGCCGAGGCGGGCGAAGATGCGGCCGACGGCGCCCAGGCGCTCCACGTCGGCGCCGGCCAGCAGCGGCACGTCCTTGGCCTCCATCTCCGGCGCGCTGATCGTCAGGGTGGCGATCCGGGTGCCCTTGGTGATCGGCGCCGGTACCGGCCCGTCGTAGCGCACCGCGACCTTGAGTTCGTTGCGGCCGGCGCGCGGTAGCAGCACTTCGACCGGTTCGGCCGGCACCAGCGGCACCGTGGTCTCGCCGCCGAGCCAGACGTCGGCGTCCGCGACGGTTTCGCCGGCCTTGAACAACTTGACCGCCTCGAACTCGCGGAAGCCCCATTCGAGCAGCCGGGCGCTCTCGCGGCTGCGCTGGTTCACGCTCTCCAGGCCGTTGACCACGAGCACCAGCCGGCGGCCGTCGCGCACCGCGGACGCGACCAGACCGTAACCGGACGCCTCGGTGTGGCCGGTCTTCAGGCCGTCGGCGCCGATGTCCTTGTACAGCAGTGGATTGCGGTTGCCCTGCTTGATCCCGGCATAGGTGAACTCGAGCTCGGCGAAATACTTGTAGTACTCAGGAAAATCCAGGATCAGGTGGGTCGCGAGCTTGGCCAGGTCGCGCGCGCTCATGTGATGGTCGGGGTCCGGCCAGCCGCTGGCGTTGATGAAGGAACTGTCGGTCAGGCCGAGCTCGTGCGCCCGTTCGGTCATCTTGGTGGCGAAGGCCGCCTCGGTGCCGCCGAGCCCCTCGGCGACGACGATGCAGGCATCGTTGCCGGACTGCACGACGATGCCGCGGATCAGGTCCTCGATGCGGGCCTGCTTGCCGACCTCGACGAACATCTTCGAGCCGCCCATCTTCCAGGCCTTCTCGGAGACCTCGAAGCTGTCGTCCAGCTTCACCCGGCCTTCTGTCAGCGCCTCGAATAGCATCGAGATGGTCATCAGCTTGGACATCGACGCCGGCGGCATCTGCGTGTCGGCGTCCTTGGCCAGCAGGACCGTGCCGGTGCCGATGTCGACCAGGATGGCGTGCCTGGCCGGTGTGTCGATCGCGTGCGCCGCCGGCGCCAGCGCGCACAACAGAATCGCGATCCCGGCCAAGCGTCGAATGGCGGTCATCCTCATCTCTCCCTAGCTTGCCGGCGCAGCATGATCGATGCCCGGTCTGGCTGTAAACCAGGGCGATATTGTGGCGGCGCTAGTCGACGATGATGCGGGCGTCGGTGATACCGGTGGCCAGAACCTTGTCCAGGGCCTGGTCCGCCTGGTCGACCGAGGCGAGCGGGCCGATCAGAACGCGGAAGAAGTCCTGCTGCGCCACGCGCACATTGGCGACCTCGGTCGGCCCCAGCGATGCCAGTCGGGCGCGCAGCCGATTGGCGTTGTCGAAACGGGTGAACGAGCCGGCCTGGATGAAGATGTTCGGCGCGCGCTTGACCGGGAGCTGGCGCACCTGGCCCGATGGCTGCGGCACCAGGCCGACATTCCCGGTCGTGGTGGTGGGCTCGGCCTGGCGCGGCGCGGCGTCGGCGACCAGCGCGGCGGGCTTGTCGTCGTCGGACTGCGCCGGGTTCGCCACCCGTCCGCCGGGCGGTGGCGGCAGGGATTCGCTGCCGACCCCGGCCTGCTTGACCGCCGGCAGCGCGTCGCGCTCGGCCGGCGTGGTCACCGGCTTGGCCATGATGGTCGCGCCGGCCGGCGCGTCGCCGCCGATCACGTTGACCCGCACCTTGGCGGTGCCATTGCGCTCGAACCCCAGGAGCTGAGCGGCGCGCCGCGACACGTCGATGATACGCCCGTTCACGAACGGGCCACGGTCGTTCACCCGCAGCTCCAGCGAGCGGCCGTTCTCCAGGTTGGTGACCTGGACCAGCGACGGCAGCGGCAGCGTCTTGTGCGCCGCCGTCAGGGTGTTCATGTCGTAGGTCTCGCCGTTGGCGGTCTTGCGGCCATGGAACTTGCCGCCGTACCACGAGGCGATCCCGGTCTCGTCGTAGCCAGGCTGGCTGGCGGGATAATACCAGACGCCCTTGACCTGATAGGGCTTGCCGATCTTGACGCCGTTCGGCGCCGAGCCGTCGGCGCGGGCGACCTGCTTGCCGGCGAAGATCGCCAGCTTCGCCTCGGCACAGCCGGCCAGCAGCAACGCGGCGGCGGCCAGGGCCGCCAGGGTCCGCCCTATTGGAGACCGCCGATGGCGTCCGACAGGTGCCCCACCGCGAGCGCGAAGTAGGTCGATCGGTTCCATTTCAGAATGTTCCGGTAGTTCTGGTAGACGAGATACGCAGGCGTCGCGGAGTCCTTCACGGGCAGCACCAGCGAAGCCGGCAGGTCGCGGTCCGGCAGGTCGCCGCCGTCGGCGCGGCGCACGCCCAGCGCCTGCCACTCCGACAACCGCTTTTCAATATCCAGGCTGGCCAGCGACAGGTCGAAGCCGGCTGGCAATGTCACCTTGCGGCCCCAGGTGATGTCGTCGCGCCAGCCGACCCGGGCCAGGTAGTTGGCGGCCGAGGCGAAGACGTCGGCCTGGGTCTCCCAGATGTCGCGGCGGCCGTCGCCATTCTCGTCGACGGCGAAGTTATTGAAGCTGGACGGCATGAACTGCGGCTGGCCCATGGCGCCGGCCCAGCTCCCCATCATCCGGTCCGCCGTGATGTGGCCGCCGTTCAGGATATTGAGCGCGTGCATCAACTCGCCGCGGAAGTAGGCCGATCGCCGGCCGTCGTGGGCCAGGGTGGCCAGCGAGGCGATCACCGGAAAGCCGCCGGTCACCCGGCCGAAGTCAGTCTCGATGCCCCACAGCGCGACCACGAAGCGCGGCTGCACGCCGTATTTCTTGCCGATGGCGTCGAGCATCGCCTTGTGTTCGCCATAGCGGGCGCGGCCGCGCTGCTTGCGCGAGTCCGGCACCACCCGGTCGAGATACTGCGGAAAGGTCAGCGTGAACTCGGGCTGCTTTCGATCCAGCTCGATGACCCGTGGGATCGGCTGCACGCCGGCGAAGGCCTGATCGAGGATCTCGGCCCGGATGCCCTTGCCCAGCGCCTCCGCGCGAACGCCGTCCAGCCAGGTGGCGAAGTCGTCCGCGGCCAGCGCCGGACTGCTGCCGATGAGCGCCAGCCAGCCGGCCACGCTCAATATCTTGCGTATGTTGCGTCGCATACATGCCTCTGCTTGTGTTTGACCTTGTGCCACAGGCCAGCGCGCCTGACAACGCCCGGGCCGCTCAAAGCCGCGTTATTCGCCGCCGTCGCCGCCACCGTCACCGCCGCCTGAGCCATCGCCGCCGCGGCCGAAGAACCGCTTCAGGCTGATGAAGTCCCAGGCGTCGAGCACGATGACGATGGCGATCACCGTCCCGACCAGCCAGGGCCAGGGCGTTTCGAACCAGGCCCCGATCTCGGCGAGTTCCAGGACGGCATCATCCATCGGGCGGTTCCCGTCACGGTTGATGCGCGGCCAGGAAGCTGCGCACGTGGCGCAAGGCCAGCGGTATGCGGTCCGCCGGCTCGCGCCATGGGTACAGGCTGACCTGCGCGTTCGGCGCCAGCAGCGCCGATTCCATCGCCACCGCGTAGGGATGCGGCGGGATGTCGTCGGGCATCACCAGCACCGGTGTCTGACAGTTGCGCACGAAGTCGCGGGTCACGGTGAACAGGAATTCCTCCTCGGCCGGATACATCTTGCGCAGGAAGGCGTCTGTCATCTCCGCGGTGATATCCGGCCGGCTGGCGCGAATCTCCGGCGCCCAGCCCTTCGAGTTGTTGTCATAGAACTGGGTCGGCAGTTCCGGGCGCACGCCGCTGGGGTGTACCAGGACCGCGGCGACCACGCGATCCGGCACGCGGCGCATCAGGTTCCAGCACATCGGCCCGCCGATGCAGAAGCCCATCAGCAGGAACCGGTCGATGCCCAGGTGGTCCATCACCGCGAGCTGGTCGTCGGCGAAGGCGTCCCACGGCCGGTCGACCTCGACCGGCCCGCTGGAACCGCCACCGACGGCATTGCGCAGGTCGGCCGCGACCACGCGGTAGGTGTCGGCGAACTCGGCCAGCGGATCGAACGAGCCCGGCCCGCCGAGCTTGGCGATCGTCGCGTTCAATCCGCCGCCCGGGACCACCAGCAGCGGAAACCCGGACCCGGCCTCCTTGTAGTGAATGCGGACCGGCCCGTTCTCCAAGATCGCCATGGCGTCGCTCCCGATTCCAGGCCGCATTCTACCGCGAATGCCCGCCGGAACCCGTCGCAACCCCTTCCCTTGCCGGCGCCCGTAGGCTAGGTCGTTGGCGCCAAGGCAAGGATGGGTGGCCGAGCGGTTGAAGGCACCGGTCTTGAAAACCGGCAGAGGTTAACCCCTCTCGTGGGTTCGAATCCCACCCCATCCGCCACTAATTACGTCTAACTATCTGAATTTGACTACTATTTTTTCGATATTTTTTATCTTACCCCACATTCTATACCACAAACTTGGCGGCGACTGGCCTTCGCTATGAGCAGGCACACGGCCTACCTTTCGATAGCAAGCTTGGCAGCCGTGAAGGCGGTCTCAGATGCTTGCGAGTACAGGTCGTCAAGCCGGTTGCTCAGTGAGATCAATGCGGCGATGCGTTGGACCATCGTCTTGAACCAGCGGCGCTCGTCTACGCTCAGGGGCATGCCGTCCCGTCGGTTTGCCTGCCGGTAGCCGAGCCACTTCTTCAGTACCGGATAGCCGCCAAGCTCGTACTTCCAGACGGCTTCGGGCACATTTGCGAAATACGCCCCCTCTGCGATGTAGAGGTCGCCCGTATCATCGCCCTAAAGTGGGAGTGCCTCCTCTTCGGCAGTGAAAGGTCGTCGCCGCCAGCGCCCCTTTGCGCCGCCCCAGTAGTTTACGCTGACGAGAAGGTCTTGCGGCTGGATCGCCCCGCCACCTTCACGAGTTAGTTGAGCAAGCAGCGCCGCCCGCTCCTCGCCCAGCACTTCGATAATCAGATCACGGGCGTCCACATGCGCGTCTAGCAGACGAGCCACGAGGTCTCCGGCTTCGGCCACACGCCCAAAAAGCTCGACGTCATTGGGTACGGGAAGGTGCGCCCAGTCGGCCGCTAAGGCGCTCTTGTGGTCGGCCTGGTATGCCGGCGCATGAAGTAGCGCGAGCGCGACGCGCAACAGCCTGCCAGCAAGGCGAAGGGCATCATCGTCCCGACGTTCGCCTGACAGGCCAAGATGCGACCGCAAGACTCGCCAAGTGGCTTCAGGCAGATTGGCGTCGCGGTCGCCCAGTAGATCGGCGCCGCGCGTCTCTCTCGGGATCACGACGGAACCCCGCTCGTGGACGTGGAGATTGACCAGTGTCGTGGCGTAAAGCGGTCGCGTTTCAGACACCTTGCGAGGCTCAGGGACGGTCACAAGAAACTCGTTGCTGGACAGATTCAATCCGAACTCCGGTCGACTCCTGTTAAGCAACTTCCCCTCGGTTTCGTAGTAGATCCATCTCTGATCAAGAGGGAACGTGAGAAACGGCATGATCTTGGATTGGTCGAAGCCGTCGCCGTGCAGCTTCTCCCAAACATTCTTCGGCTCATATCCCGCAAAGTCAGCGGCCATCGCTGGCGCCAATGCAGCGGCATCTGGATAGGTAGCGGCCTCGATGTAGGCTTTCAGCCGATCAGCGAGAGTTTTACGATCATAGTCTATGACCGTGTATTCAATACCCCGGTTGTGGTTCACGCCCTGAAAGGCGACAGGGAAGAGCTCATCTATGGCCGGCCAACTTTCGTAGCCTGGCTCCTGTTCGTGTGGGGACATGCGCCAACGGTTCGCATGAGCGGGTGTAATCGGCTCGTAGGCAGCGACTTCGCCCAGGGGTAGCGGAGGTCGACCAGGTACTTCACCGGGTCGCGAAACTGCCGAATCACGCGCCTAGTATACGTCCAAATCCGTCCACGTCGGTGCAGCTCGGTGCGCGACCAGCACCAAATCGTGATTGCCGCCGGTTGGCAGTTGAGACTAGTTTCGGGTCATGAGCGCACGCGGCACGCATTCTTGGCTAGCACTGCTCGTCGTCTTCGCGTTGGCGCTGGGCGTGACGGCGCGTGTCGTGGTGGCAGCGGATATGGCCGTCAGCATGACATCTAGCTCGGCGGGTGTGCCCGGCGACTGTGGCGATTGCGGCGACGGCGACGCTGGCATGGTATCGCTATGCCATTTGGTCTGCGGCAATCCTGCGGCACAGGGCGGCGACGCCTTCAGCGTGTCGGCGTCAGCGAGCATCGTGCGGCCCTTCGAGTCGGCGCGGTTTGCAGTAGGCCGCTCAGACCGGCCTGAACCCTCACCCCCCAGACCCACCACCTGACCTGAACGCGTTGGCAGTGCTAGCGCCCGGTGTTTCGCGGGCGCGTCACAGCCCAGGACGCTCTTTCAGTTGATCACGGCAGCTATCGCCTAAGCAGGCGAGGTCTGCCCCGAAGGTGGAATCATGAAGATAGTGAGTGAGCACCCGACCCGTCGGGCGGTGCTGGCTGGTGGTGTCGGTGCCATCGTCGCGACGGCCGCTGGCGCGCAATCGTCTCGGACGGCGTCGCGCACGCTCGACGTCGAGCTCGTCGCGGCGCCGTCGACACAGCAGATCGTGCCGGCCGAGTTCCCCGCCACGTCGGTCTGGAGCTTCAACGGGCGCGTACCGGGGCCGGAGATTCGTGTGCCGCAGGGCGAGCCGCTGCGCGTCGTCGTCGACAACCGGCTGGACGAAGAGACTACCGTGCACTGGCACGGCCTGCGGGTGCCGAACGCCATGGATGGCGTGCCGCACCTGACCCAGCGGCCGATCGGAGCGGGCGAACGCTTCGTCTACGAGTTCACGGCGCCGGACGCCGGTACCTACTGGTATCACCCGCACCAGCGAAGCTTCGAACAGGTCGGGCGCGGCCTCTACGGCCCGTTGATTGTCGAAGAGCCGGACCCGATCCGTGTCGACCGCGACGTCACCTGGGTACTGGACGACTGGCGCCTGACCGACGCGGCGACGATCAGTGACGACTTCGGCAGCCGCCACGACATGAGCCACAACGGCCGTGTCGGCAATACTGTCAGCATCAACGGCCAGCTACCGGAGCAGTACGCGGTCCGGGCCGGTGAGCGCATCCGGCTGCGGCTGATCAATGCCGCGAATGCGCGCATCTTCGGGCTCGACTTCTCGGGCCATGCGCCGATGGTGATCGCCCTGGACGGGCAACCGGTCGCACCGCATGTGCCGGACGGTGGCCTGGTCGTGCTCGGGCCGGCCATGCGCGCCGACCTGGTGCTCGACATGGGCGGCGCGCCCGGCACGCAGACCAAGGTGCTGGATCGCTTCTATCGTGGGCTGGAGTATCGCCTCGTCGATCTGGTCTACGCCGACGAGCCGTTGCGCGAACGGGTGCCGGACTGGCCGTTGGAGCTGCCGGCGAACTCCATACCAGAGCCGGACCTCGGCGATGCCGAACGCCACGAGGTGACGTTCAACGGCGGCATGATGGGCGGCATGGTCATGCAGCAGATGGGCGGCGCCATGGGGCGCGGCATGTCCATGCGGGGCATGATGCACTCGGGAAAAATCTGGTTCGTCAACGGCGTCGCCGCCGAAGGCCATATGATGGACCCGATGCTGACGCTGCGGCAGGGCCGCACGCACGTCATCGCCATGACCAACGCAACGGCGTGGCATCACCCGATCCACCTGCACGGGCACTCGTTCCGGGTGATCGCCCGCAACGGCAAGCCCACGCGGCATCGCGAGTGGCAGGACACGGTGCTGATGGCACCGCGGGAACGGGTCGAGATCGCCTTCGTGGCCGATAACCCGGGCGACTGGATGTTCCACTGCCACATCCTCGAACACCAGGCCGCCGGCATGATGGGCGTGATCCGCGTCGCCCGCGATGCCACCCGCACCTGAACACACGTTCACACCCAAGGAGAATCCGATGCGTCTCATCATCATCGCGGTTGTCATGTTCGTTTTCACGGCCGCCAGCACGCA
>JAVKFY010000009.1:0-172052 GCA_040223615.1 Alphaproteobacteria bacterium
TGGTCGATAAACACACCCATATCGCCGCCACACCGGCCGTTAACCCAGTTGGGGGGATGCGGGGATGTCGCGCGCGCTGAGCCCCGCGCGCGCCGAGACCACCGCAAGCCCCGCCGGCAACGGACGGGGCTTTTTCATGCCGGATTGAGCGCCCGTCCGTCGGCACCGAACCGAAACAGGACGTGAAACAATGGCTCAGAATATCTACGACGATCCCGACTTCTTCGCCGGCTACGCGACGCTGGCACGCTCCGAGAAGGGGCTGGACGGCGCGCCGGAATGGCCGACGATCCAAAGCCTGCTGCCCGAGGTCAAAGGCAAGCGCGTGGTCGACCTCGGCTGCGGCTACGGCTGGTTCTGCCGCTGGGCTGCCGAAGCAGGCGCCGCCGACGTGCTCGGCCTCGACGTGTCGGAGAAGATGCTGGCGAAGGCGCGGACCGACAACGCACATGCGGCGATCCGCTACGCGCGCGCCGACCTCGACGCGCTCGAGCTGCCCGAGGGCCGGTTCGATCTGGCCTACAGCTCGCTCACCCTGCACTACCTGGAGCGCCTGCCGGCGATGCTGGCGACGGTGCACCGGGCGCTGGCGCCAGGCGGCTGGCTGGTCTATTCGGCCGAGCACCCGATCTTCATGGCACCGCATCAGCCCGGCTACGCGACGCTCGACGACGGCCGCGAGGTCTGGCCACTCGACGACTACCTGGTCGAGGGGCCGCGCAAGACCAACTGGTTCGCCGAGGGCGTGGTCAAGCAGCACCGCACGCTCGGCACCCAGGTCAACATGCTGATCGCCGCCGGCTTCGAGATCGCGCACCTGGAGGAATGGTGCCCGAGCGACGCCCAGGTCGCCGAGGTGCCGGCCTGGGCCAGGGAGCGGCACCGGCCGATGATCTACATCATGAAGGCGCGCCGGCGGTAGGCGCCGGTCTTGCGTCGGCCGCACTATCGGCGCGATCATATGGCGAACATCGGTGGAGACCTGCAATGGCGCTGGCGGCGGAAAGCTCCCGGGTCAAGGTGAACCGGCTCGGCGCGGCGCTGGGTGCGGAGGCGCTCGGCGTCGACCTGCGGACTGCCGGCGCCGCCGATCTCGCCGCGGTGCGCCAGGCACTGCTCGACCATCAGGTGCTGGCGGTACGCGATCAGGACCTCGACCCGGACGCGCTGCATCGCGTCGGCTGCGCGATGGGCGAGCCGATTCTGCAGGTCGCGAGCCGGGCGCGGCACCCGGCCAACGACCACGTCATGGTGCTGTCGAGCGAGGACAGGGACGATCTCGGCGACGGCGGGCGGGTGGTGGTCGGGCTGGCCTGGCACAGCGACGACTCGTTCAAGCAGCGGCCATGCTCGGTGACCATGCTGCACGCCCGCGCGCTGCCCAGTCATGGCGGCGACACCCAGTTCGTCTCCACCGCGGCGGCCTATGACGACCTGTCCGACGACGACAAGCGGGCCTGCGCGAAACTGCGCGTGGTGCACACCTACGACAGCCGGCGCAAGGCCAACCGCATCCGCAAGCTAACGCCGGCCGAGCAGGCGCAGGTGCCGCCCGCGACGCATCCGCTGGTGCGCCGGCATCCCGAGACCGGCCGGCTGGCGCTCTACCTGAACGCCAACCGGATGGACCATGTTGCGGACCTGTCGCACGAGGCCGGCGACGCGCTGCTCGACCGGCTGATCGCGCACGCGACGCAGCCGGCATACGAGTACCGCCATGTGTGGCGGCCAGGCGACCTGGTGCTGTGGGATAACCGCTGCACCATGCACCGCGCGAATGGCGACTATCCGGCCGGCGAGCGGCGCGAGATGCACCGCGTCATCCTGGCCGGCGACGAGCCGCGAGGCCCGGAGGCGGAACCGGATGCGGGCTAGCCTCGCCGCGCTGCTGTTGCTGCTGTCGGCCTTCGGGGCGGCGGCGCAGACCCGGACCGACATCAACATGGTGGTGGCGCTGGACCGGTCGGAGTCGATCTCGTCGCTCGACGCGGCATTGCAGATCCAGGGCCTGATCTACGCGCTCAAGCACCCGGAGTTCCTGGCCGCGATCCAGTTCGGCGAGCACAGGCGGATCGGCGTGTCGGTGATCAAGTGGTCGTCGTTCAACCGCTACGCGACGCTGCTGCCGTGGCAGATCGTGGCCGACAAGGCCGACGCCGACCGGGTCTCTGCGATGCTGGGCCTGCTGCTGCTGCAAGGTCCCGGCAGCGACGACGGCAGCCAGACCGACGTGGCGCTCGGCATCGAGCGCGGCATGGCGATGCTGGCCGAGGCGCCGACCGCCGCCAGCAAGGAAGTGATCAACATGATCGCCGACGGCATCTCCAACATCGGCCACGTCGCCGTGGTGGAACGCGACGCGGCGATGGCACGCGGCATCACAATCAACGCGCTGATCCTGGCCCAGGGCTCGGCGATCCGGGTGCTGACCAGCTACTACCGGCGCGAGGTGATCGGCGGCCCGGCCTCCTTCGTCCTGCACACGCCGGGGCACGAGGACTTCGCGCGCGCCATGCTGCGCAAGATGCTGGTCGAAGTCGCCGAGCTGAACCGGCAGATCCGCGACGACGAACTCGGCGGGATGCGCGGGTAGGCCTTGCCTTCGTCGTCACCCCGGACTTGATCCGAGATCCATGGTGCCGCCGACGGAACGTCGCTGAATCAGGCAACTCCGCACGGCGCGGACAGGGATGCCGGATCCAGCCCACGGGTGTCCGGTCCAGCCCTTCCGGACCCGCGCCCCCCCCCTCGACGTCTTCGCAAGCTCAGGGACCGGACACCCGTGGCTCAAAGCCGGCATGACGCCTATGGAGCGATCCTTTCCATCGGGCGCGGCGCGCCCGTCGGCGAAGGCCGGGCTACTCCGGCGCCTTCTCGCGCGCCATGGCGTGGTAGACGGCGTTCGGGCGCATGTCGATGGCGGCGGCCATGCGATTGGTCATGCAGAAGAACGACGCCACGGCCGCGATGTCCCAGATCTCCTGGTCGGTGAACCCCGCGTCGCGCAGCTCCTGGCGGTCGTCTTCCTCGATGCTGTCCGGGTTCTCCGCGACCAGGGCGGCGAAGTCGCACATCGCCTTGTGACGGTCCGACAGGTCGGCGGCGCGGTAGTTCGCGGCCAGCGCCTCGCCCAGCACCGGATCATTCGAGCGCCGGCGCAGTTCGGCGCCGTGCGCGGCCAGGCAGTAGAAGCAGTGATTGATGGAGGAGACCACCACCGCGATCATCTCGCGCTCGACCTTCGACAGGCCGGACTCGCCGAGCATCAGGTCGTTGTAGAAGTCGGCGAAGGTCTTCAGCTTCTCGTTGTCGAACGAATAGGCCTGCAGCACGTTCGGCACGAAACCGAGCTTCTCCTGACAGACCTCCAGGTAGCGCTTGCGGGTCTCGTCCAGGTTGTTGCGGTCGGCGATGTCCAGCGCGTGGATGCGGTCGTTGCTCATGGGTTTCCTCAGCCGTTCTGGGCGCGGTGGCGCAGCAGGTGGTCGGCCAGCACGCAGGCCAGCATCGCCTCGCCCACCGGCACCGCGCGGATGCCGACGCAGGGATCGTGCCGGCCCTTGGTGACGATCTCGGTGTCGTTGCCGTCGCGGTCGACGGTCTGTTTCGGTTGCAGGATGGAAGACGTCGGCTTCACGGCGAAACGCACCACGATCTCCTGCCCGGTGGAGATGCCGCCCAGGACGCCGCCGGCGTGGTTGGCCAGGAAGCGCGGGGCGTTCGCGTTGCCGGCGCGCAGCTCGTCCTGCGCCTGCGACCCCTTCGACGCGGCGGCGGCGAGGCCGTCGCCGATCTCCACCGCCTTCACCGCGTTGATGCTCATCATCGCGCCGGCCAGGTCGGCATCGAGCTTGCCATAGATCGGCGCGCCCAGGCCGACCGGCACGCCTTCGGCGCGGACTTCGATCAGCGCGCCGACGGAGTCGCCGGCCTTGCGGATGTCGTCGAGGTAGCTTTCCCAGGCCGGCGCCGCGGTCGCGTCGGGGCAAAAGAACGGATTCTGATCCACCTGTGCCCAGTCCCACCTGGCGCGGTCGACGCTCTGCTCGCCGATCTGCACCACGGCGCCGCGGATGGTGACGCCCGCGCCCAGCACCTGCCGCGCGACGGCGCCGGCGGCGACCCGGCTGGCGGTCTCGCGCGCCGAAGAGCGGCCGCCGCCGCGATAGTCGCGGATGCCATATTTCTTGTCGTAGGTGTAGTCGGCGTGGCTCGGACGGTACTTGGCGGCGATCTCGGAATAGTCGCGGCTGCGCTGGTCGACATTGTCGATCTGCAACGCGATCGGCGTGCCCGTGGTCTGGCCCTCGAAGGTGCCGGACAGGATGCGGACCTGGTCGGGCTCCTGGCGCTGGGTGACGAAACGCGAGGTGCCGGGCCGGCGCCGGTCGAGCCAGGGCTGGATATCGGATTCGGTCAGTGCCAGGCGCGGCGGGCAGCCGTCGACCACGCAGCCGATCGCCGCCCCGTGGCTCTCGCCCCAGGTGGTGACGCGGAACAGGTGTCCGAAGGTGTTATGCGACATCTGCCGATCACAACTTCCAGCAACGAGGCGGCTTCGTCTCCCACCTCACCTGTCCTTTCCGCCCCCAGGGGCAGAGAGGGAATTGCCCGTCATCGACGCCCCGCCTGCTCTCCGCCCGCTCGCGGTGGGCGTCGACGTCGGACGAAACCGTTCGACTACACCGTGGCGATGTCGGGCGCGTCCACCGCCTTCATGCCGACGACGTTGTAGCCGCAGTCGACGTGGTGCACCGCGCCGCTCACCGGCCGGCCGAGGTCGGACAGCAGGTAGAGCGCGGCGCCGCCGACGTCGTCGATGGTGACGTTGCGCTTCAGCGGCGAGTTCAGCTCGTTCCATTTCAGGATATAGCGGAAGTCGCCGATGCCGGCCGCCGCCAGGGTGCGCACCGGGCCGGCGGAAACCGCGTTGACCCGGATGCCCTTCGGCCCGAGGTCGGCGGCGAGGTAGCGCACGCTGGCCTCCAGCGCCGCCTTGGCGACGCCCATGACGTTGTAGTGCGGCACCACCTTCTCCGCGCCGTAGTAGGTCAGCGTCAGGATCGAGCCGCCGTCCTTCATCATCGGCTCGGCGCGGCGCGCGACGGCGGTCAGCGAATAGCAGGACACGTCCATCGACATGGCGAAATTCTCCGCCGTGGTGTCGGCGTAGCGGCCCTTGAGCTGGTCCTTGTCGGAGAAGGCGATGGCGTGGACCAGAAAGTCGAGCCCGTCCCAGCGCTCGCCCAACGTATCGAAAGCCTGGTCGATCGACTGGTCGCTGCCCACGTCGCAGTCGATCAGGATATCGGAGCCCAGCGACTCCGCCAGCGGCCGCACCCGGCGCTCGAACGCCTCGCCGAGATAGCTGAAGGCGAGCTCGGCGCCTTCCCCGGCGCAGGCCTTGGCGATGCCCCAGGCCAGCGAACGGTCGTTCGCCACGCCCATGATCAGGCCGCGGCGCCCCTGCAACAGGCGGTTCGCCATCCTCGTCCCTTCCACAAAGCCCCCGAGTCGGTCGGTGGCCGCAACATATCGCAAGGCGGCAGCCGGGCAAAGCCGCGCGGGCCGTCGTGAAAACAACCGGATTCCAGAGACTTCCGAGAGGTGGGATGACGAAAGCAGCGTTCAACCAGCGGCTAGGCGCGAACGCCACGACGTCGATAAATCAGCCGCAGAAGGCTCAACGCCCCAACGAGAATTGCCCACGTCGCCGGCTCCGGCACCTCATTGGCAAACAATTCTCCGACCTGTTCTGGAGTCAACGCCATGTCGTAGATACGGAAGTCGTCGATCAGGCCTTGGAACGGCTCTCCGACGACGCCATTGTGGTTACTCCCGCCAATGAACAGGTCGTGCATGCTGTTCGCGTTGATGTCGGTCGTGGTGATGTCGGTAGCTGGCGTCCCGCCTGGCAAATCGAGCACCCCATCGACATACAGGCTGATCAGGTTGTTGTCGCTGTCGCGTATCAGCACGACATGGTGCCAGTCACCATCGTAGATCACCGTCTGTCCGAAGACACCGCCTTGGTTGCCGGAATCATCTCGGACACCGCCGAACGCCTTGCCCACTGTGATCTGCTGGTTGCTCGGATGGTAGATGCCAATCCGGGCCTCGCCACTCGCCGTCTGCTCTACGCCGGCAACTTCCGTGACCGGATTCGAGGTACCCGGATTGAATAGGTTCTGCGGCCTGATCCATGCCGCCCAAGTGAAACTGTCTGTCTGGCTGTAGAGCGGAGTGAAGTTGGTCGAAACGTAATCGCCAGCGCCATCGAAGAAAGCGGAAGAGGCGCCCACCTGCCCGCCCGCGACCAACACGGTGTCGCCCTGGGCAGCACCGCCGAAGCCGCCGACTATATCGGTGAACCCAGCCTCGAAATCCCAATGCGCGATGAGGCTTGCGTGCGCTTGACCAACCATGCCGAGCGCGACGGTAAGAACGACGGTCACCTTGATTAGGCCGCCAATCCGATATTTCATTGCCCTTATTCTCCCCATTGTATGTCGCGTCAAGATCGCGCCTCATAAAAGCACTCACTCAATAAGCAACAATCTTGCCAATCCCTTGCTGCCTCGATTTTCCTTTACGATGCAAGCGAGTGCGCGATCGTTGAAATCCGCCTACCTGCGCATCCATCAATAATATGTAAAAGATACCGACACCACGTCGCGGGGGATTTGGTGGCGGCGGCGCGATATTGTTCCCAGGCAAGTAACTTCGGAGGTGCCGCGTGGCGTACGAGAGCATTCTGTATGAAGAAGACGGGCCGATCGGCTGGCTGACGCTGAACCGGCCGGACGACGGCAACATGTTCACCGCCCAGACCTGTCACGAAGTGCGCGACTGCATCGAGGCGATGCGGCACGAGACCCGCACCCGGGTACTGGTGCTGAGCGGAGCCGGCGACAAGTTCTTCTGCATCGGCGGGCGCAAGACCGGCCTGCCCGATACGCGGATGTATGCCGGCATCCTGCCCACGCTGGAGATGTACGAGGCGATCGACCGGCTGCAGAAACCGGTCATCGCCATGGTCAACGGCTACGCGGTGGGCGGCGGCAACGTGCTGCAGATGGTCTGCGACCTGACCATCGCCAAGCAGAGCGCGGTGTTCCGCCAGGTCGGGCCGATGATGGGCAGCTTCGATGCCGGCTACGGCACTTGGTACCTGGAGGACCTGGTCGGCAAGAAGAAGGCCAAGGAGATGTGGTACACGAACATCCGGCTGTCGGCCGCCGATGCGCTGGATATCGGGCTGATCAACAAGGTCGTGCCCGATGACGAGCTGCGCGCGGCGACGCGGGCCTGGGCGCTGGAGGTGGCCGACCGGGGCGCATTCGCGCTGGCCTCGATCAAGGGCGCGTTCAACGCGCGCCACGGCGGCGTCGGCGGCCTGGCCCGGATGGCGCACGACCTGATGCTGCGCGGCTATCTCGACAGCGAGGAATCCAAGGAACTGTCCAAGGCCTTCGGCGAACGCCGCAAGCCGGACAGCGACACGTTCGGTCACTAGTCCCCGACCCGTCACCCCGGGCGAAGCGCGCAGCGCCTAGACCCGGGGTCCATGTCGATGGCGGTTCGTGGCATCAACATGGACCCCGGCTCAAGGCCGGGGTGACGATAGGGGTGAACAAGGAGAACCACTCATGTCCGTCGACTATGAAATTCGGGAGGAGTTCGCGGTCATCACGCTGAACCGGCCGGACGCGCTGAACGCGCTGAACGCCGTGGTGATGGCGACGCTGGACCGGCTGTTCGACGAGGTCGCCAGCTCCAAGGCGCGCGCGCTGCTGATCACCGGCGCCGGCGGGCGCTCGTTCTGCGCCGGCGCCGATATTTCCGGCCTGGGCGACGCCACCACGCTGGAGCACCGCGCCAAGATGCACGACGGCCAGCGCATCGTCGGCAAGCTGGAGATGCTGCCGCAGGCGTCGATCGCGGTCATCGACGGCTACGCCTTCGGCGGCGGGCTGGAACTGGCGCTGGCGTGCTCGTTCCGGCTGGCGACGGCGAAATCGAAGGTCGGCCTGCCGGAGGTCAAGCTCGGCCTGTTGCCGGGCTATGGCGGCACCCAGCGGCTGCCGCGCCTGATCGGCGAGAGCCGGGCGCTGGACATGGTGATGACCGGCCGCGCCGTGGAGGCCGACGAGGCGCTGAGCTACGGCCTGGTGAACCAGCTGATCAGCGAGGACGATCCGATCGGCGAGGCGATGACCTTCGCCCGGCGCTTCACCCAGTTCGGCATGCCGATCCTGCGCTATGGCCGCGCGGCGGTGCAGGCCGCCCGCGAGACCAGCCTGGCAGACGGCCTGAAGGCCGAGGCCGACATCGGCGCGCTGGCCTACGGCACCAACAACGCGCGCGAGGGCATTGCCGCCTTCCTGGAGAAGCGCAAGGCCGACTACAAGGATGACTGACGCACGTGTGGTGGCGGTGACCGGCGCCAGCCGGGGGATCGGCGCCCACACCGCCGCCGAGCTGGCGCGGCGCGGCTACACCGTCGGCGCGCTCAGCCGCAAGGGCATCGGCATCGAGCAGTTCGACCTGGCCGACGAGGCCGCATCACGGCTGGTGCTGATCCAGTGCGACGTCAACGACCCGCAGAGCCGCGCCGACGCCATCGCCGAGCTGGTCGCCGAAACCGGCCGGCTCGACGCGCTGGTCAATAATGCCGGCCGCCACGACGAGGGGCCGTCGAAGAGCTACGCGGTCGCCGATTTCGACAAGCTGCTGAGCGACAATGTCGGCTCGGTCTTCGCCATGTGCCAGCTCGCCTACCCGCACCTGAAGGCGAGCAAGGGCATGATCGTCAACATGGGCAGTTACTACGACAAGATGGGCGTGCGCTACCACGCCGCCTACTCGGCCTGCAAAGCCGCCATCGCCTCGATCACCCGCACGCTGGCGGTGGAATGGGGCCGCGACGGCATCCGCGCGGTGACCGTCGCGCCCGGCTTCATCGCCACCGACCTCAACGCGAAACATCGCGAAAACCAGGCGATCTCCGACTACATGACCAGCCGCATCCCCGCCGGTGTCCACGGCACCCCGGAAGAAGTCGGCAAGCTGGTCGCCGCCGTGATCGACGCGGACCTGGTGTTCCTCAACGGCGAGACGATCTATCTCGATGGCGGGCAGTCGGTGAACAACTAGGCGGCGTTCTCGGCGGTTGGCAGCGACCCAATCGTCTTGCCGGCGATCCGGTCGGCGTCCGCGAGATCGAATTGCGCCTGCAGGTTCATCCAAAATTGCGGGTCGGTGCCGAACCAGTGCCCCAGGCGCAGCGCCGTGTCGGCGGTGATGCCGCGCTTGCCGGCGATGATCTGGCTCAGGCGGTTGGCCGGTACCTTGATCTGCCGGGCCAGTTCGGTCGGCGTGACGCCAAGCTCGTCCAGTTCTTCCCTGAGCACCTCGCCGGGATGTACCGCAATCTTCAGCATCCCAATCCGCTCCCTAGTGATAGTCCACGATTTCGACATTGCGCGGGCCGCTGGTTCCGACCGGCCATTCGAAGCAGATGCGCCACTGCTGATTGATCCGGATGCTGTACTGCCCTTTGCGATCGCCACTCAATGCCACAAGTCGGTTGCTTCGCATGGCTCGCAGATCGTGCAGTGACGTCGCCGCGTTGAGGATCGAGAGGCGGCGCGCCGCCTGCCCCGCGAAGCCAGAGAACTCACGAACCGCGCCGCCCTCGGCAAAGGCTCGTGTTTTCCGGTCGCGATAGCTTTCGATCATCCAATGTAAAGCTATGTTGATTGACGATGTACGTCAACCATACTTTCAACGCGAAACAATCGAAACACTTTTCCCGTTTCCGTGGCCTTTAGCTGAAACACAGCGGCCCACACATCCAACTCATCGGCGGCGCGGACGGCGGGAGAGACCCGTTACGGGGCGCCTCATAAAGGCACGGTCCCATAGGGCGGGCCCGCCGCCCGCGCCGCCGGTGGCAACCACCAAGACATTTTCTCGGAGACGATTTCAAATGAACGCGCATACGCAACCGACCGCCCACGCCACACCCTCCGACCGCTACGCCCGTTGCGCGGCGACCTCCAAGCGGGTGCGCTGGGACATCGACGACGACGTGATCCGCGGCCGACGCTTCGACGCGGGCAAGAAGTTCCTGCCCGACGGGCTGTCGCTGGTGCACCAGATCGCGTGCCTGACCAACGGCGAGCGCCGGATGCTGAGCCAGATCCAGGGCCGCACCTACGCCAACATGTTCGGCCTGGTCGAGCGCTTCATCAACGCCAAGGTGCTGGAGGTCGCGCAAGACGACGTGCTCGGCGACCAGGCCCGGCTGGAAGCGCTAGTCGGCTTCTCGGCGGAGGAGATGAAGCACCAGGAGCTGTTCCGGCGCATCGAGGCACTGACCGCGGCGCAGATGCCCGACGGCTACGTCTTCCTGCCCAAGCCGGACCCTCTGGCCGAGGCGGTGCTGTCGAAGTCGACCTGGGCGGTGCTGGCGCTGACGCTCGACATCGAGCTGTTCACGCAATCGCACTACCGCCAGTCGATCGATGCCAACGACACCCTGTCGGAACTGTACCGCGACGTGTTCCGCTACCACTGGGTGGAGGAGAGCCAGCACGCGATCCTCGACGAGCTGGAGCTGCGCCGCGAGCACGCCCGAATGAGCGAGGACGCGCGCGACCAGGCGGTCAGCGAGTTCATCGAGCTGGTCGCCGCCGTCGACGGCGTGCTGCAGCGGCAGGCGGCCGAGGACACGCGCTACTTCGTGGACATCTGCGAACGCACGGTGAGCGACGCGGACCGCGCCGAGATCGACGCCGGCGTGCTGAAGGCCTATCGCTGGCAGTACATCTTCTCCGGCGCCCAGCATCCGCATTTCCAGAAGGTGCTGACCGAGCTGGTCACGCCGGAACAGATGGCGCGGATCGGCGCCGCGCTGTCGACCCTGCAATAGATGCCGAAGACTTTTCCCAAGGAGACATTGCGATGAACGCGCATAGCCAGCCCCCGACCGCAGAACCGAAACCCGCCACCGTGATCAACGGTATCAACGTCGACGACGTGCAGGCCATCGTCGCCCAGGTGCAGGCCGATCCGGCCAACGGCCAGACCCGATGGAAGGTGAACTCCACCTGGCAGGGCCAGACCCACAGCCGGCACACCGTGGAGAGCTACGATTTCGCCGACCAGACCGTCCCACGCCACTTCACCATGGACGTGGACGAACCGGTCGAGCTCGGCGGCACCGACCGCCACGCCAACCCGCAGGAATACCTGCTGGCGGCGCTGAACGCCTGCATGACCGTCGGCTACGTGGCGCTGTGCGCGCTGAACGGCATCGAGTTGGACAAGCTGGAGATCGAGACCGAGGGCGAGATCGACCTGCGCGGCTTCCTGGGCCTCGATGCCGCCGTAGCGCCGGGCTATGAGCGGCTCAACACCACAGTACGGATCAAGGGCAACGCCACCCCGGCGCAGTTCGAACAGATCCACAAGATGGTGCGCGCGACCTCGCCCAACATCCACAACATCGCGACCGCGGTGACGCTCAACCCAACGCTGGTGGTCGAGTAGCGCCAGGCCAGCAGCCCGAGCCCCTGGGGCACGCGACGCCCCTCCCGCCCCGCCCCCGCCGCCGGCCCGACCATTTCCGGGCCGGCGGCACCCTTAAACGACGCCGGCGACGAGATGTCCGGATCAAGCCCGGGCATGACGAACTTACTGAGAATCAGTATGAAACCGCCATCGCCGGGCTTCACCCGACGATCTCGGCAATGGCCCGACGCAGCCATGCGTGAATGGCCGTTGCCAAGCGGCCGCTTGCCCAATAAGTAGGCACCTCGTTTCACGTCCGTCCCGGAGTCCCCCGTGGCCGCCGAGTTCGTCTTCGACAGCCGGCAATCCTGGTTGCGCCTGCTCGCCGCGCTGGCGCTGTCCAGCATCGGTGGCATCGGGCTGTGGTCGGTCGTCGTCTCGCTGCCCGCCATCGAGGCCGAGTTCGGAGTCAGCCGGGGCAGCGCGTCGCTACCCTACTTCGCGACCATGGTCGGCTTCGGCATCGGCGGCGTGTTCATGGGACGTATGGCCGACCGGTTCGGCGCCGCGGTGCCGATCGCGCTCGCCGGCGTGATGATGTGCGTCGGCTACATCGCCGCCTCGCAGGCCACCGCGCTGTGGCAGTTCATCGCCGCGCAGGCGATCCTGATCGGCGGCCTCGGCGCCTCGGCGACCTTCGGGCCGCTGGTCGCCGACATCTCGCTCTGGTTCCAGCGCCGGCGCGGCATCGCCGTGGCGATCGTCGCGTCGGGCAACTACGTCGCCGGCACCATCTGGCCGCCGCTGCTGACGCAAGCGATCGAGACGTTCGGCTGGCGCCAGGCGCATATCGGCATCGGCATCGCCGCGATGTGCGCGATGGTGCCGCTGGCCATGCTGCTGCGGCAGCGGGCACCGCTGGACGATGACGTGAGGCTCACCGGCGCCGGCACGTTGCCGACGGTGCCACGGCTGTCGCCCGGCGCGCTGCAAGCCCTGCTGGTACTGGCCGGGCTGGCCTGCTGCCTGGCGATGTCGATGCCGCAGGTGCACATCGTCGCCTATTGCGGCGACCTCGGCTACGGCGTGGCGAGCGGCGCGCAGATGCTGTCGCTGATGCTCGGCTTCGGCGTGGTCAGCCGGCTGCTCTCCGGCCTGATCGCGGACAAGATCGGTGGCGTCGGCACCTTGATCGTCGGCTCTACCCTGCAATGCCTGGCGCTGCTGCTCTACCTGCCGTTCGACGGACTGGCCTCGCTGTACATCGTCTCGGCGCTGTTCGGGCTATCGCAGGGCGGCATCGTGCCGAGCTACGCGATGATCGTGCGCGAGTATTTCCCGGCCCGCGAGGCCGGCCAGCGGGTCAGCCTGGTGATGATGGCCACCGTGTTCGGCATGGCGCTGGGCGGCTGGGCCTCGGGCGCGATCTACGACCTCACCGGCTCCTACAGCGCCGCCTTCCTGCACGGCATCGGCTGGAACCTGCTGAACATGGCGATCGCCTTCTGGCTGCTGTCGGCCCGGCGTCGGCCGCGTGTCGCCGTCGCCTGAGGCGACGCCGCTGCCGGTTCGGCGAGCAACACCGCCGCGAAGGCCAGCGCGGCCAGCGGGCACGCCATCGTCAGCGCCCCGGCACCGCCTCGACCATGCCGACGACGCCGATCTCGCGGATCAACTTCTTGCGGATGGCCTGCTCGAAGTCGTTGAAATCGGCAATCGCCATGACGAAGGCGCCGGGACCGCCGATCAGTTCCTCGCGGTAGTAGGTCTCCAGGTCGGGATCGTCGTTCACCACCGCCAAGCCGTTGATCACCACGCCGTCGGCAAGCGCCGTGGTCCGCGCCAGGTGCAGCGGCCGGCCGCCGTTGGAGCGGCCGTCGCCGGAGACGTCGATCACCCGGCGGGCACCCTGGAAGCCGTTATTGCCGAACAGCCGGTGCGCCTTGCTGAGCGCCTCGCCGATCGCAGTGACGCCCCAGATCCTAATCCGGTTCAGGCCGGCGACACGCGCGGCCAGTTCCTCCAGGTCGGCGGCCTCGCGCGCCAGCATCCACGGGATGCGCTGCTGCTGTTCCTTCTCGCCGGCCCAGAGCATCACCGAGATGGCGACGCCGCCGTGCGCCATTTCCACCGCACGGATCACGTCCGGGCTGCGCAACGCCCGCACCAATCCTCTGATCTGCAAAAGATATTCGTCGCGATCGATCGACGAGGACACGTCCACCGCGAGCACCAGCTCGACCGCCACCGGACGCGATTCGACGGCGGCCATGGCCGCACCAGGCAGAAACGCCAACAAGCTCAGCGTCCGAAGCAATCGTCGCATCGCGCCCTCCCCGCACCGTACCGGACCATGGTAGACCTGCAATCCCACGCGATACAGTGAGCGACCATGCGTATCTTCGAGCGCCTCGACCGGACACCGCGCTTTTCCGACGAAGAACGGATGCTGATTGACCAGGTGACGGCGCTGGCGCGCGACCGGTTCGCCCCGGCCGCAGCCGAGGTCGACCGCACCGGGCGCTTCCCCTGGGAGCACGTGAAGGCGATCAACGCGCTTGGCCTGAACGCGATGTTCGTGCCGGAGGTCTATGGCGGCGCGCCGATGCGGATTGCCGCCTACCTCGCCTGCGTGCGCGAGATCTCCAAGGCCTGCGCGGCGACCGGAATCATCTGGGCGACCAACTTCCACGCGCTGAAACCGCTGATCGACTTCGGCAACGAGGAACAGAAGCAACGCCTGCTGCCGCGCGTCGCCGAGGGCGCGCTGGGCAGCCTGTGCATCACCGAGCCGACCGCCGGCTCCGACGCCACCGGCATGACAACCCGGTTCACGCCGGACGGCGACGAGATCGTCATCGACGGCGGCAAGACCTTCATCTCCCAGGGCGACGTCGCCGACCTGTACCTGGTGTTCGGCAAGTGGTCGGAGATCGACAACCCCAAGGCTGCGATCTCGGTGCTGGTGCTGGAGAAAGGCACGCCGGGCCTGCAGGTGCTCGGCATCGAGGACAAGATGGGCATGCGCGGCTCGTCGACGGCGCAGATCGCCTTCGACGGCTGCCGCGTACCGCGCGCGAACCTGCTGTGCGAGCCGGGCGATGGGTTGCGCATCCTGTTCTCGGCGCTGAACAAGTCGCGGCCGTCGATCGCCATGCACGCGCTCGGCATCGCGCGGGCGGCGTTCGAGGACGCGGTCGCCTACATCAACCAACGCACGCAATCGGGCCGTACGATCATCGAGTTCCAGGGCATCCAGTTCCTGCTGGCCGACCTGGCGACCGACCTGGCGATGTGCGAGCAGTGGGTCTGGCACGTCGCTGAGCTGCTGGACTCGGGCGAGAGCGACGTCGGCGTGGAAGCCTCGATGGCGAAGATGCGCGCCTCCGACCTCGCCATGCGGATCGCCACCGAAGCGGTGCAACTGCACGGCGGCTACGGCTACATCAAGGACCTGCGGGTCGAACGGCTGATGCGCGACGCCAAGATCACGCAGATCTGGGAGGGCACCAACCAGGTGCACCGCCAGCTCATCGGCCGCAGCTTCATCGAGAAATAGGAGGGGCCATGACCGAAATCCGAAACGTCGCGGTCGCCGGGTCCGGCACCATGGGGGCCGGCATCGCCATCGTCGCGGCGCGCGGCGGCTACACCACTACGGTCTACGACACCAACCAGGCGTCGCTGGACCGCGCACGCGACGGCATCGAGAGCTTCTTCGACAAGTCGGTGCAGCGCGGCAAGCTGAAGCCCGACCAGGTCGACCATATCCTCGACCGGCTGGTCTACACCGATCGGATCGACGCGCTGGCCGCCTCCGACCTGGTGATCGAGGCAGTGTTCGAGGACATGGGCGTGAAGCACGCGCTCTACCGGCAGCTTGACGACGTGTGCGAGGAACACACGATCTTCGCGTCGAACACCTCGACGCTTTCCATTACCGAACTGGCCGGCGGCAGCGGGCGCGACGACCGCTTCGTCGGCATGCACTTCTGCCTGCCGGCGCAGCTGATGAAGCTGGTCGAGATGTCGGCCGGCTTGAACACGACCGACGAGACCTTCCAGGCGGCTTGGGACGCGTGCACCGCGATGGGCCAGCAGTGCGTCAAGACCCAGGACACGCCGGGCTTCGTGCTGAACTATTTCGTGGTGCCGTTCAACAACGACGCGATCCGCGCCGTGGAGGCCGGCGTGGCCGAGCCCGCCGACATCGACCGCGCGGTCAAGCTCGGCCTGGGCTACGCCATGGGGCCGTGCGAGCTGCTCGACCTGATCGGCCTGGACACGCAAATCCTGCTCTGCGAGGCGTTCCACAAGGTGACGCACGACCCGCGCGCCGCCTGCCCGCCGCTGCTGCGCCGCATGGTCGCCGCTGGCCGGCTCGGGCGGAAGTCCGGGCGCGGCTTCTACACCTATGGCGGCAGCGCGATGTACGGAGCCTGACGATGCCATTCGTTCTGATCGAAGCCGGCGAGAGCCGCTCCTTCCCCGACCCGGGCGCGCTGCGCGCCGCGGCGAACGCGGATGCCGAGGTGCTGCTGATCGCCGGCGGACAGGCCGGCGCGCACTTCCACGCTGACCCGGACCGCGCCGCCATCCTGATCGAGCTCGGCACCGAATGCCTGGGCGTGCACACCGGCGAGGATGCCGGCACCGAGGGGGCCAACGTGCTGGGTTTCGCGCGGGTGCGTATCGGCGACGGCGAGCCGTCGAAGCTAGTCGAACTGGTACGCCAGCCGAACACCTCGGAGGGTGCCATCGAAGCCGCCAAGGCGGTGTTCGCGGAGCTGGGTCTGGAGGTGGCGCTCTGCCATGACCTCTCCGGCCGCATCGTCGACCGCCTGGTGCGTCCGTACTACAACGACGCGCTCAAGGGACTGGACCAGCGCATCGCCTCGGCCGCCGACATGGATCTGACCGTGCGGCTGGGCCTGGGCTACCCGAAAGGTCCGATCGAGTTGCTGGAATCAACCGGCCTGGCGCACCACCACGACGTGACCAAAGCCCTGTTCGACATTTACGGCACCCCGGCCTACGCGCCGGCACGCCGCGCCGTGGTGGCGAAGATGCGGGAAGGGAAGTAGGCCGTGGGTGCCCGGTTCGGCCGCGAGGTCACGGTGGCACAGTCGGCCTAGGGTGACAGCCGCATGGTGATCATGCCCGAGACGATCAGCAGCGCGGCGATCGCCCGCCAGATCGTGAATGACTCGCCGAGGAATACGACGCCGACCAGGAAGGCGCCGACCGCGCCGATCCCGGTCCAGATCATATAGGCGGTCCCCAACGGCAGGCTGCGCATCGCCAGCGACAGCAGACCGAACGATCCGATCATCGTAACGATGGTGATGGTTGTCGGCACCGGGCGCGTGAAGCCATCCGACTGCTTCATCGCGTAGGCCCAGGCGATCTCGAGAAAGCCCGCAAGCAACAGGTAGATCCAGGGCATGACATCCTCCGCGGCCGGGTCGTCCCGGATAACTGCCATGATGGCGGAGGTCGTCCTCGCCACGGCATTATGCGTGGCGAGCGTCCGGGATCAAGCGGTCGCATGCCGCTGCGAGTTGCCGTGTCGGCGAAGATGCGGGAGACGAAGTAGGCGCCTTCTCCGTCAGCCCCGCCTTGAGCCAGGGTGACGGCTCCGGGTGGTTCAGACCATCTCGCGCGTCGCGGTGAAGCGGATCTTCGGCCAGTCCTGTTGCATGCGGTTCAGGTCCCAGGCGTTTCTCGCCATGAAGACGGGTGAGCCGTCGCGGTCTGTGCCGAGCGCGTTCTTGTGCTGGTCGACGAACTTGGCCAGTTCGGCCTTGTCGTCGCTGTTGACCCAGCGCGCCATCACGTAGGGCGAGGCCTCGAAGTCGATCGGGAGGTTGTACTCGGCTTCCAGCCGGGTCTGCAGCACGTCGAGCTGCAGCGCGCCGACCACGCCGACGATCCAGGCCGAGCCGATATTCGGGCGGAACACCTGCGTCACGCCTTCCTCGGCCAGGTCCTCCAGCGCCTTCTGCAGATGCTTGGCGCGCATCGGGTCGCCCAGCCGCACCCGGCGCAGGATCTCCGGCGCGAAGCTCGGCAGGCCGGTGAAGCGCACGTCGGCGCCCTCGACCAGCGCGTCGCCGACCCGCAAGGTGCCGTGGTTCGGCACGCCGATGACGTCGCCGGGCCAGGCCTCGTCGGTGGTCGCACGCTCCTGGGCGAAGAAGAAGATCGGGTTGTGCACCGCGACCTGCTTGCCGGTGCGGACCTGCTTCAACTTCATGCCCTTGCGGAACCGGCCGGAACAGATGCGCATGAACGCCACCCGGTCGCGGTGGTTCTTGTCCATGTTGGCCTGCACCTTGAAAACGAAGCCGCTGACGCGGTCCTCGGCCGGGTCGATCGGCGCCGGCTCGGCTTCCTGCGCGCGCGGCGGCGGGGCATAGCCGGTAAGCCCGCCGAGCAGGCCGTCGACGGCGAAGCTGCGCAGCGCGCTGCCGAAATAGACCGGCGTAAGCGCCCCGGCGCGGTAGCTTTCCAGGTCGAACGGCGGGCAAACGCCACGGCACATCTCGATGTCCTCTTCGAGCTTGGCCAGTTCGCCGGGCGTCAGCACGCTCGCCATGTCGGCGGCGGGGATGCGGCGGCTCTCCCGCTCGTCGCTGCCGAAGGTCACGAACTCGTCGGTGACCAGGTCGTAGCAGCCGCGGAAGTTGCGGCCCATGCCGACCGGCCAGTTCATCGGCACGGTGTCCAGCGCCAGGGTCTCGGCGATCTCGTCCAGCGTCTCGAACGGGTCGCGCGCCTCGCGGTCCATCTTGTTGACGAAGGTGATGATCGGCACGTCGCGCAGCCGGCAGACCTCGAACAGCTTGCGGGTCTGCGCCTCGATGCCGCGCGCCGCGTCGATCACCATGACCGCTGAGTCGACCGCGGTGAGCGTGCGGTAGGTGTCCTCGGAGAAGTCCTCGTGGCCCGGGGTGTCGAGCAGGTTCAGGGTCACGCCGTCGTGGTCGAAGGTCATCACCGAGGTGGTGACCGAGATGCCGCGTGCCTGCTCGATCTTCATCCAGTCGGAGCGCGCGCGCCGACGCTCGCCCTTGGCCTTGACCTCGCCCGACAGGTGGATCGCGCCGCCGAACAGCAACAGCTTCTCGGTCAGCGTGGTCTTGCCCGCGTCGGGATGCGAGATGATGGCGAAGGTGCGCCGATGCGCCGCCGCGTCGGCGACGCTGTCGTAATCCATGCCGGCGGCAAGCGACACCGGGAACTCCTGATCTGAAACGGTTGAAGTGGCCTCGATATAAGGCTTCGCGGCCGGTTTCGCCACCGCTAGCATGGTCGTCGACAGACAAACGGGAGACGACCAGATGATCGGCGTGATCGCGACAATCAAGGTGAAGGACGGCCAGCAGGCCGATTTCGAGGCCACGGCCAAGCGGCTGGTGGAAGCGGTGCGGGCGAACGAGCCGGGCTGCCTGACCTACGCCCTGCACAAGACCGACGATCCGACGACCTACGTGTTCCTGGAGCGCTACAAGGACCAGGACGCCATCGAGGCGCACCGCAAGATGGACCACTTCCGCCAGATCGGCCGCGAGATGGGCGCCTTCATGGACGGCGCGCCCGAGGTGCAGCGGATGCCCGAGGTCGAATAGCCCGCGAGGCGGCCCGGACCGCGCCCAGTACCGGCGGCAGCAACGCCACCGCGAGGCCGGCGACGGCGACCGACCAGGCCGGGCGCAGGTCATCCTGGGCGGTGAAGTTGGCGGCCAGCACGCGCTCGGCCGGGAGGCCGGTGGCCAGCGCGTACCAGGCATACTCGATCAACCCGGTCGCAGCGGCGGCCAGCAGCGCCACGCCGGCCAGCACCAGCGGCGCGGTCAGCGGCGCCTTGCGCCACGCCGCGATCCGGTAGCCGAAGACCAGCATTAACAGACCGGCGATCAGCGTCGCCTCGGAGATGTTGACCTTGGCCTGCAGGAAGAAATGCGCGCTTGCCAGCAGGGCGACGACGTAGGCCAGCCGGTGCAGTCGGACCCAGTTGCGGCGTAGCCGGCGCACCGCCGCGTCGGTCGACGTTGCGCCCAGCACGATCAGGCACAGCAGGCCGGTGAAGCCGATGACGAGATAGATGCGGCTGACGATCTCGGCGGCAACATGGGCAAGCGCGAAGCCCTCCTGCGCCACGAACAACAGGAAATGGCCGGCGGCGTAGCCGAGCGTCGCCAGGCCGAGCATGCGCCGGACCAGGACGAACTGGGTCCACCCAGTGATCCGCCGCAGCGGCGTCACCGCCAGGGTCGCGAGCAGCAGGCGGATCGCCCATTCGCCGGTCTCGTGGATCGCATGCTCAACCGGCTTCACGCCAAGCTGGCCCATCATCGCCGCGTAGGCCAGCCCGGCCGCCGGCAACAGCACCGCGACGAACACCGCGAGCTTGAGCCACGACAGCCGGCCGGCGCGGTCGTTCCACGGCAAGGCTAGCCGGGCGGCGCGCGGCGGCGCGCTCACTCCACCTCTTCCCGCAGCATCTCCAGTTCCAGCCACTCGGTCTCCGCCGTTTCCAGTTCGGCCTTGGCGGCATCGAGCCGCTGCGCGGTCGCGTTGAACGCCGCCGCGTCGCGGGCGAACAACGCCGGATCGGCCAGCCTGGCCTCCAGGTCGACGATCTCCTGCTCCAGCGCGGCGATCTGCTTCGGCAGCAGTTCCAGCGCCCGCTGCTGCTTGTAGCCAAGACGTTTGGCCGAGGGCTTGGGCTTATCGGCGGCCGGTTTGGTGACCGGCCTCGGCCGGTCGGCGGCGCGCGCCGGCCGCTGGCGCAGGTAGTCGGCGTAGCCACCGGGATATTCCATCGCCCGGCCGTCACCCTCCATGGCGATGGTCGAAGTCACCACGCGGTCGAGGAAGTCGCGGTCATGACTGACCAGCAGCAGCGTGCCGTCATATTCGGCCAGCAGTTCCTGCAGCAGGTCGAGCGTCTCCATGTCGAGGTCGTTGGTCGGCTCGTCCAGCACCAGCAGGTTGGCCGGGCGGGTGAAGGACAGCGCCAGCAGCAGCCGGTTGCGCTCGCCGCCCGACAGGGAGCCAACCGGGGCGCGGGCCTGGCGCTCCTCGAACAGGAAGTCGCGCATGTAGCCGACGACGTGCTTGGTCTGGCCGTTCACCGTGACCATGTCGCCGCCCTGCGGGCACAGCGTCTCCCACACCGTCTTGCCGGGGTCGAGCTGGCCGCGGTCCTGGTCGACGAAGACCGGCTGCACGTTGGTGCCCAGCCGCACCTCGCCGGTGTCCGGCGCCAGCCGGCCGGTCAGCAGCTTCAGCAGCGTCGTCTTGCCGGCGCCGTTCGGGCCGATCAGGCCAACCCGGTCGCCGCGCAGCACCCGGGTGGAGAAGCCGCGCAGCACGACGTTGTCGCCGAACCTCTTGGAAATGTCCTCCGCGTCGATCACCCGGCGGCCCGCGGTGGCGCCGCCACTGGCGGTGAGCTTCACGTTGCCGACGCGGCGCAGTTCCTCGGCGCGTTGCTGGCGCAATGCCTGCAAGCGGCGGATGCGGCCCTCGTTGCGCCGGCGCCGCGCGGTGATGCCCTTGTGCGACCAGTCGGTCTCGACCGCGATCAGCTTGTCGCGCTTGGCGCGCGTCGCCTCCTCCGCCTCCAGGATGCCATTGGCCCAGTCCTCGAACTTGTCGAAACCCTGGTCGTGGCGGCGCAGCACGCCGCGGTCGAGCCACCAGATCGAGCTGGTGACGCGGCGCAGGAAGGCGCGGTCATGGCTGATCACCACCACGGCGCCGCGGAAGCTCGCCAGCGCCTCCTCAAGCCACTGGATCGCCGGCAGGTCGAGATGGTTGGTCGGCTCGTCGAGCAGCAAAACCTCCGGCTCGGCCGCGAAGACGCGAGCCAGCGCGGCGCGCCGGCGCTCGCCGCCCGAGGCCTGTGCGCAGCGCCGGCCGGCCGGCGCGTCCAGCGCCGCCATCGCGGCTTCCGCCTTGTGCAGTTCCGGCACGCCGGCGGCGACATAGTCGAGCAGGGTCTCATAGCCGGCGAACACCGGATCCTGCGGCAGGTAGGCGACCGCCGTGCCCGGTTGCACGAAATACTCGCCGGCCTCGGCCTCGATCTCGCCGGCGATCAGGCGCAGCAGGGTCGACTTGCCGCAGCCATTGCGGCCGACCAGGCAAATGCGGTCGCGCGGCGCAATCGCGAGGTCCAGGTCGGCGAACAGCGGCGCGCCGCCGAACCCGATCCGGGCCTGCTGCAAGCTGAGCAGCGGTGGTGCCATGCGGTGCTGTCGGTCCCTAGGCCGCGGTCAGCCAGCGCAGGCAGCCGGTCTCGGCCAGGATCGAGTCGAGCCGGCCCTTGTCGTCGACGTCGACATAGCGCCGGCGCAGCACACCGAGCGAACGGGCGTGGTAGCGCTGCGTCGCCTGGGTGAACGGCTTGCCGTCGAGTTCCACGGTGAAACTCTCCTCGCCGGCGGCCAGCGCCCTGGCGTTGGCATCGCTCCAGGGCAGGAACACACCGGCGATCTCCTGGCGCAGCAGCGGCAGCAGGGTCGGCGACAGGGTCGCCCAGTCCTCCCATTCGCCGATCGCCTGCGGTTCCAGCATGCGCTCGATCCAGTCGGTGACCTCGGTGCCGGCGGCACTGACCAGTTCGCCGGCGGTAGGGTCGGTCAGGCATTCGTAAAGCTGGGCATAGAGGCCGAAATCGGCCAGCGCCGGGCGGCCGCCGAGCAGGTAGGGCCGGCCGGCGAGGTGCGCCTTCAGGATCGCCAGCAAGCGGTCGAGCGAGGCTTCGATGGTGCCCCTGGTCGCCGGCGAGGAGCCGACGAAGGACAGCCGGGGCACCATGCGCTCGACGATCTTGTCGGCCATCGCCGCGACCTCCGCGACGCTGCCATCGGGCAACTGCGAGGCCGCGATGCGGCCGCCGGCGGAACGCTGGTCGGCCTCGGCCCACCAGCGGTAGTGGAACATCGGCTTGTTGCACCACTCGTCGCCATATTCCTCGATCAACGCGGAAACGAAGGCCAGCGCCGGATCGGCCGGCTGGATCGACGGTTCCGGCACCGCCGCCTCGACGGTCTCGATGATCGGGGTGGAATCCTGGATGCCCCGGTCTTCCGGCGTCACCACCAGCGGGATCAGCGGCAGCTTGGCGTATTTCTGGAATTCGGGCAGGTTGTCGGGCCGGCGCAGGATCCACTCGTGCGGCAGTCCCTTGTAGCGGAAGTAGGAACGGACCTTGACCGAATAGGGCGACAGTTCGGAGCCGAAAATCCGGTATTTCGCGCCCATTTGGTTCCTCCGCTGGTGGTCTTGGTCGGCGGTTTTCGCATACCATGGCGACAAGGGGCAATGTGGCCCCGACATAATCGTCGACAGGGACGCGCGCCATGATCCACCTGCCTCAATTCGTCGCCGGCCTGGCCCTGGCCACCGGCCTCGCCAGCGCGGCGATCGCCGCCGACATCCAGCCCGCCGTGGTCTACGACATGGGTGGCAAGTTCGATAAGTCCTTCAACGAAGGCATCTACAACGGCATCCAGAAGTTCACCAAGGAAACCGGGATCAAGGCGACCGAGTTCGAGGTCACCAACGAGACCCAGCGCGAGCAGGCGCTGCGCCGCATGGCCCAGCGCGGGCGCGATCCGGTCATCGCCGTCGGCTTCGCCCAGGCGCCGGCACTGGAGAAAGTGGCCAAGGAGTTCCCGAAGACCCGCTTCACCATCATCGACATGGTGGTCGACCTGCCGAACGTGCAGTCGGTGGTGTTCAAGGAGCACGAAGGCTCGTTCCTGGTCGGCGCGCTGGCGGCGCTGGCTTCGAAGTCCGGCAAGGTCGGCTTCGTCGGCGGCATGGACATCCCGCTGATCCGGCGCTTCGCCTGCGGCTACGAGCAGGGCGTGAAGTACATCGCCGACGACGCCGAGGTGTACCAGAACATGACCGGCACGACGCCGGCGGCGTGGAACGACCCGACCAAGGGCGGCGAACTCGCCACCAGCCAGTTCGATCGCGGCGCCGACGTGGTCTACGCGGCGGCGGGCTCCACCGGCCTGGGCGTGCTGCAGGCGGCCAAGGACGCCGGCAAGCTGGCGATCGGCGTCGACTCGAACCAGAACTACCTGCATCCGGGCACCATGCTGACCTCGATGCTCAAGCGCGTCGACGTCGCCGCCTACAACACCTACAAGACGGCGATGGACGGCTCCTGGAAGCCCGGCATCCAGGTCCTGGGCCTGGCCCAGGGCGGTGTCGACTGGGCGCTGGACGAGCACAACGAAGCCCTGGTCGGCGCCGACGTGAAGGCCAAGATCGACGCGCTGAAAGCCGACATCATCGCCGGCAAGATCGAGGTGCACGACTACATGTCGGACAATAGCTGCACCTACTGAAGCTGACCCGCCGATGGCGGAAACCGGACAGGCGGGCGCCGTGACGGCGCCCGCCATTGAGCTAAGAGGCATTTCAAAGCGCTTCGCTCACGTCCACGCCAATCGGGACGTGTCGCTGGTGGTCGAGGCCGGTACCATCCACGGCATCATCGGCGAGAACGGCGCCGGCAAGTCGACGCTGATGAGCATCCTGTACGGCTTCTACGAGGCCGACAGCGGCGACATTCTGATCGACGGCCAGCCGGTCCAGATCCGCTCCAGCCACGACGCCATCGATGCCGGCATCGGCATGGTGCACCAGCACTTCATGCTGGTGGACACCTTCACGGTGCTGGAAAACGTCGTGCTGGGCGCGGAAACCGAGGCACTGCTGGCCGGCAACCTGGCGCACGCGCGGGCCGAACTGGCGCGGCTGGAGCGCGACTACGGCCTGGCGGTCGACCTCGACGCGCCGGTCGGCCAGCTCCCGGTCGGCGACCAGCAACGGGTGGAAATCCTCAAGGCGCTGTACCGGGGCGCGCGCATTCTCATTCTGGACGAGCCGACCGGCGTGCTGACGCCGCAGGAGACCGACCGGCTGTTCGAGGTGCTCAAGGCGCTGCGCGGCCAGGGCGTCACCGTCATCCTGATCACCCACAAGCTGCGCGAGATCATGGCGATCACCGACCGGGTCTCGGTGATGCGCGGCGGCGAGATGGTGGCGCACCGGGTCACCGCCGATACCGACCGGGAGGAACTGGCCGAGCTGATGGTCGGGCGCAAGGTGCTGCTGCGTGTCGACAAGGGCGATGCCAGCCCCGGCGCCGCGAAACTGAAGGTCGAGGGGCTGACGGTGCGCGACGGCAGCGGCGTCACCCGGGTCGACGACGTCAGCTTCGAGGTGCGCGGCGGCGAGATCGTCGGCATCGCCGGGGTTTCCGGCAACGGCCAGAGCCAGCTCATGGAGGCGCTGGCCGGCATCCGCCCGTTCCAGGCCGGCCGCATCACTCTCGGGTCGGAAGTCATCGACCCGGCCGACCCGCGCGATCCGGCGCAGATGCGCGCGCTCGGCCTCGCGCACGTGCCTGAGGATCGCCACCGCATGGGCCTGGTCACCGCGTTCGAGGCCGACGAGTCGTCGATCCTGGGCTACCACCGCGACCGGTCCTATACCGGCGCTATCATGATGAAGATGAAGGCGATCGTCGCCGACTGCCTGGCCAAGATGGGCCGCTTCGACGTGCGCCCGCAGCAGCCGCACCTGAGAACCGCGAACTTCTCCGGCGGCAACCAGCAAAAGATCGTGCTGGCGCGCGAGATGGAGCGGCGGCCCGAGATCTTGCTGGTCGGGCAGCCGACGCGCGGCGTCGACATCGGCGCCATCGAGTTCATTCACCAGAGCCTCGTCGCGATGCGCGACGCCGGCTGCGCGGTGCTGCTGGTCTCGGTCGAGCTGGACGAGATCATGTCGCTGGCCGACCGTATCGTGGTGATGTTCGACGGCCGCATCGTCGGCGAGGTCGAGGGCTCGCGAGCCGACGAACGCACGCTCGGACTGATGATGGCCAACGCCATGGACGACGCCGCCTGATGGGCCAGGTTCCGTCAAGGCTTGGCAGCGCCCCCGCCTGGGTCGGCTACGCGCTGGTGCCGCTGGTCAACATCACCCTCGCCTTCCTGGCCAGCGGCCTGGTGGTGCTGGCGATCGGCGAGGATCCGATCGCGGCGATGGAGTTCCTGGTCTACGGCGCGTTCGGCTACGCCGAGGCGATCGGCTATACGCTGTACTACACCACCAACTTCATCTTCACCGGGCTGGCCGTCGCAGTCGCGTTCCATGCCCGCCTGTTCAACATCGGCGGCGAGGGCCAGGCCTATATCGGCGGGCTCGGCGTCGGCCTGGTCTGCCTGGCGGGCGACAGCATGCTGCCCTTCGCGCTGATCCTGCCCTTATGCATCGTCGCCGGCGCGGCGTTCGGCGCCGCCTGGGCCTTCGTGCCGGCCTACCTGCAGGCCAAGCGCGGCAGCCACATCGTCATCACCACCATCATGTTCAACTTCATCGCCTCGGCGCTGATGGTCTACCTGATGGTCAACGTGCTGATCAAACCCGGCCAGATGTCGCCGGAGAGCCGCGAGTTCGCCGAGGCGGCGTGGCTGCCCTTCATGCACGAGGCACTGGCCTGGATCGGCATCGAGGTATCGCGCTCGCCGCTCAACCTCTCGTTCATCTGGGCGCTGATCTGCGGCGTGGGCTTGTGGCTGCTGCTGTGGCACACGCGCTGGGGCTACGAGATCCGCACGTTGGGGCACAACGAGTCGGCCGCGGTCTATGCCGGGATCAGCCCGCCGAAGGTGATCGTGCTGACCATGTGCATCTCCGGCGCGTTGGCGGGCTTCGTCGGGCTGAACGAGATCATGGGCGTGCAGCACCGGCTGCTGCTCAACTTCACCGCCGGCTATGGCTTCGCCGGCATCGCCGTGGCGCTGATGGGCCGCAACCATCCCGTCGGCATCGTGCTGGCGAGCCTGCTGTTCGGCGCGCTGTACCAGGGCGGCGCCGAGCTGTCGTTCGAGATCCCGACGATCACGCGCGAGATGGTGGTGGTGATCCAGGGGTTGGTGATCCTGTTCTGCGGCGCGCTGGAATACATGCTGCGCCCGCGCATCGAGGCGTTGTTCCGCCGCCCGGCCGCGCCGCAGGCGGCGACGTGATGGCGGACGACTTCCTGCTCGTCGTGCTCACCCTCGACGCCACCTTGCGAGTCTCGACGCCGCTGGTCCTGTGCGCCATGGCCGGGCTGCTGTCGGAACGCTCCGGGATTATCGACATCGGGCTGGAAGGCAAGATGCTGGCGGCCGCCTTCGCCGCCGCCGCCGCCGCGTCGGTCAGCGACTCGGTCTGGGTCGGGCTGCTGGCGGCCTGCGCGGTATCCGCCGCGCTGGCCATGCTGCACGGCTTCGCCTGCGTCACCAACCGCGGCAACCAGGTGGTCAGCGGCGTCGCCATCAACATCCTGGCCGTGGGCCTGACCGTCGTGCTCGGCATCGCCTGGTTCCACCAGGGCGGACAGACGCCGCCGCTGTCGAGCGACGCGCGCTTCACCGCGCTGACCTGGCCGCTGACGGAGACAGTCTCGGGCATTCCTGTCATCGGCACGCTCTACGTGGAACTGATCAGCGGCCACAACCTGATGGTCTACGTCGCCTTCCTGTCAGTGCCGCTGGTCTGGTGGACGGTCTACCGCACCCGCTTCGGCCTGCGGCTGCGGGCGGTCGGCGAGAACCCGCAGGCGGTCGATACGGCCGGCATCTCAGTGGCGCGGCTGCGCTACACCGCACTGTTCTACGGCGGCATTCTGTGCGGGCTCGCCGGGGCCTACCTCTCGATCGCGCAAGGCGCCGGCTTCAGCCGCGAGATGACCGCCGGCAAGGGCTTCATGGCGCTGGCGGCGATGATCTTCGGCAAGTGGCGCCCGGTGCCGGCGATGCTGGCCTGCCTGCTGTTCGGATTTCTCGATGCCGTCGCGGTGCGCATCCAGGGCGTGGCGCTGCCCGTCATCGGGGTGATCCCGGTGCAGCTGATCCAGGCCCTGCCCTACGTGCTGACCGTCGTCCTGCTCGCCGGGTTCATCGGCCGCGCCGTGGCGCCGAAGGCAATCGGCGTGCCCTACGTGAAAGAGCGATGAGTAGCGCGAAGCGCATTCTCGATGCCGCGCCGGCGCCGCCGTGCTGGGCCATCGTGCTGGGCAGCGGGTTGGGTGCGCTGGCCGACGCGGTGACCGATCCGGTGGCGTTGGCGTATGCCGACCTGGACGGATTTCCGCAGCCGGGCGTCGGCGGGCATGCCGGGCGGCTGGTGCTGGGCCATCTCGCGGGCGTGCCGGTGGCGGTGTTGCAGGGCCGCGCACATTACTACGAAGACGGTCGGGCCGATGCGATGGCCGGGGCGATACACGCGCTCAAGGAGGCCGGCGTGGCGGCGCTGCTGCTGACCAACGCGGCCGGCAGCGTGCGGCGCGAATGGCAGCCGGGGCACCTGATGCTGGTATCCGACCACATCAACTTCTCCGGTCTCAACCCACTGATCGGCAGCCGTCGCGAGCCGCGCTTCGTCGACATGAGCCACGCCTACGACGAGGACCTGCGCGCCCGCTTCCGCGCCGCCGCCGACAAGATGGGCATCGCGCTGGGCGAAGGTGTCTATGCCTGGTTCTCCGGCCCCAGCTTCGAGACGCCGGCCGAGATCAAGGCGATTGCGCGGCTCGGCGCCGATGCAGTCGGCATGTCGACGGTGCCGGAGGCGATCCTGGCGCGACAGGCGGGTCTCAAGGTGGCGGCGGTATCGGTGATCACCAACCTGGCCGCCGGCATCGCCGGCTCCACGCTGGATCACGCCGACACGCTGCACCATGCTGGCCAGGTGGCGGCGGACCTGCTGCGGCTGGTCGAAACCGTGCTGGGGGATGGCGCATGAACCTGGCCGAGATCATCCGCGCCAAGCGCGACGGCGGCGCCCTGCCGCGTGCCGACATCGACGCCATGGTCACCGCGATCACCGACGAGAGCGCCAGCGAGGGCCAGGTCGCGGCCTTCGCGATGGCGGTGTTCCTGCGCGGCATGGCGACCGACGAGACCGTGGCGCTGACCGAGGCGATGATGCGCTCGGGCAGCAAACTCGATTGGCCTGGCGAGCGGCCGGTGGTCGACAAGCATTCCACCGGCGGCGTCGGCGACAAGGTCAGCCTGATGCTGGCGCCGATGGTGGCTGCGTGCGGCGGCGCGGTGCCGATGATCTCCGGGCGCGGGCTGGGCCACACCGGCGGCACCTTGGACAAGCTGGAGTCGATCCCCGGCTACGACGCCACGCCTGGGTTGGACAGGTTCAAAGAGGTGGTCGGCGACGCGGGCTGTGCGATCATCGGCCAGACCGCCGACCTGGCGCCGGCCGACCGGCGGCTCTATGCGATCCGCGACGTGACGGCCACGGTCGAGTCGATCCCGCTGATCACCGCCTCGATTCTTTCCAAGAAGCTGGCAGCCGGCCTGGACGCGCTGGTGATGGACGTGAAGACCGGCACCGGCGCCTTCGCCGCGTCGCTCGACATGGCGCTCGACCTGGCACGGTCGATCGTCTCGGTCGCCAACGGCGCCGGCGTGAACACCGCGGCGCTGATCACCGACATGAACCAGGTGCTGGGCGCGACCGCCGGCAACGCGGTGGAGGTGCGCGAGACCGTCAACTATCTCACCGGCGCGCGGCGCGACGAGCGGCTGCACGACGTGGTGATGGCGCTGGCGGCGCGGCTGCTGCGGCTGGGTGGGCTGGCCACGGACGATGGGGACGCCCGCGCCCAGCTTCAGGCGGCGCTGGACGACGGCCGCGCCACCGAGCGTTTCCAGCGCATGGTCGCGGCGCTCGGCGGACCGGCCGATTTCGTCGAGCGGCACGACAGCTATCTGGCCCAGGCACCGGTGACCAGGCCGGTGCCGGCGCCGACCTCGGGCGCCGTGGCGGCGATGGACGCGCGCGCCGTCGGGCTGGCCGTGGTGATGCTGGGCGGCGGACGGCAGCGGCCCTCGGATGCGGTCGACCACCGGGTCGGACTCACCGACGTGGTCGGGCTCGGCACCGAGCTGTCCGCCGGCGATCCGCTGGCGCTGGTGCACGCGGCCGACGATGCGGCCGCCAGCGCCGCCAGCGCGGCAATCCAGGGGGCGGTGGAGATCGGCGACGCGCCCGCCGCGCGGTCCGCCGTGATCGAGCTGATCGAGTGACGCACGCCCGCTTCCCGTCACCGGCCGACGGCCGCCCAAGTGACCAGATGCGGGCAGCCTACGCCCGCGACGGGTTCCTGGTGCTCGACGGATTCGCCGACGTCGCGACATGTTCGGCGCTGATCGCGCGCGCCGAGGACCTGATCGCCGGCTACACGCCGCCGGCCCGCGCTCCAGTGTTCTCAGGCGTCGGCCGCAGCCAGGCCGACATCGCGCACTTCCGCCATTCCAGCGACCGGGTCAGCTTCTTCCTGGAGGACGACGGCCGCGCGGTGAACAAGATCGGCCACGCGCTGCACGACCTCGATCCCGTGTTCATGGATTTCTCCCGGCAACCGCGCCTGGCGGCGCTGGCCGTCGGGCTCGGGCTCGCCGACGCGCTGCTGCTGCAGTCGATGTACATCGTCAAGGCACCGCAAGTCGGCGGCGAAGTCACCCCGCACCAGGACGCCACCTACCTGTACAGCGAGCCGGTCACCGCGACCGGCTTCTGGCTGGCGCTGCACGACGCCGACCCGGGCAACGGCGGACTCTACGCCTACGCCGGGCAGCACCTGGGCGGTTTGCGCGAACGGTATCGCGCGCGCGACGGCGAACTGGTCACCGAACCGCTCGACCCGACGCCGTGGCCGCAGGCGGCGCGGATCGACCTGGCGACGCCGGCCGGCACGCTGGTGGTGCTACACGGCCTGCTGCCGCATGGCAGCGACGCCAACCGGTCGAACCGGCCGCGCCACGCCTACGCGCTGCATGTCGTGGACGGGACCAGTCGGCTCAGCCCGGACAACTGGCTGCAACGCCGGCCAGAAATGCCATTGAGAGGTTTCTAGGCGCCCTGGCGCAGGCGGCGGTGGGCCGGGAAACGGACCGACACGCGGGTGCCGACGCCGACCTCGCTGTCCAGATCGGCGTCGCCCTGGTGCATCTGCATCAGGTTGCGCACCACCGAGAGACCGAGCCCGGTGCCGAGCATCGGGCGGCTCAAAAGCCGGTCCTCGACCTGGGCGAAGGGCTGCCAGACGTCTTCCAGGTGTTCCGGCGGGATACCGGCACCGGTATCGATGACCGAGATCACCAGTTCGCCGTCGGCGGCAACGCCGACCTCTGTGTCAACGGTACCGCCCTTCTCGGTGAACTTGATGGCGTTCGACAGCAGGTTCATCAGTACCTGGCGCAGCGCGCGGCGATCGGCCAGCACCCAGGCGCGGGCGCCCGAAGACGGCACCAGCTGGATCTGCTTGCGCTCGGCAATCGGGCCGAGCAGGCCCATCGCCTCGATCACCATGGCCTGCACGTCGAGCGCCTCCTCGTTGAGGATGAACTCGCCGCTCTCGATCTTGGCGATATCCAGCAGGTCGTTGATCAGGCTCAGCAGGTGCTGGCCGCTGTCGTGGATATGCTCGATGTATTCCAGGTAGCGCTCGTCGCCGATCGGCCCGTGGAGCTGCGATTCGATGACCTCGGCGAAGCCGATGATCGCGTTCATCGGCGTGCGCAGCTCATGGCTCATCTGCGCCATGAAGGCGGCGCGCTGGGCGTTGGCGTCCTCGGCGGCGGCCAGCGCCTCGCGCAGGGACTGCTGATGGCGGCGCTGTTCGGTAACGTCGGTGTAGACGACGACGGTCTCGCCGTTGGCCACCTTGCGCTCGCGTACCAGCAGCCGACTGCCGTCGGCCATGTCCAGTTCGAACGGCTCGTCGGGATTGCGATGGCGCGCCATCCGGCGCTGCACCCAGTCTTCCTCGCGACTGTGCGCGGAAACGATCAGCTCGTGTTCGAGGGTCAGCCGGATGACTTGCTCGAAGGTCATGCCAACCTCGATCCGGTCGGGCGGCAGGCCGCCGAAGGTGCGATAGCGGTCGTTGCAAACCGCCAGCCGATCGTCGCGGTCCCAGATCGCGTAGATATCCTCGGTGGTGTCCAGCGCCGCGAGCAGGCGTTCGCGCGCGGCGTCGGCCGCTGCGCGCGCCTCGATCTCGCCGGTGACGTCGACGCCGGCGCCGCGGTAGCCGGTGAAGGTCCCGTCGGAATCGAACACCGGACGGCCGCTGGCGCGAACCCAGACCGGACCGCACGGGCCTTCGGCGCGATAGACGAAGTTGCTGAACGGTTCGTGCCGGGCCACGGCCTCGCGATAGGCGGACCACGCCGCCAGGTCGGCGTCCGGGCGCCCGACCTCCTCGCGGGTCTTGCCGACGAGCCAGTCCGGCGACATGCCGGTCTTTCGCGAAATGTTGCTGCTGACCCACGAAAACCGCAGATTGGCATCCATCTCCCAGAACCAGCTGCCGGTCGCGTCGGCATAGTCCTCCAGGTTCTCGCGCGGGTCGTCGCGCGGCTCCATCACTGCGAAGACGCGGAAGCCATCGCCGTGCGGTATCAGCCGCGCGCTACAGTCGATGCGCCGCAGGCCGCCGCCGGCCGTGCGCAGCAGCAACGAGACACCATCGGAGCGGCCCTTGGACCGCAGATCCGGGATCACCTCCATCGCCGCGACACGGGCGGAGCCAAGGCTCAGCAGGCTGGACGCAAGCCGACCGATCACCTCGTCGCGCGCGTAGCCGGTCAACGCAAGCCAGGCGTCGGAGACGTCGAGTATGCGTTCCTTGTGGTCGATGAGCTGCGCCGCCATCGGCAGCGAATGGAACGGCCAAGCGAAGTCCTCGCCATCCTCGGCGTCGAACACTGCGCTTTCGACCGTTTCGTAGGCACGATCACTCAACTGAAACACCCGTCACACCGCTCCACGCGGCCGACCACGCACCAGCGCGCGGCGGCCAAGAGCCATGCCCCCATTCCATAATCGTTATAGCGTATATTTTACCAGATCCCTAATCTCAGATTGTTTTGCCACGGATTTCCGCATCACTCGAACGGCGGATTGGTCCACCAGGGGTAGTAACCGGGCATGTCCTGGCTCGGCTTCATGGCGAACCGCGCCGGGCGTTTCTCCAGGAAGCTGCTGACGCCCTCGTAGGCGTCGGCGGACCGGCCCATGGCCGAGATGCCGCGCGAGTCGATGCGGTGCGCCGCCATCGGATGGTCCTCGCCCAGCATGCGCCACAGCATCTGCCGGCCCAGCGCCACCGAGACGGCCGATGTGTTGTCGGCGATCTCGCGCGCCAGCTTCGTCGCCGTCGGCAGCAGCTCGTCGGGTGCGACCACCCGGCTCACCAGGCCGCCGGCCAACGCCTCCTCGGCATCGAACACGCGGCCGGTGAAGACCCATTCCAACGCTTGCTGTATGCCGACGATGCGCGGCAGGAACCAGCTCGAACAGGCCTCGGGCACCACGCCGCGGCGCGAGAACACGAAGCCGAAGCGCGCCTCGGTCGAGGCGATGCGGATGTCCATCGGCAGCTGCATGGTGACGCCGACGCCGACCGCCGGGCCGTTCACCGCCGCGATCACCGGCTTCTTGCACTCGAAAATGCGCAGCGAGACCGTGCCGCCACCGTCGCGCTGCACCTGGTCGGCCTCGCTGACGCCACGGGCGTCATAGTCGAAGGTGGCGCCGCCCGCCGACAGGTCGGCCCCGGCGCAGAAGCCGCGCCCCGCGCCGGTGACGATCGCCACGCGGACATCGTCATCGGCGTCGATCTTGTCGAACGCGTCGATCACCTCGGTGCGCATGGTGCCGGTAAAGGCGTTCAGCTTGTCGGGACGGTTCAGGGTGATGGTGGCAATGCGGTCGGACACCGCATAGGCGATATGCTCGTAGCTCATCAGCCGACCCCTGCCACCACCGGCGAATCGTTGGCAAACACCATAACCAATCGCCGGGCGTTGACGAAGCCGCGACTTGCGCGTTCTGGCCACGCCGACTAGGTGTAGCTGCAATCGATAGGGAGACGACGACGATGAGCGGTCCACTGTCCGGCGTACGCGTGATCGACCTGACCCGGATTATCGCCGGGCCGTACGCGACCATGATGCTGGCCGACCAGGGCGCCGACGTGATCAAGGTGGAAGAGCTCGGCACCGGCGACCACGTGCGCCGGCTCGGCCACCGCAGCGGCGACATGCCGGCGACCTTCCTGAACAACAACCGCAACAAGCGCTCGGTCACCATCGACTTGAAGAGCGAGGCCGGGCGCGAGGTGCTGCTGAAGCTCACCGAGAGCGCCGACGTGCTGGTGCAGAATTTCCGCGCCGGCGTGGTCGAGCGGCTGGGCATCGACGAGGCGACGGTGCGGGCGCGCTCGCCGAAGATCATCTACGTGTCGATGAACGGCTTCGGCGAGACCGGGCCGTGGCGCGACAAGCCGGCCTACGACCCGATCATCCAGGCGCTGACCGGGCTGGCCTCGATCCAGGGCGGCTCGGACGACGCGCGGCCGCGATTGGTACGCACCATTCTCCCGGACAAGCTCACCGGTATGACCGCGGCGCAGGCGGTGGCGGCGGCGCTGTTCGCGCGCGAGCGCACCGGCGAGGGCCAGCACGTGAAGGTGTCGATGATCGACTCGGTCCTGGCCTTCCTGTGGTCGTCCGACTACGGCAGCCAGACCTTCGTCGACAAGCCGGTCAGCGTGCAGAAGGCGGCCAGCTTCATCGACCTGATCTACGAGACCGCCGACGGCCACATGACCGTGGCGGTGAACGCCGACAAGGAATGGAAGGCGCTGACCCGCGCGCTGGACAAGCCGGAGTGGCTGACCGACCCGCGCTTCGCCACCCCGACCCAGCGCGAGGCCAACATCAACGACCGCCTGCAACTCACCCAGGACGTGCTGCTGACCCGCACCACCGCCGAATGGCTGGAACGGCTGGAGGCGGAGAACGTGCCCTGCGCGCCGGTGCTGCACCGCAAGGACGTGATCCACCACGAGCAGATCGTCGCCAGCGGCATCCTGGAGGAAATCGACCATCCGCAGGCCGGCCGGCTACGCCAGGCGCGCAACGCCGCGCGTTTCGAAGGCACGCCGGCTACGATCCGCGCCGGCGCGCCGCCGCTCGGTGTCCACAACGACGAGGTGCTGGCCGAAGCCGGTTTCACGCCGGCCGAGATCGCCGACCTGCGCAAGGCCGGCGCGATCGGCGACGAAAGCCGCGCGGAAGCGGCGGAGTAGGCGGTCAGCAACAGGCAAGGCACCAATGCCCACCTCAACCCAACCCTCTCCGCCCCTTGGCGGGAAAGCACAGGTGAGGTGGGGAACAGCGTTGCCGCACACCCTTGCGGTCAATCAATCCCGACGGGCGTGCCGCGTGCGACAATGCCGCCCATGGTCGACGACGACAAACTCCCGCCGCATCGCCTGATCGGGCTTGTTGCCGGTCCGCTTGTGTTCACCGCCCTGCTGGCGCTGCCGGCGCCGGCCGGGCTGTCGGCGGATGGCTGGACCACGGCGACGGTTGGCGCGTGGATGGCGCTGTGGTGGATGACCGAGGCGACGGCGCTGGCGGTGACCGCGCTGCTGCCGCTGATCCTGTTCCCCCTGCTTGGCATTCGCGGGCTGGACGAGACCGCGCAGGCCTACGCCAACCCGCTGATCTTCCTGTTCCTGGGCGGATTCCTGCTGGCCCGGGCGATGCGGGTGTGGACGCTGGACCGGCGGCTGGCGCTGGCGGTGCTGGGCCTGGCCGGCGCGCACCCCGCCCGCGTCGTCGGCGGCATCATGGCGGTCACCGCCTTCCTGTCGATGTGGGTCTCCAACACCGCCACCGCGATGGTGATGCTGCCGATCGGCCTGTCGGTGGTCGCGTTGTTCGCCGAGCAGAAGGACGCGAAGCTGCCGCCCGCGCTGCTGCTCGGTATCGCCTACGCGGCGACCATCGGCGGCATGGGCACGATCATCGGCACGCCGCCGAACGCGCTGTTCGTCGGCTTCATGGCCGAAAGCTACGGCATCGAGATCGGCTTCGCGCAATGGATGCTGGTCGGCGTGCCGCTGGTCTGTGTGCTGCTGCCGCTGGCCTGGCTGGTGCTCACGCGGGTGTGCTTCCGGCTCGGCGACGATGCGGCACCGGCGGTCGCGGCCGCGATCGCAACGCAACGCGCTGGGCTGGCGCCGATATCGCGCGCGGAGGTCATGGTCGCGGTGCTGATGGTGCTGGTCGCGGTCTGCTGGCTGTTCCGACCGCTGCTGAACGCATTCGTGCCGCTGAGCGACGCCGGCATCGCGATGACCGGCGCGGCGCTGCTGTTCGTGCTGCCGGCCGACCTGAAGCGCGGACGCTTCCTGCTGCACTGGGACGAGGCGATGACGATCCGCTGGGACGTGCTGATCCTGTTCGGCGGCGGGCTGGCGCTGGCCGGCGCGATCGGCGCCTCGGACCTGGCCGGCTGGATCGGCGAGAGGCTGGCCGGATTCGACGCGCTGCCGGCCTGGGCGCTGCTGCTGGCACTGGGAATCCTGATCGTGCTTGTCGGCGAGCTGGCCAGCAACACCGCGATGGCCGCCGTGTTCCTGCCCGTCGCCGGCGCGGCGGCGCTGGCCATGGGTGAGCCGGCGGTGACGCTGACGCTGCCGATCGCGCTGTTCGCGACGCTGGGCTTCATGCTGCCGGTGGCGACGCCGCCGAACGCGGTGATCTTCGGGTCCGGCGCGGTGAAGATGGGGCACATGCTGCGCGCCGGCGCGATCCTCGACGCGGTCGGCATCGTCGTCGTCGCCATCGGCGTGCTCACGCTCGGCCGCTGGGTGCTAGGCTAGCGCGATGAACGACAAAGCCTTCGATCCGGAAGCCTTCCGGCGGTTCGAGCATGACGGCTGGAACAAGCTGCATGCCGGCTATCACACGCACTGGGCGCACCTCACGTCGCAGGTGGTGCCAGCGCTGCTCGATGCGGCCGGTGTCGGCGACGGCACGGTCCTGCTCGACGTCGCCAGCGGGCCGGGCTACGTCGCCGGCATCGCGGCCGAACGCGGCGCGCGGGTCACCGGCCTCGACTTCGCCGCAAACATGGTGGCGCTGGCGATGGCCAACTTCCCCAGTGCCAGCTTTCAACAAGGCGATGCGGAGGCCCTGCCCTTCGACGACGCCAGCTTCGACGCGGTGACCATCAACTTCGGCGTGTTGCATTTCCCGGACACCGACAAGGCGCTGGCCGAGGCATTCCGGGTGCTGCGGCCGGGCGGTCGCATCGCCTTCACCAACTGGGCCAAGACGCAGCGCTCGGCGCTGTTCATCTCCGGCAAGGCGGTCCAGACGCACGGCACGCTTGCGGTCGACCTGCCGCCGGGCACGCCGCCCTTCCGCTTCGCCGAGCCCGAGGAGTGCGCGCGCACGCTGGACGGCATCGGCTTCACCGACGTGACCTGCGCGACGCACGACCTGGTCTGGCGCCTGCCGCGGCCGTTCGACCTGATGGGTGCGTTCATGGAGTCGGGCGCGCGCACCAGCGGCCTGCTGAACGCGCAAGACCCAGCCGCGCTGCCCGCCATCGGCGCGGCGATGACCGAGGGGTGCGAGGCCTATGTCGAGGGCGACGAGGCGCAGCTGCCGATGCCCTGCGTCCTGACCGGGGCGCGCAAGCCGTGACGGGCAGGCACTGGACTTGAACCCCTGAGGAGACACCCTGATGCCGTTCTTCGAGCGCGACGGCGCGCGCATTCACTACGAGATCCACGGCGAGGGCTTCCCCGTGCTGCTGCTCGCGGCGGGCGGCATGCGCTCGTCAATTCCGTTCTGGGCAACGACGCCCTTGAACGCGGTCGAACTGCTGGCGCCGCATTATCAGGTCATCGCCATGGACCAGCGCAACGCCGGTCGCTCGACGGCGCCGATCACGGGCACGGACGGCTGGCGGGACTACAGGGACGACCAGATCGGCCTGCTCGACCATCTCGGCATCGACCGGTTCCATGCCGCCGGCATGTGCATCGGCGGGTCGTTCATCATGGAGCTGGTCCACGCCGTGCCGCAGCGGATCGTGTCCGCGGTGATGCTGCAGCCGATCGGGTATGACGACAACCACCAGACCTTCGTCGAGCTGTTCGACAGCTGGATGGCGGAGGTGAAGCCGAGCCATCCATCGGTCAGCGATTCGGATTGGGCGACGTTCCGCGACACCATGTTCGGCAGCAAGAAGCTGTTGTTCAACATGGACGAGGACGATGTCGCCCGGTGCCACATCCCGCTGCTGGTCCTGATGGGCGACGACGCCTACCACCCGGAGATCACGTCGCGGAAGATCGTCGAGCTGGCACCGCACGCGAGCCTGATCGAACGCTGGAAGGATGGGCAAAGCAACGGCGCCGCGTGCGCGGCGATCGAGGCCTTCTTCGCCAAGCACAGCTAGCGAGACGTCCTGTTGGCCGGCACCACGTCGCGCCGACATCCATTCACTTCACCTGTCGTCTCCGCCCCAGAAAGGAAAGGACAGGTGGGGTGGGTGATGCCGCTTCGAGCTTACCGAGACGCGCCTTAGCGATCCTCCCCCGGCACCTTGCCGGAGGTCAGCCAGGCTTCCATCTCGTGGCGCTGGACCTTGCCGGTGACCGAGCGCGGGAAGGTCTCGGCCGCGATGAAGTGGATCGCTTTGGGCTGCTTGAAGCCGGCCAGCGCCTGACGGCACGCGGCGTAGAGCTCGTCCTCGGCCAGCGCCTTGTCCTTGCGGGCGATGAAGGCGACCGGCACCTCGCCCCAGCGGTCGTCGGCGCGGCGTACCACGGCGGCGTCGGCGACCTGCTCGTGGGCCAGCAGGATGCGCTCGATCTCGGCCGGGTAGATGTTCTCGCCGCCGGACTTGATCATGTACTTGGCGCGGTCGACGAACTGATAGCGCCCGTCAGGCAGGCGCACGAACACGTCGCCCATGTGGAACCAGCCGTCGCGGAAGTCCTTCGCGTTGGCCTCCGGGTTGCGCCAGTAGCCGGAGAACATGGTCGGGCCGCGCAACGCGATCTCGCCGGGCTCGCCGTCCGGCACGTCGTTGCCGTCCTCGTCAAGCAGCCTGAGCTCGACGAAGTTGGAGCGCATCTTGGCCAGGCTGTCGGGAATGGTGCCGGGCGGGATCAGCGAGGTGGTGCACGGCGGCGTGCCGGTTTCCGTCGAGCCGAAGGTGTTGATGAAGGGTGCGTCGAGCAGGCTGGTGATCTCGGCGAGCTGGTGCGTTGGCACCAGGTCGGCCATCGCCCCGCAGGCGCCGACGTAGCGCGGCTTGATATCGCGGGCCTTGATACCCTCGATCAGCCGGTCGATCATGCCCGGCATCAGTACCAGCCAGGCTAGGCGCTCGTGCTCGATCAGGTGCAGCATCGCATCGAGGTCGAAGCCGTCCAGCACCACCACCTTGCCGCCGGTCATCAACGTCGCCAGCGAAATGTCCGAGGCGCCCATGTGGTAGAGCGGCGGCCAGGCGACGCAGGTGTCGCCCGGCGTGATCGGCAGGTCGACGTGCATCAGCATCGCGCGCGCCACCTCCGCCCGGTGGCTGATCACCGCGCCCTTGGGCAAGCCGGTGGTGCCCGAGGTGTAGAGGATCACCAGCCCGGCCTCCGGGTCGACCTCGACGCCGGGTTCGGCGTTCGACGCCTTGGCCAGCGCCGCCTCCCAGTCGTCGCCGAGGCTGAGCACCGGCAGGCCGTGGGTGTCGATCTGGCCGAGCAGGCTGCTGTGGCGCGGCGAGACGATGACCAGGGTCGGCTCCACCAGGTCGAGGCAGTGCTGCACCTCGGCCGGTGCCAGGCGCCAGTTCTGGCACGCCAGGATGACCCCGAGCTTGGCGCAGGCGAGCTTGATCTCCAGGTATTCCGCGCAGTTCTCGGCCAGCAGCGCGACGCGCTCGCCGGGCTTCAGGCCCTGGGCGGCGATTGTCGCGGCGGTGCGGTTCACCCGGTCGTTGAGCTGGGCATAGGTCAGCACCTTGTCGCCGTCCTGCACCGCGGCGCGGCCGGGATGGCTGGCGACGCGGTCGCGGAACAGACTGCCAACGGTGGCGCGGCCGGCGGTGGCGATGAGGGCGGATGGGTCGGTCATGGCGTGGTCAACTCCCTGTCCCGCCAGCATAGCCACGCTCCGCGGCGGCGCCTAGAATGTCGGCTCCCGCCCACCTTCCGGCTGATTCCCGACGATGCCCAACGCCCGCCTGACCTGTTTCCTGCCGCTGCCCGCGACCACCGCCCGGACCCTGATGGAGACGGCCAAGGGCATCGACCTGACGGTGCTGACCCACGACATGGACGAGGCGGCCAAGTGGGCGGCGCTGGAGGCGGCGCACGGCCAGGTTATCGGCGCCTCGCGCCAGGAACTGCCGAAGGACCTGCACGTCACCGCCGCCTACCTGGAGCGCTGCCCGAACGTGCTGGCGGTGTCCTCGACCGGCGCCGGCTACGACACCATCGACCTGGACGCCTGCACCGCCGCCGGCGTGATCGCGGTGAACCAGGCCGGCGCCAACAAGGAAGCCGTCGCCGAGCACACCATGGCGATGATGCTGACGCTCGGCAAACGCATCGGCGAGGCCGACCGGCGGCTGCGGCGCGAACGCGGCTTCGCGCGCGCCGACCTGATCGGCACCGACATCGTCGGCAAGACTATCGGCATCGTCGGCATCGGCCACATCGGCACCCGCGTCGCCAGGCTGTGCGAGGGGCTGCTTGGCATGCGGGTGATCGCGGTCGATCCCTATGTCGACGGCCAGGAGATCGCGAGGCGCGGCGCCGAGCTGGTCGACATGGAAACCCTGCTGGCGGAATCGGACGTGGTCACGATCCACTGTCCGCGCACCGCCGAGACGCTGCGGCTGATGGATGCCGAGGCATTCGGCAAGATGAAGGCGGGCGCCTTCTTTATCAACACCGCGCGCGGCGGCATCCACGACGAGGCGGCGCTGTTCGACGCGCTGGCGAGCGGGCACCTGGGCGGTGCCGGCGTCGACGTCTGGGACGACGAGCCGCCGCCGCTGGACCATCCGCTGCTCAGCCTCGACAACGTCGTTGCCACGCCGCACACCGCCGGCATCACCCGCGAAAGCCGCGAGAACGTGGCGCAGCACCTGGCGACGCAGATGATCGGCATCTTCCGTGGCGAGAGGCCGCCGCGGCTGCTCAATCCGGAGGCCTGGGACACGTTCCAGGGCCGCTACGGAAAAGTCTTCAAATAACGGAGGACCGTCATGCTCACCGTGAATACCCCCAACGACCTGAAGAACCACATCGGTGCCGAGCTCGGGACCAGCGAGTGGGTCACCGTCGACCAGGACATGATCAACCGCTTCGCCGACGCCACCGGCGATCACCAGTGGATCCACGTCGACGTCGAGCGCTGCAAGAAGGAGATGCCGGACGGCCTGCCGATCGCGCACGGCTATCTCACGCTGTCGCTGCTGCCGATCTTGATGTCGCAGCTGGTGAAGGTGGAACAGCGCAGCCGCGGCATCAACTACGGCTCCAACCGGGTGCGCTTCACCGGGCCGGTCCCGGCCGGCAGCAAGGTGCGCGCCAAGGGCAAGATCAAGGCCGTCGAGGACATCAAGGGCGACGGCGTGCAGATCATCTACGAAGTACAGATCGAGCGCGAGGGCAGCGAACGCCCGGTGCTGGTGGCGGAGACCATCGGCCTGTCGTACAACGCCTGAGGCTGCGGCGATGACCACACCTGCCGTCCGCCGCATCGTCACCGGCCACAATGCCGAGGGCAAATCCTGCATCGTCGAGGACGGGCCGCCGCCGGTGGTCGCCGAGTCGCCGGCGCTGCCGGGCCTGCGGCTGATGAACGTGTGGGCCACCGGACCGACGCCGGACGACGTGCACGCGCCCGATCGCATCGCCGCGCACGGAACGCTGCACCCGCCGGCCGGCGGCACCGTGATCCGGGTGATCGACATCCCGCCGGAGCCCGATACACGCGCCGGGCTGGACGAGATGTACGCCAAGGTCGCGGCCGCCGGCATGTTTCCCGACATGGGCGACATCCCCTCCGACCGCACTCGGCACCCGGGCATGCACACGACGCACACGGTGGACTACGCGATCATCCTGTCGGGCGAGATGTACGCGGTGTTGGAGGACGGCGAGACCCTGATGAAGGCCGGCGACATCCTGGTCCAGCGCGGCACCAACCACGCCTGGTCGAACCGCTCCGGCGACATCTGCCGCGTGTGTTTCGTCCTGATCGACGGGACGCGGCCATGAAGGCCATTCGCCGCATCGTTACCGGCCACAATGCCGAGGGCAGGTCGTGCATTGTCGAGGACGGGGCGCCGCCGGTGACCCGTACGGTCGCCTCGCGCCCCGGCTTCCAGACCACCAACGTGTGGACCACGACCGCGATACCCGAGCCGGTCGACGCGCCGGACCGGGTGGCCGAGCATACGACACTGCACCCGCCGGCCAGCGGCACGGTGATCCGGGTGATCGACTTCCCGCCGGAGCCGAAGGACGCCGGCGAGCTCGCCGCGTTCTACGCCCCGGCGCTGGGCGAGGAAAACCCGTTCCCGGACATGCACAAGGTCGACGCCGACCGCTCGCGCCACCCGCGCATGCACACGACGGACACGGTGGACTACGCGATCATCCTGGAGGGCGAGATCTACGCAGTGATGGACGTCGACGAGACCCTGATGAAGGCTGGCGACATCCTGGTGCAACGCGGCACCAACCACGCCTGGTCAAACCGGTCGGACGCCAACTGCCGTATTTGCTTCGTACTCATCGACGGGACTCGCTAGAGGCCTTCCGTCGCGCGTCATCCCGGCCGGTGCGCGCAGCGCATCGAGCCGGGATCAACGGTCTACGACATTTGAGCCGTCGGCCGTTGATCCCGGCTTTCCCTGCGGTCGGCCGGGATGACGATCACTTTCGACGTCCCGTTCCAGCTCCACGCGCATCCTCGGCAGGCTGTCGGGGTGGTTCGCCTGAAGCCATGCCAGCAGTTCCTCGCGCACGAAGCAGCGCAGGTCCCAGGCTTGGCCAGCGCTCCCCGCGCTCATCAAGGCGCGCAGCTCGACCGACTCCGCGCCGGCATTGGTGACCTGGAACACCTTCACCTTGCCGTCCCACAGGTCGGATGTCGCGACGATGTCGAAGAAGGCCTGCCGCACCTCGGCCACGGGCACGCGGTAATCGGCGTAGAGGAACACCGTGCCCAGGATGTCGGCGGACCGGCGGGTCCAGTTCTGGAACGGGTTCTCGATGAAGTAGCTGAGCGGCACGATCAAGCGGCGCAGGTCCCAGATACGCACCACGACGTAGGTCGAAGTGATCTCCTCGATCCAGCCCCACTCGCCCTCGACGATGACGACGTCGTCGATGCGCACCGGGTCGGTGAGCGCGATCTGCAGGCCGGCGATCAGGTTGGACAGCGCCGGCCGGGCCGCCATGCCGATCACCAGCCCGGCGATGCCGGCCGACGCGAACAGGCTGACACCGATCTGGCGCACCGCCGGAAAGCTCATCAGCATCAGGCATACGGTGATCACGGCGATCACCGCGACCGCGACCCGGCGCAGCACGCGGATGCGGGTGTGCATCTGCCGCGCCGTCAGGTTGTCGGCCTGTGTGATGTCGAAGCGGGCCTCGACATAGTCCTCGATGACACCGGTGAGCGCGATGGCGAGCCAGCCGATCGCGCCGGTCAGCAACACCGACACCACGCGGCGCACGGCGTCCAGCGTCGCCGCATCGGTCGGCATCTTCGGCAGCAGCGCCAGCACCACCAGCAGCCACACGACCCAGAGCGTCGGCCGACGGCCGCGGCGGACCAGCGCCTCGTCGATCACCGAGTCGGTGCGCCCGGTGGCACGGGCGGCGATGGCGAAGACGATCAGGTGCGCCACCGTCACCATGGCCACGACCGCCACCAGACTGGCGCCCCAGATCAGCCAGGGGTGCTGCAACAGCGTCAAATCGGTCCTCCCTTTCGCGCCGCCCGAACGGCCGGCCTTCGTGTCGCCACCAGCAGTAGGAACAGGGCGAACGGCGCCAGCGCCAGGCACCCCAGATTGAGCATCGTGCCGCCATAGGGCAGCACCGGCAGCCACATGATCGCAAGGATGGTCCAGAATATCACCTTGGCGCACGCCGTCGGCCGTCCCGACAGGACGACCAGCGCCGGCTCCAGGAAGACCAGCCGGTCGGACCGGTTGACGTAGACCACGAAGGTGCCAAGGAAGTCGCACAGGCCGCGGAGGCAATAGCGCGCCGGCAACCAGTGCCGCTGCGTATCCGTCTGCGACAGCATCGCGCGATCCGCCTATCGCCGCATGGCCGCGGCGCCGCGGCAGGCGAGCAGGAAGCAGCACAGGCCGAGGAACGCCTCCAGGCCGCCGACCGCCAGCACCAGGTCGTAGCCGCCGATCGCCCACAGCAGGCCGCCGATGCTCGGCGCCAGTGCCGTCGCCGCCATGACGAACAACGCGATGGAGCCGGAGATCTGGCCAAAGCTCTCGCGCCCCAGCAGGTCGGCGGTGACCACCGGGCGCGAGATGCTGGTGACGCCGATGCCCGCCCCCTGGCACAGCGCGAAGGCACCGAGCAGCAACGGTTGCCATGCGGAGGCGAACAGGAACACCGAGGCCAGGGTCACCGAAGCGAATGTCGCGACGGTGATCGCATTCATCGACATGCGCCGCTCCACCGCCATCATCGCCAGCCGCCCGGCGACCTGCATCGGCCCGATCAGCGAGGCCGCCAGCACCGCGTACTTCAGCGGCAACGCGCGCTCGTTGAGCAGCGGCAGCAGGTGCGTCACCACCATGCCGTGGTTGAGGTAGAGCAGCGCGAAGGCCAGCGCGATGTACCAGAAGGCTGGCCGCCCCAGCGCCACGCGCAAGGCGGAGACCCGCGAGACGCCAGCGTCGACTGCCTGCGGGCGGACGTCGCCGGCAGTACCGATCCAGAACAACGGCGTGGCGACGAAGGCGATCAACGCGGCGAAGGTCAGCGCGCTTACCCGCCAGCCATAGGCGTCGGCGACGAAATTGTTGACCGGGAAGGACAGCGTGCCGGCGAAGCCCGCGACCAGCGTCACCAGGGTGATGGCGCGGCGCGCGTCCTGCCCGCGCGTGCGGGTCAGAAAGGCGAAGCAGGCCTCGTACAGCGCGCCCGACATCAACAAGCCCAGCGCCACCCAGATGGCGAAGAAGTGTGTACGGCTCTCCACGAATGCCAGGCCGACCAGCAGCGCCGCCGCCAGCGCCGAGCAGACCGTCATCATCACCCGGCCGTGGCCGCGGTCGATCAGCCGGCCGGCATAGGGCGCCATCAGCGCGGAGACGATCAGGGTGGTGGTGAAGCCGGCCGTCAGCTCGGTCTTGGACCAACCGAGGTCGCCCTCCCAGTGCGCCAGCAGCGCCGGGAACAGGTAATAGGTGCCGGCCCAGATCACGGTCTCGGCGATCGCCAGGCACCATATCCGGCCGGAGCGCGCGATCTGGCCGTAGCCGATGTCGGTCGAGGTCATGGCGAGAAGAAGCTCCGTCGCGCATCCGAGCCCGCGACCGACGCAAGGTCAAGCGGGATTGCGCGCCGGCTGCCGATTTCGTAAATAAACAACTCTTGGGTTTTTATATCGGGCGACCCGATGACTGACACCGCGCAACGTATCCTGCATCTGTTGAAGACCCGCGGTCCGCAGACCGCGCAGGCGCTCGCGCGGCGCTTCGCGATCTCGACGGTGGCGGCGCGCAAGCAGCTTGCCAGCCTGCAGGAGGACGGCCTGGTCGACTTCGCCGAGGAGAGCGTCGGCGTCGGGCGGCCGCGCCGGCTGTGGTCGCTGACCGAGGCCGGCCATGCGCGGTTTCCCGACGCGCACGAGCATCTCAGCCTGGAACTGATCGAGGCGGCGCGCGAGGCGTTCGGCGACGCCGGGCTGGAGCGCATGATCGCGACGCGCGAGCGGGCCACGCTGGCCGCGTACAAGGACGCACTGAAGGGTTGCGACGGCCCGCGCGCGCGGGTGCGCAAGCTGACCGAGCTGCGCCGCGCCGAGGGCTACATGGCGGAGTGCCGGCTGGCCGGCGACGGCTGGCTGCTGGTCGAGAACCACTGCCCGATCTGCGCCGCCGCCAGCGTGTGCCAGGGCTTCTGCCGGGCCGAGCTCGACATCTTCCAGGCCGTGCTCGGCCCCGAGGTCGGCGTGGAGCGGACCGAACACATACTGGCCGGGGCGCGGCGCTGCGCCTATCGCATCACGCCACGATGACGGCGGCAGTCGAGCAGCGCGTCGCCTGGCGCGAGCTGTGGCAGGGTGGCCGTCTGCCGCTGGTCATCGTGCTGTGCCTGGGCGTGTGGCTGCACGCGGCGGAGTCGCTCCTGGTCGCGACGCTGATCCCGGCGGCGGTGGCGGCGATCGGCGGCATCCACCTGGTGGCCTGGACCATCGCGCTGTACCTGCTGGGCTCGATCGTCGCCGGCGCCGTGGCCGGGCTGGCCTCGCTGCGGTTCGGGCTGCGCCGCGCCTTCGTGTTCTCCGCCCTGCTCTATGCCGCCGGCTGCGTGGTCAGCGCCCTGGCGCCGGACATGCCGACGATGCTGGCCGGACGCGTGCCGCAGGGGCTGGGCGGCGGCGGCATGCTGGCGCTGAGCTTCGTCGGGGTGGAGCGGCTGTTCGACAAGCGGCTGATGCCCCGGCTGATCGCGCTGATCTCCGCCGTGTGGGGCGCCTCGGCCTTTCTCGGCCCGCTGGTCGGCGGCGTGTTCGCCGAAATCGGCTTGTGGCGCTACGGCTTCTGGGCCTTCGCCGGCCAGGCCATGGTGCTGGCCCCGGCGGTATGGCTGATCCTGCCGCCGGACCGTATCGGCGCGGCGGTGGCTGGGCGGGCGCCGTGGGGCCGGTTGGCGATCTTCGCCACCGGGGCGCTGGCGATCGCGGCGGCCGGGATCGAGGTTTCCGCGCTGGGCTCGCCGCTGCTGATCGCTGCCGGCGTCGCGCTGCTCGCCGGGTTCTTCGCCGCCGACGCGCGCGCGGGCGACGACCGCCTGTTCCCGCATGGCGTGCTGTCGCTGTCCGGCCCGGTCGGCGCCGGCTGCCTGATGGTGGCGCTGTTCGCCATGGGCACCGTAGCCTACACCGTCTACGGGCCGCTGCTGGGCAAGCTGATGCACGGCGCCAGCCCGCTGACCGTCGGCTACCTGGTGGCGCTGGAGTCGATCGGCTGGAGCGTCGCGGCGGTCGCCGTCTCGGGCGTCCGCGCGGAGGTGGCAACGATACGCATCGGCGCGACGCTGCTGACGCTGTCCACGCTGGCCTTCGCGGTCGCGGTGCCGTTCGGCTCGCTGCTGGCGGTGGTACCGGCGCTACTGCTGGCCGGCGGCGGGTTCGGCGCGGCCTATGCCTTCGTGCTGGCGAGGGTCACGGCCGGCGCAGGCGCGGCCGACAAGGCGCGCGCCGCCGCCGCGCTGCCGACGATGCAGCTCATCGGCTACACCGTCGCCGCGGCCGGGCTCGGCATCGTCGCCAACGCGGCCGGGCTGGACCAGGCCACGCCCGAAGCCGCCCAGCGCACCGCGACCTGGGTGTTTGCAGCCAGCATCCCGCCGGCGCTGCTCGGCCTGGTCGCCGCCTGGCGCCTGACCATGAAGCGCGGCGGTGCTAGCATCGCGGCATGATGCCCTTTCCGCTCGACCCGAAAACCACCGAGATCCTGGCCGCGAACGCCGCCGCGTCGGAGGCCGCGCACGAATTGTCATCCGCCAGCAAGACGGCGCTGGCCGAGGCCGGTCTGCTGCGCCTGCTGGTGCCGCGTCGGGCCGGCGGCGACGAGGCCGAACTGGCGACGGCGCTGGCGGCGATGGGCGCGGTGGCCGAGGTCTGCCCGGCCGCCGGCTGGGTGATGATGGTCTCAACCGCGCACGACCTGGTGATGGGCGGCTTTCCGGAAGCCGCGCAGGACGAGGTCTATGGCGCCGGGCCGGACGACGTGTTTCCGGGATCGCTGGCCACCACCGGCGAATTGATCCCGGCCGACGGCGGCTGGCGGCTGAGCGGCAAGTGGCCGTTCGCCAGCGGCGCGGCGCGCGGCGGCTGGTTCCTGCTCGGCACGGCGGTGCGCACGCAGGGCGAGCGGCCGGTGCCGTATCACGTGGTGCTGCCGGCGACCGACCTGCGGCTGGACGACGACTGGCGCACACTGGGCCTGCGCGGCACCGGCTCGGTCACCGTGCACGCCGAGGACGGGTTCGTGCCCGCGCATCGCGGCATGAATACCGGCGAGCTGTTTCGCGGCGAGAGCGAATGGCAGGCACGGCATCCGACCCGGCTCTATCGCACGCCCATCGTCGGCGGGCTGTCGGCGCACCTGGCCTCGGTGACGCTGGGCATGGCGCGGGCCGGTTTCGCCGATGCGTTGGACCGAACGGGCGGCCAGGGCGACCGCTACACCGGCGGCGGCAAGCGCGAGCGCGCCGGGCTGCAAATGCGGCTGGCCGAGGCTGAGGCGGAACTACGCTGCGCGGCGCTGCTGCTGGCCGACACGGCGGCGGTGCTGAAATCGATTTCCGAAGGCGAGGACACGCCGGCGGCGCGCGGCCGGGCCAAGCACCAGGCGGCCTACGTGATCGAGCTCTGCGCCCGGGCGGTCGGCCGGCTGATGGCGGCATCGGGCGCGCGCGCAGCGTTCGACGGCAGCCGGCTGCAAAACGCCTTCCGCGACATCAACATGGCCCGCAGCCACGCCATGGCCGATCACGACGGCGCCGCCGAGACGCGCGGCCGCCTGCTGCTCGGCCTCGATCCGGGACCGTTCCCGCTGTAAGCGCCTCGCGACCCCAACGTCTCCGAAACGAAAGAGGGCGCCGGGAGGCGCCCTCTTGAACTCTCCGATCGTCTGCGGCGATCAGGCGTCTTCCAGGCCGACGATGGCAATGGAGGACACGTTGGCGTGCGGCGCGCCGCCCAGGTTGTGGGTCATGCCGAACTTCGGGTTGTCGAGCTGGCGCGGCCCGGCCCGGCCGAGCAGCTGCGAGTACATCTCGTAGAGCATGCGCAGGCCGCTGGCGCCGATCGGATGGCCGAAGCACTTCAGGCCGCCGTCGATCTGGGCCGGGATCTGGCCGTCGGAATTGTAGAAGCCGTCGAGGACGTCCTTCCAGGCCTCGCCCTCCTTGGAGAGGTAGAGGTCTTCCATGGTGACCAGCTCGGTGATCGAGAAGCAGTCGTGGCACTCGAACATCGAGATCTGATCGCGCGGGTTATCGATGCCGGCCTCCTTGTAGGCCCGCTCCGATGCCTTGCGCGTGGTCATGAAGTAGCTGCCGTCCCAGCTATTGTGCTGCGACTCGATGCCGTTCGACACCGCGAGCTGCAGCGCCTTCACCGTCACCAGGTCCTTCTTGCCTAGCGAGCGGGCGATCTCCGGCGTGGTCACGATGGCGCAGGCCGAGCCGTCCGACACGCCGCAGCAGTCGAACAGACCGAGCGGATCGGCGATCATCGGCGCGTTCATCACGGTGTCGATGTTGATCGGCTTCTGCAGGTGCGCCTTCGGGTTCTTGGCGCCGTTGTCGTGGCTCTTCACCGAGATCTGCGCCATCGCCTTCTTCACGTCGTCGCGGGCGACGCCGTGCTTCTGCTGGTAGGCGGAGGCGAGCTGGGCGAAGGAGCCCGGGGCCGACATGTTGGCGCCGATCATCGCGTGCTGGGTGCCGCGGCCACGCTGCGGCAGGCCGCCGTAGCCGGTGTCCTTCAGCTTCTCCACGCCGGCGGCGAGCGCGATGTCGGCGGCGCCCGACGCGACGGCGTAGACCGCGCCGCGGAAGCTCTCGGTGCCCGAGGCGCAGAAATTCTCGACGCGGGTGACCGGGATGTAGGGCAGACGCAGGGCAGTCGCCAGCGGCACGCCGGACTTGCCGACGTGGATCTCCTCGATCGCGGTGGAGAACCAGGCGGCGTCGATCCGGTCGGCGCCGATGCCGGCGTCCTTCATGCACTCTTCGAAGGCCTCGACGATCAGGTCGTCGGCCTCCGCGTCCCAGCGCTCGCCGAACTTGGAGCAGCCCATGCCCAGAATGGCGACCTTGTCGCGAATACCAGATGCCATGTCGTTACCTCCAAATGGCGCCGCGGCGCCTTAGCTGTTTGCCGTGGGTCGGGTCCGGTCGTGCCTCTCAGTATGCAGGCGCGGCCTTCCAGAAATATTTGGTGAAGCCGCGCTGCGGGTCATACTCCTTCACCCGGAACACCATGCGGATGGGCATGCCCGACTCGACCTTGCCCACGTCGACATCGGTGAAGTCTGCCATGAGACGCCCACCCTCTTCAAACGTGACCATGCCGAAATGCTGCGGCGGGTCCGGCGTGAAGGTGAGGTTGTCGGCGGTCCAGGACTGCACTTTCGCCGGGATGTTGGAGAAGGGATGGTCGTCCTGGCTGTGGAATTCGCCGCAATTCGGGTTCACGCAGATGTTCGACTTCGGGAACTGCACCGTGCCGCAGTTGCGGCACTTGCCGCCGACCATGGCCAGGACCTGATCCTTCTTGCGGTACAGCGCGGTCAGCGCGGTCTGCTTGTCGGCCTCGGCGCGCAGGCCCAGGTCCTGATTGACCAGGTGGTTGAACGACAGGAACTTGTTGTAGTTGCCCTCTTCCTTGCGCCGGGCCAGGAAACCCTTCACGCCCAGCCCCTTGCCGGCATTGGCGATCGCGTCGGTGGCCTTGAACAGAACCGCGTCGCAGCCCTGGCCCCAGCCGACGACCAGGATCAGGTCGCCCGGCTTGGCGTCCTGCAAGGCGTCGACCAGCATGACCAGTGCGTGCGCGGTGCCGGCCTCGCCCATCACCGCCTGCAGGTTGTCGCGCACCGCGCCGTCGGGGATGCCGGCCTTCTTGGCGAGCTGCGCCGGGACGTTGCGGATCAGGCAGGGCATCACGAAATGGGCGATGCTGGCCGGGTCGACCTTGGTCTTCTTGAACAGGCCCTCAAGCGCGCGCGGGGCGATCTTCAGGTAGCCCTCGTCGCGGATCCAGCGCTCTTCCCAGTTGTAGTCGAATTCCTCGTTGGCGCCGCGATAATGATCGACGAAGTCGACCGAGACCTGGTGCACGCCGACCAGCTCGGCGACCACGTTGTCCTTGCCGAGCAGTACCGCCGCGGCGCCGTCGCCGTAGGTCAGCTCCTGGGTCCCGGCGGACTTGGTGCGGCGCTTCTCGGCGGCGGCCAGCAGCGCCGTGCCACCTTGCCCGGCGACCGAATTCAGCGCGTTGATCAGCCCGGTGGTCCCGGCGCGCTGCGAGGAGGTGACGTCCATCGTCATCATGTCCTCGCCGCAATGCAGCGCGGTGGCCAGCACGCCGGCATTCTGGCGGTCGGCATAGGGCATCGAGGTGGAGGCCAGGAAGATCGCCGACAGGTCCTCCGGCGGCTCCCCGGCGCCGAGGCAGTCGCGCGCCGCCTCCACCGCCATGGTCATGGTGTCCTCGTCCCAGTTGCACATCGCGCGCTCGCCCTTGGCCAGCCCCTTGATGCCGGGGTTGAACCACGAGTTGGCCTCGACGATGGCCTTGCGCTGAAGCCGCAGCCTGGGGATGTAGGCGCCGAAAGCGGTGATGCCGGTCATACGTTCCGCCCTGAATCTTGTTCGCTGTTGGAGTTTGCTTTTCGTTCTATCCGGTGGGCTGGCCGGTGGGCCGCCCGCGCCGCAACCATAATCATGCGTACCATCCCGTCAAGCAGACGCCTTGCGGCTCTGCCATGCGCCGTCGTATAGGCCGGGGATGCTGCCCGCCCACATCGCCGACCGCCTCGCCCTGCCCGTCATTGCCGCGCCGATGTTTCTGGTCTCCGGGCCGGAACTGGTGATCGCTGCCTGCAAGGCCGGGGTGATCGGGTCGTTTCCGACCGCCAACTGCCGTTCGCCGGAGGAACTCGACCGCTGGCTGGGCGAAATGGCCGAGGCGACCGAGGGCGCCGCGCCATATTGCCCGAACCTGATCGTGCACCGCTCCAACCCGCGGGTCCCGGCCGACCTGGCGATGGTGGTGAAGCACAAGGCGCCGCTGGTGATCGCCTCGGTCGGCTCGCCGGCGCCGATCCTGGACGACATCCACGGCTATGGCGGGCTGGTGTTCGCGGACATCGCCTCGATGCGGCACGCCGAGAAGGCCATCGAGGCCGGCGCCGACGGGCTCATTCTGCTCACCGCCGGCGCCGGCGGACAGACCGGCTGGGCCAACCCCTTCGCCTTCGTGCGCGCGGTGCGTAAAATCTTCGACGGGCCGGTGGTGCTGGCCGGCGGCGTCGCCGACGGTGTCGGCTTGAAAGCCGCCGTGACGTTGGGCTGCGACCTCGCCTACATGGGCACCCGGTTCATCGCCAGCGCCGAGAGCATGGCCAAGCCGGCCTATAAGGACATGCTGGTGACGTCGAGGTTGGACGACGTCCTGTTGACCAAGGCGTTCACCGGGCTGGAGACCAACATGCTCACGCCCTCGATCGTCGCCGCCGGGCTCGACCCCGCTGGCCTGCAGCCGGCCGGTGCGCTCGACGTCGCCAAGAGCATCTCGGTCGAGGCCCGCGACGACGACGCCAAGCGCTGGCGCGACATCTGGTCGGCCGGCCACACGGTCGGGCTGGTCGACGATGTGGCGCCGGTGGCCGAGCTGGTGGCGCGGCTGAAGGCCGAGTACGAGGCCGCCTGAGATGGCCGACCTGCACGCCGCCAGCCGCGGCCGCAAGCGGCTGTTCCTGATGCGTCACGGCGAGGTCGCCTACTACACGCCCGACGGCAAGCCGGTGCCGGACTTCGACAAGGTCGGCCTGACCCCGAACGGCGAGGCGCAGGCGCGCGCGATCGGCGAGCTGCTGGCCGAGGCCGAGATCGACCTGGCCGGCCATACGCCGCTGCCGCGCACCCGGGCGACGCTGGAGGCGGTGCTGGGCGAGCGCGCGGCGCCGGTCGAACTGTTCGAGGACATGCGCGAGGCCGGCCACGGCTCGTTCCTCACCAACCAGCAGGACATGCTCGACCGCTTCGTCTACGGCCTCGACCATGCCGGCACGCCGGGCGCGGTGCTGGGCATCGACGGCGAGCACCTGGCCGACGTGTACGAGCGGGTGGCGAACACCGTGGAGGCGCTGTTCCGCCGGCCGGGCTGGCGTTCGGCCCTGATCGTCGGGCACGGCATCGCCAACCGCGCCGCGCTGGCCTGGGCCTGCGGCGCCGGCCTGCACGGACTGGCCGGATTCGAGCAGGACTATGGTTGCCTGAACGTGATCGACGCCGACGTCGAGGACGGCGAGATCCGGCGCCGGTTGCTGCGGCTGGTCAACTTCACGGCCTACAGCCCGGCCAAGCATGGCATCACGCTCACCACCATGGAGCAGGCCGTCGCCGGCCGCTTCGCCGGCGACGCATCATGAGGACGATCCCCGTCGGCCACACCTTCGAAGTCAGCTATCCGGTGCTGGAGGGCGATACCGGGCACGCGCTGGGCAATACCGGCGTCACCGTGCTCGGCACCCCGGCCCTGATCAAGTACATGGAGATGAGCTGCGGACGCGCGTTGCCGTCGTTCCTGGACGACGGCGAGGGCTCGGTGGCGACACGGGTGGATATCGAGCACCTGGCCCCGGCGCCGCTGGGCGCCGAGGTGGTCTATCGCAGCGAGGTCGCCGACGTCGCCCGCAACAAGGTGACCTTCGCCGTCACCGCGCACCTGGGCGAGACCCTGCTGATGCGCGGCCGGCACATCCGCGCGGTGCTCGACATGACCCGTTTCCGCGGCGACGACGGGGCCGATTGATTCGCGCTCGCCAACGCTGTTCGGCTAAGGTTGCGATGAAAGCCCTATCGAGAAATGTCCGGTGTTGCGTCGCGTGCATGCCTTCCAGCCGATTGAGCTCGACCCGGAGTTGCGGTTCGAGGACAGATCGTTCGACTCCCTGATGGAATACTGGGAGTCGAAGCGCGCTGGCGCGGCCTTGCCGTCGCGGGCTGACATCGACCCGCTCGACCTGCCGGAGCACCTCCCCAACCTCTGCCTGATCGAGGTCCATGACCCGCCGCTGCGCATGCGCTATCGCCTCGTCGGCACGGCCATCGTCGAACAGCTGCACCGCGACTCGACCCACCGCTGGTACCACGAGCTGTACTCCGCGGACGACATGGCCTTCCTGGAGTCGATGTACCGGCGGATGATGCGCGACCGCCGGCCGCTGCGAACCTTCGGCCGCTCGCGCTACGCCGACTCCGACTACTACGACTTCGAGATGCTGAGCCTGCCATTGGCGAGCGACAACGAGACGGTCGACATGGTGCTGGGCAAGCTGGTGTTCCGGTTCAGCAGTCACCAGCAAGCCTGACATGACGATCTACCGCGGCAGCTGCCACTGCGGCGCCATCGAGGTCGACTACGAGACCGCGATCCCGGCGGCCGAGGCGACGATGCGCGCCTGCCAGTGCTCGTTCTGCCGCAAGCACCAGTCGCGCTCGGTCTCCGACCCGGCCGGGCGGGCGACGATCCGGGTGCGCGACGCGGCGCTGCTGAACCGCTACCGCTTCGGGATGGGGGTGACGGACTTCCTCGTTTGTCGCGGTTGCGGGGTCTATGTCGGCGCCTATTTCGAGGCCGAGGGCGGCGCCTGGGCGACGCTGATGGTCAATGCCTTCGACGGCCATGCCGACTGGACCGGGCCGCTGGCGCGGCGCGTTCACGACGCGGAGGACGCATCGGGCCGCGTGCGGCGCCGCCAGGACACCTGGACTCCGGCAACGCTGGTTGTCGATCCGTCGTAAGATCGCCGGGCGCGACGTACACGCCGCGGCCCGACGATGACGAATTTTCTATTGTTTACAATACTTCGGTCATGCCCGGGCTTGTCCCGGGCGGCTCAGCGCAAGCGGCCGGCCAGTTCGCGGTGGAAGCCACTGTAGGACGGCGAGATGTGCTGGAACCGGTCGCCGACACGCCGGTTCAGCGCCGGCAGGGCGTGGAACGGCACCGCCGGGAAGGCGTGGTGCTCAGCGTGGTAGGGCATATTCCACATCAGCCAGCGGACGAAGCGGTTCGACGTCGTGGTCCGGGTGTTGGCCCAGATGTCGTCGTTCTCCGGGCAGCCGGTGTGTTCGGCCAGCAGGTAGAGCCGCAGGAACGGCTGGCCCAGCACGATCGGCACCGCCCACAGCCACAGGCCCCAGGTCCAGCCGAACAGCGCCGGGGCCAGCAGCGCCACGTACAGCGCGACATGCCAGCGCGCCTCGCGGATCACCGCCGGGTGCTCGCGACGGGGCAGGAAGCGGCCGCGCACGTCGCCGATGGCGAGGCGCAGGATGTTGGAAACCTGACGGAACCAGTAATGGTAGCCGGCGATGTAGATCGCGTATTCGGCCAGGCTCTCCGGCTTCTTGATCAGCAGTTCCGGGTCGCGGTCGGGAATCTGGGTGAAGCGGTGGTGTTCCATGTGAAACAGCCGGTACCAGCGCGCCGGCAGCAGGATCACCGCGCCGAAGGCCGCTGCCGCCACGTCGTTCGGCCAGCGGGTGGCGAACACGGTGCGATGCACGCTCTCGTGCAGCGGCGCGAAGCAGGACGACAGGGCGATACCGTGCACAACCATCGCCGGCACCAGCCACCAGGACCCGTGCGCCAGCACCACGCCGGTCCCGGTCAACGCCAGCAACACCAGCTGCTGGGCCAACCGCGAGAGCCCGGGCGCGTCGGCACGCCGGGTCAGATCCATGATGGCTCGGTTTTCAGCCGCGAGGCTCATTGCAGTTCAGGATACCCCTGGTCGATCGCCTGTTGTTCCTGCGCCAGGATAACGTCATAGGCGTCGGCCGCCAGCACTTCGAAACGCTCGATCAGCAGTTCCGGCGGCGCCGGCGCGGCCAGCGCCTCGCGCAATGTCGCCAGCCGTTCGGCGTCGGTCCCGAGCGGGGCGACCCACGGCAAGCCCGGCGCCGGCTCGGTCCAGCCCAGCACCCGCAGGCCGTCGACGGTGTAGGAGTCGTGCGCGCGCAGCAGCGCCCAGGTGACGCAATCGATCGCGGCCACGTCGGCGGCGCCGTCGCGCACCGCGGCGGCCGAGGCCGCGTGTGTCCCGGTCAGCAGCACCTGCTCGAAAAACTCACCGTCCCTGGTGTGCGGCGCGGCCGCGTGGCGCAGCGCGTTCATGCCGGACTGCGAATCCATGGCGTTGACCGCCGCGATCCGGCCGCCCAGCGCGCGCAGGTCGCGGCCGCGTTCCTCCTCGCGCACCACGATGGCGCTGCGGTAGTCGGTGCCCTCGCAGCCCTCGGCGCGATACACCGGCGTCGCCACCAGCTGGACCGTGCCGCGCAGGTCGTGGGTCAGCGGGTAGCCGCAGGTCTGCCATAACAGCCGCTCGGCCGCGTCGTCGGTCTCACCGTCAGGCTCGTCGTCGAAGGCGGCGTCGAGCCCGGCCGCCTTCAGGCGCTCCAGGATCGCGGCGTACCAGGCGTCGAAGGCAGCCCGCAACGGGTCCATGTCGTACATCGAGCGGCCGAGCCGGTGGGTCATGCCGCCGCCGCCTCGTCACGCAGACGCCGCAACAGATCGGGCACGTCGGGCGGCTGAACCACGGCGGCGCGGATCAGGTCGTCGAAGTGCCGGGTCAGCACCCGGATGTGGTCGGTGGTGGTGAAGACGAAAAACATCTGCCCCATATACACTGCCGCGCGCTGGTTGCCGAATATGGTGACCGGGACAGAATAGCGTTCCAGCCCGTCGAACAGGAACCAGCGGAAGGTCGGGTAGAGTTCGTCGGACAGCCGCGCCATCAGGTCGAGCTGCTCGGCGCGCGCCGCGCCAGGCAGGTCGCGCCACAGGCCGTGGCCCTGGGCGAAGTCGCGCATCACCTGCATCGTCGTGCAGACTTCCATGTCGGTCTCCGGCAGCCTGGTATAGGCGAGCTGGCCGGCGGCGCGGCGCCGCGCGCTGTCCGGGCGCACGGCGGTGAAGGGCCGGAACTCGTACTCGATCACCGCATCGGTCTTCAGCAGGTCCGGCAAGGTCGCAGGTACGTAGCGGATCTTGTAGCCGACCGCCTCGTCGTGCCAGTGCGCGAGGCGCCGCTCGGCCTCCTCCGGCCCGCCAGCCTCGATCAGCAGCGACTGCTCCAGGATGTCGGCGCCGAGCTGCTTCTGCTGGCTGAGGCCGAGCAGCCAGTCGAGGCTGACCTGCAGCGCCAGCGCCAGCGCGGCCACCGTGTCGGCACGCGGCAGCCGGTCGTTGTCCGGCGCCAGCAACTGCGAGAGGGTGGAGCGGTCGATGCCGGCACGGCGCGCCAGGGCCGACTGCGACACGCCGTTCTCGGACATCACCTCCATCAGGCGGGCGCGGAACTGGCGGACACGATCCTCACGATCCAGACTTGCGGACATTGGTCACAGATTGTTGTGTGAAGTCACTAATTTATTGAAACTACGTCAATCATAGCCTTTTCGTTTCTTCTGTCCACTTATCGCGACAATTCCCACGTTGCGCGACAGGCGCGCGATTTTCTATGTCGGCAGCGACAGGCCGCCAATCCGGCGGCGCACAAGACGAGGACTTCATGGTCGAGAAGCGGCCGGCGTGGTGGCGCCGGGCGGAGGCGCCGACGTGGCTGGTCGCGGCGACGATCTACGGCGGGTTCGGTCTGCTGACGTGGTACTGGACGGCGCTGCCCTGGTGGCTGTTGCTGCCGGGCGGGGCCTGGCTGGTGGCGTGGCATGCCTCGTTGCAGCACGAGTGCCTGCACGGCCATCCGACGCGGCTGACCTGGGTCAACCGCCTGGTCGCCGGCCCGTCCCTGTGGCTGTGGCTGCCCTACGACATCTATCGGCTCGAACACATGGCGCACCACCGTTGCGGCCGCCTCACCGACCCGTCCTGCGACCCAGAGAGCTTCTACGTCGCGCCGGAGCGGTGGCAGCGCCTCGGTCCCTGGCGCAGGCGCCTGCTGGCGGCGCATAACACCTTTGTCGGCCGGCTGCTGCTCGGGCCGCCGCTGCTGCTGATCGGATTCGCCGGCGGCGTGCTGCGCCGGCGGCCGGTGGCGTGGCGGGCATGGGCCTGGCACGGGCTCTGCCTGGCGGCGCTGTTCGGCTGGTTGGCGTGGTGCCGGGTGCCGGTGGCCGAGTATCTTCTGCTGGCGGTGTGGCCGGGGATGGCGCTGACGCTGGTCCGATCGTTCCATGAACATCGTGCCGCGCCGGGCGGTGGCGAGACCGCGACGGTGATGCGCGCCGGGCCGCTGGCGCTGCTGTTCCTCAACAACCACCGCCATGCCGACCACCACGCCCGGCCGGCCGCGCCGTGGTTCGACCTGCGCGCGCAAGGCGGCTATCGGGTCGAAAGCTATGCCCGGATCGCACGCGACTACGCCTTCAAGCCGCGCGACATGCCCGTCTATCGCGCCGGCGGCACCCCGGCATCGGCAGCTTTCCGCCGCTGACACCGGATTCAATCCGGCCACTTATGCTAGTTTCCAATCTGGTACCTACAATGCTGGGCCGGTTGGCGCGCAATGTTCGATCGGCTGCCGCTCTGGCCCGTTGACGGCATTCCGCCATCGGTTTCCGGTCATCAGATGCGAACCCGCGGCGGTGTCGGGTCGTACGGGGACGAGACGGGTCCCTGACGGAGGACTCAGTTGAGCCAAGACTTCTTCGAGCGCGGCGGCGAGATGGGCGCACTGATGCGCAAACATCGCTGGGAAACGACGCCGCTTGGCCCGCCGGAAGGCTGGCCGCAGCCGCTGCGCACAGCGGTGCGAATCCTGCTGACCACCGGACATCCGATGTTCATCTGGTGGGGTCCGGACCTGATCCAGTTCTACAATGACGCCTATCGCGCGACGATGGGCCCGGAACGGCACCCCAGCGCACTGGGACAGCGCGGCCGCGACTGCTGGGGAGAAATCTGGGACATCATCGGGCCGCAGATCGAACAGGTGATGGCCGGCAAGGGCGCGACCTGGCACGAGGACCAGCTCGTCCCGGTGACCCGCCACGGCCGTCGCGAAGACGTCTGGTGGACCTACAGCTACGGGCCGATCGACGACGAGACCGCCGCCAACGGCGTCGGTGGCGTGCTGGTGGTATGCAACGACGTGACCGCCCATCACATGGCCCGCGAAGCCCTGCGGGTCAACGAAGAGCGGCTGGAGCTCGCATTGTCGGCCGGCGTCGTCGGAACCTGGGACTGGTGGGTGCCCGATGACAAGCTGATCGCCAATCCGGCCTTCGCGCGCCTGAACGGTATCGACGTGGAGGCCGCCGCGACCGGAGTCAGCATCGCACATTACTACAAATCGATACACCCGGCCGACCGGGAGCAGGTGCGCCTGGCGGTGCTGGAAGCCGCCAAATCGGGCGAACGCCTGGCCACCGACTACCGGGTGGAGACGAAGGACGGCGGCACGCGGTGGCTCAGCTTGCGCGGCCGCTGCTTCCATGAAGCGGCCGGCGCACCGACACGCTTTCTTGGCGTGGCGATCGACAACACCGAGCGCAAGCGCGCCGAGGAACACCGGACGCTGCTGACCGACGAACTGAACCACCGGGTGAAAAACCTGTTCAGCATGATGCAGGCGATCGTCAACCAGACCATGCGGTCGGACCTGTCGATCGAGGATGCCCGCGAGCGGCTTTCGGCGCGGATCATGGCGATGTCGCGGGCCCAGGACGTCCTGATCGGACGACGGACCGTCGACGCCGAGATCGGGACCATCGTGCGCAACGCGGTCGAACCGGTTGCCGGTGGCGAGGACCGTTACCAGATCGACGGCCCGACGCTGCACATCTCGCCGCAGGCGGCCTTCATCTTCACGCTGGCACTGCACGAACTCAGCACCAATGCGGCGAAGTACGGCGCCCTGTCCAATGCGGGGGGCAGCGTCAATATCGCCTGGCGCATCGAGCGCGCGAAATCGGGCGAAGCTCGGCTGCTGCTGGAGTGGACGGAAACCGGCGGCCCTGTCGTGACCGCGCCGACAGTCGGCGGCTTCGGCTCCCGGCTGCTTGAAAGCGTCCTGACCAGCGACCTGGAAGCCCGCGCCGAGGTCGATTACCGGCCAACGGGCGTGGTCTGGCGGATCGATGCGCCACTGGCGAACACCGTCGATGACCTGACCTGATCGTCGGTATCGCGCGGCGCGATTTCATCAGTCGGTGGAATCGATTGGACGGCGGCCTTCGCGGACCGATTCAAGGGTTATCGCCAGTAGCCGGGCACACGGCGTCGCCCGATCAATTTCCGCCACCGGGACGTCAGGCTGGCGCCAATCGCCCTGGCGACAGAGTCGATTGCGGCACGTTGTGGCGAAAAAGAGTCAATGGTTACCGCAAGTTGCGGGGCCGGCCCGGCGCTGCGGCGGAAACATGAGTCAAATGAGTCACTTATGGCGCGCGGCTCACTGGGCGATTCAACGCCGGCCCCGTTGATAGCGAATCCGACGTCAGCCCGAAAAGCCGAGTCACTGGAATCGCTTAGCGGCCGAAGCTGCGAGACCCATCCGCTCTCTCGCGCGATTCAATGCCGCCGGCGAGGCGCCGCACCGCCGAAATGCCTGGTTCAGCCCAGGCATCCCCGAGCCGTCAGGCGTCGAAGGGCGTCGGGTCGATCGGGGTTTCGGAGAGTTCGACCCAGACCGGGACGTGGTCGGACGGCTTGGTCTTGCCGCGCTCGTCGCGGTCGATGTCGCTGGCCAGCAGACGGTCGGTGGCCTGCGGGCTCAGCAGCAGGTGATCGATGCGGATGCCGCGATCCTTCTCCCAGGCGCCGGCCTGATAGTCCCAGAACGACCAGGCGACCTTGCCCGGATGCAGCGCCCGGTAGGCCTCGGTGTAGCCGAGGTTGGTCAGCGTGCGGAAGCGCGCGCGGCTCTCCGGCTGGCACACCGCGTCGCCGGCGAAGGCGGCCGGGTCGCACACGTCCAGGTCGGTCGGGCAGACATTGTAGTCGCCGCCCAGCACCACCTGTTCCTCGTCGCCGAGCAGGGCTTGCGCATGCGCCGCCAGGCGGTCCATCCAGCCAATCTTGTAGCTGAACTTGTCGGTGCCGACCGGGTTGCCGTTCGGCAGGTAGATCGAGGCGACGCGGACACCGCCGGTGACCGCCTCGACGTAGCGCGCCTGGCCGTCCTCGTCGTCGCCCGGCAGGCCGCGGCTGACATCCTCCAGCGGCCGCTTGGAGAGAATGGCGACGCCGTTGTAGGTCTTCTGGCCGTGGGTGGCGACGTTGTAGCCGAGGTCCTCGATCTCCAACGCCGGGAAATTGTCGTCGACGACCTTCAATTCCTGGAGCAACGCGACGTCGGGATTGGTCGCCTTCAGCCACTCGACCAGGTTCGGCAGACGCACCTTGATCGAGTTGACGTTCCAGGTGGCGATGCGCATCGGCGCCGGCGGCCGTCGATCAGATCGAGAAGGACGTGCCGCAGCCGCAGGAGGCGGTGGCGTTCGGATTGGTGATCCGGAAGGCGCTGCCGATCAGGTCTTCGACATAGTCGACTTCCGAGCCGGCCATCAGGTCGAGCGAGACGCTGTCGACCAGCACGGCGATGCCGTCGCGCTCGATCACCAGGTCGTCCTCGTTGACCGTGTCGTCGAAGCCGAAGTCGTACTGGAAGCCGGAGCAGCCGCCGCCATTGACGGCAACACGCAGCTTCAGGCCGGGGCGGCCCTCGGCCTCGATCAGCTCGGCCACCCGGCGCGCGGCGCTGGCGCTCACGGTGACGGACTTGTCTGGCGCGGCGGTCATGTCGTTCATGACTACAGATATGGTCCTCGCCAGCGGGCTTGTCAATTTGCGCCGCCGCCCGCTAGGGTCGCGCGCCATGCGCCCCGGACAACAAGCGTCCTTCGCGTCAGACCCGGAGTTGAGCCGCGGGCGGCGCTTTCCGGAGCCTGCCAGCGCGACGCGCAGCGAATTTCAGCGCGACCGCGACCGGGTCATCCACGCCACCGCCTTCCGCCGGCTGCAATACAAGACCCAGGTCTTCGTCTACCACGAAGGCGACCACTTCCGTACCAGATTGACACACTCGCTGGAGGTGGCGCAGATCGCGCGCTCGATCGCGCGCGTCCTGGGCCTGAACGAGGATCTGGCCGAAGCCTTGGCGCTGGCGCACGACCTTGGCCACACGCCGTTCGGACACGCCGGCGAGGACGCGCTGAACGCGCTCACCGGCGACGTCGGCGGCTTCGACCACAACGCCCAGACGCTGCGCCTGATCACCCGGCTGGAGGCGCGCTACGCCGATTTCGACGGCCTGAACCTGACCTGGGAGGCGCTGGAGGGGGTGGTCAAGCACAACGGGCCGCTGACCGGCGATATTCCGCTGGCCATCGCCGAGTACGTCGCCGGGCACGATCTGGAACTGGCCACCTTCGCCGGCCCGGAGGCGCAGGCCGCGGCGCTGGCCGACGACATCGCCTACAACAACCACGATATCGACGACGGCCTGCGGGCGGGCCTGTTCGCGGTCGAGGACCTGCTCGACCTGCCGCTGGTCGGGCCGGTCTTCGCCGAGGTGCGCAAGCTGCACCCCGACCTGGAGCCGGGCCGGGTGGCGCATGAGGGCGTGCGGCGGCTGATCGGGGCGATGATCGACGACCTGCTGGCCGAGACCCGGGCGCGCATCGGACGCTGGCGGCCGGAAATGGTGGAAGACGTGCGGGCGCTGCCGGAACCGATCGTGGCGTTCTCCGAGGACCTGAAGGCGGCCGACGCGGCGTTGCGCAGGTTCCTGATGGCGCGGATGTACCGGGCCGAGCGGGTCAACAGGGCGACCGACAAGGCGCGCCGCATTGTCGCCGACCTTTATGCGTTGTATATCGCCGAGCCCCGGCGGATGCCGGCGGAGTGGGCGGACGGCCTCGACGCGCCGGAAAGCCCGCGCACCCGGCGTCGCGCCGCCGACTTCATCGCCGGCATGACCGACCGGTTCGCGATCGCCGAGCACCAACGCCTGTTCGAGACGGACATCTGGTCGACATGAACCTGTACAACCACTTCGCCGAGGCGCTCCGGACCTGCCTGGCCGAGATCGGCGCGGCGGAGGGCTGGCCCGATGGCCTGCCGGTCGACCGGGTCACCGTGGAGCCGCCGCGCGAGACCGGCCACGGCGACATCGCGACCAACGCGGCGATGGTCCTGGCCAAGCCGCTGAAGCGCAAGCCGCGCGACCTGGCCGATATCATCGTCGCGGCACTGCTCAAGGTCGACGGCATCGATGCGGCCGAGATCGCCGGGCCCGGTTTCATCAACCTGCGGATCGCGCCGGACCTGTGGCGGGCGCAACTGCTGACCGCGATCGAGGGCGGCGACAGGTACGGCGACAGCGACGTCGGCGCCGGCCGCAAGGTCAACGTCGAGTACGTCTCGGCGAACCCGACCGGACCGCTGCACGTCGGCCACCTGCGCGGCGCGGTGTTCGGCGACGCGCTGGCCAGCCTGCTCGCGAAAGCCGGCTACGACGTGCTGCGCGAGTACTACATCAACGACGCCGGCAACCAGGTCGACGCCCTGGCGCGCTCGACCCACCTGCGCTACCGCGAAGCGCTGGGCCAGGACATCGGCGAGATCCCGGAAGGCATGTATCCCGGCGACTATCTGGTGCCGGTCGGCGAGGCGATCGCCGCCGAGGACGGCGACAAATGGCTGGGCAAGGACGAGGCCGAATGGCTCGGCCACTTCCGGCGCGCGGCGGTGGCCAGGATGATGGACCGGGTGCGCGACGACCTGGCGGCGCTCGGCATCGAGCAGAAAGTGTTCTTCTCCGAGCAGAGCCTGCACGACGACGGCCGCATCGATGCCGCGCTGGCCGCGCTGACCGACAAGGGGCTGATCTACGAGGGCGTGCTGGAGCCGCCGAAGGGCAAGACGCCGGAAGACTGGGAACCGCGGCCGCAGACACTGTTCAAGGCGACCCAGTTCGGTGACGACGTCGACCGGCCGCTGAAGAAGTCCGACGGCGCCTATACCTATTTCGCCGCCGACATCGCCTATCACTTCGACAAGGTGCGGCGCGGCTACGCCGACATGATCGACGTCTGGGGCGCCGACCACGGCGGCTACGTGAAGCGGATGAAGGCCGCCGTCGCGGCGCTGACCGACGGCGAGGGCGATCTCGACATCAAGCTGTGCCAGATCGTCCGGGTGCTGCGCGACGGCCAGCCGGTGCGGATGTCGAAGCGGGCCGGCGATTTCGTCACCGCGCGCGAGGTGCTCGACGAAGCGGGGCGGGATGTCGTGCGTTTCATGATGCTGACCCGGCGCAACGACGCGCAGCTCGACTTCGACCTGGCGCAGGTCAAGGAACAGTCGAAGGACAATCCGGTCTTCTACGTGCAGTACGCGCATGCGCGCTGCCGCTCGATCCTGCGCAATGTCGGCCGCGACATGCCCGACGCGTTGGCGGTGCCGGACGTGGCCGGGTTGTCGCGCCTCGCCGACCCGGCCGAACTGGACCTGGTGAAGCAACTGGCGGCCTGGCCGCGCACCGTGGAGGCGGCCGCCGCCGCGCACGAGCCACATCGGATCGCGTTCTACCTCTATGACCTTGCCGCGGCATTTCACGGCCTGTGGAACAAAGGCAATGAAGACCCGGCATTGCGCTTTATCATCGACGGGGATTCGCCGCTGACCGCCGCGCGGGTGACGCTGGTGCGGGCGGTGGCGGCGACGATAGCCGCCGGACTTGCCGTCATGGGCGTCGAGCCGGCCGAGGAAATGCACTAGCCGACGACGGATGAGCAGCGAAGACAGTTCAGCAGGCGAGGAAGCACGCGAGCAACGCCGGCGCGGCCGCGTTACCGGTGCGCTGACGGTGCTGCTGGTGTTGCTGGTCGCCGCCGCCGGCGCTGCGCTGTGGTGGCAGAACACCCGCGACCAGACGGCGCCGTCCGACGGCGAGGTGCCGCTGGTCAAGGCCGATCCGACGCCGACCAAGTCGAAGCCCGACGATCCCGGCGGCATGCCGGTGCCGAACCGCGACAAGCTGGTCTACCGCCTGATGTCGCCGAACCCGCCGCCGGCACCGAAGGACGTGCTGATTCCGGCCCCGGCCGTCGAGGCAGACAAGCCTGAGCCGGCCGAAGAGGAGGACGGAGCGCCCGAAGCGGTCGAAGCAACGCCACCGGCGCCGATCAAGCCCGAGGCGCCGACCACGGCCGACGGCGCCCGCGAGTTGCTTGACCTGCCGCCCCCGCCGCCGGAACCGGAACGCGCCCTGAAGCGCGGCCCCAACGCGCCGGCCGAGCCGGTGAAGCCGGTGGTGGTCGCCACCCTGTCGCCGCCGCCCGGCGCGCGCGAGGCGAAGCCGCCGGCCGACGAGCCGGCCGAGAGCGAGACCACGGCCGACAAACCGGCGGATAGCGACGGGGCAAGCGCCGAGATCCCGGTCCGGGACCAGCCGGCCGCGACGGAATCGCCGGGCGACGACGCGCCGGCCGAGGCGGACAAAACTGCCGATGCCACCGCGAAGCCCGAGCCCGGCCCCGAGGACGATCCGAAGCGCGAGCGGCTGATCGCCACCAAGCCCGATGACAGCGCGACGCCGCCGACGGCCACGCCGGGCGGGCCGCCGGTGCCCGGGTTGAAGCCGCCGGCGCCCGGTGCCGAAGCCAGGACCGAACCGGCCCCGACACCGCCGCCGAGCGCGCCGGTGCCGCCCACGGCCGTGGCCACGGCCACGCCCGATGCCTTCCGCATTCAGATCGCCGCGTTCCGCGACGTCGGCATCGCCGAGCGCGAGTGGGCGCGACTGCAGAAGATCCATGCCGACGCACTCGGCCCGCTGCAGCCCGTGGTGATCACCGTGGACCTCGGTCAGAAGGGCCTGTTCCACCGGTTGCAGGCCGGCCCGCTGGCGGATCGCGCCGCGGCGCTGGCGACCTGCGCCGAGCTCAAGGCCGCCAAACAGGACTGCATCATTGTCCCGCCGAAGTGAGCGCGCCGCCGCAATCGTCGGTGTCGCCGGCCCGGTGCTCGGCGCCGACGAGCGCGACCTGATCGCCGCGACCCGGCCGCTGGGATTCATCCTGTTCAAGCGCAACTGCGAGACGCCGGACCAGATCGCGGCGCTGACGGCGGCGCTGCGCGACGCCGTCGATGACGCCGAGGCCCCGGTGCTGATCGACCAGGAGGGCGGGCGCGTGCGCCGCCTGCAAGGCCCGCCGTGGCACGAGGCGCCGCCGGCGGCGACCTTCGCGCGCCTGCCCGATCCCGACGCCGGCGCGCGCGCCGCGTGGCTCAACAGCCGGCTGATCGCCGACGACCTGACGGCGATGGGCGTCGATGTCGACTGCGTGCCCTGCCTGGACCTCAGCTTCGCGCAGACCCACAAGGTGATCGGCGACCGCAGCTACGGCACCGACGTCGGCACCGTGGTCCGGCTCGGCGGCGCGGCGGCCGGGGGCCTGAAGGCCGGCGGGGTGATGCCAGTGATGAAGCACCTGCCCGGCCACGGCCGCGCCACGGTCGACAGCCACGACTCCCTGCCGGTGGTCGAGGCCGATTTCGAAACCCTCGCGGCGACCGATTTCGCGCCGTTCGCCTCGCTCACCGACGTAATCGAGCTCGGCATGACCGGGCACCTGATGTTTCCGGCGATCGATCCGCTGTGGCCGTCGACGCTGTCGGCGACGATCGTTGCGCAAGTGATCCGCGACCGCATCGGCTTCCAGGGCCTGCTGATGTCGGACGACCTGTCGATGCAGGCCCTGGCCGGCGACGTGGGCGAGCGGGCGGCAGGCGCGATCGCCGCGGGCTGCGACATCGCGCTGCACTGCAACGGCCGATTCGACGAAATGCGGGCCGTGCTCGATGCCTGCGGGCCGATGAGCGCGGCGGCGCACGACCGCTGGGCCCTGGCACAGCAAGGAATTGCGCGGCCCGAACCGTTCGAACGCACGGCGGCGCAACAGGAGCTGGCAGGCCTGCTAGCATCTGTCCCAGACGCCTGAGGAGAGCGCATGAGCGAGCAGCCGCTGCCGCAGACCGAAACGGACGAGAGCGACGACGCCGCGCCGCTGGTGCTGAATTCGACCTTCGTCGTCGACCTGGAGGGCTTCGAGGGCCCGATCGACCTGCTGCTCAGCCTGGCGCGCTCGCAGAAGGTCGACATCACCCAGCTCTCGATCCTGACGCTGGCCGAGCAGTACCTCACCTATATCGAGGAAGCCCGGCGAGTGCGGTTGGAGATCGCCGCCGACTACCTGGTGATGGCGGCGTGGCTGGCCTACCTGAAGTCGCGCTTGCTGCTGCCGGAGCCGGAAGGCGAGGACGAGCCGACCGGCGAGGAGCTTGCCGCGCGGCTGCAATTCCAGCTGCAACGGCTGCAGGCGATGCGCGACGCCTCGGAAAAGCTGATGGCGCGCGCACGGCTCGGCCTCGACGTGTTCCAGCGCGGCATGCCGGAAGGCGTCACCGTGCTGCGCAAGTCGCAATGGCAGTGCGAGATGTACGACCTGCTGCGCGCCTACGCCGACCAGGTGCAGGGCGCGCCGGTGACGCCGCTGGCGATGACCATGCCGACGGCGATGACCATCGACGAGGCGCTCGGTCGCCTGCGCTCGATCATCGGCGACATGCCGGACTGGGCCAGCCTGGAGGCGCTGCTGCCGTCCGGGTTGCGCAGCGGCTTCGACCGCCGTTCCGCCGTCGCCGCCACGCTCGGCGCCAGCCTGGAGATGGCCAAGTCCGGCCAGCTCCAGATCCGCCAGCGCCAGCCGTTCGGACCCATCCTGATCAAGGCACAGACCAGTGACGCATCCGACTGAATATCTCCGCATGGCCGAGGCGCTGCTGTTCGCGGCCGAGGAGCCGCTGGACGAGGCCTCGATCGCCGCCCGGCTGCCCGACGAGGCCGACGTGCCGGCGCTGCTCGCCCAGCTCACCGAGGACTATTCGGCGCGCGGCGTGAACCTGGTGACGGTCGGCGGGCGCTGGCAGTTCCGTACCGCGGAGGACCTGCGCTACCTGCTGCAGGAAGAACGCCAGGAAGTGCGCAAGCTGTCCAAGGCGGCCCTGGAGACGCTGGCGATCATCGCCTACCACCAGCCGGTGACGCGCGCCGAGGTCGAGGAACTGCGCGGCGTCAGCCTGTCGAAGGGCACGCTCGACATCCTGATGGAGATCGGCTGGGTGAAGCTGCGCGGGCGGCGCCGCTCGCCGGGCCGGCCGGTGACCTACGGCACCAGCGACGACTTCGTCAGCCATTTCGGCCTGGAAAGCCTGGGCGACCTGCCCGGCATCGACGAGCTCAAAGCCGCCGGCCTGCTGAACCGCGCCGCGCCGGCCGACTGGGGCAAGCGCTTCGCCAACGCCGAGGAAGACCCGCTGGAAGACGACGACGAGGCGAACCGCCTGCCCGGCCTGTCGCTGGCCCCGGAGGTTCCGGCGGACGCGTAGGCGAGATGCCCGGATCAAGTTCACGGGTGTCCGGTTAAGCTAGCGGTGATTGTCGATTCCCTATTGCCGCTCAGGCCGTTGCGCCACTTTGGGCGGCATCGGACAGAAGAACCGCGACCGATGGGTCCAGCTTCTGGACGTGGATGCCCCGGACAAGTCGGGGCATGACGACCCTATTTGGAAACATAAAGAACGCGTCATGGCCCGGCTTGTCCGGGCCATCCACGTCCCTGGGCTTGCAAAGACGTCGACGAGTGGGCACAGGCCCGGAAGGGCTTAACCGGACACTCGTGGGGCGAGTCCGGGCATGACGGGTTTCTTTCGATGTCGTCATGGCCGGGCTTGATCCGGCCATCTAAACTCAGCCCATGAGCATCCCTCTTTCCGTTCTCGACCTCGCCTATATCGGCGAGGACTTCGCGCCGGGCGACGCGTTGCGCAACTCGCGCGACCTGGCCCGCAACGTGGAGCGCTTCGGCTACAACCGGTTCTGGCTGGCCGAGCATCACAACCTGCCGGGTATCGCGTCGGCCGCCACGTCGGTGTGCATCGGCTACGTCGCGGAGGCGACCTCGACGATCCGGGTCGGCGCCGGCGGCATCATGCTGCCGAACCACTCGCCGCTGGTGATCGCGGAACAGTTCGGCACGCTGGCCTCGCTGTACCCGGACCGCATCGACCTCGGCCTGGGGCGCGCGCCCGGCACCGACCAGCGCACCATGCAGGCGCTGCGCGTGAACCCGCAGGCCTCGGAGTATTTCCCCAACGACGTGGTCGAGTTGCAGGCGCTGCTCGGCCCGGTGCGCGAGAACCAGGTGATCCACGCGGTGCCCGGCGAGGACACCAACGTGCCGTTGTGGATCCTGGGCTCCAGCCTGTTCGGGGCGCAGCTCGCGGCGATGCTGGGCCTGCCCTATGCATTTGCCTCGCACTTCGCGCCGCAGGCGCTGATGCAGGCGATCGAGGTCTACCGCGAGCGGTTCGAGCCGTCGGCGCAGCTGGACAAGCCCTACGTCATGGTCGGGATGAGCGCCGTCGTGGCCGACACCGACGAGGAGGCGGCCTACCTGTTCACCACGCCGCAGCAGCAGTTCACCAACATGGTGCGCGGCACCCGCGGCAAGATGCGCAAACCGATCCCGGATATCGAGGACTACTGGTCGCCGATGGAGAAGGCGCAGGCGATGGCGATGCTGCGCTGCGCCTTCGTCGGCTCGCCGAAGACGGTGCGCGAGAAGCTCGACCCGTTCATCGAAGCGACCGGCGCCGACGAGCTGATGGTCGCGGCGGCGATCTGGGACCACGGCAAGCGCGTGCGGTCGTACGAGCTGCTCGCCGAGGCGATGCGATAGGGCTTACATCGTCAGTGCCAGGACCCATATTCTGAAAACCATGACGTCGCAGACGCCCGGTTCCTATCGCCTGGCCGTCGAGCCGGTTGACGGCACGGTGGTGGCCAAGCACGGCCAGCATGTGCTGGCACGCAGCGGTGCGGCGCGGGTGATCCGCGAGACCCGCTGGCCGGTGCAGTACTACTTCCCGCCCGGCGACGTGAACCAGTCGGTGCTGCGCCCGTCCGACTACAAGACCTTCTGTCCGTTCAAGGGCACGGCGACCTATTTCGACATCGTGCTGCCGGACAAGACCATCGAGGCCGGCGCCTGGACCTATGGCAAGGCGCGCGACGAGACCGCGACCGTCGCCGGGCATATCGGCTTCTTCGACACGGTCGCGGATCTGATCGAGTGCGACCGGCCGCTGCCCGAGCCGACCGACGACGGGCATGTCGGCGGCGCGCTGGTCGACTGGCTGCTGCGCGAGGCCTGGGCCTGCGCCGAGCCCGCAGAGCTCACCGCGGAACTGGGCCGGCGCATGGTCGCGGAGGGCATCCCGGCGGCGCGGCTCAACGTCACGGTGTGGTCGCTGCACCCACTGCTCGTCGGCACCACCTATGTCTGGCAACGCGACGGCGACGTGGTCAGCGTCGACAGTGCGCACCACGAGGACTTGGACCGGCCGGAATACCAGAACAGCCCGCTGCGTCACGTGATGAACGGCCTGGGCGGGGTGCGCCAGTCGCTGGCCACCGATGACGCCGAGTTCAGCTTCCCGATCATGGCCGACCTGAAGGCACGCGGCATGACCGACTATGTCGCCATGGCGCTGGTGTTCTCCGACGGCCGCCACAACGTGATGACGCTGGCGACCGACGAGCCCGGCGGCTTCACCACGGCGCAGCTCGGGCTGACATTCGAGTGTTCGTTCGTGATCGCGCGGCTGTTCGAGGCGCTGATCGGGCGGGCCAACGCGGCCACCGTGATGGACACCTATCTCGGCCGGCGCACCGGCCAGCGCGTGCTCGGCGGCGAGATCCGGCGCGGCGACGGCGAGGACCTGGACGCCGCCCTGCTCTACTGCGACCTGCGGCACTCCACGACGCTGGCCGAGCGGCTGCCGCGCGACGCGTTCCTGGCGCTGCTGAACCGGTTCTTCGAGGCGGCGGCCGATCCGATCGCGGGCCGCGGCGGCGAAGTGCTGAAGTTCATCGGCGATGCCGTGCTGGCGATCTTCCCGGCCGACAATGGCGCCGAGATGGCCTGCGCCGCGGCGCGCGCGGCGGCCGACGAGATCGTCGCCGCGGTGGCCGCGATCGAACCGCCCGGCGACGACCTGCCGCCAATTGCGTGCGCCATCGGCCTGCACTACGGCTCGGTCACCTACGGCAATGTCGGCGCCCGCGACCGGCTCGACTTCACCGTGATCGGCCCGGCGGCGAACATCGCCGTGCGCCTGTCCGACTTCGGCAAGCAGATCGACCAGCCGGTGGTGATGTCGGCAGTCGCCTGTGGCGATACCGCCGAGGCGGAAGCGCTGGGCGAAGCCGAGTTGCGCCACGTCGCCCGACCGATGCCGGTCTTCGTGCCGCCACAGCGCGGCGATCGGCGCGGCGTCGCCTGACGGCGCCGCGCGCCTGGATGGCCGGCATTGACGCTTGACGGATAAAGCGTGCACCTACATCTATGGGCAACCGAATTCGACGGTCGAGGGCACCATGACGGCAAGCAGTGGCGGCAGTGGCGGCAGTGGCGGCAGCGCCTACTGGATACCGGTGATCTGCGGCGCGCTGATCCTGACCATCGGGATCGGCGCCCGGCAGAGTTTCGGCATTTTCCAGACGCCGATTGCCGCCGACCTGGGCGTCGGGCGCGAGCTGTGGTCGTTCGCCAACGCCGCCGCGATGCTGTTGGTCGGCGCGGTCTCGCCGTTCGTCGGCGGCTGGGCCGACCGGCTGGGCGCGCCGCGAGTGGTCGCCGTCGGCGGCGTGCTCTACGCCGGCGGCCTGTTCATGATCGCCATGGCCAGCGAGGGCGTGCTGCTGGTCGCCGGCAGCCTGGTCTCCGGCGTCGGCATGGCGGCGGCCGGCTTCGGGCCGATCCTGGGCGCCATTGGCCGGCGCATCCCGCCGGAGAAGACCTCGCTGGCGCTGGGCCTGGTGGTTGCCGGCGGCTCGTTCGGCCAATTCGCCATCGTGCCTTTCGCCTCGGCAATGCAGAGCCTGCTCGGCGATTGGCACATGACCATGACCATCCTGGGCGTGATGTCGATCGCCATGATCCCCTTGGCGCTGGGACTGCGCGCCGGCAAGCCGGTGGCGGGCAAGTCCGCCGCGTCATCCACGGCGCCGAAGCAATCGGTGAGCGAGGCGCTGCGCGAGGCGTTCGCGGTGCCGGGCTTCTGGCTGCTGACCGCCGGCTTCTTCGTCTGCGGCTTCCACGTGTCGTTCATCGGCCTGCACCTGCCGCCCTATATCGCCGACAACGCGGTCGGCCTGACGCTGGGCGGCACCGTGATCTCGCCGCTGGAACTGGGCGGCTGGGCCATCGGGCTGGTCGGGCTGTTCAACATCGCCGGCTCGATCATGTGGGGCTGGCTCGGCGGCAAGTTCCCGCGCAAGGACATGCTGGCGCTGCTCTACGCGCTGCGCTCGCTCGGATTCCTGGTGTTCCTGGTGCTGCCGCTGTCGGCCACCTCGGTGCTGATCTTCGCCGCCTCGCTGGGCTTCCTGTGGCTGGGCACGATCTCGCTGACCAGCGGGCTGGTCGGCTACCTGTTCGGGCCGGCCTACATGGGCATGCTCTATGGGGTCGTCTTCTTCTCGCACCAGCTCGGCAGCTTCTTCGGCGGCTGGGGCGCCGGCCGGCTGTACGACATCCAGGGCGACTACGACTGGATGTGGTGGATCTCGATCGGCCTGGGGCTGTTCGCGGCGGCGATGCACTGGCTGATCCGCGAGCGCCCGGTGGCGCGGCTGGCGCCGGCCCCGGCATGAGCTTCGGCGGATGGCTCGCGCTCGGCGCCGGCGCCATCGTGGCGTTGATCGCCGCCGCCGGTTTCCTGCTGTGGGGCAGGCAAGGCCCGGCCATCCTGTTCGACGCCTTCATCGCCTTCTGTGCTTGATCCGCGCCCGGTACCGGCCATCTCTGTGACAGGGCCGCGCGCGGGGGAGCGATGACCGAAGCCAACTTGATCGCCAGACTGCGAAGCTACGCCCCGCCACAACTGGAGGAAGCGTCCCGCAGCAACGCCCTGATGCAGGCACTCGAAGCCGACAAGCGCGAGGGACTGAAAATGGCGGTGCGCGCGCGCACCGCCGCGCTGACGGTGATCGCGGTCTTCGTGATCGCCATCAACTGGCGCTGGGACGCGCTCTACTGGGTGGCGCTGATCGCCGGCTTCATGGTCATCGGCTGGGCCCAGGTCAGATTCGGCCGGGTCGGTCGCAGCCGCCTGGAGCTGGTGCTGATCGTCGCCGACCTGGCGCTGATGACCGTGGTCGCGGTGGTGCCGAACCCGTTCCTCGACGTCGCCTGGCCGACGGCGATGCAGTACCACTTCAACATCTTCCTGTACTTCTTCGTGCTGCTGGCCGGCGCGTCGCTGGCCTATTCCTACCGGACGTTCCTCGCCTATGGGATCTGGACCACCATTCTGTGGACCGGTGGCGCGATCTGGGTCTGGTGGCAGGCGCCGGTATTTGCAGACGTGCCGGCGGTGATCGAGGCGGCGATCGGACCGCAGCCGCTGCTGATCCCGTTCCTGGACCCGAACAACGTCAACCCGATCGGCCGCACGCAGGAACTGATCGTGTTCCTGATCGTCGCCGGCATCCTGGCGGTGAACGGCCGGCGCACCTACCAGCTCGTGGTGCGTCAGGCCGAGGCGGCGCGCGGGCGGGCCAACCTGGCGCGACACTTCGCGCCGACCATCGTCGACCAGCTCGCCGAGCGCGACGACCCGCTGGGCGAGGTGCGCGAACAGCCGGTGGCGGTGCTGTTCGCCGACATCGTCGGCTTCACCAAGTTCGCCGAGCATCGCGCACCCGACGACGTGGTCGCGACCCTGCGCGCGTTTCACGAGCGGCTGGAACGCGCGGTGTTCGACAATCACGGCACCCTGGACAAGTTCCTCGGTGACGGCCTGATGGCGACCTTCGGCACACCGGAGGCCGGACCGGAGGACGCCGGCAACGCGCTGGCCTGCGCGTTCGACATGCAGGCGGAGATGGACGCCTGGAACGCCGAGCGGGCGACGCGCGGCGAACCGGCGATCGCGCTGTCGGTCGGGCTGCACTACGGCGAGGTGGTGCTGGGCGACATCGGCTCGTCCCGGCGGCTCGAATTCGCGGTGCTGGGCGACGCGGTCAACGTCGCCAGCCGGCTGGAAAGCCTGACCCGCCCGCTGGACGTGGCCATCGCCGCCAGCGACGACCTGGTGGCCGCGGTTGGCGCGCAAGACGGCGGCGCCGACCTCGTCAAACGCCTGTCGCGAGCCGGTCCGCGGCGCCTGCGCGGCCGCGACGACGCGATCGAGGTATGGACCGCCCCGCGGGCCGGTTGAGCCGCTTGACCCGGGCGCGCCGCTGGCCTTTGTTGCCGCCATGACCGACCTGGTCCTAGAACATGTGAGCCACAGTTTCGCCGATGGCGTCGCGGTGGTGGACGATCTGTCGCTGGAAGTTCCGTCCGGCCACATCGTCTGCCTGCTGGGGCCGTCGGGCTGCGGCAAGACCACGACGCTGCGGCTGGCCGCCGGGCTGGAGCGGCTGCAGGCCGGGCGCATCCGCATCGGCGACCAGATCGTCGCCGAGCCCGGCTTCTCCGCGCCACCGGAACGCCGCGGCGTCGGCCTGGTGTTCCAGGACTATGCGCTGTTCCCGCACCTCACCGCCGCGCAGAACGTCGCCTTCGGGTTGCAGGGCAACGCCGCCGAGCGCCGCCGGATCGCGCTGGACTACCTGAAGCCGGTCGGCCTGACCCGGCTGGCCGATGCCTATCCGCACACGCTGTCCGGCGGCGAGCAGCAGCGCGTGGCGCTGGCCCGGGCGCTGGCACCCAGACCGGCGGCGATGTTGCTGGACGAGCCGTTCTCCGGCCTCGACACCCGGCTGCGCGATGCCATCCGCCAGGACACGCTGAGACTGCTGCACGACGACGGCGCCGCCACCTTGATGGTCACCCACGACCCGGAAGAAGCGATGTTCATGGCCGACGCGATCGCGGTGATGCGGGCCGGGCGGATCGTGCAGGTCGGCACGCCGCTGGAGGTCTACCACCGCCCGGTCGACCGGTTCGTCGCCGAGTTCTTCTCCGAGACCAACGCCATCGCCGGGACGGTCGGCGAGGACCGCTGCGTCGCCACCGCCTACGGCACGATCGGCCCTGTGGAACTGGCGCCCGGCACCGACGTCGACGTGCTGCTGCGTCCCGAAGCGCTGGAGATCAACGGCGTGGAGAACGGCGCGACGGCCGACGTGCTGACGGTCCGGGCGCTGGGCGCGACGGCTCTGATCGATCTGCGCGGCCCGGATTCGGACCAGCATCTGCGCGCCAGGCTGCCGGCCGACCGGCTGCCGCGCCCCGGCGAACGGGTTGGCGTGGCTATGAAAACCGGCCAAGCTCTGGTATTCCCGCGACAGGACAATACATGAACGGCGGTTTGCGCCGCCTGACAGGTTCTGCGATGATGCCCGAAAGGCGAGCAGAGCCTTGATTTTCCAGGGAGTTACGGAATGGGACTGAGTTTCTGGCAAATTGCCATCGTCGCCATCCTGGTCGTCTTGCTGTTCGGACGCGGCAAGATCAGCGAACTGATGGGTGACGTCGCTCGCGGTATCAAGAGCTTCAAGCGCGGCATGACGGACGACGATGTCGCCGCGGCCCCGAAGACGCCGCTGGAGTCCAGCAAAGTCAAGGACGAGCCGACGCAATCCTGAGCCGATGGCGCCGGCCGCCGTTGCGGCTGGCGCGAACAGGGTTCGGCCAGGGATGACCGGTCATGCTTGATATCGGCTGGACGGAGATGCTCGTGATCGCGGTAGTCGCGGTCGTGGTCATCGGGCCGAAGGAATTGCCGCGCGCACTGCGCACCGCGGGCCAGCTCTTGGGCAAGGCGCGCGGACTGGCGCGCGATTTCCAGCGCCACGTCGACGACATGGTCCGCGAGTCGGAACTCGACGAATTGCGCCAGAAGGCCAACGCCTTCAAGTCCGACCCGGCAAATTTCGTCGACAACACGATAGGCGGCGGCACCGAAACCCGCGCCGAGGAGGCCGATCCGACCGGCGGCAAGCCGGGCGGCGAGGAGACGGCAGCCGTAGCGACGCCGGCACCGGAGGCTGCGGACGCGGCGCCGTCGACCGACGACAAGGAAGGCGCCACGCCGGCGGCGTCCACCGCCCGTGGCTGACAATAACGACGACCCGTCGAAGGACGCGGGCGAGCTCGACGAGGTCGAGCAGTACAAGATGCCGCTGATCGAGCACCTGGTCGAGCTGCGCAAGCGGCTGATGTGGTCGATGGGCGCGCTGGTGATCGCCTTCGTCGGCTGTTACCTGGTGGCGGAGCCGATCTATCAGTTCCTGGTGCACCCGCTGGCCGACGTACTGGGCGTGAACGGCCGGCTGATCTACACCGCGCTGCACGAGGTCTTCTTCACCTACATCAAGATCGCCTTCTTCTCGGCCTTCTGCATCACCTTCCCGATCATCGCCGGGCAGCTCTGGGCGTTCGTGGCGCCGGGCCTGTACAAGCACGAGCGGCGCGCCTTCCTGCCGTTCCTGATCGCCAGCCCGTTGCTGTTCGCGGCCGGCGTGGCGCTGGTCTACTACATGGTCTTCCCGCTGGCGTGGCAGTTCTTCGGCAGCTTCCAGACCGCGCCGGGCGAAGCCGAGCTGGCGATCCAGCTCGAGCCCAAGGTGAACGAGTACCTGTCGCTGGTGATGACCTTGATGTTCGCCTTCGGCATGTCGTTCCAGCTGCCGGTGCTGCTGATCCTGATGGCGCGCTCCGGCATGGTCACGGCCGAGGGTCTGGGCAAGAAGCGCAAGTATGCGGTGGTGGCGGTGTTCGCGGCCGCGGCGATCCTGACGCCGCCGGACCCGCTGACCCAGGTCATGCTCGCGCTGCCGATCCTGATCCTCTACGAGGTGTCGATCATCGGCGCCCGCATGGTGGAGAAGAAGCGCGCCGAACGCCGCGCCGCGCTGGAGGCCGACCTGGCCGAGTAGCGCCGTTTCGATGGACAGCCGCCGGCATGGCCTGTATGAAGCGCGCCGGGACGAGGCCCCGGCCGCTCGCTGGCGTGACGCCAATGGTGAAGCCTCGAAGCACGACATCCGGCAACCGACTTCGCATCGCGCGGTCCGTTGGCAACGCGAGCCCCGACATTCCGACCGCGTCGATGATGGAACGAGGTTCGCCATGGCACGCACGCCCCTCCCCCCGCTCGACGAGTTGAAGGCGCAGGCCAAAGCGCTGCGCGCCGCGCTGGCCGATACCGGCGACGAGGTCGGCCACGGCCGCGCGCTGGAACTGGTCGCGCACCAGCACGGCTATCGCGACTGGAACACGCTGCACGCCGCCGTCGGCAACCGCCCGCCGCCGCCGCTGCATGTCGGCATGCGCGTCGCCGGCACCTACCTGGGCCAGCCGTTCCATGGCGAGGTCATCGCGCTGGCCTTGGCCGGCGAGCGCTACCGCGTCACGCTGCGGTTCGACGATCCGGTCGACGTGGTCACGTTCGACAGCTTCTCGAACTTCCGCAGCCGGGTCACGGCGACGGTCGACCGGGCCGGCCGCACGGCGGAACGCACCGCCGACGGCCAACCGCACATGGTGCTCGAACTGTAGCGGTCGCCGATCAGTCCTTGAGGAAGTCGGTCACCAGCGTCATGAAGTCGTCGAGGCGGTCGTGGTGGACCCAGTGGCCGGCACGCTCGTACTCGACGACGCGGGCGTTCTGGAAATGCGCGATGCGGCCGTCGGTCTCCGGGTTGGAGGCCCAGCTCTCCTTGCCGTAGACCAGCAGCGTCGGGCAAGTGATCCGGCTCCAGAGCAGTTCCAGATCCTTGTGCTGCATGTCGTAGGGCGGCCAGGCGCGGACGTAGTTGTCGAACTTCCAGCTATAGGTACCGTCCTCGTTCTGGTTCACGCCGTGCTGGGTCAGGTGGCGGGCCTGCTCGGTGGAGAGGTGCTTGTTCTCCTCGTGCATCCGCCTGAAGGCGTCGCGGATCGACTGATAGCGCCGCGGCTGGCGGCCGGAAAGGCCGCGTTGGTCGTCGATCCACTCGCGCATACGCTCGTCGATCGGCTTCACGCCGCGTTCCTTGATCTGCTTCGGCGACGGGCCGAGGCCCTCGATCGCGACCAGCTTCCGCACCGCGTCGGGGTAGATGCCGGCGTAGCGCAGCGTGATGTTGCCACCCAGCGAGTGTGAGATGATGGTCACCGGCGACAGCTTCTGCTGGTGCACGAGTTGCGCCAGGTCGTAGATGTAGCCGGCCATGGCGTACTGGCCGGTGCGCGACCACTCGCTGTCGCCGTGGCCGCGCAGGTCGGGCGCGATGACGTGCCAGTCGTGCCGCAGCCGCTCGGCCACCCAGTCCCAGTTGCGGCAATGATCGCGCCCGCCATGCAACAGAATCAGCGGCGGCGCGTCCGGGTTGCCCCAGTCGACGTAATGCAGCCGCAGCCGCTGCGAGAAAAAGATACGGCTGGTCGGGCCAGCAAGTTCAGTCGTTGCCATCGGCGTTCCATCCGATTCCGTGAAGGCGGCAACACCCACCTCTCCTGTCCTCTCCCCCCTCAAGGGCGGAGAGGAACGCCGACATCGACGCTTCGCCCCCTCTCCGCCCGCTCGCGGGGGGAGAGGGTCGGGGTGAGATGGGTGTCGTTGAAGAGCTCACCAGCATACCCGGCAGCTATCGCTCCACGTTGCGGCCGCGAACCGGGATGCCGGTCTCGCGGTGGCAGATCTCGGCCAGCTTGGCGACGCCCTCGCGGATCGTCTCGATGCTCGGGTGGCCGAAGCACAGGCGCAGCTTGTGGCGGCCGCTGTCGGCGTCGGCCGACCATTCGGCGCCCGGGTTGATCGCCACACCTTCGGCGCCGGCGACGGTGAACAGCTTCGAGGTGTCGACCTCCTTCGGCAGCGTCACCCAGATGAAAATGCCGCCCTTGGGCACGGCGAACTCGGCCGCGGTGCCGAACTCGGCCTCCAGCGCCTCGGCGATTGCCGTCGCCTTGCCCTTCAGGACGCCGGCCAGCTTGGTGACGTGGTCGTCGAAGTGCTTGGCGCAATACTCCGCCAGCACCATCTGCTCCAGCGCGCCGGAGCCGGCGTCCTGCTTCATCGACAGCATCTGCGCGATCACCGGCCATTCGGCGGCGATGTAGCCGACCCGCAGCGCCGGCGCGATGGTCTTGGAGAAGGAACCGCAGTAGATCACCTGACCCTGGTCGTCGAGCGCGCGGATCGCCTTCGGCCGGGCGCCGTCGAACGTCAGCTCGGCGTAACAGTCATCCTCGAAGATCGGCACACCGTGGGCGCGCGCCAGCTTCAGCAGCTCCAGCCGGCGCTGCTCCGGCATCACGCTGCCGGTCGGGTTCTGCACCGTCGGGATGGTGTAGATGTATCTCGGCGTCTTGCCCTCGGCCTTCAGCTTGTCGAGCGTCGCCGCCAGCGCGTCGATGCGAATGCCGTCCTGGTCCAGCGGCACGCCGACATAGTCCACGCCCAGCCGCTTCAGCCGCGAGAGCGCGCCGCCGTAGGTGCATTCCTCGACGATCACGGTGTCGCCCGGCTGGGTCAGCACCTGGTTCACCAGGTCCAGCGCCTGCAGCGAGCCGGAGACGATCAGGATGTCGTCCGGCGACTGCTCCATGCCGGTGCGCGCCTTCAACGACTTCGACAGAAACTCGCGCAGCGGCCGGTAGCCCTGCGGCCCGCTGGCCAGGCCGTAGGTCGCCAGGTTCCTGCCCTCGCGCGCCAGCACCGCGCCGGATGCGGCGATGAATTCCTCCACCGGTACTGCCTCGCCATCGTTGTGGCCGCCGACAAAGTTGTACTTCGGAAATCCGCCGAAACGGCCAGCGGCGGCCGGCGGCAGGTCGGGGCGGAAGGCGTAGTCGAATGGCATCGGCGGCGGTCCCTCGTGTTGCGTGGCCGACAGTGTACGATCTTTTCGCACGACGGAGGATGGCATGAACGACGCGAAGAGAATCGACAGCGTGCGGCTGCAGAACATCGCTCAGGCCTATGGCCAGTCGGCGGCGCTGATGAGCGGGGTCGAGCTCGGCCTGTTCACCGCCGTCTCCAAGGGCGCGGATACCGTCGCCAAGATCGCCGAGGCGCTGGACATCCATCCGGTGAACGCGGAACGGCTCACCACCATGCTGACGGCGATGGACGTGCTGGTGCGCGAGGACGGACGCTACCGCAACGCGGCGGATGCCGAGCGGTTTCTAGTGGAGGGCACCGGGCGCTATGCCGGCCCGTGGATGCTGTTCACCAAGCCGGAATGGAACGACTGGAGCCAGCTCACCGAACGGCTGCGGGCCAAGGACCTGAAGCTGCTCGGCCCGATCGAGGGCTTCACCACCGAGGACGCGCGGGCCTACCACGAGTCGACCTTCTCCATCGGCCTGGGTGCCGGACGGCGCTTCTCCAGGCTGGTCGATCTGAGCGGCCGCAAGCGGATCATGGATGTCGGCGGCGGCTCCGGCGCCTACTGCATCGCGGCGGTGAATGCCTACCCGCACCTGACCGCGGTGGTCCTCGACCTGGCGCCGGTGGTGACGGTGGCGCGCGAGTTCATCGCCGAGAACGGCGTTGCCGACAAGGTCACCGCCCAGGCTTGCGACTTCACCGCCGACGCCTTCCCGACCGACTGCGACGTGGCGATCATGGCGTCGAACCTGCCGATGTACGGACCGGAGACCATCGCGCAGGTGGTGGCGAAGGTGCACGACGCGCTGCTGCCCGGCGGTGCGTTCCACCTGATCGGCGAGACGCTGAACGACAACCGCGACGGCCCGATCGGCCCGGCCTACTGGGGCCTGGGCCAGGCGATCGACGAGACCAGGGGCGTGGCGCACTCGGAAGCCGACTGTATCGGGTATTTCGAGGCGGCGGGCTTCCAGGACGTCGGCGTCACGCCGTTCGTGGAGGGCTCGCTGTCACGGATTCACGGGGTGAAGGCCGGCTAGCCCAAACGTCGGTGGCCCCCACCTCACCTGTCCTCTCCGCCCCCAGGGGCGGAGAGGGACGAAACGGCGTTGACTTTGCGGCTCCCTCTCCGCCCTTTTGGGGGGAGAGGGTTGGGGTGAGGTGGGTGTTCAATGGCGGGCGCGGTCGCGGCGAATGGCGCTACCCCAACCGCCGCCGGTACAGCGCGACCAGGCGTTCCCAGTGCCGTTCGGCGGCCGGCCTGTCGTAGACCTTGCGCTGCGGGAACGCGAAGCCGTGGTGCACGCCGGGATGGATTTCCAGCTCGCCGGCCGCGCCGGACGCGTCGAACAGCTTCTTCAGCTCCTTCACCATCTCCGGCGGCGCCAGGTCGTCGTGCTCGGCGCAGCTTATGTACAGCTCGGCCTTGCCCTGGCCGAGGGTCAGGTGCGGGCTCTCCTCGGCTTCCGGATTGACCAGCCAGGTGCCGTAGAAGCTGGCGGCTGCCGCGATCCGGTCGGGATAGCGCGCGGCCGCGGCCAACGCGTATGGCCCGCTCATGCAGTAGCCGTGCACGCCGACCGGACCGGCCTTGGCCTCGGGTTGGGCGTCGCACCAGGCGATCATGTCGGCCACGTCGTCCATCACCGGCGGGATCGTCATCCTGGTGCGCACGGCGCGCATGCGGGTCCACTCCGGGCCGCCGTGGTCGAGCACGTCCGGGCCGTACTTGGTGTCGCGGCCGGCGCGGTAATACAGATTCGGCAGCACCACGAAATAGCCCACCGTGGCCAGCCGCCGGGCCATGTCGTAGAGCTCGTCGCGGATGCCCGGCGCGTCCATCAGGAACAGCACCGGCGGATACGACCCGCCGCGTTCCGGCCGGACCACGAAGGACTCCATTGTCGCGCCCTGGGCCCTGGTCTCGATATCGATTGTGTCCTCGCGCATTGCGCGTCCTCCCGTCGATTGGCGCCAGGATAGTGCATTCCGAGCCAAGGGGAGTCGCATGCTGCGCGGTACCGACTGACCTCGGCGGTGTCGATGATGGTCGATCCGCAGTTCGCCTGAGCCAAGCTCGCCAGCCTGGTGGAGGGCGCGCAGCGGGCCAGTGAGCGGCTCCGGCGCTAGCCGCCGGTCAGCGCGGCGAGGTTAGCGGCGGCGCGGTCGCGCCAGATCACGCTGCCCTGACCATCGGCGACGGATACCGCCGTCCTATAGGCTGCCGCGGCCTCGTCGGTCCGCCCGACGGCCGCCAGGACGACGCCGCGCAGCCGATGCGCCTCGGGTTCGTAGAATCGCTGCCCGGTGCTCTTCACCAGTTCCAGAGCCAAGTCCAGAAGATCCAGTGCCGCCACCGAGTCGCCGCAAAGGTGCAACGCTTCGGCCTGGCTCAGACGCAGGAACGGTACGTGCTGGGAGGCATTGGTGCCCGCGAAGGCATCGGCCCCAGCAGCGATCAGCACCAGTCCGTCTGTCGCCTTGCCTTGCAGCAATAACGCGGTCCCGCGGCCCCATTCACCAATGTAGCCCCAGAAGTCACCACCGGTTCGCTGCGCATGGTCGGTGAGGAGGGTAGCTGCGGCCTGAACCCGGGCGGCGTCCCTGTCAAAGGCACCGAGCAGCGTCGCCCAGGTCAGCGTGAAGCCAAGCGAGTTCGCGTCGGTCCTGCGATCGACGATGGCTTCCACCGCGTTACCCATCCGACGGAACGCCGCCTCGCGATGCCCCGTGGCCCATTCGACGTGCGCGAAGATCGGCTGCAGAGTCGTCATCGGGTCGTGGGCGAATCCTGCCGGGATCTGACGCACGGTCATCTCATCGACGCTACCCAATCGGCCTAGACAATCGCGAGCCTCCGCAAGTTCGCCCAGCAGGTACGCTGCGCCCGCTGTCAGCCGCACGGCAACGACATCAATCCACTCGGCGCCGCTGTCCTTTCCGATCGCCGACGCCTGTTTGCCGCTTTCGAGCGCCCGTCTGAGTTGGCTGGTGAGCACCTGCCCGACATACTGTCCATAGAGAGCGATGATCTGAGAATCGGTGTCATGAAGCTGCGCCGCCAGTTCGCCGGCTCTCTCGAATGTCTCGATCGTTTCGGGTGAGCCGCCGCCGACGGCGCCGAATTGCGCCTGACCCAGCCGGAACAGCAGCGATAGCTCCAGACGTTCGCGGTCCTCGAACGGTCCGACAGCCCGTAACAGCCGCACCGCGTTCGAGCAGTGCGCCATCGCTTCCGGCTGCGCGGATCGGCCGGCGGCCTCGGAGCCGGCGATGTCGGACCAGTGCAGCGCCTGTCTGAGATTGCCGCCGCGCTCGAAGTGGCGGGCCAGTACCTCCGGCGCCGCCTCGGGCCCCTCGTCCGCCGTCAGCGCCTCGGCAATGGCGATGTGCAGCGTCTGGCGGCGCTGGCGCAGCAGACTGTCGTAGGCAATGTCCTGGATCAGCGCGTGCTTGAAGGTGAAGACGTCGCCTTCCTCGCGCCGGGTCCGGAAGATGAGCTGGGCCTCGATCAGGCGGTCGAGGCCGGCGTCGAGCTCGATGCGCCGGTCGGCCACCCGCGCCAGCAGGTCGCGGTCGAACTCGCGGCCGATCACGGCGCCGATCTGGGCGATCTCCTTGGCCGGCCCGAGCCGGTCGAGGCGGGCCATCAGCGAGGCCTGCAGCGTGACCGGCACCTCGTCGTCGGAGAGCGAGAAACCGACCTCGGCCATCGCCTTGGTCAGTTCCTCCACGAACAGCGGCACGCCGTCGGTGCGCTCGACAACGCGGGCAATCGCCTCTTCGGTCACCGCCTGCCCGGCCACGTCGCGCACGATCGCCGCGATCTGCGTGCGCGATAGCCGGCTCAGGTTGAGCCTGGTGACGTGACCCTGGCCCTGGAACGGGTCCTGCCACTCCGGCCGGTGGGTGATCAGCATCATGACGCGCTGGTCGGCGAGATGCGGCACGATGGTGGCGATCAACTCGCGGGTCGTCGGATCGATCCAGTGCGCGTCCTCGAGCACGAACAGTATCGGCTCCTTGCGGGCAAGCCCGAGCAACTGGCCCTGCAACGCGCGCATTGTCGCCATGCGCTGCTGCTGAGGCTCGATCTCAAGCACGCCGTAGCGCGCCTCGAACGGGATCGACAGCAATGCCGCGATCAGCGGCACGACCTCGGCAACATCCGGGGTGGCCTGTCGTAACAGCCCCTCCAGTCGGTCGAGCCTGGCCTCGGCCGTTGCGCCGGTCGCGAAACCGCCGGCGAATTCGAGCTGACGGATCGCCGGGTAGAGCGCCGAGTTCACGTGGTACGGCGAGCATTGGTAGAGGACCTGGCGATACTGGTCGGCGTCGATGCGGTCGCGGAAGGCGCGCACGATACGCGACTTGCCGATGCCCGGCTCGCCGGAGACCAGCACGACCTGGCCTTCGCCGGCCCGGGCCTGGCTCCAGCGGTCGAGCAGCAGGCCGACCTCGTGGGCACGCCCGGTGAAGGCGGTCAGGCGCCCGCCCGGCGCCTCGAACCGGCTCTCGGACTCGTGCGCGGCCCGCACCGCCCAGGCCTCGACCGGGGCGTTGAAGCCCTTCAGTTCCTGCGGCCCGAGGGATTCCACCTCGAACGCGGCACCGACCAGCGCCCGCGTCGTGCGCCCGATCACCACGCCGCCGGGCGCCGCCAGGCCCTGCAGCCGGGCGGCCAGGTTCGGGGTCTCGCCGGTCACCGTGCGCTCCGGGCCGACGCTGCCATCCTCCAGCTCGCCGACGACGACCTGGCCGGTGGCGATGCCGACGCGCGCCGCCAGCATCTCCGCCGAACCCGGCGCCAGCGGCATGCGGCCGACGGCGGCGACGGCATCGAGCCCGGCGCGAACCGCCTGCAGCGCCTGGTCCTCGCCGGCATTGGGCCAGCCGAAGTAGGTGATCGCGCCGTCGCCCAGCCAGTTCGCCAGGTAGCCATGGTTCGCCCGGATCACGTCCGCCACCGTCGCCTGGTAGCGCTGCATCAGCGCGCGCAGGTCTTCCGGGTCGAGGCGGCCGGAAAGTTCGGTCGACCCGACCAGGTCGACGAACATCACCGTCAGCTGGCGACGTTCGGCGTCGGTGCGCGTGCTCGCCGTCACCGCCACGGGGGCCTCGGGCGGCGCCGTGATCGATGCCGGTTGCGGCGCGGAGAGCTTCTCGATGGCACTCAGCAGCCGCCGCCTGTGACCGACCGAAGCGACGCCGATGTCCTTCAGGTCGTCCGCGGTCAGGTCGGCGAGAACGCCCTCGTCGATGTCGTTGGCAACGAAGGCTTCGGCATAGTCACTGAGACCGAGCCCATCCAGCCACTCAACGATATCCAGCGCCATGCCCCGCCTCCGGCCCGCATGATAGGTGCCATCGGCGGCGAATGCCCATGGTTCGTGGTCGGCTGCCTGCCGGGAAGCTCGGCAGCGTTTGGGCCGCTACCTGGTCCCGATCTGCCGCATCGAGATGTCGCGGCCGAACAGCCGCTCGGCGTTCTTGTAGGCGATCTTTTCCGCGACATCGCGGGGCAGCTTCGACAGCCACCGGCGGTTTGCCGCCATGATCGCGGCGTAGTTGTCCCACTGGCCGTTGACCCAGGTATCGCTGCCGACCATCAGGCGGTCCTGAAAGTCGAAGATGATCTGCTTCCAGTCGGGATCGAGGCTGTCGCCACCGCCGAGGATCGCGTATTCGCGCAGCGACGTGTCGGCGACGAGGCCGGGGAACTCCGACATCAGGGCGTGGATCTCGGCGGGTGGCGCGCCCAGGCCGGCGTGCGCCCAGATGATCTTCACCTCGCCGTCGAGACCGTAGAGCCAGCGGATCGCCGCCGCGCCGGAGTGGACGTGGAGGAAGATGTTCCGCGCCTTCGCCATCGCGATGACCTTGCGGAACAGCGGCTCGTCGGCCTGGTCCAGGACGTGGATGTGGAACTCGCCGATGCCCTCGTGCGGATAGGCTTCGAGGCGCTTTTCCAGGTAGGCGTCGATATCGGGCGCCTTGGTCCAGTTCGAGGAGCCGACCTGGCCGTGGTAGGGACGCAGCTCCGGGATGATGCGGTTGGGCGCGTGCTCCCACAGCATGATCGTGCCCTCGTCCGGGGTCGAGGACACCAGCGCCATGGCGACGCCACTCTCGTCCATCAACTCGATCACGCTCTGCACCGGATAGGGCCCCCACGCCGGCTCCTTGTAGTGGACGTGCGCGTCGAACAGCGGCAGTTCCATCACCGCGTCGCCGATCGGGGCGTGATCGCCGTCGGCCTGGGCGGTCGTGACGGCCCATAACGGGACCAATGCGGCCAGCACGGCCGCGACGGTCATCAAGTTCGTTCGGGTCATGCGCTTGTTCCCAGGTTCCGCTTCCGCAGGCTGGGACAGACGGCGCGGTTTGGCAATTCACGGCGTCGCGCCTCGCACGGCGCCGGCTGGCCATCATAGGCCGGATCGGTCACACTGCGCCGATCCAAGAGGAGTCACTCATGAGCAAGTATCACCTGATCAGCTCCGTGACTTGACCGTGGGTTCAGCGCGCCGTGATCGTTATGCGTGCGAAACAGGTCGAGTTCGACGTTACCTACATCAACCTGCGTGAGAAGCCGGACTGGTTCCTGAAGATCTCGCCGCACGGCAAGGTGCCGGTGCTGCAGGTCGACGGCGAAGTGCTGTTCGAATCGAACGCCATCGCCGAGTTCCTGGACGAAGTTGTGGAGCCGCGCCTGGCCCCGGCCGACCCGATCAAGCGGGCGCGCAACCGGGCCTGGACCGACTTCGTGCCGGACTTCTCCAAGGGCCTGTCGGGGGTCTACTACACCAAGGACCGTGCCGCCGTGGACGCCGGCCTGGCCGAGGCCCCGAAGGTGCTGCGGAAGCTGGAGGACGCCATCGCCAACGAGCGCGGCAATGAAGGCCCCTACTTCAACGGCGATCGGATTTGCTTGGTGGACGCGGCCTACGCACCGTTCTTCCAGCGCTTCTGCATGGTCGACCAGCGGCTCGGCAGCGGGCTGCTGGACGGCTTCCCGAAGGTGAAGGCGTGGGCTGAGGCGCTGCTGGCCACCGACATGGTCACCGGCTCGGTGCACGAGAGCTTCCCGCAGGAGTTCCAGGCCAACCTGAAGCGCCGCGGCTTCTGGGCCGCCTCCTTGTTCGGGGCCCAGGCGGCGGAGTAACGGTCAGCGGAACCGTCACCCCGGGCGGCCGCCCGGCCGACCCGGGATCCACGGCCGGCGACACGCGCGCGTTAGGCCGTGGATGCCGGGTCAAGCCCGGCATGACGGATTTCTTGCGCGCCGTTGTTCGTGATACGTTCGCATCATGATACGAGGCGGCTTCGTCTACATCATGGCCAATTACAAGCGGGGCACGCTCTACATTGGGGTGTCGAGCCAACTGCCGCGCCGCGCCTACCAACACAAGCACAACGTCGTCCCAGGCTTCACCAAACGATACGCATTGCACGACCTCGTTTACTTCGAGCCACACGAGGATATTCGCGAAGCCATCGCGCGCGAGAAGCGGATCAAGCGATGGCACCGTGCGTGGAAGATCGAGCTGATCGAGTCGCAGAACCCCGATTGGCGCGACCTCTATCCGGAACTATTCTAACCGGTCCGCGGCGTCATCCCGGGCAAGCGCAGCTTGACCCGGGATCAACGGTCAGCCACCCGAAAACCGCGACCCGTTGATGCCGGATCAAGTCGGGCATGACGAACGTGTGGGTGGCGCCGTCGCCTTCGCTAGACGGTCGGGCGCGCTTTGCCCTATACGGGGGGCGCCTAGACGGAACCTCGACCGATGCATGATCTACGCTGGATTCGCCAGAACCCGGAGGCGTTCGACGCCGGGATGGCGGCGCGCGGCCTCGACCCACAGGTGGCTGCGATTCTCGACCTCGATACCAAACGCCGTGCCGTGCAGACCTCGACGCAGGAGGTGCAGGCCAGGCGCAACGAGCTGTCGAAGCAGGTCGGCAAAGCCAAGGCGTCGGGCGGCGACGCGCAGGCGCTGATCGACGAGGTCGGTCAGCTCAAGCAGCAGCTCAGCGACGCCGAGGACGAGGAGAAGCGCCTCGCGGCGGCGCTGAACGACATCCTGGCCGGGCTTCCCAACATCCCCGACGCCACCGTGCCGGTCGGCGCCGACGAGGATGCCAATGTCGAGGTCCGCAAGGTCGGCACGCCAAGGACGTTCAACTTCGAGCCGAAGCAGCATTTCGAGCTTGGCGAGGCGTCGGGCCAGATGGATTTCGAGACCGCCGCCAAGCTGTCCGGCGCGCGTTTCGTGGTGCTGTCGGGCCACCTGGCGCGGCTGGAGCGGGCGCTGGCCGCGTTCATGCTCGACGTGCACACGAGCGAGTTTGGCTACGCCGAGATGTCGGTGCCGCTGCTGGTGCGCGAGCACACCGCCTTCGGCACCGGCAACCTGCCGAAATTCTCGGAAGACCTGTTCAAGACCACCGACGACTACTACCTGATCCCGACGGCGGAGATGGTGCTGACCAACCTGGTGCGCGAGCAGATCGTCGACGCGGCGCGGCTGCCGCTACGCTTCACCGCCTGGACGCCGTGCTTTCGCTCCGAGGCCGGGGCGGCCGGGCGCGACACCCGCGGCATGATCCGCCAGCACCAGTTCACCAAGGTCGAGATGGTCTCCATCACCCTGCCCGACGCCTCCGACGCCGAGCTGGAGCGGATGACCGGCTGTGCCGAGGCGATCCTGCAACGGCTGGAGCTGCCCTATCGGGTGATGCAGCTTTGCTCCGGCGACATGGGCTTCTCGGCGCGGCGGACCTATGACCTGGAGGTCTGGCTTCCGGGTCAGGACGCCTATCGCGAGATCTCGAGCTGCTCGAATTGCGGCGACTTCCAGGCCCGGCGCATGGACGCGCGCACCCGCGTGCCCGACCAGAAAGGCACGCAGTTCGTGCACTCGCTGAACGGCTCCGGCCTGGCGGTGGGACGCACCCTGATCGCGATCCTGGAAAACTACCAGCAGGCCGATGGCACCGTCGCTGTGCCCGAGGCGCTGAAACCCTACCTTGGCGGCCTGGAGGTCATCGGTGGCTGACAATCGTGTCGGGAGCCTGAGCAAGGCGCGCATACTGGTCACCAACGACGACGGCATCCACGCCCCCGGCCTGAAGGTGCTGGAGAAGGTCGCCAAGAGCCTGTCGAAGGACGTCTGGGTGGTGGCGCCGGAGGCGGAGCAGTCCGGCGCGTCGCACTCGCTGACGCTGACCGAGCCGCTGCGGGTGCGCAAGATTTCGGCGCGCAAGTTCGCGGTCCGCGGCACACCGACGGACTGCGTGCTGATGGCCTCCTCGCGCCTGATCCCCGGCCCGCCGCCGGACCTGGTGCTGTCCGGCGTCAACCGCGGCGCCAACCTGGCCGAGGACGTGAGCTATTCCGGCACCGTCTCGGCAGCCAAGGAAGCCACGCTGGTCGACATCCCGGCAATCGCGCTCAGCCAGTGCCTGATGGGCAATCCCGACCCGCGCTGGGCCACGGCGGCGGAACACGCGCCCGGCCTGATCCGCGAGCTGGTCGAGGCCGGCTGGCCCCAGGGCGTGCTGATCAACGTCAACTTCCCCGATGTCGCCGCCGACGAGGTGAAGGGCGTGCAGGTCTGCCGCACCGGCAAGCGCAACCTGTCCGACCTGGAGATGGATGCGCGCATCGATGCCCGCGGCGTGCCGTACTACTGGATGGGCTTCCGCCGCCAGGAAGGGCCGGCGGAGCGGAACACCGACCTGGCCGCCGTCGAGGACGGCTACATCGCGGTGACGCCACTGCAGCTCGACCACACCCACCGCGCGACCCTGAAGGCGATGAAGGACGCGCTCACGCCATGACCTACGAGGCCGGCAAGATCCGCCTCGTGATGGAGTTGCGGCGCGCCGGCATCACCGACAACAAGGTGCTGTCGGCGATCGAGCGCTGCCCGCGCGAGTTGTTCGTGCCGGAGACCTTCCGCGACCGCGCCTACGAGAATATCGCGCTGCCGATTGCGCAAGGGCAGACCATCAGCCAGCCCTACGTCGTCGCCTTCATGACCATGCAGCTTCGCGTGAGCGAGCGGATGCGGGTGCTGGAGGTCGGCACCGGTTCGGGCTACCAGGCGGCGATCCTGTCGCTGCTGGTGAAGCGGGTGTTCACGGTGGAGCGCTACCGCACGCTGCTCGAGGACGCCGAAGCGGTGTTCCGGCAGCTCAAGCTGACCAACATCATGACCCGGCGCGGCGACGGCTACAAAGGCTGGCCCGAGATCGCGCCGTTCCCGCGCATCATCGTCACCGCCGGGGCCGACGACGTGCCCGCAGCGCTGGCCGACCAGCTCGACGAAGACGACGGCCAGATGCTGATCCCGGTCGGCCCGCGCGAGGCCCAGTCGATCGTCCGCGTCACCCGCCAGGACGGCGAGTTCAAGCGTGAGGAACTGCTGCCGGTACGCTTCGTGCCGCTGGTGGAAGGCCTGCCGCGCGACGGGGTGTGATCACCAGACCCGCGTAAGGATGTCGTCGAAGACGGTATCCGCCGACACCAAGGCCAAGTTCTGCTCGATCGACGTCGCCGCTAGCATTCGGTCGAATGGATCGCGGTGGCGCCATGACATGCCACCGGCAGAAAGACAGATCGCCACGTCGAGTGGCGCGATCATCGCACCCTGCGCCTCCAACAGATCGGGCAGGACGCCAGCATGCGGCGCCATCAATGGCCACTTGCCCAGATACACCTTGAGCGCGATCTCAAAAAAAGTGATCGGGCTGACGTGAACGGAATCAGCTTCGAGAATCGCGGCTTTGGCCTTCGTCGAGAGCTTCCGCTGGTCAATGATGCTCCAGGCCCATGTGTGGGTGTCGAGCAGAATTGCCGTCAAGGCGCCTTTTCCCAAAGGGCCAATTCTTCTTCGTCGAGCGGTTTGAAGAAGTCGAGGTCGGGCGCGTTGACCTTGCCGGCCAGCAGGTCGAACTTGAACTCGCGCTTCGGGATGGCGACCAGCTTGACGACCGGTTGCTTGCCGCGCGTGATCACGACCTCCTCGCCCTTGAGCGCGGCCTCGATCAGCTTCGACAGGTTGGTCTTGGCGGCATGGACGGACACCTGCATCGTCGCCTCCCGGTTAGCTTAGCTAAGTTAGCCATCGACATCAGCTTAGTCAACTTAGCTAAGCTCAGACCGCCCGCAGCCGCGCCAGTTTGCCGGCCGGCCAGACCTTCTGGCGGTCGTAGTAGCCCTCGAACACCGGGACGCCGTCGGGGAGGATCACCCAAGGCTGCTTGGTCGCGGTGAAGATGTGGATGTCGGGCGGGCAGCGGTCGGGCTCATCCAGGCTACCAACGCGTACGAAGGCGATCTTCTCGCCGGCGCCCGAGTAGTGGCTCCACAGCGCGACGTGGCAGGTCGGGCAGCGGGCGATTTTCTGGCCCTTGCCGCTATCCGACGGTGTGTCGACCAGGTCCGGCTTACCAGCGAGCAGTTCGACATTCGATGTCTCGACCATCGCGTTCAGCGCGAAGGACGCGCCGGTCTCGCGCTGGCACCAGCGGCAGTGGCAGCAGTGCACGAACATCGGCGCCGCGGTCATCCGGTAACGCACCTGGCGGCAGTCGCAACCGCCCTCGGCGGAAAAACCGTCATCAGCCATCGCTTTGAGTCCTGTCCTTGAGAGATTGATTCATCGCCGCCAGCGAGCGCGCCAGGCCCGTGGCGCAGGCGACGCCGTCGAGAAGCGGCACCGGCGCGTCGCCCAGCTTCGGGATCAGGCCGGCCAGCGCCGCGCCGCCCAGCACCACGACCTCGGCACCGTCGTCGTTCACCGCGCGATCGATCAGCGCCCGCATCGGTTGCAGCAGCGCCGCCTGATCGCCGGCCGCCGCCACCACGCCGACGGGTAGCCCGTGCACCGAGGCCAGCCGGCTGGCGAGACCGTGGCGCGCCACTTCCTCGCGGATCGGCTGCAGCATGCTGGAGCCAAGCGTCAGCACCGAGAACCGGCTGCCCCGGGTGCAGGCCGTGAGGTAGGCGGCCTCGCCGATGCCGACCACGGGATAGGGCATCGCCTCGCGCACCGCGGCCAGGCCCGGATCGATGAAGCAGGCGACGATGCCGGCGTCGAAGCCGGCGCTGCGCGTCTGGAACGCCTCCAGAGTCGCGTGCGCGGCAACGGCGGCGTGCGCGCGGGTCTGGATGCTGGCCGGACCGAAAGGCGCGGTCACCGCCTCGATCTCCAGGTCCGGCGCCGCGACGCGACGCGCCTCGGCGGCGATCATGTCGGTCACTGCCCGGGTCGTGTTGGAGTTCACCACGAGAATACGCATGGCACCGATCATAGCCCGTCCGCGGGTTTGCGCGGGGCACGAAAAACGCCTCAGGTCGGCTCCGAGCTTTGACCGACAAGCCTCTGGCAAGAAACAAGAGTTGCCATTTCTCCTACACTGGACCTATACAGGGAACATGCGTCGAAATGGACGCCAGAGACAGAAGCTGCTCCGGGTGCTGCTGGCGTTCGCGCTGGCCGGCGTGGTGGCGGCTTGCGCCCGTTCGGTACCGGCGCCGGTCAGCTATGGCACGCAATCGTCGGTGCCGATTCCGGCGCAGAAACCGACCATCGCCGGCGCCGGCCAGCATCAGGTCACCGGCGGCGAGACCATCTACACCATCGCCCAGGCCAACGGCGTACCGCTGCGCGCGCTGATCGACGCCAACCAGTTGCGGCCGCCGTTCGACATCTATCCCGGCCAGGTGCTGAACCTGCCGCGGCCGCGCGCGCATGACGTGGTGCGCGGCGACACGCTCTACGGCATCAGCCGCGACTATGGCGTCGACGTTACCAGCCTGGTGCAGGCCAACGGGCTGCGGCCGCCATACAACGTCTACGTCGGCCAGCGCCTGAGGCTGCCGGCGCCACCCGGCGCGACGATCCAGGTGGCGACGGCGGCGAACCGGGCAAGGGCCGGCAACGTCCCCTATCCGCGCCTGAAACCGAGCGCGGCGCAGGTCGCCGCCGCCAAGGTTCGGCCCAGCACCGCCGCGCCGCCACCACGCGCCGCCAGCCGCTTCGCCTGGCCGGTGCGCGGCCGCATCCTGTCGCGCTACGGTGCCAAGCCGGGCGGGCTGCACAATGACGGCGTCAACATCGCCGCCCGGCGCGGCGACCCGGTGCGCGCGGCCGAGAACGGCGTCGTGGTCTATGTCGGCAACGAGTTGAAGGGCTTCGGCAACCTGGTGCTGATCCGCCACGACGACGGCTGGGTCAGCGCCTATGCGCATGCCGACGAGCTGCTGGTTCCCAAGGGCGCCACCGTGCGCCGCGGCCAGGTGATCGCCAAGGTCGGCGCCAGCGGCGGTGTCGACGCCCCGCAACTGCACTTCGAGCTGCGCCGCGGCACCCGCACGGTGAACCCGCTGCGGTTCCTGGATACGCGCCAGGCATCGCTAAGCGGAGACGACGTAGCCCGGATGTAGCGAAGCGAAATCCGGGAAAGCAGCGCAAGTTGCGATCCCGACCCGGATTGCGCTGCGCTCCATCCGGGCTACGCGGTCAGTCGATCTTCAACGCCACGCCGCGCCTTCCCGCCAGGTCCTGGACGAACTGGTAGGCGACGCGGCCGTTGCGGGCGCCGCGGGTGACCGACCACTCCACCGCTTGCTTGCGCAGGCTTTCGTCGTCGATCTCGATGTCGTGGTGGTCGCAGTAGCCACGCAGCATGGCCAGGAACTCGTCCTGGCTGCAATTGTGGAAGCCGAGCCACAGGCCGAACCGGTCGGACAGCGAGACCTTCTCCTCCACCGCTTCGGACGGGTTGATCGCGGTGGAGCGCTCGTTCTCCATCATGTCACGCGGCATCAGGTGGCGGCGGTTCGAGGTGGCGTAGAACACCACGTTTTCCGGCCGGCCCTCGATGCCGCCCTCCAGCACCGCCTTGAGCGACTTGTAGCTGGTGTCGTCGTGATCGAAGGACAAATCGTCGCAGAACAGCAGGCAGCGGATGTCCGGCCGGGCGCGCAGCAGCCGCAACAGGCCCGGCAAGGTCGGGATGTCCTCGCGGTGGATCTCGATCAGCTTCAGGTTCGGGTGACCCTCGCCGACCACGGCCGCGTGCAGCGCCTTGACCAGCGACGACTTGCCCATGCCGCGCGCGCCCCACAGCAGCGCGTTGTTGGCCGGCAGGCCGGCGGCGAAGCGGCGGGTGTTCTCGGCCAGGATGTCGCGGTTGCGCTCGATGCCCTTGAGCAGGCCGAGATCGACGCGGTTGATGCGCGCGATCGGCTCCAGGTGCCCGTCGGGCTGCCACACGAAGGCGGCCGCGGCGTCCAGGTCGTTGGGCCGCGCCGGCGCCGGCGCCAGCCGTTCCAACGCCTCGGCGATACGGGTGAGCAGCGGCAGCAGCGTGTCGTTGGTCTCGGTCATGCTCGGCAGGGTCCGTTGCGCGCGGCGGCGGACCGTAACGGGCCGGAAATTCGCGGTCAAGAAACGGACCGGCACGAATGCCCACTTGCTTTGCAATGCCTTCGGCCCGCCGCTATAGTCCCGGCCGCTTTGGACCCCCGCAGCGGAGCTGCCACCGATGTTCATTTCTCCCGCCTACGCCCAGGCCGGCGGCGCCGCCGGCGGCGGCGACATGCTGGTCTCGTTCCTACCGTTGATCCTGATCTTCGTGGTGTTCTGGTTCTTCCTGATCCGGCCACAGCAGCAGAAGATGAAGCAGCACCGCGCGCTGGTCGCCGGACTGAAACGCGGCGACCAGGTGGTCACCGGCGGCGGCCTGATGGGCCGCGTGACCAAGGAGCTGGATGACAGCACCGTGCAGGTCGAGATCGCCGAGGGCGTGCGGGTCAAGGTGGTGCGCGGCACCATCACCGACGTGGTCAGCAAGGGCGGCGGCGCCCAGGCCGCGGCGGACAGCAGCGCCGGCAGCGAGAAGAAGTCCCTGTTCAGCTTCGGGGCGAAGAAGTAAGCGGCAGCGATGCTCTACTTCGCGCCCTGGAAAATTACCCTGGTCCTGGCCGTCTGCCTGATCGGCCTGGCCTTCTCGGTGCCCAACTTCCTGGGCGCCAAGGTCAACGAGTCGATCCCGGACTGGCTGCCGCACAACACCGTCAACCTTGGCCTGGACCTGCAGGGCGGCTCGCACCTGCTGCTGGAAGTCGACGTCAAGGCGGTGGCGGCGGAGCGCCTGGAAAGCGTCGTCGACCAGGTGCGCGACGCGCTGCGGTCCAAGCGCATCGGCTATCGCGGCCTGGGCGTGACCGGCAGCCGCGTGACCCTGAATGTGCGCGAGCCGGGCGAGACCGACACCGCGCTTGAGACCATCCGCGACCTGGCAGTGCCGGTCAGCACAAACCCGCTGGCGGTGGCCAGCGGCGGCGGCCTCGACCTCGCCGTGGAACGCGACGGCGACAGCGGCATCATCGTCACGTTGACCGACGAGGCAATCGCCGATCGGCGCCGCGCCGCCATCGAGCAGTCGATCGAGATCGTGCGCCGACGCATCGACGAGCTGGGCACCCGCGAGCCGACGATCCAGCGCCAGGGCGAGGACCGCATCCTGGTGCAGGTGCCCGGCCTGGACGACCCGGAGCGGCTGAAGGCAATCCTGGGCCAGACCGCGAAGATGGTGTTCCGGCTGGTCGACATCACCACCAGCCCGGCCGAAGCCGCGCGCGGACGGGTGCCGCCGGGCTCGGAGTTGCTGGAATCGAACGAGCGCAATCCGGATGGCTCGCCGGTCGACACGTATGTGGTGCGCAAGCGGGTGATGGTCTCCGGCGATACCCTGATCGATGCGCAGCCCAGCTTCCGCGATGGCCAGCCGGTGGTGCTGTTCCGCTTCGACAGTGTCGGAGGCAAGAAGTTCGGCGACGTCACCAAGGACAATGTCGGCCGGCCCTTCGCCATCGTGCTTGACGGCCGGGTGATCTCGGCGCCGGTGATCCGCTCGCCGATCCTGGGCGGCAGCGGCGAGATATCCGGCCGGTTCACGGTGCAGGAGGTGCAGGACCTGTCGCTGTTGCTGCGCGCCGGCGCGCTCCCCGCCCCGCTGGTAATCCTGGAGGAACGCACCGTCGGCCCGGCGCTGGGCGCCGACTCGATCGCCGCCGGCAAGATCGCGGCGGTGATCGCGATCGTCGCGGTGATGGTGTTCATGATCGCCTGCTACGGCCTGTTCGGCGCCGTCGCCGACTTCACGTTGATGATCAACATGCTGCTGATCCTGGGCGCGTTGTCCGGGCTGCAGGCGACGCTGACCCTGCCCGGCATCGCCGGCATCGTGCTGACCGTCGGCATGGCGGTTGACGCCAACGTGCTGGTGTTCGAACGCATCCGCGAGGAGATACGCGCCGGCAAGACGCCGTTCGCGGCGATGGAGGCCGGCTACAGCCGCGCGCTGGGCACCATCCTGGACGCCAACATCACCACTTTCATCGCCGCCGCGATCCTGTTTGCCATGGGCTCCGGCCCGGTGAAGGGCTTCGCGGTGACGCTGGGCATCGGCATCATCACCTCGGTGTTCACCGCGGTCACGGTGTCGCGCCTGATCCTGTCCCTGTGGCTACGCCGGACCCGCCCGGCGAGCCTGCCGATCTGAGGCTGGCGCGATGATCCGCCTGAAGCTGGTTCCCGACCAGACCAACATCCCGTTCCTGAAGTGGCGCAAGGTGGCGGCGGTCATCTCCATCGTCGCGGTGCTGGGCTCGTTGGTGCTGGCCTTCGTGCCGGGGCTGAATTTCGGCATCGATTTCCGTGGCGGCATCCTGATCGAGATCAAGACCGTCTCGGTGCCCGACCTGGGCGCGATGCGCACCGAGCTGAACGGGCTCGGCCTCGGCGAGGTCGCGCTGCAGGAATTCGGCGCCGAGACCGACATCCTGATCCGCGTCGAGCAGCAGCCCGGGGGCGCCCCGGCGCAGCAGGCCGCGGTGGAGAGGATCAAGACCGCGCTGGGCCAGATGGTCGGCGACGACATCGACTACCGGCGCACCGAGTTCGTCGGCCCGAAAGTCTCCGGCGAGCTGATCGAAGCCGGCATCATCGCCGTGGCGCTCGCCGTGGTGATGATGCTGGTCTACATCTGGTTCCGGTTCGAGTGGCACTTCGGGCTCGGCGCCGTGGTGGCGCTGGTGCACGACGTGGCGATCTCCATCGGCCTGTTCGGCGCCACCCAGATGGAGTTCAACCTGGCCACCATCGCCGCGCTGCTGACCATCGTCGGCTACTCGATCAACGACACCGTGGTGGTGTTCGACCGGGTGCGCGAGAACCTGCGGCGCTACAAGACCCGGCCGCTGCTGGAGGTGCTGAACGTGTCGGTCAACGACACGCTGGCGCGCACCACGATGACCTCGGTGACGACCTTGCTGGCGCTGTTCGCCTTGCTGATCTTCGGCGGCGAGGTGATCCGCAGCTTCGTGGTGGCGATGATCTGGGGCATCGTCATCGGCACCTACTCGTCGGTCTTCGTCGCCGCCCCGCTGCTGGTCTGGCTCGGCCTGGAGAAGCAGCGCCGGCGCGAGGCGAGCGAGGAAGCCGCCGAACCCGCCGCCTAGCCGGTGGACCTCGAGCCCAAACCCGCCGAGGGACGGCAGCCGATCCAGAGCTACGGCGACGGCGGCTTTCGCATCGCGGAGCGGCGCATCGAAGGCGCGATGCTGGTGCTGCCGATGCGCGCCGTGGCCTGGCCGGTCGACGCCATGGCCTCGATAACCCTGGACAGCCTGGGACCACTGCGCGAGGCCGCCGGCGAGCTCGACCTCCTCTTGCTTGGCTGCGGACCCCGGATCGAGCCATTGGACGCTGGCGTGCGTCGCGAGGTGCGCAACTGGGGCATCGCCATCGAGCTGATGGATACCGGCGCCGCGTGCCGCACCTATAACGTCCTGCTGGCCGAAGAACGCCGCGTCGCCGCGGCGCTGCTGCCGGTGTAGCTGGCAACAGCACGCACTTCGCTGATATCGCGGCGCGTTTCGAATCCTGAAACGAAAAAGGGCGCCGGCATTCCGGCGCCCTTTCGCGTTCGGTGTCGCGTCGCTCAGCCGATGTTGGCTTCCGCGAAGTCCCAGTTCACCAGGTTCTCCAGGTAAGCCTTAAGGAAGGCCGGCCGGGCATTCTGGTAGTCCAGGTAGTAGGCATGCTCCCAGACGTCGCAGGTCAGGATCGGCTTGGCGCTGCCGGAGACCGGGGTCTCCGCATTCGGGGTCTTGGTCACCGCCAGCTTGCCGCCGTCGAGCACCAGCCAGGCCCAGCCGCTGCCGAACTGGGTGGCGCCGGCGGTCGAGAAGGCCTCAGCGAACTTGTCGAAGCTGCCGAAGGCATCGTCGATCATCTTGGCGACCTTGCCCGACGGCGCGCCGCCGCCGCCCGGCTTCATCGAATTCCAGAAAAAGGTATGATTCCAGACTTGGGCGGCGTTGTTGAAGATGCCGGCCTTGGAGGCGTCGCCCGCCGTGGCCTTGATGATCTCCTCCAAGGACTGGTCCGCCATCGGCGTGTCCTTGGTCAAGTTGTTCAGGTTGGTGACGTAGGTGGCGTGGTGCTTGCCGTGGTGGAACTCGAAGGTCCGCGCACTCATGTGCGGCTCCAACGCGTTCGCCGCATACGGCAGGTCGGGCAGGGTAAAGGCCATGGATCACTCCCTCGCTTGTCTGATTGCGCCTCTCGCGTGCAGGTATAGGCCAGGTACGAACAGTTCTCAACGGCGCCACGATGTCGTTCTCTGACAACGACGACGGCGGCGCGCGGGCCTACTGCGCGGGCGCGGTGCGCGACGGCGACCACGACCGCTGGCTGACAACGCTGTTCGCCCCTGGTTCGTTGCGTGGCGATCTGCTGGTGCTCTACGCCTGCAATCTGGAGCTCGCCCGTACCGCGGAGGTGGTGAGCGAGCCGATGCTGGGCCAGATCCGGCTGCAATGGTGGCGCGAGGCCGCCGCGGAGGTTGCCAACGGCACACCGCGCCGGCATCCGGTGGTCGAGGCCCTGACCGCGCTGCACCGGCGCCGGCCGCTGCCGCTGGCGGAACTGAACCGGCTGATCGACGCGCGCGAGCAGGACCTGGCGGCCGAGCCGTTCGCCGACCTGCCGGCGTTTCTCGACTACACCACGGCGACCAGCGCGCCGCTTGCGCGGCTGGCATTGGCCGCGCTCGACGCCGAGACGGACCAGGCGGAACCGGCGGCGCGGGCCTATGCGATCGTCGGACTGCTGCGCGCCCTGCCGTTCTGGGCCCGTGAGCGGCGGCTGGCGCTGCCGTTGGATATGTTGACGGAAGCCGGACTCACGGCGGAGGACGTCTATCGCCGTCGCCGGCGGCCGGAACTGGCGCAGGTGGTGGAGAAGCTGTCGCGACAGGCGGAAACCGACCTCGCCGCGCTACGACGGCCGCAGGCGGCGGCGTTGCCCGCCCTGTTGCCGGCGACACTGGCACGGCTGCACCTGGCGCGGTTGGCGCGCGCCGGGCACGACCCGTTTACCCTGGCCGAACAGCCGCCCCCGGCGCTGGCGGCGCCACTGCGGCTATGGTGGGCGGCGCGACGCGGCCGGCCCTGACCCGCCGCGTCGCCCCGGTCAGGCCGTGTCGCGGCGCCGCGAGCGGTCCAGCTTCGCGGCGCGGCGCGACTTGTCGCGATACATCTGCGCGTCGGCCGCGTTGAGCAGCCGGTCGGGATCGGCGTCGGGTTCGTAGGGCACGACGCCCATCGAGATCTGCACCGGCAAAGTGGTCTCGTCGAACAGCGTGGTCGTGCGGTTGAGCTGGGCCTGCAGGTTGCGGGCCCGAGCATGGCCTTCGGCCGGCGGGGTGCGCAGCAGGATCATCGCGAATTCGTCGCCACCGAGCCGCGCGACCACGTCGGTGTTGCGCACGGCGCCGGCCATGCCGGCCGCGCAAGCCTGCAACAGCGCGTCGCCGGCGGCGTGGCCGAGGACATCGTTGACGTGCTTCAGGTTGTCGAGGTCGAAGATCGCCAGCACACCGGTCTCGCCGTGCCGCGTGGCCAGCGCAAGCGCGCGCTCAAGCTGCTGATCGAAGCCGCGCCGATTGGCCAGGCCGGTCAGGGGATCGGTCACCGACAAGGACTGCAGGTGATCGATCTGCGCCGACTGAATCGCCAGCTGCTGATACGCCTCGACGGCGTAGCCAAGCGCCTGCTGCACCATTTTCCAGGGGTCGCCATCGTGCGACTGCGCCTGGTCGTGCAAGGTGAGGATCGCCGACGGCGCGACGTCGTTCGGCAGTCCAAGCTCGGCAAATGAAGGGGAGGTGGTCGCCATACTCATGAGCCCTCGGTTCCTTGCGCTGGTTGCGTCCACACAGGAGCAATCCCGGTGCCAGCAAGAATGTTCCCGGAAACCGCGGTTTCTCGCCGCAGCGGGCCGCCGCGCGGTGGGCAAGAAATGACCGTCCGGCAAGATCTGCCGGCGCATCCGGGGTCGCCGCAAAGTTGTGACCGAGATATTTGCTGACTTGAGACTATATTGAGGCAAGACTGCGATTCGCGGTTTCGCACACCTTGGAAGGAGTTCACCGCATATGAGGACATTGCTGGCCGGCATCGCGCTGGTCGCGATCCTCGCCCCGCTGGCGGCTCAGGCCGGTCCGCCACGACTGGTCCCGCATCGGGCCGTGTTCGACCTGAGCCTGCGCGACGGGGCCAGCGACGGCGGCATCGAGCGGCTGGACGGGCGCCTGGTGTTCGAGCTGCAGAGCGACTGCCAGGGCTATGTGCTGAACCAGCGCATCTTCACCCGCGCCACCGACGGCAGCGGCCAGGCGGTCGCCAACGACTACAACGTCTCCACCTGGGAAAGCGACGACGGCACGCTGTACCGCTTTTCGGTGCGCAATGAGGTCAACGGCCAGGTGATCGAGGTGGTCGACGGCCAGGCCTCGCTGGACGGCCCCGGCGGCGCCGGCTCCGTCACCTTTGTCGAGCCGGCCGAGGCCGTCGCCAAGCTGCCGGCCGGCACCGTGTTTCCCAGCGAACATACCGCCATGGTGGTCGCCGCCGCCGAGGACGGGCGCCGGGTGTTGTCGGTACCCGTGTTCGACGGCTCCGGCGAGGACGGCCTGTCCAACACCTTCGCGGTGATCGGCCCGGCCCGGCCCGGCCCGGATGCCGCCGACTGGCCGCTGATGGTGGGCAAGCGCTCGTGGTCGGTGAACCTGGCCTACTTCCCGGTCCGCGTCGACGGCGAACGCAGCGCCGCGGAGGTGCCGGAGATGGAGATCAAGGCGACGCTGTTCGAGAACGGCGTGACCAAGGATCTGGTACTGGACTACGGCGACCTGGTGCTCGACGGCAAGATGATCGAGCTCAAGGCCCTGCCGGTCCCGAACTGCTAGGACCGTCCGGCCAGAATACCGGCCCGGGCTATTCGTCGTGCGCGCGGTCGGCAAACCGCTTCAGCAGCACGCCGAGACCCGCCAGCGATGCCGCGCCCAGCAGCAGCAGGCCGGCGACACGCAGCATGTCGCCCATCGAGTCGGAATACGGCCCGTAGCCGGCGACCAGCGCGCCGCATATCGCCAGAAACACCGCGATCAGCCATGCCAGTCCGGCGATGTGCGTGAGAATATCGGGTGGCATGCGAACCGGTGCCGCCGACGCGGCGTCCCGCCCTAGAAGAACACGTAGGAACGGACCACGACGTTCTTGCGGCACGGCGCGTCGGGCGGCGCCGTCGGATCGACCGCGGCGGTGTGGAACGACCAGCGCGATACCGAGCCGTCGGTCACCGAGTCGTAGCACTTCAGCATCGAGACCTCGCTCGGCGTCTGCCGCGGGAACCAGTACCACTCGTGGTCGGGGCGGTTGGTGAACCGCGTGGTCTCGCCGACCCGGTCGTCGTAGATGCGGTAGTTGGTGATGTAGGGCTGGTCGGCGAAGGACGGCCAGGCGCACAGCACGAAGGGGTACTGCCCCACCGTCTCCATCGGCTTGGCCAGGTTGATCGACATAAACCGCCGCGACATCTTCGCGTCGGCCTCGGCGTCGGTGTAGTGCTGCTCGCGACCGAAGTTGCGCAGGTTCTTGGTCAGCAGCTCGCGACAGCGCACCCGGCCGCTATTGTCGTTCAGGTCGTTGTGCACGAGGTTGGCGTAGCTGGCGTTCACGCCCGGGTTCTTGGCGTCCTGATCCTCGGTGCGGTCGCCCTGGTAGTCCTTGTCGAAGACGTCGTGGTTGTAGACCAGCGCGTCGGTGGCGCCGGGGAAGAAGTCGAGCAGCAGCTTCTCGATCTCGGGGTAGAACACCCGCTCGACCTCGGCCGAGTCATAGAAGTTCATGCACTTGGATTCGCAATGCGCCAGCGCGACGCCGAGCCGGTCCATGCAGTCGGGGCTGCTGGGCGACAGGCCGGGGTGGTAGTCGCCGATCCGGCGCGCGTCGCGCAGCACATGCGGGAAGTACAGGTTGCGGCGCTTGTTGTTGTCTTCCGCTGTGCGCAGCAGTTTCGCCTCGTCGGCGCGCGACGGGTCGTGCCACAACGCGTTCGATGGAACCACGGAATAGCTCGGCTGCTCGAAGGCAGTATAGGGCAGTGGCAGCACCACGCCGCCTTCCGGCGCGGTCATGCCCTGCGCGCGAATGTGGTCCAGGCACGCCTCATAGGTGCGGAAGCCGACGCCCCACTCGGTTTCGATCGGGGCCGAGCCGGCGCGGTCCATCTTGTCGATGAACGCCTGCGCCGCCGGATCGGCGGCCAGGGCCAGCGCGTGCTTCAACGCCTCGGCGGTGCCGCCGTCGCCGTTGCGCTCGAACGCCATGTAGGACCGGCCGCCATTGGCGGCGATCGGCGCCGGCTGGCCTTGCGTGAGTTCGAAAGATGGCACGTAGGTCTTGGCTTCGAGCCCGTCCATGATTGCGCTCCTCATCCGCTTTTGCTCATCGTGGCACAGCACGGCGGCACTTCAAAGATGGCGTCGAGCAGCGCCGCGTTACCGCAACTCGCGCCAGCTATCCCGGCGGTCGAGACAGGTGGTACCGTCGCCAATGGCGCCACCGGCGCGGTCGCCATCGAACGTGGCCGCCGACCGGGAAAACGCCTGAAACAACAAGGAGAGAAAGCGGTGTTTTCACACATATTCGTCGGTGCCGACGACGTCGACGCATCGAAGAAATTCTACGACGCGGCGCTCGGCGCGATCGGCGTGCCGGAGGGCAAGGCCGATCCCAAGGGCCGGGTGTTCTATCGCACGCAGACCGGCATGTTCGGCATCAGCAAGCCGATCGACGGCGCCGCGGCGACGCATGCCAACGGCGGCACCATCGGCTTCGCCTGCGACACCCCGGAGAAGGTCAAGGCGTTCCACGACGCCGGCGTCGCCAATGGCGGCAAGAGCATCGAGGATCCGCCGGGCTGGCGCGAGGGTGGACCGGCCAAGCTCTACCTGGCCTACCTGCGCGATCCCTGCGGCAACAAAATCTGCGCGCTGCATCGCGGCTGACGCGTGCCGGGCCGGCGCCAAGGCGCCGGCCTACTCGCGCAGGCCCCTGCCCTTGACCACGGCGTCGTTGCCGAAGCGGTCGCGCAGCGCGTCCATCGCGCGTTCCGCGCTGGCGCGTCGCTTGAGCGACGGGTCGCCGAGGTCGGTGACCTCGTCGCCGGCGGCCGGCGCGATCGCGGACACGCCGATGCCGAGCAGCCGGTAGCGGGTGCCGTCGGCCTCCTTGTCGAGCAGCGCGCCGCCGTGGCGGTAGAGCATGTCGGCGAGCTGGGTCGGCTGGCTGAGCTTGTGGTTGCGCGTGCGGGTGCGGAAGTCAGCGGTCTTTAGCTTCAGCACCACGGTGCCGCCGGCGATGGCGCCGGCCTTGAGCCGCCGCGAGACCTTCTCCGACAGCCGCCACAGGACGCGGCGCAGTTCGGCCGGGTCGGAAATATCCTTCTCGAAGGTGGTCTCGGCGGACACCGACTTCATGCCCTGGCCGGCGCTGACCACGCGGCTGTCCTGGCCGCGCGCGAACCGGGCCAGGCGCTGACCCATGGCGCCGTAGCGCTTCATCAGCAACGTCTCGTCCATCTGCTGTAGCTGGCCGCAGGTGCGGATGCCGTCGGCGGCGAGCTTGGCCTGCAGCGCCTTGCCGGCGCCCCAGATCACGCCGACCGGCTGCCGGCCGAGGAAATCCACCGCCTCGGCGCGGCCGAGCACGGCGAAGCCGCGCGGCTTGTCGAGGTCGGAGCAGACCTTGGCCAGGAACTTGTTGTAGCTGAGCCCGATCGAGGCGGTGACGCCGATCTCGGTCTCGATGCGGCGCACGATCTGCGCCAGCGTGACCGCCGGCGGCTGCTTGTGCAGCGCCTCGGTGCCGGACAGGTCCAGGAACGCCTCGTCCAGCGACAGCGGCTCCACGGCCGGCGTGTAGAACTGGAAGATGGCACGGATCTCGCGGCCAACGACGCTGTACTTCTCCATGTTCGGCCGGACAACGACGGCGTCGGGACAGGCGCGCAGCGCCTTGAACATCGGCATCGCGGAGCGCACGCCGTAGGTGCGGGCGATATAGCAGGCGGCGCTGACCACGCCGCGGGTGCCGCCGCCGACGATTACCGGCTTGTCGCGCAACGACGGGTCGTCGCGCTTCTCCACGCTGGCATAGAAGGCGTCGCAGTCGATATGGGCGATGGCCAGCTCAAACAGCTCGTCGTGGCGCACCACCCGGGCCGAGCCGCAGTGCGGGCAGCGCGGCTTGTCGGACGGCTTCAGGCAGTCGCGGCACAAGCCCGCCATCTCAGCTCTCCAGGGGCCAGAGCCAGGCGGCGCCCCGGACGCCGCTGGCGTCGCCATGTTTGGCCGGCAACAACGGCGTGTCCACCGCGTCGGAGAAGACGTGCGAGGCCCATCTTGCCGGCACATCGCGGTACAGCCGGTCCAGCTTCGACAGGCCGCCGCCGAGCACGATCACGTCCGGATCGAGCAGGTTGATCACGGTGGCCAGCGCCCGGCCAAGCCGGTCCTCGTAACGCCGCAGCGCGGCCTCTGCCGCCGCTTGGCCGCTGACCGCCGCCGCGACCACGTCCTCGCCGCTGGCCTGGCCGGCGTCGCGGGCCAGGCCAGGGCCGCTCAGGAAGGTCTCGATGCAGCCGTGGCGGCCGCAGTAGCAGGTCGGGCCCGGGCGCTCGTCGTCGGCGGGCCAGGGCAATGGGTTATGTCCCCACTCGCCGGCGATGAGATTGCGCCCGCCGTGCGGTCGTCCTGCCAGCGCCAGGCCACCGCCGACGCCGGTACCCAGGATCGCGGCGAACACCACCGCCCGCCCCGCACCGGCGCCGTCGGAGGCTTCCGACAAGGCGAGACAGTTGGCGTCGTTTTCCAGCCGCACCGGGCGGTCCAACGCCGCCGCCAGGTCGGCATCGAACGGTTTGCCGATGAGCCAGGTCGAATTGGCGTTCTTGATCAGGCCAGTGGCCGGCGACACGGCGCCGGGGATCGCGACGCCGACCGTCGCGCCGGCGACGCCGGCCTCTGTTTCCAGGGCCAGCACCAGGTCGCGCACCGCCCGGACCGTCGCGTCATAGTCGCCGCGCGGCGTGGCGATGCGCCGGCGCGCGGCCGCCGCGCCGTCCGGCGCCAGGACCAGCGCCTCGATCTTGGTGCCGCCGAGGTCGACACCGGTGCGATGCCGTGGCGCCATCTCCCGCCCGCTAGAAGCCGTGCTCGGCCAAGTGGCCCTCAATGTAGGCCCGCGCGGCGGCCCAGTCATCGTGGCGCGCGTGCGCGCTTTCCGCCGGCGCGATCAGCCGCGCCAGGCGCGGGTCGGCGACGAAGTGCAGCCGGATCACCTCCGGCGCGAGCTTGGCCACCGCGTCGTGCTGGCGCGGGATGTCGTCGATGAACACCACCGGTGCGGCGATGTCGGCCGCCAGCGCCGCCAGCGCCGCGCCCTTGGCGCCGATATTGGCCACGACGGGGTAATCCATGCCGTGGCGGGCCAGCGTGGCGCGCCGGATCGGCCGCTGCGGCAACGGCACGTTCGACAGCACCATGACCTGCGCGCGTTCCGACAAGGCGGACAGCGCCGCCGCGGCACCGTCGACCGGCTCCAGGTGACCGGTGCGCTGGTCGAAGAAGGCGCCGAGCAGCGACTGGACCTCGGTTGCCTCGACCACCGCGTCGTCGGCGCGGCGCTTGATATTGCCGGTCAACGCGTAGGTCGTCAGGTCGAGCCACATGTCCTGCGCGTGCAGGAAGTCCTCCAGCCCGCGCACGAACTGCAACAGCACCTCGTCGGCATCGCAGACAATCAGCGGCCGGTCCGGGGCCAGCACCAGCTCGGCAAGCTGGCTGGCGACATCGGCATGGAGATCACTCATGCGCCAGCGCGCCCGGCAGCGCCAAACGGGCCCGCGCCGGCAGGTCGGGCGCCAGCCCGTGGCTCTCGCAGAACACCAGCAAGGCGCTCTCGTCCGCCAGCAGGAAGTCCAGCACGCCGCCGAGCAGCGCCGGCTCGTCGGCCCGGTGGCGCAGCTCCTCCAGGCTTATGCCGCTGCTGTCTAATAACCGTTGCAGCAACGCGGGTTCGCCGGCGACGTAGGCCAGGCCCTGTAGCGCCACCGCCGCCGCCTCGGTCTCGCCTAGTGTTGCCGGGGCCATCCTTGGCCTTCCGCAAGCGAGGTGCTAAGACTAACCATTCGTTTATTTCCTTCTGTTTCACTGCTGCATAGCAAAACCGCGCGCGAGAGCAATGACCAAGTCAGTCCTGATTGTCGAAGACAACGAGCTGAACATGAAGCTGTTTCATGATCTGCTCGATGCTCAGGGTTACCAGACCCTGCAGACGAAGGACGGCATGGAGGCGTTGGCGCTGGCGCGCGAGCACCGACCGGACCTGATCCTGATGGATATCCAGCTCCCGGAAGTCTCCGGGCTGGAGGTCACCAAGTGGATCAAGGAAGACGATAGCCTCAAATCGATCCCCGTCATCGCGGTTACCGCCTTCGCCATGAAGGGCGACGAGGAGAAGATCCGCGAAGGCGGCTGCGAGGCCTATATCGCCAAGCCGATCTCGGTGCAGCAGTTCCTTGAAACCGTGCGTCGTTTCCTAGAGTAGGCGGTCCGGCCGATGTCCGCTCGCGTTCTCGTCGTCGATGACGTCCTGCCGAACGTCAAGCTGCTGGAAGCCAAGCTAACCGGCGAGTATTTCGATGTCGTCTCGGCCATGAACGGGCCGGAGGCGCTGGAATCGGTCGAGCGCGACAATCCCGACATCGTGCTGCTGGACGTGATGATGCCCGGCATGGACGGTTTCGAGGTCTGCCGGCGGATGAAGGAAAACGCCAAGACCGAGCACATTCCGGTGGTCATGGTGACGGCGCTGTCGGACACGGCCGACCGGGTCAAGGGCCTGGAATCCGGTGCTGACGACTTCCTGACCAAGCCGGTCAACGACATGTCGCTGTTCGCGCGGGTGCGTTCGCTGGTGCGGCTGAAGCAGATGATGGACGAGCTGCGGCTGCGCGAGCAGACCGGCTCGACCTTCGGCGTGACGCCGACCGAGGCGGAAACCGACAATGGTCCCGGCAAGATCCTGGTGGTCGAGGACCGCGAGATCTATGGCCGCAACCTGATGAAGGCGCTGGAGGAAGACCACGACGCGCAGATCGTCACCGGCGCCGACGAGGCGCTGGACGTGGCGCGCGGGGTCGAACTGGAACTGATCATCGTCTCGCTGACCTTGCGCAATACCGACGCGCTGCGGCTGTGCTCGCAGCTCCGCAGCGCCGAGGAGACCCGGCAGATCCCGCAGCTGGTGCTGGTCGACGACGGACCGCAGGACATGCACCGGCTGGTCAAGGCGCTGGAGCTCGGCGTCAACGACTACCTGATCCGGCCGATCGACCGCAACGAACTGCGCGCGCGCACCCGCACGCAGCTACGGCGCAAGCGCTACGAGGACCGGCTGCGCGCCAACTACCACATGAGCATGGCGATGGCGGTGACCGATCCGCTCACCGGCCTGTACAACCGCCGCTACATGATGGCCCACCTGGAAAGCGCGATGCAGCGCTACACCCGCGAGGGCAAGCCGCTGGCGCTGATGATCCTCGACATCGACCACTTCAAGAACGTCAACGACACCCACGGCCATGGCGCCGGTGACGAGGTATTGCGCGAGTTCGCCGGCCGCATCGTGCGCGGCATCCGCGGCATCGACCTGGCGGCGCGGCTGGGCGGCGAGGAGTTCGTCGTGGTGATGCCGGAGACCGACCTGGAGGTCGCCGGCCACGTCGCCGACCGCCTGCGCAAGTCGATCGCCCAGCCAGCGATCCATTCCGAGGCCGCCGGCCAGGACTTGTCGATCACCTGCTCGATCGGCGTGGCGGAGACCATCTCCGGTTCGCCCGACATCGCGGACCTGCTGGAACGCGCCGACAGGTCGCTCTACGCGGCCAAGAATGGCGGCCGCGACCGCGTCGTGCTCGACGACGGCGCCGGCCCCGCCAAGCCTGTCGCAGCCGCCGCGCCCTAAGGTTCCGTAGCAAGCTCGGGGCAGCCGCTCCCGAAGTTTGCCCGATGATTTCCACGCCCGCGTCGCGGCCGATCCGCTATCGTCATCGCTCTGGCTGCAGAGACGAAATAGGTGATTGCGGCGCCATGAAACCGACGCCATCTATCTCGCGTTAGAAGCCTGATACGAACCGGTCGCGCGCCGCGCGCCCGCCCCGAAAATTCGACAAGGAGGCGCCCGGCAGCGGCTGGGCGGATACTGAACGTGCGACGTCGCGACCTGCTTCTGGCCCCCTTGGCGGCCGCGCTGACCGGATCCTGGCCCGGCGCCTTGCGGCCGGCCGGGGCCGGCTCGGGCGTCCCGTTCGATGCCGCCGTGTTGCGACAGATGGCGCGGGCACTGGCCGCAAAACCCTACGAGGCGCCGGTGGAGACCGTGCCCGACTGGCTGGCCGACCTGAAGTACGACGGATATCGCAACATCCGATTTCGGCCGGAGCGGTCGATCTGGCGTGGTGCCGGCTTGTTCGAGGTACAGTTGTTGCATACCGGCTGGCTGTTTCGCGCGCCGGTCGCGATCCATCTGGTGCGCGACGGACGCGCGCAGCGACTGCTCTACGACCGCGACATGTTCAGCTTCGAGAACGACGTGCCCACGCCGGCGGCGGGCCGCGACCTCGGCTTCTCCGGTTTCCGTATCCATGCCCCGATCAATCGGCAGGATTACGCCGACGAGGTCGCGGTATTTCAGGGCGCCAGCTATTTCCGCGCCGTCGGGCGAAACCATGTCTACGGCCTGTCGGCGCGCGGCCTGGCGATCAACACCGGCGAGCCCGGCGGCGAGGAGTTCCCGACCTTCACCGATTTCTGGATCGAGCAGCCGGCGGCGGAAGCCACGTCAATCGTGGTGCACGCCCTGCTGAACAGCCCGAGCTGTGCGGCCGCCTATCGATTCACCATCCGCCCGGGGGATGCCACCGTGATGGCCGTGGAGGCGACGTTCTACCCGCGCGAGGACATCGCGACCGCCGGCATCGCGCCGTTGACCAGCATGTTCCTGTTCGCGCCGAACGACCGGCAGGGCTTTGACGACTACCGGCCGGCGGTGCACGACAGCGACGGGCTGGCGATCGTCACCAGCCGCGGCGAGCAGCTCTGGCGGCCGCTGGCCAATCCGGCCCAGCTCCAGGTCAGTGCCTTCGCCGACCTCAATCCGGTCGGTTTCGGCCTGATGCAGCGCCAGCGCGCTTTCGCCGATTACCAGGACCTGGAAGCGCGCTACGAACGCCGGCCGAGCCTCTGGGTGGAACCGATCGGCGACTGGGGCGACGGCGCCATCCTGCTCTACGAAATTCCGACGGACGAGGAAATCCACGACAATATCGTGGCCTTTTGGCGGCCGAAGGAAACGCTGCGGCGCGGCAGCGAATATTCGCTGACCTACCGCTTGCACTGGACCTGGGACCGGCCGGTCGCGGCGCCACCGTCGTGGGTCGGCCAGACCCGCATCGGCGGCAGCAAGCAGCGGCGGCAGTTCGTGCTCGACTTCGTCGGGCCCGCCGTGGCGCAGCCGCCGGGTCAATCGGCGCGTGCCGTGGTCAATTCCGGGCCCGGAAAGGTGCGCAACGTCACCATTCAGCCAAACCCGGAGACCGGCGGCTGGCGCCTCGCGTTCCAGCTCAAGCCGGAAGACGCCGACGCGGTGGAGCTGCGCGCGCAACTGTTCGACGGCGAGACCGCGATCTCCGAGACCTGGCTCTATCGATGGACGCCGGATGCTGGCTGAGGATATCAGGTCGCGCGCCGCGCGCTGGCGCGGGCTGGACCAGCCGACGCTGCCGCCGGACGCGCCGCTGGCGATGCCGGTACAGCGGCTCGACCTGGCGCCGGACACGGCATCGCACACCACCCCTGGCTGGATGGCGGCGCGGCGCGGATCGCTGTTCCTGGTCGTCTGCGCGATGACCGGACTCGCCGCCTGGCAGATGTACGACGTGCTGAGCGTTGCCGGACTGACCGTCCTGGAGGGGATGGAGCTGGGCCTGTTCGTACTGCTGTTCGGCTGGATCGCGCTGGCCGGCGCCAGCGCGGTGTTCGGCTTCGGGCAGATTGTCGCCGGCGGCGGCGAGCGGCTCGGCATCGACACGGCGGCGGCGATCCCGGCCCTCGCCGGCCGCACGGCGATCCTGATGCCGACCTACAACGAAGACCCGGTCCGGGTGATGGCAAACCTGCGCGCCATCGACGCCTCGCTGCGCCGCGCCGGAATCGCCGATCGTTTCCACCTGTTCATCCTGTCCGACACCACCGATGCGACCATCGCGGTACAGGAGGAAGCCGTTTACTGGGCACAACGCCAGATCGATGGCAACGAGCGGCTGTTCTACCGCCGACGCGAGCGCAACACCGGGCGCAAGGCCGGCAATGTCGCGGCCTGGGTGCGCCGGTTCGGGGCCGCCTATCCGCTGATGGTGGTGCTGGACGCCGACAGCGTGATGAGCGCGCCGACGCTGGCCCATCTGGTCGCGGCGATGCAGCGCAACCCCGACATCGGCCTGCTCCAGACCGTGCCGGCGCTGGCCGGCGGGCGCACCCTGCTGGCGCGGCTGCAGCAGTTCGCCGGACGCCTTTACGGCCCGGTGCTGGCGCACGGGCTGGCCTGGTGGCATGGCGGCGAGGGCAATTTCTGGGGCCACAACGCGGTGATCCGCACCGCCGCCTTCGCTGCGCAGGCCGGCTTGCCGACACTACCGGGGCGCAAGCCGTTCGGCGGCGACATCCTGAGCCACGATTTCGTCGAGGCGGCGCTGCTGCGGCGGGCGGGCTGGAGGGTGCATCTGGTGCCAACGCTGGAGGGCAGCTACGAACAAGGACCGCCGACGCTGGTCGACCTCACCATCCGCGACCGGCGCTGGTGCCAGGGCAATTTGCAGCACATCGCCGTGCTGCCGGCGCGTGGGCTGCACTGGGTCAGCCGGACGCACCTGTTGACCGGTATCGCCAGCTATCTCAGCGCCCCGATGTGGCTGGCGATGCTGGTGATCGGACTGCTCATCGCGTTGCAGGCGCGCTTCGCGAGTCCGGACTATTTCGGCGACGAGCGTTCGCTGTTTCCGCAATGGCCGATGCAGGACCCGGTGCTGGCCGCGTGGGTGTTCGTCGCCACCATGGGGGTACTGCTGGCGCCCAAGCTTCTCGCGCTCGCCCTCGCGCTGGGCAGACGGCGGCGGCGTGCCAGCTTCGGCGGCGCCCGGCGGCTGCTGTGCGGGGCGCTGGCGGAGATGGTGCTGTCGGCGCTGATCGCGCCGGTGACGATGCTGAGTCAGTCTGCCTGCGTGGTGTCGACCCTGATCGGGTGGGATAGCGGCTGGAAACCACAGCGGCGCGACGAAGGCGGGCTCAGCGCCGGCAGCGTCGTCCGCTTCTACCTGCCGCACACGCTGGTCGGGCTGGTGCTGGCCCTGGCCGCCTACCTGGTCTCGCTACCGCTGTTCTTCTGGATGAGCCCGGTCGTCGCCGGGCTGGTGCTGGCAATCCCGCTGGCGCTGGTCACCGGACAGCGCCAGGTCGGCGCCGCTTTCGCGCGCGCCGGCCTGTTGCTCACACCGGAGGAACTCAACCCGCCGGCCGAACTCAAGCGCCTGTCCTAGCCGGCCTCGTGGCGGTACCCCGGGCCGCGGCCTGGGCCGCCATTATCGCTCTGCTGGGCGTGCAAGCATCTGAAACGGAAAAGAAATCGGCCCACGCCGCGATTTGCGCGGGCGGGCCGATCCATTGGCTGTCGTGGCGGTGGCCGGAACTACTTGATCCGGCCTTCCTTGTATTCCACGTGCTTGCGCGCGACCGGGTCGTACTTCTTGAACGACAGCTTCTCGGTCTGCGTGCGCGGGTTCTTCTTGGTCACGTAGTAATGACCGGTGCCAGCGGTGCTGGTCAGCTTGATCTTCACGGTCGCCGGCTTCGCCATGGCGCGGGCTCCTGGCAGCTCTGAATTCTGGAACGCGAGAACATACCCCGACGGCCGGCACAGTCAAGCGCGACGACCGCGTATCGCCGCCAACAGCAAACAGACGGCGCCGCCGGTCGCCAGCACCGCCGGCAGGCCGTGCGGGTCCAAGACGTCCATCGCCGGACCGGCCAGGCTCGGCCCGGCGATCGAGCCGACGCCCCAGAGCACCCCGAAGGCAGCGTTGGCGGTGACCAGTTCGGCGCCTTTGAAGCGCTCGCCGACCAGGGCCAGCGCGATCGGCGGGATGCCGCTGGCCGCGCCGGACCAGCAGAACAGGAACACCCAGAACGGCCAGCCGGTGCCGACCATGAGCGGCAGCAGCAGCGAGCCGAGCATGGCGCCGGCGACCGAGAGCAGCATCACGCGGCGCCGGTCGAAGCGGTCGGCGAGCCAGCCGAAGGGGAATTGCATCACCAGCCCGCCGGCGCCCATCATCGACAGCATCAATGCCGCCTCCCCCGCCTCCAGGCCGACGCGGGCGCCGTAGACCGGCAGCAACGGCAGGATCGCGCCCTCCTTGAACGAGAGCAGCAGCCAGCAGGCGCACAGCACCGGCGCGACGCGGAAGAAAGACAGCGCGCCGAAGCTGCTGGTGCCATCGAAATGCAGCGTGCCGGCCGACGCGAACAGCACCGGGACCGAGGCCACGACGATGAAACCGGCGGCGACCAGGAAAGGCAGCCAGCCCTCGATACCGGTCAGCGGGATCACCGCCGGGCCGATGGCGAAGCCGCCGGCCATCACCATCATGTAGGCGGCCATGACCCGTCCGCGCGAGGATTCCACGGCGATGGAGTTCAGCCAGCTCTCGGCGGCGATGAACAGGCCGGCCATGGTCACGCCCATACCGAAGCGGATGACGAACCAGGACGGCAGGCTGTCGAAGGCCGGCAGCATCAGCAGCAGCACGGTCTCGCCGGCGATGCAAGCCAGCACCGCACCGCGCGGGCCGAGCCAGGCGATGAAGCGCGGGATGAAGGGCGAGGCCAGCACCATGCCGACCGCCGGCATCGCCGCGTTCAGGCCGTTCATCGTGCGGTCGACACCCCTGGCCTCCAGGATCAGCGACAGCAGCGGCAGCGTCAGGCCGATTGTCAGGCCGTAGACCGACAGCGTGGCGATCAGCGCGCCGGCGGTGCGCCAGTCGGTCCCCGGCTCAGTCCGGCTCATAGCGCGCGGCGGCCTGCCCGCGGCGGTAGACGAACATGGGCGCGCCCGGCATCAGGTGGCCGGCGACACGCCGCGCGAGCTGCTCCAGCATGTACTCGGTGACGTCGACCAGCGGCAGGTCCAGCGCCTTGTGCAACGTGATCCATTGCAGGTCGAGCAGCTCGTGGCTGTCGGCGAGATGGCCGGACGCATCCTCGTCGTGCGCCAGGAAGAAGCGCGCGTGAAACCTGATCGGGCTCTCCGGCGGCGTGATGGCACGGCCGAAATACTCGATCACGGCCAGGTCGGGCCGTAGGCGGCCATCGTCGATCTCGCCGAACACCAGCCCGCATTCCTCGTAGGTCTCGCGCAGTGCCGCCACGGCGAGCGCGCGGGCCATGCGTGTCGGCCAGCGTCGGTTCAACCGCTCGGCGACGGCGGGACGGAGTTCGCTCACCGCCGGTGCCATTCGGTCGGCGGCGTCCACCCGGCCGCCGGGAAAGACATAGAAGTTCGGCATGAACTTGTGCTTCGCGGCGCGCTTGCCGAGCAGCACCTCGGTGCCCTCGCCCTTGCCGCGCAGGATGATCAGACTCGCGGCGTCGCGCGGGCGGACCGGCCGGGCGCCGGTCATTCCTCGCTCACCACGCGCTTGCCGTAAGACGTCCGGTAGTACGGCACCGGATGGTCGCGCAGCTCTTCCACCGTGACCTCGCCGAGTTCCTTCAGCCGGTTCAGCACGATGGTGGTGATGCCGGCAAGCTCAAAGGTCAGCGCCTTGTCGAGCGTGAACCAGTCCAGGTCGAGCAACTCGCCGCTGCCGCCCATGTCGCCCTTCACGTCCTCGCCGTCGGCGACGAAGAAACGGGCGTTGAAGCGCTGCGGCCGGAAGGGCGGCGTGATCGCGCGGCAGATGTAGGCCAGGCCATCGAGCGCCGGCGCATATCCGGTTCTGTAGAATTCCTGCCAGGACTCGTTGGCGGTGCGCGCCGGCTCGATATGGCGGCGGCCGATGATCAGGCCGGTCTCCTCGAAGGTCTCGCGGATCGCCGCCAGCGCGGCGGCGCGGGCCCGCGTATGCGACAGGGTGGAACGCTCGAGCACGGCGGCGACGCGCGGGTCGAAGTCGGTCGCCGGCTTGATGTAGCGGTCAGCGCGGTCGACCCGGCCGCCGGGAAACACGTGCACTTCGGGCATGAACTTGTGGCGCGCGTGGCGCTTGCCCATCAGCACCTGGGATTTGCCGCGGCGCTGGCGCAGCAGGATCAAGGTCGCCGCGTCGCGCGGCCGCGCGGCCCGGCGCGGGCGTTTCTCCGTCTCGGTCATGGTCGGTTCTTGGCCAGATGATCGTCGCGGCCACCATGCCGCGTGCGGCCGCGAGTGTCTAGAAGCCCAGCTAGACGTCCGCGTCGGGCTCGCCGGAGAAGCCGTGCATGCGCGCGGCCCACTGCACCGCCACCACCGCGCCCTTGACGCACGGCAGCAGCGCCAGGGTCAGGATCAGCGTCAGCGGCAGCCACAGCACCATGTGCATCCAGGTCGGCGGGTGCAGGCTCTGCTCCAGCAACAGCGCGCCGGGCACGATAATGTGGCCGACGATGACGATGGTGAAATAGGGCGGCGCGTCGTCGGCGCGCTGGTGGTGCAGTTCCTCGCCGCAGTGGCCGCAATTGTCGCTGACCTTGAGGTAGCGGCCGAACATGCGTCCGGTGCCGCAAGCCGGGCAGCGTTTGCCCAGGCCGCGCAGCAACGCACCCCAGACGCCGCGCTGCTCGCCATGCTGAATCTGGTAGGGCATCAGCGACGCCGTCCTTTCTGCCTCTTCACCGCCTTCGCCTTGTGCCGGCGCGGCGGCGCCTCGGCCTGCTCGCCCTCGGCCAGCTCGAACAGCAGGCCGCCGGTCACCGGCGTCGCCTCGCGCAGGGTGACGCGCAGCGACGTGCCGAGACTGTATCTACGACCGGTGCGGCGCCCCACAAGGGCCTGCGACCTTTCGTCATGCTCGTAGCGGTCGTCGGCCAGGAGGCTGATCGGCAGCAGGCCTTCCGCGCCGATCCCGGCCAGGCGAACGAACAGGCCGGCCCGGTTCAGGCCGGTGATGCGGGCCTCGAAGACCGCGCCGACGTGGCTGCTCATGTAGGCGGCGAGATAGCGGTCCATGGCGTCGCGTTCGGCGGCCATGGCGCGGCGCTCGGTGTTGGAGATCGCCTCGCCGATCTCCGCGAACCGCTCGGCCTCGTGCTTGGTCAACGCGCCGGGGCCGCAGCCCAAGCCTGCGATGAGCGCCCGGTGCACCAGCAGGTCCGAGTAGCGCCGGATCGGCGAGGTGAAGTGCGCGTAGTGGCCCAGCGCCAGGCCGAAGTGGCCGATATTGTCGGGGCTGTAGACCGCCTGCGCCTGGCTGCGCAGCACCATGACGTTGACCGCGTCGGCATGCGGGGTCTTGGCCGCCTTGTCGATCAGGCGGTTGAACAGCGCCGGGCGCGGCACCTCGCCGGCGGAGAAGCTGAGGCCGAGGGTGGCGACATAGTCCTTCAGGTTGCGCAGCTTCTCGCGGCTCGGCTGGTCGTGGATACGGTACATGCAGGGCTGCTTCAGCCGCTCCAGTTCGCGGGCGGCGCAGACATTGGCGGCGATCATCATGTCCTCGATCAGCCGGTGGCTGTCGAGCCGGTCGCGCGGCGTGATGGCCTCCACCACGCCGGCGTCGTTCAACGAGACCTGCAACTCCGGCATGTCGAGGTTTAGCGGCGCGCGGGCATAGCGCGCGGCGGCCAGCGCCTTCCAACAGGCGTAGAGCGGGGCGACCACGGTCTCCAGCAACGGGCCGGTGGTGTCGTCTACGCGGCCGTCGTGGGCGGCCTGCACCTGCTCGTAGGTCAGGCGCGCAGCGGACCTGATCAGTCCGCGCAGGAACTTGTGGCCATGGATCGCGCCATCCGCCCCGACCCGCATCCGGCAGGCCATCACCGCGCGGTTCACCTTCGGCTTCAGCGAGCCGAGCTCGTTGGAGATCGCCTCCGGCAGCATCGGCACGACGCGGTCGGGGAAGTAGACCGAATTGCCGCGCTTCAGCGCCTCCGCGTCGAGCGCGCTGCCGGGCCGGACGTAGTAGGCGACGTCGGCGATGGCGACGGTGAGCTCGAAGCCGCCCGCCTCGAGCGCCACCGCGTGCACCGCGTCGTCGAAGTCGCGGGCGTCGGCGCCGTCGATGGTGACGAACGGCACCTCGCGCAAATCCTCGCGGTAGCCGGTCAGGCGAGCGGGCTTGGCGTCGACCGCCTCGGCCAGCACGTCGGGCGGGAAGCCATCGGGGATGTCGTGCATGTGCACGGCGATCAGGCTGGCGGCGCGCGGCGCGTCGGCGCTGCCCAGCACCTCGGTGACCTTGGCCTCGCGCAGGCCGAGGCGACGGGCCGGCAGCACGTCGACCTGCACCAGGTCGCCGGACTGCGCGTCGCCGCGGTTCTCCGGCCGGACCGTCAGTTCCTCGCGGTTGCGGCGGTCGACCGGCATGATGCGTCCGCCGCCGGGCAGGTTCTGAAAGATGCCGAGCGCGGTCGCCGCCGCACGCGGCAGACGCTTGATGACGCGCGTCTCATCCATGCCGTCGCGCTTGCCGACGCGGCGGACCAGGAAGCGGTCGCCGACACCGGGCGCGGGCCGTTCCTGGCGGCCGACCAGCACGCGCAGCAACTCGTCGGACCCTTCCACGATGGGGCGGCCGAGCAGGTCGCCGTCATGGTCGACGGTGGCGATCTCGACCACCAGGACCGGCTTCTTGGCGGGCTGCTGGGCGCGGCGCCGTGCCACCAGGCCGTCATCGGCCAGTTCGTTCATCAGATGCTTCAGGGCGACGCGGTCGCTGCCGCCGAGGTTGAAGGCGCGCATGATCTCGCGCTTGCCGACCTTGCCGGGCGTTTCGTTGATGAACTCGGCCAGCGCCGCCTTGGACGGCAGTGCGCCGGTCTCGCCGCGCCTGCGGGCCATGTCAGGTCGTCCAATGCAAATATGCGCGGCGCCACCCACCGCCCCTGTCCCCTCCCCCCTGAAGGGCGGAGGCGGACCCGGTGTCGATGACATCGCTCCCTCTCCGCCCCTTTGGGGGGGAGAGGGTTGGGGTGAGGTGGGGGTAAGCCGTCGCCACGAGCGATGATGTCAGAAAGTCAGGCTTCGGTAGAGGCGGCGGTCTTGGCCGCGGCCTTCTTCGCCGGCGCCTTCTTCTTCGCGGTCTTCTTGGCGGTCTTCTTCTTGGCGGCTTTCTTGACCGAGGCCTTCTTCTTGCCCTTGGTCGCGGCCTTGGCCTCGATCAGGGCGACGGCCTGGTCCAGGGTGCAGTCATCCGGCTCGGTGCCGTTCGGCAGCGTGGCGTTGATCTTGCCGTGCTTCACGTAGGGGCCGTAGCGCCCCTTCATGATCACCACCGGCTCGCCGTCGCTCGGGTGCGCGCCCAGTTCCTTCAACGGGGTGGCGGTCGGCCGGCCGCGCCGCTCGGGCGCCTCGGCGATCTTGGTCACCGCGTGGTTCAGCCCGATGGTGAGCAATTCCTCGGTGCTGGCCAGGTTCACGTAGCGCCCGTCATGCAGCAGGAACGGCCCGTAGCGGCCGATGCCGGCGACTATCGGCTTCTCGGTCTCCGGATGAATACCGACCTCGCGCGGCAACGACACCAGCCGCAGCGCCATCTCGAAATCGACCTCGTCGACCGGCAGGTCGCGCGGGATCGAGGTGCGCTTCGGCTTGCTGCCCTCCTCGGCCTCGCCGAGTTGCAGATAGAGGCCATAAGGGCCACGGCGCAGGGTGACATCCAGGCCGCTGTCAGGGTCCTGGCCCAGCAGCTTCGGACCGTCCAGCACCTGGCCGTCGGCGCCTTCGGCGCCGAGCGCACGGGTGAACTTGCACTCCGGATAGTTGGAGCAGCCGACGAAGGCGCCGAACTTGCCGAGCCGCAGGCCGAGCGCGCCATCGGCGCAGGCCGGGCATTTCTTGCCGTCCTCACCATCGTAAAGCCACGGCGCCATCAGCGCGTCAAGCGTATCCAGCACGTCGCGCACGCGCAGCTCGGCGGTCTCGTCCACCGCACCGTGGAAGTCGGTCCAGAATTGCCGCAGCACGTCCTTCCAGTCGACCTTGCCGGCGGACACCTCGTCGAGCTGTGCCTCCAGGTCGGCGGTGAACTCGTACTCGACGTAGCGTTGGAAGAAGCTGCGCAGGAACCAGGTGACCAGCAGGCCCTTGTCCTCCGGCGTGAACCGCTTCTTGTCGAGCGTAACGTAGCTGCGGTCCTGCAGTACCGACAGGATCGAGGCGTAGGTCGAGGGCCGGCCGATGCCGAGCTCCTCCAGCCGCTTGACCAGCGAGGCCTCGGTGTAGCGCGGTGGCGGCTGGGTGAAATGTTGCGCCGGGTCGACCTTGGTGAGCTTCAGATCGTCGCCATCGGCGACCGCCGGCAGGCGCTGGGTCTCGTCCTCGTCGTCGGCGGTGTCGTCGTGGCCTTCCTCGTACAGGCGCAGAAAGCCGGGGAACTCGACCACGGTGCCGGTGGCGCGGAAGCCGACCTGCTCGTCGGCGGAACGGATCTCGATGCGGGTCTGCTGCAGCCTGGCGCTGGCCATCTGGCTGGAAACCGCGCGCTTCCAGATCAGGTCGTAGAGCCTGCGCTGATCCTCGTTGAGATACTTCGTCACCGCGGCCAGGTCGCGCGCGGGGTCGGTCGGGCGGATCGCCTCGTGCGCTTCCTGGGCGTTCTTCGCCTTGGTCTTGTACTCGCGCGGCTCGCGCGGCACGAAGGACTGGCCGTAGCGGCCGATGGCGACGTCGCGGCAGGCGCCGATCGCCTCGCCCGCCATTTGCACGCCGTCGGTGCGCATATAGGTGATCAGGCCGACGGTCTCGCCGCCAATGTCGATGCCCTCGTACAGCTTCTGCGCCACCTGCATGGTCTGGCGCGCGCCGAAGCCGAGCTTGCGGCTGGCCTCCTGCTGCAACGTCGAGGTGGTGAACGGCGGCTGCGGGTGTCGCTGCTGCGGGCGAACCTCGACCGAGGCGACGTGATAGGTGCGTTTCTCGGCCACGGCGACGGCGCGCATCGCCGTGGCCTCGTCGGGCAGCGAGAACTTGTCGAGCTTGTTGCCGTCCAGCACCGTCAGATGCGCGGCAAGCCGGCCCGCCGGCGCCACGAAGGCGCCATCGACGGTCCAGTATTCCTGCGGCTTGAAGGCCTCGATCTCCATCTCGCGTTCGCAGACCAGACGCAGCGCGACAGACTGCACCCGGCCGGCCGAGCGCGCGCCGGGCAGCTTGCGCCACAGCACCGGCGACAGGGTGAAGCCGACGAGATAGTCGAGCGCGCGGCGGGCCTGCTGCGCGTTGATCAGGTCCATGTCGAGCTCGCGCGGGTGCGACATGGCCTCCAGGATCGCCTTCTTGGTGATCTCGTTGAACACCACGCGGCTGACTTCGAGGTCGGCCAGGCCGTGCTCCTCGCGCAGCGCGTTCAGCACGTGCCACGAGATCGCCTCGCCCTCGCGATCCGGGTCGGTGGCGAGGATCAGCTTGGGGTCGCGTTTCAGCGCCTGGGCGACGGCGCGCAGGTGCTTCACCGAATTCTCGTCGGTCTGGTAGGTCATGGCGAAATCGTCGTCCGGCCGCACCGAACCGTCCTTCGACGGCAGGTCGCGGACGTGGCCATAGCTGGCCAGCACCACGTAATCGTCACCCAGATATTTGTTGATCGTCTTCGCCTTGGCGGGCGACTCGACAACGACAACGCTCATGGCTGCTTACTGCTCGTTGCTGCGGCTGCGACCTGGAACAATGGTGCCGATTTACCTGAAAACTCAGTGAGTTAAAGACGGAGGGACACGTGCGATCCGCTATGTCGGTCGAGTCGTCCCGCCAGTTCCAGATCCAGCAAGATGGTCAAAAGCTCTGGGGCTGTCAAACCGCTGCGCCGGATCAGGGCGTCGACCGGCACCGGCTCCGGCCCCAGCAGCGCGGCAATCGTCTCCACGTCGCCGGCGGGTTCCGGCAGCGGCGCAGCGGCCTCATAGTCCGGTTCGGGCCAGGTCTCGCGCAGCTCGGCATGGCCAAGCACGGCCAGCACGTCGGCCGCCGCCTCGGTCAGGATCGCGCCCTCGCGCAGGAGTTGATTGCAGCCCTGATGACGCTCGTCGAGCGGGAATCCGGGCACCGCGAAGACCTCGCGGCCCTGTTCGCCGGCCAGCCGTGCGGTGATCAGCGAGCCGGAGCGCCTGGCCGCCTGCACCACCACGACACCCAGCGAGAGCCCGGAAACCAGCCGGTTGCGGCGCGGGAAGTGCTGTGCGCGCGGCGCCTGGCCGAGCGGCATCTCGGTGACCACCGCGCCATCGTGCGCGACGATCGCCTCGGCCAGCGGCACGTGCTCTTCCGGGTAAACCTTGTCCAGGCCCCCCGCCAGCACCGCGACGGTGCCGCTCGCCAGCGCGCCCTCGTGCGCCGCCGCGTCGATGCCGCGCGCCAGGCCGGAGACCACGACATAGCCGGCAGCGCCGAGGTCGCGGGCCATGCGTTCGGCCAGCGTACGGCCGTTGGCCGAGGCATGGCGGGCGCCGACCAGCGCCACGCAGGGCTGGTTGAGCCTGGCCTTGTCACCCAGAACGAACAGGATCGGCGGCGCGTCCTCCAATGCCGCCAGTGCCGCGGGATAGGCCGGGTCGCCCAGCGCCAGGACCGCCGCGCCGGCGGCCTCCGCCGCCGCCAGCTCGGCCTCGGCGGCGGTCCGCGCGGGCGGTGTCACGCTGGCGCCGCCAGCGCGCTTGCTCAGTTCCGGCAGCCGCTCCAGGGCGGCCGCCGCCGAGCCGAACCGGACGACGAGCTGCCGGAACGACACCGGCCCGACGTTGCGCGTGCGCAGCAGCCGGATCCGGTCCACCAGGTCGTCGCGGTCGCGGGGCGCGGGCATGTTCATGCGCAAACGCTGCGCGAAGTGGCCGAACCGGTCAATGCCGCGCGCATTGACATATCCCCTGCAATACCGGAAACGGACCGGGTCCGGTATGAAGGGGAGATTCGGATGGCGGGTTCCCTCGGGGAACAGCTTCGGCGCTATCCACAGACCTACCTGCGTGCGCTCGTCAGGCCGACGCGGCTGCAGCAGCCGGATTGGGCGTTGCGCAGCTGCGGCCCGGCGGCGTTCGTCGCGTCGAGCTGCGTCATCGGCTTCGTGCTGTCGGCGCTGCTCGGCGACGACGACGTGTTCCGATACTACGAATGGCGACCGTGGCTGGCACAGGTGCTCGATCCGGCCAGCCGGCTGCCGGGCTTCGCCTTCGCGTTCGCGGCGCTGCTGTCGGGCATCGGGGTGGCGATCGCCGGCGCGATCGCATTGATGCTGTTGCGGCTGAGCGGGGCCGAGGTGGCGATCGGCGCCGTCGCCAGCGCCTTCGCCTATTTCGCCGGCGGGCCGATGCTGACGGTGGTGACGCTGGTGCAGGTGATCGGCCTGCCCCTGGTGTTCGGCGCCGTGGTCGACCTGCCGGACTGGACCAAGATGGCGCTGCCGCTTGCGATCGGCGTCTACCTGTTCGGCTGGGTGGTTCGCCAGCTCGCCAACCTGCCGCGGGTCGGCTGGGCGCGCGGCGCCGCCGCGGCGTTCGCCGGCGCAATGGTCTACGTGCTGGCGCCGCTCGACCCGGTCGCCGAGATGCGGCTGGAGCCGTACGCGATGACCACCAACTCGATGGCGCCGCAGCTTGACGCAGGCAGTGTGTCGCTGGCCAACGAGGCGGTGTTCGGCTGGCGCAAGCCGGCGCCGGGCGATTTGGTGGTGTTCTTCAAGGTGGTCGGCGGCGCCAAGGTCGCGGTACTGCGCCGCGTGGTCGGGATGTCCGGCGACACGGTGGAGTTGCGCGACGGCCGCCTGCTGGTCAACGGCGAGACCGTCGAACGCCAGAGCGCCAGCGGCCCCGACCGCGCCCGCCAGGCCGGCATTCCCGGCCAGGTGTTCCGCGAAACCCTGCCGTCGGGTGTCAGCTACGAGGTGATCGAGCTCGACGCCGGTTCGGCCGGCGACAATGTCGAGCCCTTCGAGGTGCCGTTCGCGCACGTCTACGTGCTGGCCGACAACCGCGACGGCGCCATCGACAGCCGCCAGTTCGGGCCGGTGTCGATCGGCGAGCTGCGCGGCACGGTCTACTACCAGCTCAGCCCGGAGCGGCGCGCGCTACGCTGAGGCCGCCTTCTTGCGGCCGATCCTGGGCTCCTGGCCGGTGAGCAGACGGCGGATGTTGGCGTGGTGGCGGAACACCACCAGGGCGGCCATCAGACCGGCCAGGTACATGATCTGGAAGTCGCCGAAATACCAGCTGTAGGCCGGCGCCGCGATCACCATCGCCAGCCCGGCCAGCGACGAGAAGCGGAAGATCCCCGCCACCGCCAGCCAGGTCAGGCAACAGGCGATGCCGGCCGGCCAGCAGATCGCCAGCATGATACCGATGAACGTCGCGACCCCCTTGCCACCCCTGAACAGCAACCACACCGGGAAGCAGTGGCCGAGCATGGCGCCGCCGGCGGCCATCACCGCCATGTCCTGGCCCCACATCTGCGCGACCAGCACCGCCACCGCGCCCTTGCCGCCATCCAGGACCAAGGTTGCCGCCGCCAGCGGCTTGGAGCCGGTGCGCAGCACGTTGGTAGCGCCAATGCTGCCCGACCCGATCTGGCGCACGTCGCCGTGCCCGGCCAGCCTGGTCAGCACCAGGCCGAACGGGATCGATCCCAGCAGGTAGCCGCACACCGCCGCAGCGTAGAACGGCCACGTGTAGTCGATGGAACCGAGAAAGTCTGGCATCAGCACATCTCCCTGTGCCGATCATAGACCTGATGGCCGTTGACGATGGTGCGCCAGGCGCGGCCCTGGACCGGGCGGCCGTCGTAGGGGGCGTTCTTGGACTTGGAGCGGAATGCCTCGACGTCGAGACGCCAGGGCTCGTCGAGGTCGAAGACCAGCAGATCGGCCGGCGCGCCTTCCCGCAGGCGGCCGGCGTCCAGGCCGAGCAGCCGGGCGGGATTGCAGGTCAGCTTGGCCAGCAGGTCGGGCAGCTTCAGCAGGCCGTTGTGGTAGAGCTCCAAGGATAGCGGCAGCAGCGCCTCCAGGCCGACGATGCCGCTGGCTGCGACCTCGAAGGGCTGGCGCTTGCTCTCCGGGTCCTGCGGATCGTGGCCGGAGCAGATCACGTCGATGGTGCCGTCGGCGATGGCCTGCGCGATCGCCTGGCGGTCGTGCTCGGCGCGCAGCGGCGGCTCGGTCTTGGCGAAGGTGCGGTAGTCGCCGACCGCGTTCTCGTTCAGCGCCATGTTGTGCAGGCAGACGGCGGCGGTGACCGGCAGGTCGCGCGCCTTGGCCTCGGCCACCGCGGCGGCGGCGCGCGCGGTCGACAGCGCGGCGACGTGATAGCGCCCGCCGGTGATCTCGACCAGCCGCAGGTCGCGCTCCACGACGATGGTCTCGGCCATCGGCGGTACGCCGGGCAAGCCCAGGCGGGTCGCCATCTCGCCCTCGTTCATCGCCGCCTCGGCGGAGAGCGACGGCTCGCGCGGAAACTGACACACCAGCAGGCCGAAAGCCGACGCGTAGCTCAGCGCGCGGCGCATCAGACCGGCGTCGGTCACCGCCCGGTCGCCATCGGTGAAGCCGACCGCGCCGGCCTCGGCGAGCAGGCCAAGCTCGCACATCGCCTCGCCCCGCAGGCCCTTGGTCAGGGCGGCCATCGGGTGCACGTGGACCTGCGCGCGCTGGCCCAGGCGCTCCATGAAGCCGACAAGCGCGACGTCGTCGATCACCGGATCGGTGTTCGGCATCACCACCCTCGTGGTCACGCCGCCGACCGCGGCGGACTGGCCGGCCGTCGCCAGGGTCTCCTTGTGCTCGGCGCCGGGCTCGCCGGTGAACACGCGCATGTCGATCAGGCCGGGACACAGCACCCGGCCGCCGCAATGCACCACTTCGGCGTCGGCCGGCGGGCCGGCGGGGAAGATTTCCGGGCCGAGCGCGACGATGCGGTCGCCCTCGGTGAGCAGCGCGCCGGCCTGGTCGAGCCCGGACTCGGGATCGATCAGCCTGGCGTTGAGATAGGCAACCCTGGCTGCTGTCACGGCCGCGCCCAGCAGGACACGGCCAGCTCATGATGATGCGCGTGCTGCTGCGCGCTCACCGGCCGCGCCCAGCAGCACACGGCCAGCTCATGATGATGCTGTTGCGTACTCATCGACTGCCGGCCTGGTAGTTCGGCAGGTGGCGGGCCAGCAGCTCGATCACCGCCATGCGCACGGCGACGCCCATCTCGACCTGCTCGCGGATCACCGAGCGGTGGATGTCGTCGGCGACCTCGGTGTCGATCTCCACGCCGCGATTCATCGGCCCGGGATGCATGATCAGCGCGTCGGGCTTGGCGCAGGCGAGCTTGTCGCGGTCCAGCCCGAAGAAGTGGAAATACTCGCGGATCGAAGGCACGAAGGCGCCGCGCATGCGCTCCGACTGCAGCCGCAGCATCATCACGATGTCGACGTCGCGCAGGCCCTCGCGCATGTCGTGGAACACCTCCACGCCCATCCGGTCGACGTCGCGCGGCAGCAGCGTCGGCGGCGCGATCACCCGGACCCGCGCACCCATCACGCTCAGCGCCAGGATGTTGGAGCGCGCCACCCGGCTGTGCAGGATGTCGCCGCAGATCGCCACCAGCAGGCCGGCCAGGCGGCCGCGCCGGCGCCGGATGGTCAGCGCGTCGAGCAGCGCCTGTGTCGGGTGCTCGTGGCTGCCGTCGCCGGCGTTGATCACCGAGCCGTCGACCTTCTCCGCCAGGAGCTGCACGGCGCCGGAATGCGGGTGGCGCACCACCAGGATGTCGGGGTGCATGGCGTTCAGCGTCATCGCCGTGTCGATCAGGGTCTCGCCCTTCTTGATCGACGAGGCGCTGACCGACATGTTGATCACGTCGGCGCCCAGCCGCTTGCCCGCCAGCTCGAACGAGGTGCGCGTGCGGGTGCTGTCCTCGAAGAACATGTTGATCAGCGTGCGGCCGCGCAGCGACGCGCTCTTCTTGTCGACCTGGCGGTTCTGGGTGACGTAGGTATCGGCGAGATCGAGAATGGCGCCAATGTCCGCCGGGGAGAGAGACTCGATACCCAGCAGGTGGCGATGTGGAAAAACCGAAACCGGCGCGTTCATTAAAGCGCCACTGTATAGGTCGCTCGATGACGGCGGGCAAGCCGGCAATGGCCGGTGGTCGAAAAAGGCGGAAACAATGACGGACGAGACCGGACAGCTCTCCCCACAGGGCCGGGTGGTGATGGTGAGCGGGGCGAATCGCGGCATCGGCGAGGCGATCGCGCGGCGCCTGCTGGCCGACGGCTACTCGTTGAGCCTGGGCAGCCGGAAGACCCCGGCCCTGCCGGACCTGGACGGCCACGACCGGGTGGCGCAGTTCGCCTTCGATGCCGAGGCGCCAGCCGACGCGGCACGCTGGGTCGCGGACACCGTGGCGCGCTTCGGGCGGCTGGACGGGCTGGTGAACAATGCCGGCGTCGCGATCCCGTTCGACTTCGACAGCGAGGACGAGACCAACCTGGACCTGATGATGGAGGTCAACGTGAAGGCGCCCTATCGCCTGACCAAGGCCGCCCTGCCGCACCTGCGCGCCGCCGGCACGGGCCGGGTGATCAACGTGTCGTCGCTGTCCGGCATCCGCCACAAGGGCGGCTCGATCGGCTATTCGATGAGCAAGCACGCGCTGATGGCGCTTTCCACCGGCACCCGCATGGCCGCGTGGGACGACGGCGTGCGCGTCACCACCGTCGCGCCGGGCGCCGTGGCGACGCCGATGGGCCTGGCCAACACCGTGGTGCCGGAGGACCAGATGATCCGCCCGGCCACCGTCGCCGCCCTGGTCGCCACCGCGCTTTCCATGCCGAACACCGCCTCGGTGGTGACGATCCCGGTCAACGCCGTGCTGGAACCGACGGTCTAGGCGGTTTTCAGGTCGACGGCGATGTTCGGGGCCTGCAACAGGGTCTGGTAGACGACGCAGTAGCGCTCGGTGAGCTTCAGCAAGGTGTCGCGTTGCTCCTGGGTCAGGTCGCCGCCGATCTCGAAGGTCATGCGGATGTCGCGGAAGCCGACCGGCGCGTCCTTGGCGACGCCCAACGTGCCGCGCACGTCGAGGTCGCCCTCGGCCTTCACCCTGGCCTCGCCGATATCGAGCTCCATGGCGGTGGCGACGGCGTTGAGGGTGACGCCAGCGCAGGCGACCAGCGCCTGTAGCAACATGTCGCCGGAACAGGCGTGCAGGCCGGAGCCGCCGCCGGCAGGGTGCAGGCCGGCCTCGACCAGGGCGCGGCCGGTCTCGACGGAACAGCTCACCTCGTCGCCGAGCCTCCCCTCGGCCTTGAGCGTGATGATCGCCGCTTCCGGCTCGTCACGATAGCGCGCCTTGATCGGCGCCTGGATCTGCTTCAGTTCAGCCGCGTCCATGGTGTCCTCCCTGTGGCTCAGGTCTGGCCGGGCCAGGTCTCGCCGCTGGCCTGCTCGGCATTCCGGAAAGCCTCGCGCAGCCTCTCCATCGTCGCGGCGGGCAGCGGACCTTTCTCGGCGATCTGCAAATTGCGCCCGACGTGGGCCGGGTTGGTCGAGCCGACGATGGCCGTGGTCACGCCGGGCTGGGTCAGCGTGAAGCGCAGCGCGATTTCGGTCCAGGCCGCGCCCGCATCGCCGCCGAAGCCCAGCGCCTCGGGCGTCAGCCCCATGTGCGCCAGCCGGCCGGCATAGGTGCGGCTGTAGTTGGCGTAGACGCCCTGCTGCTCGCCGACGTCCTTCCAGGCGGCGTTGGCGATCGGCCGCTTGGCCAGCACGCCAACGCCGTTCTGCTGCGCACCGGGCAGCACCTTGTCGATGTTGACTTGGTCGCAGATGTTGACCGAAGTCTCCAGCACTGCGATGTCCGGCACGGTGACGGCATAGGCGGCGGCCTCGTTGTCGCCGGAATAGCCGACGTGGCGCACCTTGCCGGCCTCGCGCGCCTCGATCAGCGCGCCCAGCGCCTCGCCCTTCTTCAGCGTGTCGAGGTCGCAGGAGTGTAGCAGCATCACGTCGAGATGGTTGGTCTTCAACCGCTTCAGCGCGCGGTCGACCGTTTTGGTCACGGTCTCAGCGGTCCAGGCCTCGCCGCCGATGTCGTCGAACTTCTGGCCGCACTTGGAGACCAGCACGAATTCGTCGCGCCGGCTGGCGACGGCCGCGCCGATCGCGGCTTCCGAGCCCTGATAGGCGGCGGCGGTATCGATCAGGTTTATGCCGCGGTCGAGCAGCAGGTTGAGGATCGTCGCGACGGATGCCTGCTCGGTGCCGAGAAAGCCAACCGGGCCGCCGCCGAAGCCCAGCGCCGTGACCTCGAAACCGGTCTTGCCGAAAGTCCGCTTTTCCATGCCGGTCCCCTGATCGCGCGCGTTTCAGGCCGGCAGCGTGCGGCGCGCCCGCGGCGCCGTCAACCGGACCCGGCTGGCCCTGGCGCCGGCATGGCGGCATGATGGCGCCACCGTGCCCGGGAGCATGCCAGCCATGACCGACAGCGACATCGCCAGCTTCGCCAGCGCGCTCGACGAACGCGTCGCCGAGATCACCGAACGCTGCTCGCAATGCGGCAAGTGTTTCGAGGCCTGCCCGATGACCGCGCCGGCCGGCATCGCCGAGGCCGATCCGCGCGAGGTGCTGGGCGGGGTGATCGACCTGCTGAAGGGCGGCGACGGCAACGCGACGGCGCGGCGCTGGGCCGAGGTCTGCACCAACAGCGGCTTCTGCATCCCGGCCTGCGACGACGGCGTCAACGCGCGATTCATGATGGGGATGACCAAGCTGGCCGCGAAACGCCGCGAGCACGATAGCGAAACGCTGGAACGGAAGGCGACCGCGAGCTTCCGCGCCATGACCCGCGGCGTGCGCATGCTTTCCCGGCTGCAGTTGCCGCCGGAGACACTGGCCCGGGTCAATCCGCGTCCCAGCCGCACCGCGCCGGAGACTCCGCCGGAGGTCGTCTTCTATACCGGATGCAACATCCTGAAGACGCCGCACATCGCCCTGCTGTGCCTCGATATCCTCGACCGCTTGGGCGTCAGCTACGAGGTCAAGGGCGGCACCTCGACCTGCTGCGGCATCTTCCAGTTCAACGCCGGCGACGCCGAAACGTCGGGCCGGGTCGCCTTCAACTCGATCGATCAGCTGGCCAGCGCCGGCGCGGCGGAGGTGCTGTCATGGTGCCCGAGCTGCCAGACGCAGATGAGCGAGATCACGCTGCCGGCGTTCCAGCGCGTACGCAAGGCGTCGCCGTTCGAGCTGACGCCGTTCCTGGTCTACCTGGCGCGCAATGTCGACCGACTGCGCCCGCTGATGACGCACCGGGTGGAGAAACGCGTGGCGCTGAATGAACGGCCGGCGGTGCCCGCGGCGATGACGGCGGCGAAGACGCTGCTCGCGGCGATACCGGGGCTGGAATTCGTCGAGCTGGACGTGCGGCGCATCGGCAACATGTCGAACTACCTGAGCGTGTTGCCGAACTTCAAGACCGAGCTGCGGGCGGAGGAGTTCCAGGCCGCGAGCGCGGCCGGCGTGACCACTCTGGCGACGGTCTACCACGCCTGTCACCGCGAGCTCTGCCACTACGACAAGGACGTCTCGTTCGAGATCGTCAACTTCATGGAGTTGCTCGGCGAGAGCATGGGGCTGCACAGCCCGGACATCTACAAGCGGTTGAAGATCATGCAGGACGTCGACGCGGTGATCGCCGACGCCGACGACCTGGTGACCCGCCACGGGCTCGACCTGGAGGACCTGCGCGCGGTGCTCTACGTCGACATGCTGGGCGGGCCGCCGCCGGCCGCGACCGCTACTTCCGGTAGTCGATCTCGTCCCAGTGCTTGAACTCGACGTTCCAGCGGTTGCACTTGAAAGTCACGAACTCGATCACGTCGCACTGGCCGTTGCGGATCGCGGTGTCGAACATCATGCCGCCGAAGATCGCCAGGAACACGAAGACCAGCAGGATCGCGAAGCGGTCCTTGGCCTTGGCCCAGCGCAGTTGCGCCGGCGTCAGCGGTCCGCGCTTTCGTGCGCGTTCCTTGTAGTAGTTCGCGGTCTCGGCCAGCCAGTCTTCCGACGGCAGGCCGTCCTTATCCACCTCGCTCATAGGCGTCCAAGGCTCCTTGCAGGATGTAGGCAGCGGCCAACTTGTCGATGAGTTCGCCGCGCCGCTTGCGCGAGGTGTCGGCGGCAATCAGCATTCGCTCCACCGCCGCCGTCGACAGCCGCTCGTCCCAGAATAGCAGCGGCAGGTCGCGCGCGGCCAGCAAGTTGGCGGCGAAGGCTCGTGTCGCCTGGCAACGCGGGCCTTCGGTACCGTCCATGTTGATCGGCAGGCCGAGCACCACGCCGCCGACCTCGTGCTGATCGAGCAGCGCGAACAGCGCCACCAGGGTCGGCGCCAGCTTCTTCTGGCGGACCAGCGTCACCAGCGGCGAGGCGATCATCCAGCCGCCGTCGGTCAGCGCGCAGCCGATGGTTTTCGTCCCCAGGTCGAGGCCGATCAGGCGGCGGCCGGGCGGTACCGCGGCACGCAATTCGCTCATCTTGTCGGCGATCATGACGGATGTTAGCTTCCGCGCGCTTTTCAGCGTCATTTCCGGTGGACACGAACCCGCGTCGGGGCCAAAAACGGCCCGGGGCGGACCCGTAAGGCAAGGTTTTCGCATATGTCGGTAGACAAGGCCACGGTAGCCAGGATCGCGCATCTGGCGCGCATCAAGGTACCCGACGACGAGCTGGACGGGCTGGTCGGCGAGCTCAACAACATCCTGGGCTGGGTCGAGCAGCTCGGCGAGCTGGACACCGCCGAGGTGCAACCGATGGCCTCGGTGCATGACGAGGCGCTGCGCTGGCGCGAGGACGCGGTCACCGACGGCGGCAAGGCCGACGACATCGTCGCCAACGCGCCCGACGGCGTGGAGCGGTTCTTCGCCGTGCCGAAGGTGGTCGAGTAATGGCGGACCTCACCGACCTGACCATCGCGCAGGCGCGCGACGCGCTGGCCAAGGGCGAGACCACGTCGGCGGCGCTGACCGAGGCGCATGTCGAGGCGGTGGCCGCCGCGCGCCCGCTGAACGCCTTCATCACCGAGACGCCGGAGCTGGCCATGGACATGGCCAAGGCATCCGACCAGCGCCGCAGCGGGGGTGCAGGCGCGCTGGAAGGCGTGCCGCTGGCGATCAAGGACCTGTACTGCACCAAGGGCGTGCCAACCACGGCCGGCAGCCACATCCTGGACGGCTTCACGCCGCCGTACGAGAGCACGGTGACCCAGAAATTGTGGGATGCCGGCGCGGTGATGCTGGGCAAGACCAACATGGACGAGTTCGCCATGGGCTCGTCGAACGAGACCAGCCACCACGGCACCGTCGCCAGCCCGTGGCGGCGCGACGGCGAGAACCGACGCATCGTGCCGGGCGGCTCGTCGGGCGGCTCCGCCTCGGCGGTGGCGGCGGGCATCGCACCGGGCGCCACCGGCACCGACACCGGCGGCTCGATCCGCCAGCCGGCGGCCTTCACCGGCATCGTCGGCTGCAAGCCGACCTACGGGCGCTGCTCGCGCTGGGGCATCGTCGCCTTCGCCAGCTCGCTGGACCAGGCCGGGCCGATGACCCGCACGGTGCGCGACGCGGCGATCATGCTGGGCGCGATGTCGGGCTTCGATCCGAAGGACTCGACCTCGGCCGACCGGCCGGTGCCGGATTTCGAGGCGGCGATGACCGGCGACGTGCGCGGCCTGAAGGTCGGCATCCCGAAGGAATACCGGATGGACGGGATGCCGCCGGAGATCGAGACCCTGTGGCAGCAGGGCGCGCAATGGCTGAAAGACGCCGGCGCCGAGCTGGTCGACGTCAGCCTGCCGCACACCAAGTACGCGCTGCCGACCTACTACATCGTCGCCCCGGCTGAGGCGTCGTCGAACCTGGCGCGCTACGACGGCGTGCGCTTCGGCCTGCGCGTGCCGGGCGAAGACATCGACGACATGTACGCCAACACCCGCGCCGCCGGCTTCGGCAAGGAAGTGCGCCGGCGCGTGCTGATCGGCACCTACGTGCTGTCGGCCGGCTATTACGACGCCTATTACCGCCAGGCGCAGAAGGTCCGCCGGCTGATCAAGGACGACTTCGAGACGGTGTTCGCGCAGTGCGACGTGCTGTTGACGCCGACCGCGCCCAGCGCCGCCTTCGCGGAGGGCGAGAAAGGCGACGATCCGGTGGCGATGTACCTGAACGACGTGTTCACGGTGCCGGCCAGCCTGACCGGCCTGCCGGGCATCTCGGTGCCGGCGGGGCTGGCCGGCGACGGGCTGCCGCTGGGGCTGCAGATCCTGGCGCCGTCATTCGACGAGGAAACCATGTTCCGGGCCGCCGGCGTGCTGGAGGAAGCCGCCGGCTTCAGCCACCGGCCGGACGCCTGGTGGAGGAGCTAGCCATGGCCGGCTACACGATCGAAGGCCAGACCGGGACCTGGGAGGTCGTCATCGGCCTGGAAGTCCATGCCCAGGTGGTCTCGGAATCGAAACTGTTCTCCGGCGCGTCGACCACCTTCGGCGCGGCGCCGAACACCCAGGTCAGCCTGGTCGACGCCGGCATGCCCGGCATGCTGCCGGTGATCAACGAGGTCTGCGTGGCACAGGCGGTGCGCACCGGCCTGGGCCTGAAGGCGAAGATCAACAACCGCTCGGTGTTCGACCGCAAGAACTACTTCTACCCCGACCTGCCGACCGGCTATCAGATCTCGCAGTTCAAGGACCCGATCGTCGGCGAGGGCGAGATCCTGATCGACCTCAAGGACGGCGAGAGCCGCGCCATCGGCATCGAGCGGCTGCACCTGGAGCAGGACGCCGGCAAGAGCCTGCATGACCAGGATCCGAAGCGCTCGTTCATCGACCTGAACCGCTGCGGCGTGGCGCTGATGGAGATCGTTTCGCGCCCCGACATGCGCGCGCCGGAGGAGGCCGCCGCCTACCTGCGCAAGCTGCGCTCGATCCTGCGCTATCTCGGCACCTGCGACGGCAACATGGAAGAAGGCTCGATGCGCGCCGACGTCAACGTGTCGGTGCGCAAGCCGGGCGACGAGCTGGGCACGCGCTGCGAGATCAAGAACGTGAACTCGATCCGCTTCGTGCAGCAGGCCATCGTCTACGAGGCGCAGCGCCAGGTCGACCTGATCGAAGCCGGCGACAAGGTGGTGCAGGAGACCCGGCTGTTCGACAGCCGGCTGGGCGAGACCCGCTCGATGCGCAGCAAGGAAGAGGCGCACGACTACCGCTACTTCCCCGATCCCGACCTGCTGCCGCTGGAATTCGACGACGCCTTCGTGGCGGCGCTGGAGGCCGACCTGCCGGAGCTGCCCGACGACAAGAAGGCGCGCTTCGTCGGCCTCGGCCTGAAGCCGTACGACGCCGGCGTGCTGGTCGCCGACAAGGAATCGGCCGATTTCTTCGAGGCGGTGATGGCCGGGCGCGATCCGGTGCTGGCGGCGAACTGGGTCACCGGCGACTTCTTCGGCTTCCTCAACAAGTCCGGCAAACCCATCGCGGAGTCGGCGGTCGGCGCCGAGGCGCTGGGCGGCCTGCTCGACCGCATCGCCGACGGCACGATCTCCGGCCGCACCGCCAAGGACGTGCTGGAGGAGATGTTCGACACCGGCCAGTCGGCCGATCAGATCATCGAGGCCAAGGGCCTGAAGCAGGTCTCCGACACCGGCGAGATCGAGCGCCTGATCGACGAAGCGATCGCGTCGAGCCCGGAGAACCTGGAGCTTTACAAGGCCGGCAAGACCAAGGTCATGGGCTGGTTCGTCGGCCAGGTGATGAAGGCCACCGGCGGCCAGGCCAACCCGAAGGTGGTGAACCAGATCCTGAAGGCCAAGCTGGACGGCGCCTGAGACTCAGGCCTCGTCGGGTTTGAACGTCGACCAGTCGATGGTCTGCCAGGCGCGCAGCATCGGCATCGCCACGCCCTGCGCCTGTGCCGCCGCGACAGCGAGCCCGATGTCTTTGCCACCCAGAGTCGCCATGTGTGCCATAAGCGGCCGCAGCGCCTCGAAATTTTGCACCACAAAGCTGTTGGCCGTGCCCTGGCACATGATCTCGAGCAGCACATCGAGGTCCATGCCGTAGGCGCGGGCCATCTTGCGGGCTTCGATCAGCAGCGCGCCGGTGCCGATCGATACCGCGTTGTTGGCCAGCTTGGCGACCATGCCCATGCCGACGTCGCCGCAGTTGAAGATCGTACCCATCGCCTCCAGTGCGGCGCGGCAGGTCGCGAGCGCCGCCGCGTCGCCGCCGACCATCAGCGCCAACGTGCCCTGTTCGGCGGCCATGCGCGCGCCGCTGACCGGGCAATCCAGCACCGCGACGTCGCGTGTCGCCGCCTCCCTGGCCAGGTCCTGGCAGTATCCCGGGGCGAGCGTGCTCATGACCACGATCACGGATCCCGGCCGCAACGATGCCAGCGCGCCCTTTGTCCCGCGCAACACGGTGTCGGTCTGCGCCTGATCGACGACGATGGTCATCACGATGTCTGCCCGCGCGCCGACCTCGGCCGGGTCGGCGACCTCGACCAGCCCCACCTTGGTCAATGCCTCGATGGTCGCGCGCGTGCGGTTGGCGCAGCTCACCACCGGAAATCCGTGCTGCAGCAGCCGGCGCGCCATCGGCTCGCCCATCTCGCCCAGCCCGATGAACCCGACTGTCGGCTTGTCCATGCCATCCTCCCCTGTCCAGAGAGAGCCTAGCGCGCCCGACCCTGTGCTATAAGCTCTGCCGCCTGGGCCCGTAGCTCAACGGTTAGAGCCGGCCGCTCATAACGGTCTGGTTGCAGGTTCGAATCCTGCCGGGCCCACCACCGCCAATCGCGTTTTCATGCAGTCGCTTAGCGAAATCGAATCCAATCAAAGCTGGGCACCAGGCCCCCTCGAATTTAGGCAAGCCACGCCAACGTCGGTCTACAACCAACATCCGACCGAACTCGGAATGACCGTTCACGTGGACCTATAGCCAAAACTTCGGCAGTGCGGTCCTTTGTTCGTGGGACTGCGGTGTCGTCGCTCGAGTTTGGCCGACCGTGGAACAATCGTCTCTGCGCCGCGTTCGTGAAATGCGATTTGTCGCTGTGCTGCCGTCCGGGCTCGATGCGGTGCGACGGACGTGCGGCAGCGATCGGCCAGGGCGACTTCAGGAGCACTCGATGTTCTTGCGAATCAAAACCCCGGGCATAGCCCACGTGGCATATATCTTCGCGGAGGACGGCTCGGAAAATGCGACGGGTATGGCGGCGCAGTAGCGTGAACGGCGCCGGCCGCATCGGCCGCATCGGGCTCGTCGGGTGCGCCTGCATCCTCGCCGTCGGCGTGGTCCTCCTCGGCATCGACCCCGCCGCCGCGCAGACGACGGACCCGGCGCAGACCGGTTCGGCATGGTCGCCCTATCTCGCGGGAGCACTGATCGGGCTGCTCTCCATGTTCACCTTCTACTTCTCCAACAGGCCGCTCGGCGCGTCGAGCAGCTATGCCAAAGTCGGAGGGCTGATCGGCCAGAAGCTGTTTCCGCGTGCGATGGCGAAACTGCCCTACTTCCAAGACAACCCGCCGAAGATCGACTGGGAGGTAATGGTGGTCCTCGGGATCATCATCGGCGCGTTCGTGGCCGCCTGGAGCGGGGGCGAGCTGACCGGGCGTTGGCTCCAGCCGCTGTGGGAACAGCGTTTCGGCGACACCCCCTGGCTCCGCGGCATTGTCGCTTTTGCCGGCGGAGTCTTGATGTCTTTTGGCGCGCGGCTCGCGGGCGGGTGTACCAGCGGCCACGGCATAAGCGGCGCGCTGCAGCTTTCCGTGGGCTCGTGGATCGCGCTCGCCTGCTTCTTCATCGGCGGCGTGGCTGTCGCCCTGCCGTTTTATAGGCTGTAGGCGAGCAGATGACGGCGAGACAGGCATTTCTGGGGCTGGTGGCCGGCTTCCTCTTCGGGTTCTTCCTGCAGAAGGGCGGTGTGGCGAAATTCGACGTGCTGATCGGCCAGCTTCTTCTGGAGGATTTCACGGTGGCGAAGGTGATGCTGTCGGCCGTCCTCGTCGGCATGATCGGCATCTGGTGGATGCACGGTCGAGGGCTGGTCGAGCTGCACATCAAGCCGACGCGATACGGCGCAAACGTGCTGGGCGGGCTGATATTCGGCGCCGGCTTCGCCCTGGCGGCGTATTGCCCCGGCACCGGAGCGGCCGCCTTAGGGCAGGGAAATTTCGATGCGCTCGCGGTAATGCTTGGGTTGGTCGCGGGGGCGTTCCTGTTCGCCGCGGCGCCATCCCTCACCGAACGCGTCAGGCGGGTCGGCGACCGCGGAAAGCTGACCTGGCCCGAACTGCTCCACTTGCGGCGCCGCTGGTTCATCCCAAGTTTCGCCGCCGTCCTGGTGCTGACACTGATCGGGATCGACAGCTTGCCGGTTTGAGAAGACGCGGCGGATTTCCGGAGGGCTGCCCCCGATCGTCCTGCGGTACCGAGCAGAAGAAATCTCGTGAAATATTGATACATCCATGGTGTGACCCGGCCCAACTGAACAACGATAATCCAGAGCCCGGTTCGTTCCTGGCCGGCTCCGGGTAGGGTATTGCAGGAGACGTGCCGCCCGGGCTGTGACCTGACGCAAGTTGATGGCGCCACCAATCTCGGGCATCAAGGCATGGTCGCCCGCGGGGGAGCGAGACACATGCCGGATATCGTCATCGACCGGGTGCGGCCCTGGGGCGGCGCGGAAACACGGCTGCTGGTCCGCGACGGACGCTTCTTCGAGGGCGACGCAGCCGATGGCGCCGAGGTGATCGACGGCGCCGGCATGCTGGCGCTGCCGGGGCTGGTCGACGCGCACTGCCATATCGACAAGACGCTGATCGGGACCGGCTGGCACAGCCATCGCGGCGGGCCGACGGTGGCCGACCGGATCCGCAACGAGCGCGAGGTCCTGGCGGCGATGGACCTGTCGCCAGCGGTGCAGTCGGCGCGGCTGGTCGACTGGATGGCGGCGCGTGGCACCACGCATTGCCGCACCCATGTCGACATCGGGCCCGACATCGGACTGGCGAACTTCAACGGCGTCGCCGAAACCCGTGATCGCGTGGTCGACCGGATGGACATGCAGATCGTCGCCTTTCCGCAGACCGGGGTGATGCTCCAGCCCGGCACGCTGGAGCTGCTCGACCAGGCTTGCTCGGAAGGCGCCGAGATCGTCGGCGGGCTCGACCCGATCGGTATCGACCGCGATCCGGTCGGCCAGCTCGACGGCCTGTTCGCCATTGCCGAACGGCGCGGCGTGGAGATCGACATCCACCTGCACGATCCGGGCGAGGTCGGCGCTATCACCGTCGACATGGTGCACGAGCGGACCAAGGCACTGGGGCTGAAGGGCGGCGTTGCGCTGAGCCACGCCTTCTGCCTCGGCTCGGTGCCCGAGGCGCGGCTCGACGACCTGATCGCCAAGCTGATCGACCAGGACATCGCGATCATGACGCACGGGCCGTCGGGCAACACCCCGTTCCCGCCGGTGCGCCGGCTGCACGACGCCGGCGTGCGCCTGTTCACCGGCTCCGACGGCGTGCGCGATGCCTGGGGGCCGATGAACTCCGGCGACATGCTGGAGCGCACCTTCATCGTCGCTTACCGGAACGGCTTCCGCCACGACGCCGACCTCGAGCTGTGCCTGCGCATGGCCACCGAGATGAGCGCCGCCATCGTTGGCGCCGACGCCTATGGGCTGCAATCCGGCTGCCGCGCCGATCTGGTGCTGGTCGACTGCGAGACCGTCGCCGAGGCGGTCGCGGCGCATCCCCGCCGTTCGCTGGTCATGAAGGCCGGGCGCGTGATCGCCAGGGACGGGGCTTTGCTGCTGCCGCCATCCGGCTGACAATGGAGACTACGAAGCCCATTCCCGGAGCCTCCATGAGCCTGTCAGCGGTACCGGCGCGCGAGACCTGTGTGGCGCGCTATCTGATCGACGCGAATGCCGAAGCGCACGGCGAGCGGCCGTTCCTGGTGTTCGAGGACGGCCGCGCGTTGAGCTGGCGGCAGGCGCGCGAGCGCATCGTGCGGATCACCGCGGGGCTGGCGCGGCTTGGCGTGCGGCAGGGCGAGCACGTGCTGTCCTGGCTACCGACCGGCGAGGACTGCATCCTGCTGATGCTGGCATTGAACCACATGGGCGCGGTCTACGTGCCGCTCAACCTGGCCTATCGCGGCCGGCTGCTGCAGCACGCGGTGAGCCTGTCCGACGCCAACCTGATCGTGGCGCACGCCGACCTGGTGCCGCGCCTGAACGAGGTCGACCTGGCGGCGCTGGACCGGATCGTGGTGCTGGGCGGCGAGGCACAGGCGCCGGCCGGCCTGGAACGCCATGGGCCGGAGGCGCTGTCGCCGGACCACGCTCCGCCGCCCGAACTGACGCGGCCGATCGAACCTTGGGACACGCAGACGGTGATCTTCACGTCGGGCACCACCGGGCCGTCGAAGGCGGTGCTGTCGTCCTACTGCCAGGGCTGGTCGATGATGGGGCCGGAGGCGTGGCCGTTCATCACCGGCGCGGACCGCTATTTCATGACCATGCCGATGTTCCATGTCGGCGGCACCGGCCTGATCAACTGCATGCTCTATCGCGCCGCGTCGATCGCCGTGGTGGCGAGCTTCGATACCGAGAGTTTCTGGCCGGCGATCAAGCGGACGCAGGCGACCGTGGTGTTCCTGCTCGGCGCGATGGCGAGCTTCCTGTGGAAGCGTCCGCCCGGTCCGGAGGACCGCGACCACGGCCTCAAGCTCATCTTCATGGTGCCACTGGTCGACGACGTGCCGGCCTTCGCGGAACGCTTCGGCGTCGACGTGCGAACCGTGTTCAACATGACCGAGGTCAACAACCCGATCGTGTCCGATCCGCAGCCGCGAGGGCGCGGCTTCTGCGGCAAGGTCCGGCCAGGCACCGAGGCACGGCTGGTCGACGGCAACGACCTGGAGGTGCCGCACGGCGAGGTCGGCGAGATGATCTTGCGCACCGCCCGGCCCTGGGCGTTGAACCACGGCTACCACAACAACCCCGAGGCGACGGCGCGTGCATGGCGCAATGGCTGGTTCCACACCGGCGATGCCTTCCGGGAGGACGCCGACGGCAACTACTACTACGTCGACCGGGTGAAAGACGCGATCCGCCGACGTGGCGAGAACATCTCGTCGTATGAGGTCGAGATCGAGCTGCTGAGCCACCCGGCGGTGCGCGAGGCGGCAGCCGTCGCGGTGCCGGCGGAACACGGCGAGGACGAGGTGATGGCGGTGCTGTCGCTGCTGCCCGATAGCGAGCTCGACCCGGCCGACCTGATCGAGTTCCTGCGCTCGCGCCTGGCGCACTTCATGATCCCGCGTTACGTGCGGATCATGCCCGACCTGCCGAAGACGCCGACGCAGAAGGCGGAAAAGCATCGGCTGCGCGACTCCGGCGTCACCGAGGACACGTGGGACCGCGAGGCCGCCGGCATCAAGGTCCGGCGCGAGCGGATCGGCGAAGCTTCCACCTGATCCGCCGTCGAACTCTGTATAAGGGGCCACATGCTCCGATCCTATCTGACGCTGCTGCGCGACGAACCGCGCGTGCTGCTGTTCGGCGCGGCGTGCGCGTTCCTGTCGAGCCCCGGCCAGACCTTCTTCATCTCACAGTTCAACGTCGCGGTCGGGCGCGACCTCGGGCTGCAGGCCAGCGAGCTCGGCGCGACCTATCTGGTCGGCACGCTGGGCGCGGCCGTGCTGCTACCGTTCGTCGGCCACTGGATCGACCGTATCGACCTGGCTCGCTACACCGCGCTGGTGATGGCGGCGCTGGGCGTGGCCTGCGCCGTGAAAGCCAGCGCCACCGGGGTGATCGGACTGGCGCTGGCCTGGCTGCTGCTGCGGCTGTGCGGTCAGGGGCTGATGACCCATATCGCGGTGACCTCCATCGCGCGCTATTTCGAGGCGACGCGCGGACGGGCGCTATCGCTGGTGGCGCTGGGCTTCGCGCTGGCGCAGGGCGTGCTGCCGGCGCTCGCGGTGATGTTGATCGCGGTCGCCGGCTGGCGCGCGGGCTACGCCATCACCGGTGCGGTAGTGGCCTTGGTGGCCGCGCCGGTACTGGTCTGGCTGATCCGGCGCCAGACTGCGTTCCGGCGCGCACCGGCCAGCGTCGCCGGCGAGCGGCCGCGCGCGTGGTCGGGCATGCTGATCGTCGCGCGCACGCGGTTCTTCTGGCTGGCGCTGCCGATCCTGCTGTACATGCCGTTCACCTCCACCGCGCTGGTGTTCCACATCCAGGCGATTGCCGCGATCAAGAGCTGGACGCCCGAACAGGTCGCCGCCGGCTTCGCCGGCTACGCCGTGGCGCACGCGGTGAGCCTGCCGCTGGCCGGCATCCTGGTCGACCGATTCGGCAGCCGGGTGCTGATGTCGACGATGAACCTGCCGCTGCTCGCCGGCATCGGGGCGCTTGGCGGGTTCGACGACGTGGCGGCACTGATCGCCCTGCTGGCGCTGATGGGCCTGTCGTCGGGCATCGTGCAGACCGCCGGCTCGGCGGTATGGGCCGAGGTCTACGGTATCGCGCAGCTCGGCACGATCCGCAGTTTCGCGGTGATGTTGATGGTCGCCGGCACGGCGCTGGGCCCGGCCACGGTCGGCCTGATGCTCGACAGCGGGCTGGCGATCAGTGCCATCGCCATCATCCTGATCGGTCTTGGCCTCGTCGGCTCGGCGCTGGTCGCCACCGTGGCGCGCTAGCGGCCGGCGCAATCGACGCAAGCGGCGACGGCCGGATCGAACTCCAGGCGCCCGGGCGCGATCTCCTCGCCGCAGGTCACGCAATAGCCGTACTCGCCCTCGTCGACGCGCCTCAGCGCCGCCTTCACCCGGCCGATCTCGGCGACACGGCGGCGCTCGCCGGCCGCGGCCATGGCCTGAACCTGGATCGCGTCCATGCGCGACAGCCGGCCGACCGCGGCCTGGTCGAGCGTCACCGGCTTGCGCTCGGCGGCGGTCGCCTGTGAGGCGGCCTCCAGTTCGGCCAGCCGCGCCAGCAGGATATCCTTGGCGTTCTCATCCATCGGTTGAGCCTAGCACGTCGGCGCGTCGATGGTGGCCGGCAGCTGGCCGAGCGCCTGGCGCGAGTCGAAGGCGAGCCAGCCCTCGCCGGCGTCCCAGGTCCCGTGCGAACAGTCCTCGACCCCCGGCAGCGCCAGCGGTTCCACGCCGCCGTCCGCCGTGTCGATCAACCACAACGCCGGACGCGGCGCGCCGGCCTTGCGCGCGTGCACCAGCAAGGCGCGGCCGTCGGCCGCCCAGTACGGCCCGTGCACCCAGTCGAACGTGGCGTTCACCTTGACCGCCAACGGCGTCGCCGCCGGCCAAGACAGCATCGCGAGAACGTGCCGGCCGTCGGCGTCGGCGGTGAAGTAGGCGATGCGCGTGCTGTCGGGCGAGATCGCCGGCCGGTAGTCGAATGCTACCCCGTGGCTGAGCTGGCGCAGGCCGCCATCGGCGACGTCCAAGGCCCATAGGTTCAGCCGTCCGCCACGGCTGGAGACGAAGATTACCGCCGCGCCGTCGGGCGTCACCGCCGGCCGCTCATCGACGACGTCGCCGCGCGTTAGCGGCTGGCGCGCGCCGCTGGCCGGGTCGATGCGGAACAGGTTGGCGGCCGGCCGGTCCGGGTCGAACTGCCGCGCCGGCTGCCAGTCGGTCGCGTCGGAAACGCCGGCGGTGGAGAAGCAGACCAGACTGCGGCCGTCGGGCCACCAACAGGGATGGCCGGTCAGGCCGGATGCCAGGCTGATCGGCCGGCAACGCCGGGTGGCGATGTCGGCGACCCAGAGCTGGTGGCCGGGCGTCGCCGGATGCGCGCCCCAGAACGCGACGCGGGTGCCGGCCGGATCGATCATCGCCTGCGCGTAGTCGCCGACCGGCGACAGACGCCGTAGGCTGCCGGCGACGCCGCGCCGGCCCTGCAGGCGCATCGCGTAAACCTGGCAGTCGTCCAACGTCGCGCCGCGAGGGCGGAACAAGCCGGCCAGCCGCGCGCGCAGTCCGGCCATGGCGCTACCGCGCGCGGCGGCGCTCAGGTGCCGCCATCAAGCGTCGTCCACTCCGGGAAGCGGCGGCCCAGCAACGCCGCCAGTTCATCGGCCTGCTGGCGCTGGATGGTGCGCAGATAGTCCACGGCCTCGGTGCGGTCGACCGCGACCCGCTCCACCGGCTTCTCCGACAGGCGTCGGGCCGACTGGCGCAGGCCCTGCGGCACCAGCGGGCCGACCGCGTTCCACAGGCCCGAGTGCCGGAATCGGTGCAGCAGGCCCTTGCCGCGCACCTGCTGCAGCACCTCCGGCGCCTCGTTGGCGCGCTCGGCCAGGTTCGGCGGCACGAAGTCGGCATCGACACCGAGCCAGGCGAATACGTCGGACATGGTCGCCTCCGGCCGGTCGCGCAGCGCCTCGGTGGTGATGAACTTCACCCGCTGTTCCGGGAACCGCGCCAGCCAGGCCTTGAGCTGCATGGCGTAGTCGCTGGTCTCGGTGTAGTCCGGCTCCTCGCGGATCGCGCTCAGCATGTCGCGGCGTTCCTCGAAGAACCGCACCATGTACCAGTAGTGGCTGATCGTGCGCTCGACCGGATCGCGCGCAATGAACAGGATGCGCGCGTCCGGGCTGAAGTCAGCGACGCGTTCGGGCACGCCCTGCACCCGGTTGAGGCGGGCGTAGTTGGCGCTGGCCTCGCCGATCACCGGGCAGTCGCCGGCGCCGGCGAACAGGTCGAGATAGTTCTGCTCGCCGCGCCAGAAGCCGAGCTTCTCGACGCCGGGCAGGACGTCGAGCAACTGCTCGCGTTCCAGGAAGTAGGTCGGCTCCTTCGGATTCTCGGTCATGAAGATCTGCGGATGGCGCACCAGGTATCGGTGCAGCGACGTGGTGCCCGATTTCATCGAGCCCACGACGAAGAAATTCGGTCTTGGTGCCGCGCTCATCTCTGGTCCCCGAACCGACTACGGCCGACAGCGCCCAAGATAGGCGTGCGTCCCGGGCAAGGGAAGCGCGCGCCGGTGGCGCCAGGGACGCAGCCTGACCGGGAAACCCTAAGCCGGCGTTGACGGCATGCTATCGTCGCCGGGCGCGAACCGTGGAGACGACGATGGCGACCTTCGTACTGGTGCACGGCGCCTGGCATGGCGGCTGGTGCTACAAGCGGGTGGCGGCGCGGCTGCGTGGCGAGGGACACGAGGTGTTCTGTCCAACGCTCAGCGGCATCGCCGACCGCTCGCACCTGCTGAACCCGGAGATCGGCCTGTCGACCCACGTCGCCGACATCGCCAACCTGATCAGGTGGGAGGAGCTGGAGGACGTGATCCTGGCCGGCCATTCCTACGGCGGCATGGTGGTCACCGGGGCGGCCGACGCGGTACCTGAGCGGATCAAGGCGCTGGTCTACATCGACGCCTTCGTGCCGCAGAACGGCCAGGCGACGTTCGATTTCATGCTGCCGGAGCGCAAGACCGGCTACATTGCCAGCGTCGAGCGCAACGGCGGCTACATGGAGCCGGTGCCGGCCGCGGCCTTCGACGTCAACCCGGCCGACCAGGCCTGGGTGAACGCCCAATGCACCCTGCACCCGATTGCCTGCTTCCTCGAAAAACTCAGCCTGTCGGGCGCCGTCGACCGGATCACCGAGCGGCACTATCACGTCGCGGAGGGCTGGGGACCGAGCGCCTTCCCGGGCATCGCCGACAGCCTGCGCGGCAAGCCGGGCTGGACCGTCAAGGGGTTCGACTGTGGCCACGACATCATGGTCGACATGCCCGACGAACTAACCGCCGCGCTACTCGACGTCGCCGGCTGAGCGAAGGCGCGGCGCGACGAAGTCGAGGAAGGCGCGCAGCTTGCGCGGCTGATGCGCGCCGCCCTGGTGCACCAGGCTGATCGGCCGCGGCGGCGGCTCGGCCTCGCGCAGAACCAAACGCAAACGACCGGCGCGCACGGCGTCGGCGACCTGGTAGCTCAGCACGCGGGTCAGGCCGACGCCGGCCAAGGCGGCATCGACGGCGGCCTCGGCGGTGTTCACCGACAGCCTTGGGCGCACTGGCACGGCGACGCGGCGGCCGCTAACCTCGAAGGTCCAGCTCTCCGGCGCCAGCGGACCGGCGAAGGTCACGACGTCATGGTCGTTGAGGTCCAGCGGGACTTTCGGAATGCCGCGGCGCTTCAGGTAACCGGGGCTGGCACAGACGACGCGCGCCGTGGCGCCGACGCGGGTGGCGATGAGGTTGCTATCCGGCAACGAGCCGATCCGCGCCGCCACATCGATCTGGTCCTCGCCCAGATTCAGCGTCCGGTCGGCCAGCAACAGGCGCACGTCGATCTCGGGATAGGCGGTCAGGAAGTCGTTGATCACCGGCAGCAGGTGCAGCCGGCCGAATACCACCGGCGCGGTGGCGAGCAGCTCGCCCTTCGGCGCGGCGAATTCGCCGGCGGCGGCGCGCTCGGCCGCGTCCACGTCCTCGACGATGCGCCGGCACGCGTCGATGTAGGTCCGGCCGGCGTCGGTCGGGCTCAGCCCCCGGCTGGACCGATTCACCAGCCTGGTGCCGAGATGCGCCTCAAGATCGGAAAGACGCCGGCTCACTGTCGCCAGCGGCATGCCCAGCCGGCGCGACGCTGCCGACAGGCTGCCGGCATCGACGACGGCGAGAAGGGTCGACATGGCGTCGAGACGGTCCATATTCCCACAATTTGCAATCTTACATCCCAAAAACGACGTATACTCTCGTTTTTCGGTATCGACTAGATGGTCATCATCGCCCCTTGGACCGGGAGGACCCGATGACGACCACCCTCATGCCGACCAGCGACGTCGCCTTCACCGCGACCGTCAAAGCGCTGCAGACGCGCAAGGGATCGCGCGCCGGCTATGCGCGGATGGAGGAGAAGGGCGGCTGGCGCAGGGAGATCGACGACGACCTCGCCGCCTTCATTGCCGACCAAACCAGCGTGTTCCTGGCCACCGCCACCGCCGATGGTCAGCCCTATATCCAGCATCGCGGCGGTCCGCGCGGTTTCCTGCGCGTGCTGGACGACCGCACCATCGGCTTCGCCGACTACACCGGTAACCGCCAGTACATCTCTCAGGGCAACCTGGCCGAAAACCCGAAGGCGCACCTGTTCCTGATCGACTACGCCAACCGGCGTCGGATCAAGATCTGGGGCCAGGCGCGGGTGGTCGAGGACGACCCGTCGCTGACCGAGACACTGATGCCGGCGGGGTACGACGCGAAGCCAGAGCAGGTCGTGCTGTTCACCGTAAACGCCTGGGACGTGAACTGTCCGCAGCATATCCCGCAACGCTTGGAGGCCGTCGACGTGGCGGCCGCGCTGGACGCGCGCGACGCTCGCATCGCGACGCTGGAGGCCGAGATCGCTCGCCTGGGTGGGACCGTCCCGTCGGGCTAGACGGTGCGCATTTTTAGTGTATATACATCTTTTATGACCACGGCCGCCGCCTCCCCGCTGCTCACCGCGCCGATCGGACCGGCGCTGACCAGGCTGTCGCTGCCGGCGATCCTGGCGATGTTCATCCAGACCATCATGAGCGCGGCGGAGGCGTGGTTCCTGGGCCGAGTCGGACCGGTGGCGCTGGCTGGCGCGGCGTTGGTATTTCCGATGCTGATGCTGGTCGGCATGCTGGCGAACGGCGCGCTCGGCGGCGCGGTGGCCGGCGCCACGGCTCGTGCGCTGGGTGCCGGCGACATCGCCAAGGCCGAGGCGGTGCTGCGCCAGGCGATCCTGCTGTCGGTCTGCGGGGCGGTCGTTTCCGCTGTGGTATTCCTGGGCTTCGGGCGGCCGATCTTCGCTGCGCTCGGCGGCCACGGGCCGGTGCTGGCCGCCGCGCTCGACTACACCGCGGTACTTTTCGCCGGCTCGGGCTTGATCTGGGCCGCCGGGCTGCTGTCGTCGGTGGTGCGCGGCTGCGGCCGCATGGCGTTCTCGGCCAAGGTGATCGGGCTGGTCACGGCGGTGCACGTGCCGCTGGCCGGGCTGTTCATCCTGGGCGCCGGACCGATCCCGGCGATGGGCATGACCGGCGCGGCGCTGGCGCAGCTCTGCGCCTATGGCGCCGGCACGGCATGGCTGCTGGCCGACCTGGCCTGGGGGAACGGGCCGGTGAAGCTGCGCCTAGGGCCCGGCGGCGGCATGAAGGAAATCCTCGGTTCAGGCATCGTCGGCCTGATCTCGCCGCTGCTGTCGGTCGGCGCGATCCTGATGCTGACGGCGCTGGCCGGGCGGCTCGGGCCGGTGGCGCTGGCCGGCTACGGCATCGGCGCGCGGCTGGAATTCATGATGATCCCGATCATCTTCGGCATCGGCTCGGCGATGATCGCCATGGTCGGCGCCAATGTCGGCGCCGGTCAGCATGCCCGTGCCGTCAACATCGCCTGGCGCGGCACGCTGGCAGCCTCACTGCTGGTCGGCGGCATCGGTGCGGTGCTGGCGATCTTTCCGGACCTGTGGGCGACGCTGTTCACCGACGAGCCGGCGATCGTCGAGGCTACGCGCGCATACCTGCGCGTGGTCGGGCCGTTCTACTGGCTGTTCGGCCTCGGGCTGGCGTCGTTCTTCGCCTCCTTCGCGCTGAAGACGGTGATCTGGCCGGTGCTGGGCGGGGTGCTGCGGCTGGCGATCATCGCCGCTGGCGGCCTGTGGCTGACGCAAGGCGATATGACGCTGAACGGGCTGTTCTGGGTGATCGCGGTAGCGATGGCCTGCTACGGCGGCTTCACCGCCACGGCGTTGTGGCTGGGACCGTGGCGGCCTCAGGCAACCAGCATCGGCGCCACGTCGTAGCCGAAGTGGCGATAGACGTCGCGCACGCCGACCAAGCCGATGCGCGTGGCGTATTCCTGGAAGCAGTCGCGATAGGGTCGCGGCCACCGCTCGTAGATGTCTTCCGCGCTCTGCGCCACCGCGGCATGCTGATTGAACTTGTTGTCGAGCTCGCCGCGGATCACGAAGTCGAACGGCCCGAGGTCCTCGTCCAGCATCACTTCCAGCTTGGCGCGGCAATAATCGGCGTCGGACGTCAACTGCTCGAACAGCGCGATCTCTTCCGGCTGCGCCTTGGTCAGGTTCGCCATGTCGGCGTACAGCGTGTCGGTCACCCGTGTCTCGAACATCGGCAGGAAGTCGCGCACCGCGCCGTCGGCGACAATCGTGCCGTAGATGTCGCCGTCGCGTACCGTGTGGCCGCTGATCTCGCGATAGTGGTGGTTGAACAGGCTGTGGATGCGGTTGACCGGATGCCGGACGATGGCCATGAAGCCGCCGTGGCCCGCCTTCACCGCGTCATAGACCTTGGTGTCGTAGTAGGAGTGGATGACACCGAAGCAGCGCAGTTCCTTGGTGCGGTAACACAGGTCGAGCAGACCCTTGACCATGTCGGCCGGCTCGATCTCCCTGTTGTCGTCGAACGGATCCTCGCGCAACGCATGCAGGCATACGATGGATGGATGCCGGTTCAGCAGCTTGGTGAGCCACGCGGTCGCGGACGCACCGGTCGAAGAGATGTTGAAGATGGGGACCATCGGGCCGATCGACCAATTTCTTGTTCGCTCGACGCTACCCGGACAAGGTTAACGGAATACAAATCGGCAGACCGCCAGGAGCCCGACATGCCCAACGACGACCTGGATTTCAATGCCGAGGCGATCGCCGCCGGCATCGCAGAATGGGCGGCGGTGGAAAGCCCGAGCTACGACGCCGGCGCGGTCAACCGGATGATGGACCTGGCGGTCGGCGAGATGGAACGGCTCGGTGCCGCCGTCACCCGCCATCCCGGCCAGGACGGCTATGGCGACGTGGTCGAGGCGGTGCTCGACTTCGGGCACCCGCCCGACATGCCGGGCATCCTGGTGCTGGGGCACCTGGACACCGTGCATCTGGTCGGCACCCTGGCCGACGAGCTGCCCGTGAAGCGCGACGGCGACCACCTCTACGGCCCCGGCGTGCTCGACATGAAGGGCGGCATGTACCTGGCGTGCCACGCCGTCGGCAAGTTGCTGGCGCATCGCGAGCGGCTGAGCCTGCCCATCCGGTTCCTGTTCATCCCGGACGAGGAGATCGGCAGCCCGAGCACGCGCCGGCTGATCGAAAAGATCGCGCGCAACAGCCGCTACGTGCTGGTGCCGGAGCCCGGCAAGGAGGACATCTTCGTCACCGGCCGGCACGCCTTCCTGCGCTACAAGCTGCACGTGCGCGGCCAGCCGGCCCATGCCGGCGTCGCCGTCGGCGTCGGCCGCAGTTCGATCAGCGTGATGGCCCGGCTGATCGGCGAGATCGAGGGCTGGTCGGATGTCAGCCGCGAGGTGACCTACCGCGTCGGCAACATCCGTGGCGGCACCTTCGTCAACGTGATCCCGACCGATTGCCGCGCCGAGGTGCTCTGCGTGGCGCCGACGCCGGACGCCTTCGCGGAAGTGCAGGCGCGGATGAGCGCCCTCGCCTCGCCCGACCCGGAGGTGAAGCTCACCGTCGAGGCCGGGCCGGTGCGACCGTTGTTCCAGGCCCATCCCGGTACGCTGGAACTGCTGGAGGTGGCGCAGCGCGTGGCCCGCGACGTCGGCCTGAACCTCGGCCACGGCCAGGTCGGCGGCGGCAGCGACGGCAACTTCACCGGCGCTCTGGGCATCCCGACGCTGGATGGACTCGGCGTGGTCGGCACCGGCGTGCACACCAAACAGGAACGGCTGAACGTGTCGTCTCTCGTCCCGCGCGCCAAGCTGTTCGCCGGCCTGGTCGCGGCGCTTTCGGACCGTAATCGCTAGCGGGATAGCGCCACCCGTCATTAAGACCCACCTCACCCCGACCCTCTCCCCCCAGAGGGCGGAGAGGGAGCGACGCGTCGATGCCGGTGCTAGCCCCTCTCCGCCCTTCAGGGGGGAGAGGGGCTTGGGGTGAGGTGGGTGTCGATGAAGTATTCGGTCTCAACGAAGCACGCTCCGGCCCACGAAGTGGTGTGAAGCGCCCGTGACAACTAAGCTCTGCGCCAGGAAACGACAGCAAGGCGGACCCATGGGCCATCACAAGCGCGTACTGATCGCCAACCGTGGCGAGATCGCCATCCGGATCGCCCGCGCGGCGGCATCGCTGGGCATGGAGTCGGTGGCGGTCTACGCGCACGTCGACGCGATGTCGCTGCACACGCGGGCGGCGACGAAGGCCCGCGCCATCGAAGGCAGCGACGGCATCGCCGCCTATCTCGATGCCGACGCGCTGATCGCCATTGCGCGCGAGACCGGCTGCGACTGCGTGCATCCGGGCTATGGCTTCCTGGCCGAGAACGCCAATTTCGCGGCGCGGTGCGCCGAGGCCGGGCTGGTCTTCGTCGGGCCGTCGCCAGCGGCGCTGCAACTGTTCGGCGACAAGGTCAGCGCGCGCGCGCTGGCGCAGTCCCGCGGCATCCCCGTGGTCGGCGGCAGTACTGGCGCGCTCGCCTCGGCCAAGGAGGCTGCGGCGGTCGCGGAGAGCATCGGCTATCCGGTGATGCTGAAGGCGGCGGCCGGCGGCGGCGGGCGCGGCATGCGCGCGGTCACCGCTCCGGACGAGGTGGCGGACGCCGTCGAGCGGTGCCGGAGCGTGGCCGAGGCGGCGTTCGGCGACGGCGCGGTGTTCATCGAGAAGCTGGTGGAACGGCCGCGCCACATCGAGGTGCAGGTCCTGGTCGACGGCCAGGGCCAAACGGTGCACCTGTGGGAACGCGACTGCTCGGTGCAGATCCGCAATCAGAAGGTCGTCGAGATCGCACCAGCGTCAGGCCTGGATCCGGCGCTGCGGCAGCGGATCCTCGACGACGCGATCAAGCTCGCCAAGGCGGCCGACTACGCCAACGCCGGCACGGTGGAGTTCCTGGTCGCGCCGGAGAGCGGCGAGCACTACTTCATCGAATGCAATCCGCGCATCCAGGTCGAGCACACGGTGACCGAGCAGGTCACCGGCGTCGACCTGGTCGCGGCGCAGTTCCGCATCGCCGCCGGCGCCACGCTCGCCGCGCTGGGCCTGGGCGACCAGGAGACGATCGGGGCGCCACGCGGCCACGCGGTACAGGTGCGCGTGGTGGCGCAGGGCGCCGGCACCATCGCCGGCTACAAGGAACCGTCGGGACCGGGCATCCGGGTCGATGCCTGCGGCTATCTCGGCTACACCCCGCCGGCGCAGTTCGACCCGCTGCTGGGCAAGCTGATCTGCTCCACCGGCATCGGCTCGACGCTGGGTGACGCCGTCGACCGCACGCTGGCGGCGCTGGACGAATTCCACATCGGCGGCCTGCCGACCAACTTGGCGCAGCTCAAGGCGATCCTCGGCGTTGCGGACCTGCGCAACGGCGATGCCCGCACGACCCTGATGACCGAACGACCGGAGCTGAGCGAGGCGGCCGGCGCGGTTGGCGAAACGCTGGCCTTCCTGGAACAGCAGGCCGCCACGCTGATCGCGCCCGGCGCGGCGCAACGGCGCGCGGCCCTGGAGACGCGCCTGCCGGACGTCGAGGTCGGCGACGGCGCCACCGGCGTGGAATGCCCGATGGCCGGCACCGTGCTGTCGCTGGCGCTGCGCGAGGGCGCGCGCGTCGCGGCCGGCGACACGCTGCTGGTGATCAGCGCGATGAAGATGGAGGCGGCGGTGCAGGCGCCCTGCTCCGGCACCGTCTCCGCGATTCAGGCGGTCCGCGAGGGTGACAGCGTCGGCGCCGGGCAAGTCGTCGCCGCGATCACGCCGGATGCGGGCGACGCCGAACGCGACCGGGCGGCGCGCGACCCGAACGAGACCTGGGCGCCAGTGCTGGAAGAAATCGATACCTTGAAGCAACTGGCACTCAAGCGCCTCGGCCCCGACTCGCAGGAGCCCGGCGTGGTGCGCCAGCGCAATCGCAACAAGCTCACCTGCCGCCAGCGCATCGACCGGCTGCTCGACGACGGCTCGTTCCGCGAGGTCGGCAGCGCCGCCGGCTTCGCCACCTACGACGAGGAGGGCAACATCGCCGCCTTCACCCCGGCGAACCACGTCGGCGGCTGGGGCAAGGTCGAGGGTCGCACGGCGGTGGTCTGCGCCGACGACTTCACCTCGCGCGGCGGCCACGCCGACGGCGCGATCAGCAACAAGAGCCGCTATCTCGACAAGCTGTCGCTGGAACTGAAGGCGCCGTCGATCCGGCTGCTCGACGGCTCGTCCGGCGGCGGCAGCGTGGCGACGATGGTGCCGCGCCAGCACACCGCCGGCCAGAGCAAGGCGGAGGAAAGCTCCGGCGCGATCAGCGCCGGCAAGCCGCGCGTCACCGGCGGCGGCGGCTCGTTCCTGCCCGCCCATCTCGGCAGCGAGCTCTACACCGAGCAACTGGCGACCGTGCCGGTGGTCAACATGCTGCTGGGCTCGGTCGTCGGCATCGGCGCGGCCAAGGCGGTGCTCGGCCACTTCTCGGTGATGGTGCGCGACATCGCGCAGCTGTTCGTCGCCGGCCCGCCGGTGGTGAGCCACGCGATGGGCTACGACATCACCAAGGAAGACCTCGGCGGCTGGCACATCCACTGCACCAACGGCGCGGTCGACAACCTGGCGGAGAGCGAGGACGACGCGATGGCGCAGACGCGCCGCTTCCTGTCCTACCTGCCGAACAGCGCCTACGAGGCGCCGCCGGTGATCGCGCCCGATCCGAACGATCCGGGGGACCGGCGCGAGGAGGAACTGCTGACCCTGATCCCGCGCAAGCGCACCGGGACATTCGACGTCCGTAAAGCCATTCGCCTGATCGCCGACCGCGACTCGTTCTTCGAGATCGGGCCGTTGTGGGGCACCGACCAGGTCACCGGCTTCATCCGCTGCCAGGGCCGGCCGCTGGGCGTGATCGCCTCCGACAGCCGGCACGAGAATGGCGGCGCGCTCACCGCCGATGGCTGCGACAAACTCAAGCGCCACATCGACCTGTGCGACAGCTTCCACATTCCGCTACTCAACCTGGTCGACAATCCCGGCTTCGCGGTCGGGCTGGAGCACGAGATCGCCGGCACGATCCGTAAGGGCGGCGAGTGGATGGTGGCCTTCGCCCAGGTCACCGTGCCGATCTTCACCGTGATCATGCGGCGCAGCTTCGGGGTGGCCGGCAACAATTACGCCAGCCCGCTGGCCAGCCCGTCGGTACGCGTGGTGTGGCCGGCCGCCGACGTCGGCGGCATCCCGCCGGAGGGCGGCATCGAGGCGGCCTACAAGCGCCAACTCGCCGAGGCGGCCGATCCGGTGGCGTTGCGGGCGGAGATCAACGCCCGGATCGAGAGCGCGCGCGGCCCGCTCGGTCCGCTCAACCGGTTCGAGATGGAGGAAATGATCGACCCGCGCGACACGCGGCGCCTGCTCGCCGAGTGGGTCGAGACCGCCTACCGCATCGTCGCCCAGCCGGCCCGGCTGGTGCCCCGCGCGCTCCAGTTCCGGCCCTGAGGCGGGGTTGACGACGGCAGCGATTGTCCGCACTTAACAGAAGGGTTAATTGCGGAGTTCGCCAGCATGGCCACCGACGTCCTGTCGCAAACCTTCGCGGCGCTGGCCGACCCGACGCGGCGCGCGATCCTGGCTCGGCTCGACGAGGGCAACGCCACCGTCAACGAACTGGCTGAGCCGTTTGACATCTCTCTGCCGGCGGTGTCGCGCCACCTGAAGGTGCTGGAAAAGGCCGGCCTGATCGAGCGCGGCCGCGAGGCGCAATGGCGACCGTGCCGGCTGGAGGCGGCGCCGATGCGCAAGGCCGCGCACTGGCTCGACCACTACCGAAGGCATTGGGAAGCCAGCCTGGACCGGCTGGACAACTACCTTGCCGACGCGACCAGCGATGCCTGAGGTCGGCCGACGCAAGCCGGTGCGCTTCCGGCGGTTCGAAGGGCAGTCCCGTGTCGGCGACGACCGGCTTCGATCGGCCGGCGTCGACATCATGCTCTGAGGCGGCGTCTTGGCTACACCGGATGCGACATACCGAGAGCCGGGCGCGATGACCGACCTGTCCGCCCATGCGGCGGCGGTCGAGGCCTTGCCGCATGATCCGCCCGGCATTGTCGAGGCGGTGCGCCGACTGCTGATCCACGAGCACATGGGGGCGCTCTACGGCGTCAGCCTGCCGCCGGCGCACATGCACACGGTGCACGACCGACCGGTCGCGGCGATGCTCGACTGGATCGCCAACGACGACCCGCGCAATCTCCTGACGGCACGAACGCCGGCGCAACGATATGTCTGCTGCTGTCGGCACTACACAGTACTGACGGTGGCGCTGTTGCGGGCCAAGGGCTTTGCAGCGCGGGCGCGCTGCGGATTCGCCGCCTATTTCGAGCCAAGCCTGTTCGTCGACCATTGGGTCTGCGAAGTCTACGATCCGGCGCGACAGCGTTGGTATCTGCTCGACGCGCAGCTTGACGAGGTGCAGCGTCGGCACTTCGCCATTCGCTTCGACCCGTTCGACGTGCCGCGCGATCAGTTCATCGTCGGCGGCGAAGCCTGGCAGCGGTGTCGCACCGGCATCGCGGACCCGGCCGACTTCGGCGTGCTCGACATGCACGGCCTGTGGTTCGTCGGCGGCAACGTGATACGGGATGCTACAGCGCTCAACAACGTCGAGCTGCTGCCGTGGGACGTCTGGGGCGCGATGTTCGGTCCGGACACCGCGCCCCAGGAGGCCTTGCTGAAGTGGTACGACGAACTGGCAGCCTTGACGATAGCGCCGGACGCAAGCCTGGACGAGCTGCGCCGATACTTCGCCGATGATCCTCGGCTCCGGGTGCCGGCCGAGGTGCGCAATGACATCCTCGGCCGGATGGAACCGGTCTAGCCGAACACCTCCTGCAGCAGCGGGGTGACGCGGGCCGACGCGTTGTTGCGGATCGCCGCCTCCTCCACGCCGATATAGTGGAAGATGCCGTCGAAGGCCTTGTCGAGCACATGCTCAACGATGTCGCCCTTCACGTCCGGCACGAACGGGATCGACTTGTACTGCGAGACCGTCGACTCGTAGCTCTGGATGGCGCCCACATCGCTCAGCGAGGTATCGACGATCGGCTTCATCTTGGTGTGCAGCGGGTCGTTCATGGTGCGCCGGAAATACTGCGTCGCGGCGTCGTCGGGGCCGTTGTAGATGTCCATCACGTCCTGCAACGTCATCGCCTCGATGGAATCCCAGAACAGCGGCTTGACCTGCGCGGTCGCCTGCTCGGCGCCACGGTTCATGCGCAGGGTGAGGTCGTCGAGCATGTCGGACTGACCGACCCGGCTCAGCGTGCTGCGCACTGTCTCCAGCCAGTCGGGCAGCAGGATCTTCACGATCTCGTCGGTGAAGAAGCCGTTGGTGGCACCGAGCTGTCCGACCACGTTCTCGCTGCCGACCTGGAGCGCTTCCTTCAGGCCCTTGCCGACCTTCACCTGGCTCAGCGCCGATCCGCCCGACGATCCGCCGCCGCCCTTGGAGATGGAGTCGAGCAGGCCCTTGCCCTGCTGCAGCAGGTTTCCCTGGGCCAATGCCGGCAACGCCGCCACGGTCAAAGCCCCGGTCAGTACGATCCGCCTGGTCATGTCGACCATGACGACCTCCTCTACAATGTCCCCGTCCCTCTACATGTAAGCCGTAGAGTGGGTTCCGGCCAGTGTCGGCCGCGTGTCAGGGTCGCCAGTCGAAAATCTGATGCATGACGCCGTCCTCGTTCCAATCGGTGTCGCGATACTCGCGCACCAGGGTAAAGCCGGCCTGTTCGTAGAGGGCGCGGGCGGCGTCCAGGCCGGCGAAGGTGGCCAGCCACACCCGTTCCACGCCGCGCTGGCGGAACGACTCCAGCGCCGTCGCCAGCAGGCGGCGGCCGAGGCCCTGGCCGTGGCTGGCGGGATCGAGGATGAACCAGCGCAGACGCGCGCCCGCCTCGCCGGTCGGCAGACCGTCGATGGTGATGGTGCCGAGCACGGTGTCGCCCTGACTGGCGGTCCAGAAACCGTCGCGGCCTGAATCGTAGCGCTCGAAGAACGCGGCCAGTTCGCGGGCGACCTCGATCTCGAAGCGCTGCTCCAGGCCCCACTCACGGCCGTAGTAGCGACCGTGAAGCTCAATCACCCGGCCGATCACGCCCGGGCGATAGCCTTCCTCGATGATCGCCTCGTCGGTCATGGCGGCCTCCTTGAAAAAGTGAACCCGATTTCTATTCATTGATCAATCGCCTTGATTCAAGGACAATCCGCGCCGTGACCCCGTGGCCGAGAGAGCTTGAACAGGATGCCCTACCGGCGCACCGCCTTTACCGAAGCGCGCAAGGCGGAAACCCGCCGGCGGCTGGTCGAGGTCGCCCGGCGCATGGTGTTCGAGACCGGCTTCCAGGGCATCCAGATCGCCGCCGTGGCCACCGCCGCCGGTGTCGCGGTCGGCACCGTCTACCGCTACTTCCCGGCCAAGGCCGACCTGGTGGTCGAGGTCTACCGGCTGGTCTGCGACCGTGAGATCGCGGTGATGCAGGCCATCGCCGGCGGCAAGCAGGCACCGTCGGTGCGACTCGACGCGCTGGTGCGGGCCACGGCGGGCCGCGCCCTGCAAGCCGGCCGGTCGGGATACGCTCTGGTCGCCGAACCGGTCGACGCGGCGCTGGACGCGGAGCGCATCGTCTACCGCCAGGCGCTGGCCGATGCCTTCCGCACCGTGATCGAGGACGGTGTCGCCAGCGGCGACTTCACCCTGGCCCGGCCCGACCTCACCGCCACCGGCATCGTCGGCGCGATCCTGGAGGCGCTGGTCACGCCGCTGAGCCCGGGCGGCACCATGCCGGACGCCGATGCCGACAAGCTGCTGGACGGACTGGCGGCGTTCTGCCGCCGCGCGGTGGGCCAGCGATGACCCTCCAGGCCATGAGTCCGCGCGTCGAAGCCCTGCTGGCGGCGGCGGCCGCAGCCGGGATGGGGAGCTTCGTCGGAGCGGCGATGGTCGCCTCGCGCTTCGCCATCGCCGAGACCGAGCCGGCCAGCCTGGCCTTCATGCGCTACCTGATCGGCGCCGCGTTCCTGCTACCGGCGGTGGCGATGGGCCAGCGGCCCCGGTTCGAGCCCAGCGACTGGCTGCCGATCTGCCTGCTTGGCATCGCCCAGTTCGGCATCCTGATCGCGCTGTTGAACTTTGCGCTGCAGTTCATCCCGGCCGGCCTGGGCGCGTTGCTGTTCGCCACCGTGCCGCTGCTGGCCATGGGACTGGCGACGCTGCTACGGATCGAGCCGCTGACCCGGTGGAAGACCACCGGGGTGCTGCTGACCATCGTCGGGGTCGGCTTGGCGCTGGGCGAGCGGCTGGCGCTGCCGAAGTCGGACATGGACACATGGCTCGGCATCGCCGCGGCGCTGGCCGCCGCGTTCACCGGCGCGCTGTGCTCGGTGCTGTACCGGCCCTATCTGGCGAAATACCCGGCGCTGCCGGTGAGTTTCGTCGCCATGCTGGCCTCCGTGGCGTTCCTGGCGGTGCTCGCGGCATTCGAGGGCTTCTTCGATCAGGTGCCGGATATCAGCGTCGCAGCTTGGGGCGCGGTGGTGTTCGTCGGCTTCGCCTCGGCCGCCGGCTACTGGCTGTGGTTGTGGGCGTTGCAACACGCCACGCCGACGCGCGTGACGGTGTTCATTGGCCTCGGTCCGGTGGTCGCCGCGATCCTCGGCGCCGCGTTGCTGGGCGAGGTTGTCACCCCTGCCCTGGTCGCCGGCGTCGCGGCCGTCTTGCTCGGCCTGTGGGCCGCGAACCGCTAGAGACGATCCAGCAACCCGAACCAGAACATCGCCAGGACCTGGATCGGCCAGCGCATGCGCGGTCCGCCGGGGAAGTTCGGTTGCGGCAGACGGGCCATCACGTCGAAGCGTTCCGCGGTGCCGGCCACAGCCTCGGCCAGGAGCTGGCCGGCCATCGTCGCCATCGCCACGCCGTGGCCGGAGAAGCCATGCGCGTAGAGCGTCCGCCCGCCGTGCAGCCGGCCGAAGCCGGGCATGCGCTGCAAGGTGATGGCCAGCGTGCCGCCCCAGGCGTGGGTCACCGGCATGCTGGCGAGTTGCGGGAAGACCTGGCGCATCGGTCGGCGCACGAACTCGCCGATGTCGGCCGGGAACCGCCGACGGTAAGCCTCGCCGCCACCGAACAGCAGCCGATTGTCGGACGACAGGCGGAAGTAGTTGATCACGCGGCGGGTGTCGGCGACCGCGGCGCGCTCGGCGATCAGCCGACCGGCCTGGTCCGGCAACAGCGGCGCGGTGGCCAGGATGAAGTTGTTCAGCGGCAGGATGCGCCCGGCCAGTTGCGGCATCAGCTCGGCACCCAGGTACCCGTTGCCGGCCAGCACCACGTGCTTCGCGCGCAACGTGCCGCCGCTGGTGGTCAGCGTCATGTCGTCGCCGGTCTCGTCCAGCGCCTGGACCAGCGTGTTCTCGTGCAATCGCGCGCCGGCGTCGGCGGCCGCGCGGGCCAGCCCGAGCGCCAGGTTCAGCGGGTGCAGGTGCGCCGCGTCGCGGTCCAGCACGCCGCCATGATAGGCGGGCGAGTCGATCCACGCCCGGCTCTCGGCTGCGGTGAATGTCGCCAGATGCGGATAGTCGTAGACCGTGGCCAGGTGTTCCGCCTCGCGATGCAGGCCGGCGGTCTCGCGCGGGTGGTGCGCCACGTCGATCACGCCGGGCACCAGGTCGCAGGCAATCGCATGCTTGTTGACCAGCGATTTGACCAGCGCCTTGGCAGCCTCGGCGATAGCCCACAGCCGGCGCGCCTCGTCCAGGCCCAGGTGGGCCTCCAGCCAGTCCTGGCCGCGGCGCTGGCCGCTGTGCAGTTGACCGCCGTTGCGGCCCGAGGCGCCCCAGCCGACGGTGTGCGCCTCGACCAGCCGGACGTCGTAGCCGGCGTCGGCCAGATGCAGCGCCGCCGACAGTCCGCAATAGCCGCCGCCGACCACTGCGACGTCACACGCGGCGTCGCCCGCCAGCGCGGCGAAGCTCGGCCGGTCGTTGGCGGTGGCGTCGTAGTAGCTGTCGCCGGGCGGAACGTCGTAGCCGCTGGTGCGCATCGGGGCTCCGGCTAAGATGACCAGGGCAACGGCATAGCGGAGGACGGGGACCGATGGAAGCGCCAGACGACCAGGGACTGGACGGCAAGGTGGCGATCGTCACGGGCGCCGGGGCGGCCGACGACGGCATCGGCAATGGCCGGGCGGCAGCGATCCTGCTGGCACGGGCCGGCTGCAAGGTGCTGGCGGTCGACCGCGACGCGGCACTGGCGGAACGTACCGTGGCGATGATCGGCGAACATGGCGGCGACGGTGCTGCCTTCGCCTGCGACGTCACCAAGGAATCCGACTGCGCCGCGATGGTCGCCGAGGCGGTGCAGCGCTGGGGCCGGCTCGACGTGCTCGACAACAATGTCGGCATCGGCAGCCGCGGCCCGGTCACCGAGGTCTCGCCGGCGGAATGGGCCAAGGTGATCGACGTGAACGTCACCTCCATGTACCTGACCAGCCGGCATGCGATCCCGGAGATGCGCAAGGTCGGCGGCGGCGCCATCGTCAATATCTCGTCGATCTCGGCGCTGCGCCCGCGCGGGCTGACCACCTACACCGTCTCCAAGGGCGCGGTGATCGCGCTGACACAGGCAATGGCGGTCGACCACGGAGCGGAGAATATCCGCGTGAACTGCATCGCGCCGGGGCCGGTCTACACGCCGATGGTCTATGCCCTGGGCATGTCGGACAAGGCCCGCGACACGCGCCGGCGCGCCTCGGTGCTGGGCACGGAGGGCACCGGTTGGGATATCGGCAACGCGGTGGTGTTCCTGAGCTCGGCCCGGGCGCGCTACATCACCGGACACGTGCTGGTGGTCGACGGCGGCGTCACCCTGCAGGCGCCGCAGCGCGAGTCGGAGGGCAACTGAGATGGCCCGCGTCCCCTACCTCAGCGCCGACGACCTGCCGGAAGCAGACCGCGACGTGCTCAAGCGGCCGATCACGCTGCTGCAGGCGCTGGCCAACAACCCGCCCGCCGCGCGCGCGTTCGAACATCTGGGCATGTGGATCCGGTTCAAGTGTCCGCTCGACCCGCGCCTGCGCGAGCTGGCGATCATCCAGGTCGGCTACGTCGCGCGCAGCGCCTACGAGTACAGCCACCACGTGAAGATCGGCTTCGACAACGGCGTCACCGAAGCGGACCTGAAGGCGCTTGCCGTGGAGAGCGCCGGCGGGAGCAGCGACCTGCCGGCGCAGGACCGGGCGGTGCTGCGCGCGGCGCGCGAGATGGAAGCCGACGGCGGCATGAGCCAGGCGACGTTCGACACGCTCGCCGGCGAACTCGGCCACAGCGGCGTGATCGACCTGGCGATCACCATCGGATTCTATTGCGGCGTGGTGCGCGTGTTGGCCAGCCTCGCCATCGACGTCGAGCCGGAATACCAGCCGTACCTGGAGATCGTGCCCCTGCCCGGTGATTGAAGTCACGCGATTGCATCGGCGAAATCCAGTACAATGTGACGGTCGCCCGGGCGGACAACGAGCATGGTGCTCGACCCGCCCGTGGGCCCCACACAACGCCGATGTTGCCGATACGTTTCCAGCCGGGCGATCCCGCCCCGTGGTTCGTCTGTGCCGCCAGCAACAACCCGAGATTCAGCTTCGACACCATTGCTGGCCGCTACGTCGTGATGAGCTTCTTCGGCACGACCCGCGCGCCGGCGGCGGCGACGTTGCTGCGCGAGGTGTGCGGCCCGTTGCGGCCGTTCTTCGACGACGAAAAGGTCTGCTTCTTCGGCATTACCGTCGATCCCGACGACCGCAATAGCCCGTCCGTGTACCAACTCACGCCGGGCATCCGGCATTTCTGGGACTTCGATTGCGCGGTGAGCCGGCTGTACGGCGCGCTGGGGCCGACCGGGCGCTACGAGGGCTTCACGCTGGTGCTGGACCCGGCACTGCGCGTCATGTCGCGCCTGGCATTGGCCGATGCGGAAGAGCACAACAGGCTGTTGCGCGAGGCGCTGAGCGCCCTGCCGCCGCCGTCGGACCATGCCGGCACAGAACTGTCGGCCCCGGTGCTGATCGCGCCACGGGTGCTGGAGCCCGACTTCTGCGCCGAACTGATCGCGTTCTACCAGGCGCAGGGCGGCCAGGAGTCCGGCTTCATGCGCCAGCAGGACGGCCAGACGGTCGGCATCATCGACCACAATTTCAAACGGCGCCGCGACGTCTACGTCGAGGACGCGGGGCGGCGCGAACAGATCCGTAACCGCATCCAGGCCCGCCTGCTACCGCTGATTGAGCGTGCCTTCCAATACCGTGTGAGCCATCTGGAGCGCTACCTCGTCGCTTGCTACGACGGCGCCGAGCAGGGTTTCTTCCGACCGCACCGCGACAACACGACGGCCGGGACCGCGCACCGGCGCTTCGCCTGCACCATCAATCTCAACGCCGGCGACTATGCCGGCGGCGGCCTCCGTTTTCCGGAGTTCGGCCCGCGAGTCTACGTGGCGCCGACCGGCGGCGCGGTGGTGTTCTCCTGCTCGCTGCTACACGAGGCACTGCCGGTGACAGAGGGCCGGCGCTACGCCCTGCTGCCGTTCTTCTACGACGACCGGGCGGCCGAACTGCGCGCGCGCAACGAGCACTACCTCAGCGGCACGACGCTCGACATGCGCCCGCCGCCGCCAGTTGCCGAGATGCCGGCCTGACCGCGCCGGCCCCTACTGCCGGCGCATCTCGATCTCACAGTCGTTGACCATGCCGTCAGCACGGTCGGCGTCGGTCAGCGTGACGCGCAGGCGGGCGTCGAGATCCTTGGCCAGGACATCGACGGCGCCGTCGTCGCCGACCTTGCCGGCAATCGCGCGCTTGGCGAAGAAGTAGGCACCGGAGCTCACGCTCTCCTGAATGGAGCCGGTGATGTCGCCGCGCTGGACGTTCAGCTTCACTTCGATGTCGCGCGGCGCGGCGTCGTCGGCGCCGACGAACACGCCCCAGCCGCAGGACTGCACGGTGCCGATCCAGGCGCCGTCGTAGGTGGTGACATTAGGTGTGCCGGGGGTGTCGGGCGTCGCCGGCTTCGGCGGCGCCACCATCGCCACCTGCGGCGTCGGCTGCGCCGGTGCCACGGCCGGCGCTTGCGGCGCCGGCTTCGTGGCGGCGAGCGCGGCGACGCGCTGGGCCTCGGCGCGCCGGCGGGCCTCGTAGCTGGCATGATCCTCCAGCAGTTCGGCGTAGACGAAGCCGATCGGTTCGCCGCCGCGCGCGACCTGCATCCACTTGCCGTCAACGGTCTGCGCCACCGCGTCAAGCTCGGAACCCTCCGGCAGCGTGGTGACCAGATCGCCGGAAATGCGCGGCGCGGCGCGGACGTTGGAGTTGGTGCGCAGCACGAACCGGCCGGACGTCGCCGCCAGTTGCGGTGCCGCGGGCTTCGGCGGCGCCGGCTGGGCGGCCGGCGCAGGCGCTGGCGCGGGCGCCGGCACCGCCGGTGCCACGGCGGCCGGGGCCGGCTTCGGCGCCACCTCGCGGACCCGTTCCAGGGCACCAGGGGTGTAGGCGGCCAGGACGCGCTCAGGCTTGCCAACCACGGTCGGCACCTGGTCGCGGTTGTACTTGCGCCGTGCCTGATAGGTCATCTCGTCGGTCAGGTAGGCCTCGACCTCCTTCAACGTCACCTTGCCGTCGCCATCGCCGTAGCGGCCCTGGTCGGCGGTGCCGCGCAGCGCCAGCAAGACATGCTCGGTGAACAGGCCTTGCTTGGCCTCCTCGTCCCAGCTCGCGAGCTGGCCGGCGGCGGCGGCGGTGATGATGGTGATGCCCTCGACGTCGGTCGGCAGCTTCGGCGCGATGAAGATCGGGCTGGCCGACTTGATCAGCATGCCGCGCGGGCTGTCGCCGGAGAAGCAGGCATCGAGCAGCACCGTGATCGAGCGTGCGCCGGTCTGGCGCAGGTTCTCGTACAGCAGGTCGATCGGATAGCCGTTGATGTCGGCGGTGTCGGGATTGGCGTCGCTGGGCAGCAGGTAACCGCGCTTGTCGCGCAGGCCCGGCACGCCGTGGCCGGAGTAGAACACGAACAGGTCGGAGCGGCCGGGGCGCACGAACTGGAAGGCGCGGCCGCGGTGGTTGCGTTCGGAGCCGAAGACCGAGCGCATCTCCGCCTCGGTCGCGTCCTTCAACTCGATGACGTTGCCGGGGCGGAAGCCGAGATCCTCGATGACGTAACGCTTCATCGCCTCGGCGTCGCGGTGTGCGTAGGTCACCGCCGGCACATCGTTCTGGTAGTCGCGGTTGCCGATGATCACCGCGATCGCGTCCGGATTGGCCGCCGCGCCCGCCTGACCTGCCAGCGCCAGGATGAGGCCCGCCAGCAACGTTCCAAGTAACCTGCCCATGTCCGCTCCCTTCAGCGTTGTCCCCAACATGGTCGGCGGGCAGTGTAGGGGCATTAAGGGCGGGGCAGAATGACGGTGATCACTAGCCCGCCGCCGGGCCGGTCGGCCAACTCGATCTCGCCGCCGTGGGCGTGGACGGCGCCGCGCGCGACCGCCAGCCCCAGGCCGGCGCCGCCGGTCTCGCGGTTGCGCGAGGTCTCCAGCCGGGTGAAGGGGCGAAATACCGCCTCGCGCAGGTCAACGGGAATGCCAGGCCCGCGATCGGCGATGGCGATGACGCATCGATCGTCTTCCTCCCGCAGCCTGACCTCGGCGGCCGCGCCATAAAGACAGGCATTGCCGATCAGGTTGTCGAAGGCGCGGCGCAAAGCCACTGGCCGGCCCTGGAACGGCGCGCGGTCGGGGCCGTCGTATGTCGCGGCCGGGGCATCGTCGCAAGCGGTCTGCAACAGCGCCGCGATGTCGAGGCGCTGGCGCGGCTCGGCGGCGGCGTCGTCGCGCGCGAAGGCGAGGCTCTCATCCAGCATGGTCTGCATCTCGGCCATGTCGGCCAGCGCCTTGCCGCGCTGCTCGTCGTCGGCGATGAACTCGGCGCGCAGGCGCAGGCGGGTCAGCACGGTGCGCAGGTCATGACTGATCGCGCCCAGCATCAGCGTGCGGTCATCGACGAAACGCTTCAGTCGATCCTGCATGCGGTTGAAGGCGCGCGCGGCGGTGCGCACCTCGCTGCTGCCGGTCTCGGGCAGCGGCGGCGCTCCGACGTCGACGCCAAAGCGGTCGGCGGCGGCGGCGAAGCTGCGCAGTGGCCGGGTCACGCGGTGCGTCGCCCACAAGGCCAGCACCAGCACCGCCGCGGCGGTCAGGACGACGAAGAAGGCGCCGCGCCAAGGCCGTGGCGGACGCTGCGGCGCGCGGACGGTGAACGCATACCAGCCGCCTTCCGCGCGCGCGACGGCCACGGTCATGCCGCCCCAGCGCGGCAGCAGCGGATCGTCGTCGCGCCAGGTCCAGGCCCACTGTCGCTCGGCGAACTCGATACGCAGCGCACGGTTCGCCAGCGGCGTCAGGGCCCGCGCGATCCGGGCGCGCGTCGCGTCGGCGCCGCCCCACGCCGCGCCCGGCAACGGGGCGTCATCGGTCAGCACGAGTTCCAGGCTGGGACTGTTCACGGCCGGCAACACCTCGTCGGGCGGCGCACCGCGTTCCAGCAGCGCGACGGCGGCGACGATGCGCGCCGCGGTGGCGAAGTGCGGCGGCCGGTCGACACGGTCGCCGAACAGGTAGTGCAGTACACCGAGGATGAGCCAGACCAGCAGCGCGAGGGTGACGATCACGGCGATCCTGCCGCCGAGCCCGGCCGGCCACCAGCGCCTCATGTCCGGCTCACCTTGGCGGCGAACAGGTAGCCGCCGCCGCGCACGGTCTTGATCAGCGCCGGGTTCTTCGGGTCGGCCTCGATCTTGCGGCGCAGACGCGAAAGCTGCACGTCGACGGCGCGGTCGAACGGCGCCGCGTCGCGCCCGCGCGTGAGGTCGAGCAGCTGCTCGCGGCTCAGCACCCGGTTGGGCCGCTCCACCAGCGCCAGCAGCAGGCCGTATTCGCCGGCGGTGAGCGCCACCAGACCGCCCTCCGGATCGGTCAGCGCGCGCCGCGCCAGGTCCAGGCGCCAGCCATTGAAACCGAGCGCGCTGGTATCGTCCGGCAGGGCGGCCGTCGGAGTCTCGGCGACGCGGCGCAGCACGGCGCGGATCCGGGCCAGCAGCTCGCGCGGATTGAACGGCTTGGTGAGATAGTCGTCGGCGCCGAGTTCGAGGCCGACGATGCGATCGGTCTCCTCGGCCAGCGCGGTCAGCATGATCACCGGCAGGCGGCTTTCCGCGCGCAGCTTGCGGCACAAGCCGAGCCCGTCCTCGCCCGGCAGCATCACGTCCAGCACCACCAGGTCGAACCGCCCGTCGGCCAGCACCCGCTGCATCTGCTTGCCGTCACCGGCGACATCGACGCGATAGCCATGGCCGCGCAGGAAGCGCGACAGCAGGTCGCGGATCTCGCGGTCGTCGTCGACGATGAGGATATGCGGTTCCATGGCCGGAAAATAGCCTTCCGCCGCTCCGCCCGCGCCGGAAAATTGTAACGCAGTGTTTCACCGCCGCCGCCGGCAACCGACCGTTACAGTTTCGCGCCACGCCGACATCGACGCGTTACCGGCGTCGCCCAGGTTCCGGTCTCCCGACAACCTCGACAAGGAGACCGATCGATGAACCGCAACCTGACCCTGGCACTGGCCACCGTCACCGGCATCGGCCTTGGCGCCGCCGGCGTCGCCACGCTCGACGTCGCCGAAGCGGCCGGCGGCCCGCATGGCTGGGGCGCCCGTGGCGGCCACGGCATCGCGCGCTTCTGTACCGCCGACCGCGACGGCCGGCTGGACGACATGCTGGGCTTCGCCGACAGCTTCCTGAGGCTCGACGACAACCAGCGGCCGGCCTGGGACGGGCTGGCGCAGAGCCTGCGCGGCGCCAACACACGCATCGACGCGGCCTGCGCCGAACTCGGCGACGGCATCGGCGCGTCGGCCCCGGCGCGGCTGGCGGCGGTCGAAACGTTGCTCGGCACCGGCCTCGACATCGTCAAGCAGGTCCGCCCGGCCTTCGACGGCTTCTATGCCACGCTGGACGACGACCAGAAGCAGGCGCTGGACCAGTTGATGGACCGGCGCCGGCGCGGCTGAGCCGACGGCGCCGCGACCCTTGCCAGGGGTCGCGGCGCCGTCCACGCTTGGCGCCATGCCGCTTTCCGATATCACCGTCATCGACCTGTCTCGCATGCTCGCCGGGCCGTTCTGTTCGGCGCTGCTGGGCGACATGGGCGCGCATGTCATCAAGGTCGAGCCGCCCGCCGGCGACCCGCTGCGCATGCAAGGCGCCGGCCGCGAGGGCTTCAGCTGGTACTACGCGCAGATCAACCGCAACAAACGCTCCATCGTGCTCGATCTGTACCAGGAGCAGGGCAAGGCGGTGCTTGTCGACCTGTTGGCCGACGCCGACGTGCTGCTGGAGAATTACCGGCCGGGCGTGCTGGCGAAGATGGGCTTCACCAAGGAAAGGCTGGACGAGATCAACCCGCGCCTGGTGGTGACCTCGATCAACGGCTTCGGCAGCACCGGTCCCTATGTCGACAGGCCAGCGTTCGACTTCATCGCCCAGGCGATGAGCGGGTTCATGAGCCTGCAGGGCGAGCCGGGTCGGCCGCCGCTGCGCTCCGGCCTGCCGCTGTCGGACATGCTGGCCGGAATGTACGCCTGCATCGGCACGCTGGCGGCACTGAGCGGCCGGCATCACCTGGGCCACGGCCAGGCGGTGGAGACCAGCCTGACCAACGGCCTGGTCAGCCTGTTCAGCTACGCCAGCGCCGGCTACTTCGCGCAAGGCGCGCCGCCGGCAAAAACCGGCAACGACCACCCGATCGTCGCGCCATACGGGCTGTTCAAGGCGTCGGACGGTGAGATCGCGGTGGCGCCGTCGACCGAGACCATGGTGCGCAAGTTTCTCGCCGCGCTTGGCCTGGAGGCACTGCTGGACCAGCCCGACTACGCCGACAACGCCGCGCGGATGGCGAACCGGGCGGCCCTGAACGCACTCGTCGAAGCCATCACGACCGATCGATCGGTCGACGAATGGATCGCGATCCTGAACCAGGCCGGCGTGCCGTGCGGCAAGGTCATGGACATGGCCGGTGTGTTCGCCGACCCGCAGATCCTGGCGCAGGAGATGGTGATCGACGTCGACCATCCGGGCCATGGCTCGGTGCGGATGACCGGCTTTCCGGTGAAGCTGTCGGACACGCCGGCGCAGATCCATCGGCCGGCGCCAGACCTGGGCGCGGACGGGACGCACATCCTGCGCGAGCTGGGCTACGATGACGACAAGATCGCCACGCTGCGCCGCGACGGCGCCGTCGGCAACGATGGATCGGGAGACGACGCGACATGAAGCTCGGCGTATTCAGCTACAACACCGAGTATGGCATCCGCCCGGACACTCTGGCGCGGGCGCTGGAGGAACGCGGGTTCGAGTCGCTCTGGGTCGGAGAGCACACCCACATCCCGGCGGAACGCAAGACACCCTACCCCGGCGGCGGTGACCTGCCGCGGCCCTACTACCACATGGCCGACCCGTTCGTGTCGCTGATGGCCGCCGCGTCGGCGACCAAGGACCTGCGGATCGGCACCGCCGTCAGCCTGATCCCGCAGCACGACCCGATCGTTCTCGCCAAGACCATCGGGACGCTGGACTACCTGTCCGGCGGCCGCTTCATCCTCGGCATCGGCGGCGGCTGGAACGCGGAGGAGTGCGAGGACCACGGCGTCGCCTTCAAGGACCGCTGGAAGGTGCTGCGCGAGCGGGTGCAGGCGATGAAGGAGCTGTGGACCAACGAGGAAGCCAGCTTTCACGGCGAGTTCGTCAACTTCGACCGCGCCATCTCCTTCCCCAAGCCGGTGCAGAGCCCCCATCCGCGCATCCTGTTCGGCGGCGCCACCGAGAATGGCCGCAAGCGGGTCGTCGAATATTGCGACGGCTGGTTCCCGATCGACATCCTGCTCGACGACCTGCCGCCGGCGATTGCCGACCTGAAGGAGAAGGCCAAGGCCGCCGGGCGCGATCCCGAGTCGATCGAAGTGGACATCTTCGCGTTCGACGTCCGCGACCCCGACATCCTCAAGCGCTACCGCGACATGGGCATCGAGCGGGTGGTGATCTATTCGCCCCGGGCGGAGGAGAAGGTCATGCCCTGGCTCGACAACCTGGCGCCACAGATCGCGGCCGTCGCCTGAACGCAGCAATCGTGTCGCTCCGACGACACGAAAGACGGCCATCCAATCTCCCTGCGGACAGGGCGCCATGTCATGGCCAGCGACAGCCAGCGCGGCGCCCGGCAACTGCCGGCGGAACTCTGAATTCGCTCGATTTGGCTAGTAAATCTCAAAAAAACTCGTTCAAACTCGTTTAGCGTTTGAAATCAAGAATTCACCAATGGAATCACCGAGCAACACCAATATTTCGAGATGGGAAGTATTTTACATATCAATATTTTCGTTTACCTGCCATAATACTCGCCGAGCTCGATACCCGCTGATCCGATTTTCTTTCGCTCTATTCAGCCAACCAAGTGTCGGGCCTGGGGAATCATCCCCCGCGCAAATCAGAACTGGCAGAAAACATGCAATTCCCCGTGTGGACGAAGCCCGCCCTTTGGGGCGCGGCCGTCGGCGGCGCCGCGCTCGCCATCGTGGCGTTCAGCGCCGGCTGGGTCGTGACCAGCAGCACCGCGGCGCAGATGGCGGCGTCGCAATCATCCAAGGCCGTGATCGCCTCGCTGACCCCGATCTGCGTCGCCAAGTACCAGATGGAAAGCGAGAAGCCGGCGCTGCTGGCCACGCTTCAGGGCCGGTCGAACTGGACCCGCGGCGACTGGATCGAGGAAAAGGGCTGGGCGACGATGCCGGGCAGCGAAAAGCCTGACTCGCAGGTCGCGGACGCCTGCGCCACCGAGTTGATGAAGCTCGTCGCGAGCTGACCCCCGCTTCGGCGCCTGCTACAGCGTCAGCTTGTTGTAGGCGTCGAGGGCGGCGACCTTGTAGCACTCGGCCAGCGTCGGGTAGTTGAACACCGTATTCATGAAGTACTCCACGCCACCGCCGAGGCCGAGCACGGCCTGGCCGATGTGCACCAGTTCGGTCGCGCCGGTACCGATTACGTGGACGCCGAGCAGCTTGCGGTTCTCGGCGTGGAAGATCAGCTTCAGCATGCCGGAATCGTCGCCCAGGATCTGGCCGCGCGCGATCTCGCGATAGCGCGCCAGGCCGGTCTCGTACGGCACCCGAGCCTTGGTCAGCACCTGCTCGGTCTCGCCGGCCATGGAGATTTCCGGGATCGCATAGATACCGATCGGGAAATGCGAGGACATCGGCTCGGCCTCGACGCCGAAGGCATGGCAGGCCGCCAGCCGGCCCTGCTCGGACGAGGTCGCGGCCAGGCTGGGATAGCCGATGATGTCGCCGGCGGCGAAGATGTGCGGCACTTCGGAGCGGAAATGCTCATCGACCTTGATGCGGCCGCGCTCGTCGGCGTTCAGGCCGGCGCGCGGCAGGTTCAGCGAATCCGACGCCCCGACCCGGCCGGTGCAGGCCAGCACCAGGTCGGCGACCATGCGCTTGCCGGACTCCAGGAACACCAGCGCCTGCTGCGGCGGACCGTCGCGATGCTCGATACGCTCGACCACCTCGCCCAGGCGGAAGGTCACCATTTGGTTACGGAGCTGGTGGATCATCTCGTCGACGATCTCGCCGTCGAGGAACTCCAGTGGCCGGCTGCGGCCGTCGATCACCGTCACCTTCACGCCCAGGCGCGCGAACATCGAGGCATACTCGATGCCGATCACGCCGGCGCCGATGACGATCATCGAGCGCGGCAGCTCGGTCAGGCTCAGGATGTCGTCGCTGGTGATCACCGTCGGCTGGTCGGCGACAACCTCGGTGCCGCGTTGCGGCCGGGTGCCGACGGCGATCAGCATGTTGGTGGCGCGGACCTCGCGGCGGCCGGACGACGACTGCACGATCACGCTGTTCGGTCCGGAGAAGCTGGCGCTGCCCGGGATCACGTCGACGCCGTTGCGGCGCAGCTGGTCCTGCTGCACACGGGCCTCGGAATGTACGATGGCGCTGACCCGGGACAGCAGCTTCAACGCGGTGGGGCGCACGAAGCCGTCATAGACACCGCCATTGGCATGCCCGTTCATGGCGTGGTGCGAGCCGCCGGCGAAGGTCAGCACGGCCTCGCGAAATGTCTTCGACGGAATCGTGCCGGTGTGCAGGCAGACGCCGCCGATGTCGACGTCGCGCTCGACCATGGCGACACGCTTGCGCAACTTGGCGGCCTGGACGGCGGCGCGTTGACCTGCCGGTCCGCTGCCGATGCACAGCAGATCGAATTCTGTATCCTGGAGCAAGCTTGTCGCCCCTGTCGGTTGCAATCCGTCCATGGCGTAAACTATCGGGCGAATTGGTGAATGCCGCGTTACGCTTAACAGAATGTCTGAAGGACTGGCCATGTTCTTGATTCACAATGCCACGATCGTCACGGTCGATGCCGAGGATCGGGTGCTGTTCGACGCCGCGGTCGCCATCGACGGCACGCGGATCGCCGACATCGGCGCGACGGCCGACCTGCTGGCGAAATATCCCGATGCCGAGCGCGTCGACGGCACCGGCCAGGCGGTGATGCCCGGCCTCGCCAACGTGCACACGCATTTCGACATGACCATCGCGCGCGGCGTCTACGAGGACCTGTCGCCGCCGCACAAGCCACCCTTCACCGGTGGCCTCGCCGGCCTGCCGCTGCCGCCGCTCAACGCCGACGAGCGCCGCGTGATGTGCCAGCTCGGCGCGCTGGAGGCGATCCGCTGCGGCACCACGGCGGTGCTGGAGGACAGCCACCACATCGCCGACTATGCCGAAGCGATGGCCGCCACCGGCCTGCGCATCACCTTGACCGAGCGGGCGCACGACCGCGCCAATGCCAATATCGGCCTGCCCGGCGACTTCGAGGTCGACGCCGCCACGGGCGCCGCCGGCATCGAACGCATCCGGCGTCTGCACGCCGACTGGAACGGCGCCGAGGATGGCCGAATCCAGGTCGGCGTGTCGGCCTGGGCGCCGGATATGTGCTCGCCCGACCTATTGAAAGAGCTTCGTGCGCTGCAGGACGAGCTGGACACGCTGGCGACCATCCACCTGAACCAGATCTGGGGCGAGGTCGAGGCGGTGCGCGGCCAGCGCGGCAAGCTGCCGACCGAATACCTGGCCGAGGTCGGCTTCCTGTCGGATCGGCTGGTCGCGGCGCACTGCCGCTGCATGGCGCCGGTGGAAGAGGAGCTGTTCGGCAAGGCCGGCGCGCACGTCGCCTTCAACTCGGCGATCGCGGCCCGGCGCGGCCTGTCACCGAATATCGACGAGCTGGAACGCGCCGGCGCCAACATCGCCATGGGCAGCGACAACATGGCCGAGGACATGGTCGAGGTGATGCGCACCGGCCTGTTCATGGAACGCATCCGGCGCCAGGACGGCCGTCTGCCAACGCCGGAGACCGCCCTGCGCTGGACGACCGCGAATGGCTACAAGGCGCTGGGCGTCGATGACGGCGGCAGCCTGGTGCCTGGCAACCGCGCCGACCTGATCGTGGTCGAACTGCGCCAGGCGCACCTGGTGCCGCTGATGCGCGTCGTCTCCAGCTTCGTGCACCAGGCCCAGGGCCGCGACGTGCGCGCGGTGATGGTCGACGGGCGCTGGCTGATGCGCGACGGCGCGGTGCTGACGATGGACGAGCCGGCGCTGGTCGCCGAAGCCGACCGGATCGGGCGCGCCGCCTGGGCGAGGATGCTGGCCGAGCGGCCGGAACTCGACACTCCGCCCGGCTTCGACCGGCGCGCATCGGCGTGATCCGCATCGCCTTGGCAGCCTTTGCGCGGCCGACTAGGATTCTTGAAACTGGAACAAGGAGTCCAAAATGAGCCTTGCCGAGAGATTGGCGAAGCAGCGGGAGGCCTCGGCCGGCCGCATACCGCCGGAGCGAAAGGCGATCATGGAGGCCGCGACGGGGGCGCTGCGCGACAGCGGCATCCTGGACCAGGCGAAGCAGATCGGCGACGCCTTCCCGGCCTTCGCGCTGCCCAACGCGGCCGGCGAGACGGTGCGGTCGGACGACCTGCTGGCCAAGGGGCCGCTGGTCCTGACCATCTTTCGCGGCGTGTGGTGACCCTACTGCAATCTAGAGCTGTATGCTTTACAGGCAGTCTTGGGTGAGATCGAGAAACTGGGTGCCACACTGGTCGCGCTGACGCCGCAACTGCCGGAACACAACCGGACGCTGCGCTCCAAGCACGAACTGGCCTTTCACATGCTGACCGACCGGGTCAACGACTACGCCGCCGAGCTCGGCCTGCGCTTCACCGTGGAGGAGCCGCTGCGCAGCGCCTACGCGGCGATGAAGATCGACCTGCCGGCCTACAATGGCGAGGCGAGCTGGACCCTGCCGGTGCCGGGTCGCTTCGTGGTCGACCGTTCGGGTATCATCCGGGCGGCGGACGTCGACGTCGACTACCGCTTCCGGCCGGAGCCGGAGAAGACCCTGGAGGACCTGCGCGCGCTTGGCTGAACCGAAAGCTCAACAACGCGTCCCGTTCGATCCGCTACCGGTCGTCGATGCCCATCATCATCTGTGGGACGGCGCCGCCAGCGGTATCCGCTATCCGTGGCATGGCAAGGTGGGCTCGCAGCACCACCTGGGCGACACCTCGTCGATCTGGCGGCCCTACCTGCCGGAGGAGTACCGGCGCGACTCGGCGCTGCACAATGTCGTCGCCACGGTGCACATCGAAGCCGAGTGCGATCGCACCCAGCAGGTCGCCGAGACCGCCTGGCTGACCAAGGTCGCGGCCGAGCACGGCATGCCGAACGCCATCGTGGCGCATGCGTGGATCGACGAGCCAAACTCGGATGACATCCTGGCGGCGCACAAGGAATATCCCCTGGTGCGCGGTATCCGGACCAAGCCGGTGATTGCCGCCGAGCCGAAGGGCTCGGTGCGCGGCGAGAAGCGCAGCCTGCAGGACCCGAAGTGGATCGACGGACTGGCGCTGCTGGAGAAGCACGACCTGTCATGGGACCTGCGGGTGCCGTGGTGGCACCTGGCGGAAGCGGCCGAGGTCTGCCGCGTGCACCCGACGATGCGGATCGTGCTGAACCACACCGGCTATCCGCTGCATCGCGACGCGGATTCTCTCGCCGAATGGCGCCGTGGCATGACGCTGCTGGCGGCGTGCGGAAATGTCTACGTAAAGCTCTCCGGCCTCACCGTCGTCGGCCAGCCCTGGACCTTCGAGGCCAACGCGCCGCTGATCCGCGAGGTGATCGACCTGTTCGGCACGGACCGCTGCATGTTCGCCTCGAACTTCCCGGTCGACGGGTTGTTCGGCTCGTGGGACTACCTCTACGTCAACTTCAAACGCGCCACCGCCGATCTGCCGCAAGCCGACCGCGAAAAGCTCTTCGCCGGCAACGCCGCACGGTTCTACCGGATCGAGGTCTGACGGCTATTCAGAGAGGGCCGGACTTGATCCACGGCTGTCCGGTTAAGCTCTGGCGGGACCAACAACAAGCGTCATGCCAGCGCAGGCTGGCATCCAGGCAACGTTGATATGGGCACGCGGAGCCGCGGAGAACGCGGAGCTGCTCGGATCGGCGCTCCGCGTCTCCCTTGCCGAGCAAAGCGACCTAAAGGTCGCCTTGGCGGGTTCCGCGAACCCGCATCGGCAAGCTCCGCGTGAAACCGCCACAGCGGCCGGTCTGGATTCCTGCCTTCGCAGGAATGACGAGGCTTCTATGGAAGTGCCGTCCACGCTAACCGTGGGACGGCACAACCGATTGTTCTCCAATAC